>JACRKC010000127.1 GCA_016235555.1 Verrucomicrobiota bacterium
CGAACCCCGCCGCTCGACGCTTCTCCACCGACTCCCAAAACTCGGCGGGGTTCGGCGACCCCGCCCTACAACTTCCGCGCCCGTTCCGTCCACACGTCGAAGGTGTAGTCCCGTTTGACGCGCTCCCACTCCGCCGCGGAAAAGACGCTCAGTTGCTCGCGCGTGATGTTGGGCACGTCGACCGCGACCACCCTCGCGCCGCCTTCGCGCTCTTCGGTCGCGTAGAGTTTGTCGACCGGGTAACTCATGCGCGCCGCCCATTCGCCGAGGTGCGTCTCGGGTTGCGCGCGCAACGCCGCCTCGGTCCAGTTGGGAAAATCGATCACACGCTCCAGCCATTGCGCGACGGGCTTCGTCACAAAATACGGCCGGTGGCTGCCGCCGTCCGTGAAGCCAAACTCAAACAGCCCGTCCGCCGTGCCGCGGATTTTCGCCGCGCGTTCGCGCAACGCTTGGAAGAACGGTTCCTGCGTCTTCGGTATCTCCACCACGGTATCGGCCCGGCCATTCCACACGAGCGTCGGCCCGCGCGCCGCGTGCAACGCGTAGATCGCCCCGCCGCGGTCGCCGAGGAAATCGAGCGAGGGCCACGGCAGTGCCTGGCACATCGGCTTGCTCCGGTCCCAGTGATCGCCGGCGCCGCTCAGGTTGCCGCCGCCCACGAGCACGCAAGCACGCAGCCGCGGCTCCACCGCGCCCGCCAGCCCGAGCACGAACGAGCCCATCGAGTAGCCGCCCGCGGCGATCCGCGACGCATCCACCTCGGGCCGCGACGCGAGAAACGACACCGCCTGGATCACGTCGGTCATCATGAGGCCGGCGAGCCGCCGCGCCATGACGTCGTCGCCCTTGAGCTTGTCATGGTCGCGCGTGCCGGACTGGCGTGACGCACTGCGCTCGCCCTCGCCCGCCGGATCATAGGTGAGCACCGCCGCGCCCGCGCGCGCGTAGGCGATGCCCGCCAGGTAGGCATACCACGAGTATTTGTCCCCGCCGTGGCCGTTGACGACGATGAAGGCCGGGATTTTCCCGCCCTGCGGCAACGGGTCCGGCAGATACAAAATCGCGGGCACGCGCATACCGAGCGCCGTCGCATACGTGACCGCCTCGGCCCGCACGCCACTCGCGGGAGAAAGGGTCCGATGCGTCTTCGCTGCGAGTGCGGGCAGCGGCGAGGGCACGAAAAAGTTCTCGCGGATGTGCGCGCGCAGCGCATCCACGCGCGCTCCGACAAGCGGCTCGGCAAACGCCGCCGACACACAGCACGACACCAGGCAGCACAGGAATCTCGCGGCGGGGATCATGGCGCGACCAATGACCGCACCACCGCCAGACTGGCAACACTCCTCTACCTCGGCGCGATCAGCTGGGTCTTCGCGCCCGGGCCTTTCGAAGGCGGCGGCGGGTAGCCGGGCGCGGCGCCGGGTTCCTTCTCCGGTTCGCGCGGCGGGCCTTTTCACTTCGGCGCGCCACCGCCCTTTTTCCTGGCGTCGCGACCGCCGCCACCGCCGCCACGTTCGCCCTCACGGTGGACCTCCTCCCGCGTCGCCCCATCGGCATTGACGAACTGGAACCTCCACTGCCCCCCGCCAAGCGCCGCATAGCTGACCGACGCCGGCTTCCCGTTCACCGTGTAGCTGAGCCTGCTCGCCGTCTGCCCGGGCGACCCCTCGAAGCCGACGATCTTCGCGCCGCGCAGCGCCGCGAGCGCCGGGCGCACGCCCTGCGCGCGCGGCTGCGGTTCCACCTGTTCATCGCGCTCGACGACGACGCCGTGGAAGCCGCCGTTCACGAACGGATATTTCTTCGAAGCATGATAGTGATAACCGAGCGCCGGCACGACGTGGCCGTTGAACGCGTCGAGTCCCTGCGGCGCGGTGCCGTCCGGCTCGGTGAGACCGTAGATCAGATAACCATCGAGCGCGCACGCGATCGGCCGCTCGCGGCCGAGCGTCTCCTGCAGATGGAGCGGCGCGATATGATAGTGGTAGTCGTCCGCGCGCCCGCAGTGGCCGCCCCACTGATCGAGTTCGCCGATGTCCTGGGAGACCTCGCCACGGTTGTTCTGCGGGTTGAAGATCGGAATGCCGTTCGCCGCGAGCGCGATGGCACCGCGCAGGAAGCGGTTTTGGATCGAAACGGGACTGGGCGACGGCTGCGGATGCCGCGGGATGCTCCAGGCATTGTTCCCGGTGTAGGGCTGTGGCAACGGCACCTGCTGCTGCCACGCGGTGATGCCCACCATCATGCCGTGCGCCGGCAGGCCATTGGACTCGACGCGCAAAACGTCGCCGACCGGATGCACGCGGACCGCGGGGGAAAAACACGCGAACATATCCTCGAGCGACGACCGCCCGCCGCCGCCCCCGGGCGCGCGGTCCGCCACCGCGGTGCGCAGCAACGCCACGCGCACGGGCGCAAACTCGCGCGCGAAGCGCCGCGCCGGCGCATCGTGCACCGCGTCGCCCATCACGTGCGCGTGCGCGACGGAGGCGAGGACGACGGCAAGCGCGGGGCGGAGCCAGAGCATGGTGCGCGAACGATGCGGGGCGCGGGTGTTCATGGCAAAGTGTAGATTCCGACGAGCGCGCCGCGCGAGCCTTTGCTTGGTCCCGGTGCCGCTGATCCACGGCTTTCCGGTGTGAATGCACAAATTGTCCCCGCGTAGGCCAGCGCGCTGGGGCGTAACCGGAAGTGAGGTCATTAAACCGAGGCCTTGGTTGTAGCGGCGGCCTGCGACCGCCGAACGAGAACCCTTGGCGCATCGCCGGCGGTCACAGACCGCCGCTACAGCTGGCTGACCTCACTTCCGGTTGCTCCTCCTTCGCCTGCCGGCGCAAGATTGATCGTGCCACGCTTCTGCGTCCGCGTAGTTTGCCGCGATGCAGTTCCCCGCTGCCCTGCTGATCATCGCGCTGGCGATGTGGTGTCTCGTGAAAAAGGTCGAAGTGAGGCTCACGCTCTTCGCCGCCGGCCTCGCGCTGGCGTCGCTCGCGGCGAAGCCGCTCGTGGTCTTCGAGGTGTTCCTCGCGGAGATGGGCAACGGCAAGACCATCGGCCCGATCTGCTCCGCGATGGGCTACGCCTACGTGCTGCGCGCCGCCGGCGCCGATCGCGAGCTCGTGCAACTGCTCCTCGCGCCCGCGCGACGCCGCTGGTGGCTGCTCATCCCCGGCGGCTGCCTCACCGGGTTCATCGCCAACATCGCCGTCACCAGCCAGACCGCGTGCGCCGCCGCCGTCGGTCCGATCCTCGTGCCGCTCATGCTCGCGGCGGGTTATCCCGCGGCGGCCGCCGCGGCGACGCTCGCGCTCGGCTGCTCCGGCGGCGGCAGCCTCTACAACCCCGGTGACGCCGATCTCGTCGCGATCCACGAGTCGAGCGGCGCGCCGATGAAGCAGGCGATGGGTGCGATGTTCTGGCCGCTGCTCGGCGGCTTCGTCACGGCCGTGGCGGTCTTTGCGCTGATCACGAAACGCCAGCCGCGCGAGGGCGCCGCCGCGACCGCCGCCGGGTTTGTGCCACCTCCCGCTGCCGGCCGGCGGTGGAAGGCGCTGCTCCCGCCGCTGCCGATGCTCATGATCTTCGCGCTGCTGCCGGGCGTGATGTTCTCCACGCCGCCGGCGCCGTTCGAGAAAGGCCTGCCCGTCTCGCACGCCATGATCCTCTCGACGATCATCGTGCTCCTGCTCTGCCGCGACGAACTCACCACCAAGGTGAAGGCGTTCTTCGAGGGGCTCGGCTACGCCTACGCCAACATCATCTCGCTCATCGTCACCGCCAGCTGCTTCATCGCCGGCATGACGCAGGTCGGGCTCACCGAAAAGCTCGTGAACCTCGTCTCCGGCACCGGCCTCGGCGGCAAGCTCGCCGCGGGATTTTTCCCCGGCGCACTCGGCGTGATCACCGGCTCCGGCATCGGTCCGAGCGTGGCGTTTTCAAAAGCCGTGCTCCCCGCACTGCGCGACAATCTTCCCGCCGCCCTCGATCTCGGCACCCTTGCCGCGATCGCGGCGACGTTCGGCCGCACGATGTCGCCGGCCGCGGCGGTGGTGATCTTCTCGGCGAACCACGCCGGCGTGCCGGCGACCGAGATCGTGAAGCGCACGGCTCCACCGTTATTCGCGGGTTTCGCCGTCGTCCTCTTGCTCGTGATTGTGCGGGGTTGAGGTGGGTCCGGTCAGAGACCCGACCTACCCCAGCGCCGTGAGCAGGCCGCGCACATAGCCGACGGACTCGGCGAGGCCGGTGACGGGGTTGCCGGAGGCTTTTTCGTATTCGAAGGCGACGACGCCGGAGTATTTGATCTCGAGGAGCGCGCGCAGCACGCCGGGGATGTCGAGCCGGCCGGCGCCGACTTCGACCGGCACGTCGCGCTGCGCACCGACGATCGCCACGCTGTCCTTCAGATGCACGTCGTAGAGGCGCGCGGCGTATTTCCGGATCGCCGCGGCGGCGCCGTGGCCGAAACGCTCGGTGTGCCCGACGTCGATGCAGAGGCCGATGCGCGCATCGAGCGCCTTGATGGCATTCCACGCGACCTCGGGCGTCGGGTAGACCTTGTCCTCCGGGCCGTGGTTGTGGATCGCGAGCTTCTGGTCGAACTCCTTCGCGAGTTTCGCGACGAGCGGGAGCGCATCGAGGTCGGGTTTGCAGACCATCGTGGCCATGCCGGCGGCCTTCACGTTTTCAAAGGCCTTGCGGCACTTGGCCTCGTCGTTGGGCAGGTTGACGACGCCGGAGCCGTGCAACTGGAGGCCGGCCGCCTTGAGCTTGGCGCCGACGGCGCGGCACTCGTCGACCGAGGCGCCCTCCCAGTTGCAGTGATTGCGGAAGAGCGCGATCTGCGAGAGGCGCAGGGCCTTGACGGCGACGATGGTGTCGTCGAGCGACAGATTGCGCAGCGAATACGAGGCGACGCCGAGGCGGAGGCGCTCGGGTTTGGCGGCGCCGAGCGAAGGAGCCGGTTCAGCGGCAGATGCGCGGCCCGCGAGCACGGGCAACGCCAGCGCGCCGATCGCGGCGGCGCGGAGGGCTTCGCGGCGGGTGAGAGAGCGAGGTTGGGGCATAGGGCGGGAAGTGTGGCAGGCGCGCCGGGGGCGGCAACGCTCTAAACAACAGCCCCGGCGCCACGATTGCGGACCACAAACGCACGGCGGCGCCGGCGTGACGCGGGGCGCTACCGCAAGCCGGGCCGCGCGGCGGCGAACTTGCGCAGATACTTCAACGCGATCTCGAACTCGTGGGGCAGCGGTGCCCGCAGGGTGACCGGTTCGCGCGTCAGCGGATGCGCGAGCGTGAGTTCGGTCGCGTGAAGGGCGAGCCGGCCGAGCAACGGCTTCTCCTCGTCGCGGCCCTTGTAGCCGCGTTTGAGGTCGGAGAGGCGGAGCGTGATATCCGGCGTGCCGTAGAAGGCATCGTTGAGAATCGGTGCACCGGCGGCGGCGAGATGCACGCGGAGCTGGTGGGTGCGGCCGGTGAGCGGGCGGCACTCCACGAAAGCGAAGCTCGCACCCGGCGCGCTCCGCCCGCCGCCGAACCGCTCCAACGTGCGAAACTCGGTCGTGCAGTCCTTGCCGCCGCGTTTCTTGAAGACGCGCATCCGCCCCGGATTCGCCTCGTCGGCACCGAGCGCCAGATCGACGGCGAACTCACCCGGCAGCCACCCGGCGTCGTCCCGGATGGGCGCGACGACTTTCATCGCCTGCTCGGGCGGGAGCACCACGACGAAGGCGTGGTAGGTCTTGCGGACGGTCTTCGATTGGAACTGGCCGCTGAGATAATCGAGCGCGGGCTTCGTTTTCGCGCAGAGCAACAGGCCGCTCGTGTCGGCATCGAGGCGGTGGACGTTGGCGACGCCGCGACCGTAGCGCGGGTGCGCGTGGACGAGCGCCATGAGGTGTTCCCGCGCCTTGTCCCAACGATCGGGCGCAACGAGCAGACCACTCGGTTTGTCGAACGCGACGAGCGAATCGTCCTCGAAGATCACAGGGGGAAACGGCACGGCGGCGAAGGTGCCGTGGGCGTTCCGCGGCGCGCAAACCAAATCAGGCCCCGCGGGCCGGACGCATCTCAGTTCCTTGCCGTCCAGCGGGAGCGACGGAGCGGCGGTTTTCAACCGCCGGGCTTGGACGCTTGGAAAAGCGCCCCTCCGCAGGGCAGGAAAGTGGGAGGCCCCGCGGAGCGGAGCCGTCGCGCAAAAAACGCGTAAGCCGCTGCGTTCCGAGGGAATTCGCTTGCCGCTCTCCGCGGTGCCGCGTCGCCTCAGCGCGAACTCGCCGTCATGCCCGCCTGGCCCAAGAGCGTCTTCGTGTTCGGGATCAACCTGCTGTCCGCCGCCGCGGAGTTGAACTTGTTGCAGCGGGGCGGCGCGGCGGCGTTGCAGGCCCGGGTGTTCAAACGGCTCGTGCGCCAGCTCGCGCAGGCGCGCCACTGGCGCGAAACCGGCGTGACGGCCGGCATGAACTACGAGACGTTTCGCACGCACGTCGCGCCCTGCACCTATGCCCGCATCGCGCCGCAGGTCGGACGGATGATCCACGGCGAACGCGACGTGCTGTGGCCGGGGAAGTGTTCGCTGTTCGCGCTCACCTCGGGCACGACCGACGCCCGGCCGCACTACCTGCCGATGACCGGCGACCTGCTGGATCACCTCCAACGTGCGGAACTCGAATCGCTGCTCTACTTCAATGTCCGGATGCGCAACGCGTCCGTGTTTCACGGCCGCCATCTGCACCTCGGCGGCACCCGGCGGCTCGCCCACATCCCCGACTCGGGCCCCCCTCCCGCGCACGCGGGTGACGTCAGCGCGATTCTGGCCACCTACCCGCGGCCGTGGAACGAGCGCCATCTCTTCGAGCCCCACGGCGCCATCGCCCAGATGAGCAACTGGGAGGAAAAGCTCGACGCCCTGGTGGCGCACTCCCATCCCCGCGACATCGCCCTGCTCTCGGGCAGCCCGACCAGCGCGCTGGGGTTCGCCGACGCGTTGTTCGCCGACGCGGCGCAATCGCAGGGCCATCTCACCTACCTCCAGCAACGCTGGCCGAACCTCCGGTGCTTCGTGCACACCGGCCTGCCGGTCGGCCCCTACTACGAGGAACTCAGGGCGGTGCTCGGCCCGACGGTGAACTTCCACGAGGTCTACGCCGCCACCGAGGGCTACCTCGCGGTGCAGGACGCCCACCATCGCGACGGACTCCGCGTGCTCGCCAACGGCGGCTTGTTTTTCGAATTCATCCCCGTCGACGATTACGACGAGTCGCAGATCGAAAAACTCGGCAGCCGGGCCGTGCCCCTCGCCGAGGTGAAGACCGGCACCGACTATGCCGTGCTCGTGACCTCTCCCGCCGGCCTGGCGCGCTACGCGCTCGGCGACGTCGTGCGGTTCGTCTCCACGACGCCGCCGCGCCTGCTCGTGGTGGGCCGCACCACCGGGACGCTCGACCTGTTCGGGGAGAAGACCACCGAACTCCAGTTGAGCGCCGCGATCGCCGCGGTCTGCCTGAAGCAGGGCTGGAGGCTGGTGAATTTCCACGTCGCCCCGCAGCACCAGGGCAACCTCACCGGACAGTTGCACGGCCGCCACGAATGGTGGCTCGAACTCAAGCCGGGCACGATCACGACGCCCATCGGCCCGCAAATCGCGGCCAGTCTCGACGTCGAGCTGCAGCAGCTCAACCCGCTCTACGCGGCCAAGCGCAAAGGCGGCCTGCTCGAACTGCCCGTGGTCCGCCTGGTCATGCCGGGCGTCTTCGCCCACTGGCAGCGCTACCACGGCAAATGGGGCGGCCAGCACAAGCTGCCCCGGTGCTACAACCACCGGGCCATCGCCGACGAACTGGCCCGTATCACCAATTTCGCCGCTGACTGATACCAACGTCCCGTAGCTTTCAGGCCTTCCGTTGCAAGCCCGCCCGCTCGGCGGGCAGCCTGGCCACCGGCCGGGCCTACCATCCAAAGGCAAAGTGACGTTGGAGTAAACATCCCCGGAGCAAGCTCGGGGGCATTTCACCAAGCCCCCCACCATGTCCGCATCACGTTCTCCGATCCTGGTCGCTGCGAGCGTGAGCGAGTGGTTCCGCGTCCACTCGCTCACGCTCGCGGCTACACCGACCAAGCCGAAGCAAGCTTCGGGGGATCGGACCCAACGAGAATGAACTGTCGTCGGGCTGTGCGCTGGCGTCGTAGCGGCGGGCGTTCCCCGCCTGCCGGTCCTGGACTTTCGCCCGATCCGTCGGCGGGCCGGGACGCCCGCCGCTACCCACCCTCCTCGCCGCCGCCCGAAAGTCGTCACACAGCGGCGCGGAAGCTGGCACGCGCGCTGCTCATATCACCCATCCTGCCCAAAGCAGGGTTTTGGGTAGCGTGAAACCGGCTCTCGCAGCCGGAGAGAAAAAACTGGGGCCGGCGTTAAGGGGTTATCGCCGGCCCCTTCTCTTTTTCTCCGGTGCGTAGCCCGAAGGGCGAAGCCGGGTCGGCGCGGGTGGCGCGCGTTGCCCCCCCAACGCGCTTTTTGTGAGAGGCGCTTTACGCCTCGACGAGTCACGGGGTGAACCCGCTCCCACCTCCAAACCAGCGCGTTGAGGGCAACGCGCTCCACCTCCCCTGCGCTCACTCCATCAACGCCGCGATCTTCCTCTCGTAGGACGCCGCTTCTTCCGCCCCGACCTTCCGGTCGCGAATCTGCCCGGCCTTGTCGATCAGGAACGTCGTCGGGATGGCCTCCACGCCGCCGAAGGCCCCGATCACGGCATCGTCGCCCATCACCATCTGGTAGTTCACGCCGTTTTTCGCGATGAAGGCCTTTACGACCTCCGGCCCCGCCTGGTCGAGCGATACGCCCACGACCGCGAGCTTGTCGGCGCCGTATTTCTTCTGGAGTTCGATATAGCCCGGAATCTCCTGGCGGCAGGGACCGCACCACGTGGCCCAGAAATCGACCACCAACACCTTGCCCGCGAACTGCGCGGAGCTGACGGCCTTGCCGTCCACATCTTTCAGGTTCCACGCCGGGGCCGCGCCGAGCTTCGGCAGCGCCGCCATCGCACCGGCGGCGGGCTTCGCCGGCTGGGCCGCCGCGGATTTCGCCGGCTCCGCCTGTTTCGCACAACTCGCGAGACCAAGCATGAGCGTCACCGGGAGCACCTGGCGCAGGGAACGAAAAGATTTCATGGTGAATCGAGGATGCCTGTCAGAGCATCCGGCGCAAATCATCTTCCCCGAATTCCGCGTGGCGCGCCCGGCGCGCGCTCACGACTCGCGGATTTCCGGCAGATCCAGCCCGAGCGTCTCGATGAATTTCTTCATCGCCGGCGTCAGCACGCGGCCCTTGCGGTGCAGGATCGCGAGCGGCCGGGTGAAATCCTTCCCCTTGAACGGCAGCACCGCGAGCGTGCCCTGCTTCTGCTCCTGCTGCACGGTCGCCTGCGGCACGATGGCGATGCCGTGGTCGATTTCCACCGCGCGCTTCACCGTCTCGATGTTGTCGAACTCCATCACCGGCTCGATCTCCAGCTTGTGCTCGCGGAAAATCTGATCGACGGCTTTGCGCGTCGGGATGTCGGGGTCGAAGCCGATGAACTTCTGCCCCGCGAGTTCCTTGACCTCCACCTCGTTGCGCTTCGCCAGCGGGTGGTTCGGGTGCGTGATCAACACGAGGTGATCGTTCCGGAAGGGCAGCACCTCGATCTGCCGCTGCTTGAGCGGGAAGGCCACCAGGCCGAAATCAACCGCGTTGTGCAGGATGTCCTCGTAGACGAGGTTCGAGCGGCGGTATTCCACGCGCACATTGACCGACGGGAAGTCGTGCAGGAATTTCTTGATGAACGGCGGCAGCTCGTGGAGCCCGATCGAGTAGATGGTCGAGATGCGGATCGTGCCGCTGATGACCTTCTTCATCTCCTGCAACTCCGAGAGCAGCTTTTCGTAGGTGTGCAGCATCTCCTTCGCCGATTCATAGACGCGCTGCCCCTCGCGCGTGAGCTGGAATTGTTTCTGGCTGCGGTCGATCAGCAGCGTCTTGAAGTGCCGCTCCATCGCCCGCGCCTGCTGGCTCACCGCCGACTGCGTAATGCCATTCAGCTTGGCGGATTTGGAAAAACTCTTCGTCTCGACCAGGTCGGCGAAGATTTTGAAGTTCTCAATTTGCATGATTAGGGCACCAATCCGGTTCGCACAGTAGTGGAGCGAGGGTCGCCGTAAACCCTTAAGTAGATTATCTAAATCTTCTCATTCGATGCTCATCGCCTACGAAGAATTCACCCGCCGCACCGACGCGGTCCGCGCCCGCATCGCCGCCGCCTGCGCCCGCGCCGGACGCGACCCGCGTGACGTGGAGTTGCTCGCCGTCACCAAGACCCATCCGGCCGGCGCCGCCGACTACGCCGCGCGCTACGGCCTGCGCGCCGTGGGCGAAAACCGCGTGCAGGAGGCCGTCGAAAAACGCCCGCAACTCGCCCCCGCCTCCGCCGCCCTGCGCTGGGAACTCATCGGCCACCTTCAGTCCAACAAATCCCGGCTCGCCGCCCGGCACTTCGACCGCGTCCAGAGCGTCGACAGCGAAAAACTCCTCCTCCACCTCGACCGCGCCGCCGCCGAACTCGGCCGGACGCTGCCCGTTCTGCTCCAGATCAACGCCGGCGACGACCCCGCGAAATTCGGCGCCGATCTCGCCGACGCCCCGCGCCTGGTCGAAGCCGCGCTCGCGAAGAAAAACCTCCGCGTCGACGGCCTCATGACGATCGCGCCGCTCGGCACCACGCCGGCGGAAACCGCCGCGCACGCCGAGCGCACGTTCGCGAATCTGCGCACCCTCCGCGACGAACTCGCGTCGCGTTTCGCCACGCCGCTCCGTGAACTCTCGATGGGCATGACCGGCGATCTCGAGCCCGCGGTCGCCGCCGGCAGCACCCTCGTGCGCGTCGGCACCGCGCTCTTCGGTTCGCGGTCGGGCGGGCGCTCCGAGCCGGCCTGAGTTCCAGCCCGCGCTCGCGCACCCGCGCGCGTTGCATCCGCGCAAGAAATTTATTTTTCACGCGCGTCGGTTTCGCGATTGCGCGCCCCGGAAATCCTTTTTCGTTTCGCCGCGTGGAAACGGACACACTCAGCGAAGCTCAAAAAGACGCGCTCCTGAGCCTCCTTGACGACCCCAGCCCCGCGGTGCGCCGCGCCCTGCTCCTCCACTTCACGCGACTCGGCGCGCCCGCGGCGCCGTTTCTCCAGAGCGTCGCGCGCGGCCCCAACCGCATCCTCGCCCGCCACGCGGGCTGGTTCCTGGACGAACTGAAGTTCTCCGACCCCGTCGCCGAGTTCCGCGGCTTCATCCGCTCCCTCAACTACGAACTCGAGAGCGGCGCGCTCCTGCTCGCGCGCACCGTGTCGCCCTGCCTCGACGTCGGCGAAATCTGCACCACGCTCGACGCCATCGGCACCCGCTGCCGCGAACTCATCAGCGAACCGGCGTCGGCGCGGGAAAAATGCCGGATCATCAACCGCGTGCTCTTCCACGAGTGGAGTTTCCACGGCAACGTCGAGCACTACACCGACCCGCGCAACAGCTTCCTCGACCAGGTCCTCGCCCGCCGCACCGGCATCCCGATCTCGCTCAGCATCGTCTACCTGCTCGTCGCCGGGCGCGTCGACTTGGAACTCGAACCGGTCGGCCTTCCGGGCCACTTCATCGTCGGCTGCTTCAGCGACGAACTGCCCTTCTTCATCGATCCGTTCGACCGCGGCCTGTTTCGCGACGCCGACGAGGTGATCGAGCTCTTGCGGGCCAACCACGTCGCGCCCAAGGCGTCGGACCTCATGCCCACGCCCGTGCGCGAGGTGCTCTGCCGCTGCTGCCGCAATCTCGTCAACCACTGCACCGCCGCCGGCGAGATCGAGCGCGCGAAGCTCTTCGCCGGCTTCGTCGAGGAATTCGAGGCGACCTACGCGAAGCACGCGCAGCCGTGAGCCGGCCGTTCTCGCTCCTCGTTCGTTCTTCGTTCTTCAAATCTCCCTCGCTCTGAGGGAACGAGCGCGGGTAAAAAAACGAGCACGATGGCTGTATCCGACCCCGTCTTCACCCTCGCCGATCTGGAGCGCTGGTCGCGTCCCGGCACGTCGCTCGCCGTCCTCGGCCACCCGATCAAGCACTCGGTCAGCCCGCCGATGCACAACGCCGCGCTCGCGCAGCTCGGCCGGAACGATTGGCGCTATCACCGTTTCGACGTTCACCCGGACGATCTGCCACGCGCACTCGACACGCTGCACGCCAAACGCTTCCACGGCGTCAACCTCACCGTCCCCCACAAGATCATCGCGTTCGACCGCGTGGCTGCCGTCGATCCCGCCGCCCGCCCGATCGGCGCCGTCAACACCCTCCGCTGGTCGCCCGAGGGCTGGCACGGCTTCAACACCGACGGCTACGGCTTGGCCGCCGCCGTGCATGAGACCCTTGGCGTCGACCTCGCCGGTGCGCACGTCGTTCTCCTCGGCGCCGGCGGTGCGGCCCGAGGCGCGGCCGTCGAGTGCCTCCGACTCCGCTGCGCCTCCCTTTGGATCGCCAATCGCACGCGGGAAAACCTCGACGAACTCCTCGAATCCCTGACGCCGCTGGCCGCCGGCGTGCCGCTCCACGGCTTCGCCCCCGCCACTCCGCCGCGCGATCTTCCGATCGGCTCGCTGGTGATCAACGCCACCAGCGCCGGACTCCGCCCCGACGATCCCCTCCCCATCGATCTCGCCCGACTGCCGCGCCCCGCCGCCGTCTACGACATGATCTACAACCCGCCGCTGACGGCGCTGCTGCGCGCCGCCGCCGCGCTCGGCCTCCCGCAGGCCAACGGCCTCGCGATGCTCGTCCACCAAGGCGCAAAATCCCTGGAAATCTGGAGCGGCGCGCCGGCCGCGCAGACGGCCCCCTCCATGTCCGTCGCCGCGCGCGCCGCGCTCGCCAGCGCTTGACTCGCCCAGCCTCGCGGCGACTTTTCCTCCATGCCCACGCTCGCCACCCGCAAGCCGAAAGCCAAATCGCGCGCCACCCGCGCCGGCGCAAAGACACTCGCCAAGCGCCGCGGTAGTCGCGGCCCGTCCTTCGGCGAATGGGCGCGCAAGGTGTCCGGCATGATGAAGGATGGACCGCCCGATCTCTCGATGCGTGAAGGTTTCGGCGACTAACTATCTCGTGGATGCCGGCCCGGTCGTCGGCCTGTTTAACCGCAAAGACCAGTGGCATGCGTGGAGTGCGTCCGTCCTGACAGTGTTGGATGAGCCGCTCGCCACGACTGAAACCGTTTGGGCCGAAGTATGCCATCTCATGCGCATCGACCGCCCCTGCCTGCTCGCCGCGATTGACGCTGTGCAGACCGGTCGCCTTCGGTTGCTGCCTGTCTGGGAGCAGGCCGATCGCATCGCCACTCTTCTCGAAAAATACCCGCAGATGGACGCCGGCGACGCCTCGCTCGTCGTGCTCTCGGAACGGCTGCCCAAAGCGAGGATCATCACGACCGACGTGCGCGATTTCTCCGTCTATCGCCGCTTCCGCAACGAACCGCTCCCGCTCATTCATCCGTAAACCCCCGCTCACGACCGGAGGTGGCTTGCCAGCGATCCGCCAGCCTCCGAGTTTGTTGCATCCCGATGCCCTACGCCGAATTCGCCGCCGCCTTCCCGTGGTTTTTCCCCGTGTGTGCGTTCGCGTTCGGCGCGTGCATCGGCAGCTTCCTCAACGTCGTCATCTACCGCCTGCCCAAGGAGGAATCCATCGTCACGCCCGGCTCCCACTGCGCCTGCGGCCAGCCGATCAAGTGGCACGACAATATCCCGATCCTCTCGTGGCTGTTTCTCCGCGGACGCGCCCGCTGCTGCGGACGGTCCTTCTCGTTCCGTTACCCGTTCGTCGAGCTGCTGACCGCGCTGCTCTTCGTCGCAAGCTGGCTCACGCACCCGCCCGCCGTTGCCGTGTGCGGCGCCCTTTTTCTCAGCTGTCTCGTGGCCGCAACGTTCATCGACCTCGATCACTTCATCATCCCCGACCTCTTCACGATCGGGCTCGGCGTGTTCGGCGTGCTGCTCTCGTTCCTGGTGCCCGCGCTGCATGGCGCCCAGAGTGGTTACTTCCTCGTCGACAGCCTGCGCGCCGGCGGCAGCTCGGTGGTCGGCCTGCTGATCGGATCGGGCGTCGTCCTCTGGATCGCGTTGCTCGCCGAGACCGTGCTGAAAAAAGAGGCGATGGGCTTCGGCGACGTGAAATTCGTCGGCGCCATCGGCGCGTTCTGCGGCTGGCAGGGCGCCGTGTTCTCCGTGTTCGGCGGCGCCGTGGTCGGCACGGTGTGGTTCGCGATCGCGCTCCTCTGGCAGAAACTCTCCGGCAAGGAGGCGCCTGTCGCGCCGCCCACCGAGACCGCGGAGGGCGAGCCCGCACCGCTCGGCTTCGGCGTGCACGTGCCCTTCGGCCCGATGCTCGCGATCGCGGGGGCGCTTTACTTCCTGTTTTTCCGCGCCCCGGTCGCGGCCTGGGTCGCACAATTCGCCGAGATTCTCTGAAGCGTCAGAGGTGCCGGGCGAGGATGCGCCGCAACACCGGCCGCACGACCCGCGCGAGCGACCGATTGGCAAACCCGATCCACGCCACCGCCGTCGTCGTGTCGAGCGGCTCGCGCAGCGGCCGGCCGTCCAGCCGCTCCACCACGCAGCCCGCCTCCTGCGCGATCAACGCCGTGCAGATGTCGTAGGGATGACAGCACAGCGACGCCGCCGAGTAACCGAGCTTCGCGTAAACCGGCGGACGCACATCGCCCAGCATGCGATCGTGGCCGACGATGAGTTCGTAGAGCTGGCCGCCCGTGGAGATGTATTGATCGTCGAACACGAGCTGGCCGCCGTCCTTCCCGAGCACGCCGAGCTCGCGCCACAGCTCCTCCTCGATCTGGCCGATGAACGCCTTGCCTTCGGGAAAAAAGCGGGCGAGCGACGCGAAGCCATGCTCGAAGTGCTTCGCCCGCGACGGCTGCGGCACCCACCGCCGCTCCCCACCCCGAATCAAGTCGCGCGTGGTCGCGACGACGCCACCACCACGCACCGCGCTGAACTGATCGCTGCGCCATTGCTTGCTCGTCGGCAGCTCCGTCATCGCCGCCACCACGATGTCGCCGAGGTGGGTCCGCGCACCACGCTGCGGCGCGAGTCCGGCGAGGATCCACGCCGCCCGCTTGTCATACATCAAACCGCGGGTGCCATCGATGGGGTCGAGAATGCATTTCCACTGGGTGCGCGCCACCGGCGTGCCGCGCGGAAATGTCGCGGGCTCGCCCTCCTCCAGCCCCTCCATCACGACCTCGACCGGCCACGCCCGCGGCCAGTGCTCCTCGAACCACGCGAGGATCGCGTGCTCACTCAACCGATCCACGTGATAGACGGTGTCGGCCGCCGTCCGCGCGACCACCCGGGCAAACCGCCGCGCCTCCGTTGCGCGCGCGGCGAGCACCGTGTCGCGAATGTGCGCCTGCAACGCGCAGAGCTTGCGGCGGGCCTGGTCGAGTTGGGCGCGGTTCATGCGGACAGGATCACACGAGCGCGGCCCCATCGCCGGTCTGCGTGTGGAGAATATCGGGAACGGCGTCGAACTTCTGCGCGTAGGCTTCGGCGACTTTCCGTGCATCTGACTCGGCAAACTTCTCCGCCGTCAGCGCCATCACCGCCCCGCCGAAACCGCCGCCGGTCAGCCGCGCCCCGTAGACGTGCGGCGCCGTGGCCAAAATCTCCACGAGAAAATCGAGCTCCGGCGTGCTGTTCTCGAACTGCGTGCGCGAACTGGCGTGCGACGCGTTGAGCGCGAGCCCCACCGCGGCGAGATCGTCTTTTCCCAGTGCGCCGCGCACCTCGCCCACTCGTGCGATTTCGCCGACGATATGCGCCGCGCGCCGGCTGAGCGTCGCCGGCAGGGACGTTCCGCGCTGCGCAAACACCGCGGGCGTCACATCCGCGAGCTGCGCCACCCCCAGCGCCTTCGCCGCCTCCATGCACTCGCGGTGCCGCGAGGCGTAGAGTCCGTCGATGAGGGCATGCTTGGTGTGCGTGTTGAAAATCCAAAAATGCGCGCCCGCCGGCAGCGACACGGTGTCGAAGTGCGGTCCGCGGCAATCGATGAATACGAGGCGGTTCTTCTGGCCGAAGCCCGACACGCCTTGATCGAGGATGCCGCACGGCACGCCCACGAAATGATTCTCCGCGTGCCGTCCCACCTTGACGACGGTCTCGCGCGATGGCGCCTGGTTCGTCAGCGCCAGAAATGCCAGGGCCGACGAGACCTCGATGGCCGCGCTGCTGCTCAGTCCGGCGCCCAGCGGCAGGTCGGACATCGCGAGATAATCGAAGCCCCCCGGTGCCCGCAGGCCGAACGCCGGCAGTGCCGCCAGGATGCCGAGCGGGTAGTTCGTCCAGCTCGCCGCCCCCGCTTGTTTCTCCGGCGCACCGGCGGCAAGGGCCAGGACCCCGTCACGCTGATCCGTCGCGAACCGGCGCGGACCATCCGTGCGCGCCGCCACGGCCACCCACACCCCGCGATCAATCGCCGCCCCGAGGACCGTGCCGCCGTTGTAGTCGGTGTGATTGCCAATGAACTCGATCCGTCCGGGCGCGCGGGCCACGAAGTCGGGCGCGCGCCCGAAGAGTGCACGAAAACGGTCAACGACAGTCGGCTTGTTCACGAGGAGAAGAAACAAACCAACCCGCCGGAGCAGGCGGGTCGAGTCCGAAGCACGCACCCTTCGGAGCGACGGTTTGCCACCGCTGGTTTGCGCTCCGCCCAAACACCACGGCACCCGGCGCCCGCCCTCGCGCTCAGCCGATCGCCCGCAAATCCGCGCCCGGTTTGAAGCGGATGGTTTTCATCGCGCGGATTTTCATCGGCTGCTTCGTGTGCGGATTGTAGCCGTTGCGCGCCGGGCGCGTCGCGAGGGAAAAGGCGCCGAAGCCCACCAGCGACACCTCCTTGTCGCGGCGCAGACCGCGCTTCACCGCCGTGAGCACGGCTTCGGTGGCGCGTTCGGCGGCGGCTTTGGACGCATTTGCACCGAGGTGCTTCTGCACCTCTTCGATCAATTCGGCTTTGTTCATCGCGGCGGGGAGGGGTGGGAGGCCGCAGCGAAGGTCGCCGCCCGGACACGGTCAAACTGATTTCCGCCGCCGCGTCTGTCGGCGCCCGGTTTTACGACCTATTGGCGCGGGGTCGGCCGCGGCGCCGGCACGAAATCCGCCGGCAGCACCCCGCCGTGCCCCTGCGTGGCCAGCGATAGCAACCGCGCCAGCTCCGCCTCGCGCGTCGTGCCACGCTCCACCGCGAGCTGCTCGGCGCGGCGCAGCAATTGAGCCGCCATCGTCTGCGCCTGCGTCCTGGCGGCGCCGAGACGCTCGAACACCGCGGCGAGTTGTTCCGTTTCAGTCATGGCCCGGCAGCATGCGCACCACCGCGGGCGCGTCAGGTGTAAAGCTCATCGTCGTGTCGGCGCTGACGTGCAACCGCGAGACCATCGCCAGTCCGACGCTCCCGCCGCGCCCGTCGTCGACCGCCGAGCGCAACTCGCCCACCTGCCGCCCGGCGGCGAAGAGCGCCGCGGGCAACGTCGCCGGCGCCGTCGCCGCGGCGGCCACACGCACGAGCCTCCGTCGCACCTGCCCCATCGCGTGCAACCGCGCCATGACCTCCTGCCCGAGATAGCACCCCTTGGTATAAGAGATCGCCTCACGCTCGAGCCCGCCTTCGTTCGGCAGATCCCCTTGGCCGAGGTCGACCGGCACGAGCGGCACGCCCGCCTCGATGCGCCGCCGCTCCATCTCGATCGCGCTCAACTCGGGCCAACCGCGCACGAACTCCGCCACGTCCGGTTCCGCCGTCACCCGAAAAACCCATTCGACGTGCTCGCTGCCGCCGCGGCGTCCACGAAACACCACGCCGGCTCGGTGACCATTCGCCACCACCTCGCCCACTCCTTCGCCGAATATCGTCACCGCCCGCCAACTCTCCGTTTCGTCCTCCACCACGACATCGTCCGCGATCACGAAACTCTCCAGCCGCTCCCTGATCGTCGCCGCCATCGACGCATAGCTCCCCACCCAGAAGCCGTCAGCCACCGCGTCACGCACGACGAAGCTGTCCGCGACCACCTTGCCCTTCACCTCGAGCCACAGCCCGTAGCGCGCCTCTCCCGCCGAGAGGCCACGCAGGTCGTTCGTGAACTGTCCTTGGAGGAACGTCGCGGCATCCGCCCCCGTGATTCTGAGCCAGGCGGCTGGTTTCCATCGGAAAAAGCTCCCTGAAGTAGGAAATTTCATGAGAGGCAATTGTTATAACAGCAACTATTTACAAAAAAAGTGGTAGATTTTGAAAACTGACGCTTGACGATCAGCCCCCAATCCCTATCTCTTCAACCATCAAGTTTAACACTTCTCCCCGCTTAGCGGGGAGTTTTGGGGTAACTAAGAAAGCAAAGGCCGGCCGCTTAGGGGTAAGCGGCCGGCCACTTTTTTGCCCATCGCAATCGACCCCGCAAGTGCAATGACCGAAGCGGGGCTTGCGCGGCGCGCGCCGGAAACCCCAATCTGCCCCTTCATGCAGAGAACTTCCGACATCAACGTCGTCGAGACCCGCCGCCTCCCCTCCCCGGTCGCGTTCATCGACGAACTGCCCAAATCGGATGCCCAGGCGGATTTCGTCACCCGCTCGCGCCGCGAAATCCACCGCCTCATCTTTACCGACGACCGCCGTTTCCTGCTCATCGTCGGCCCGTGCTCGATCCACGACCTCGAGGCTGGCCGCGACTACGCCCGCCGGCTTGCCGCGCTCTCCCGCGAAGTCAGCGACCGCGTGATGATCGTCATGCGCGTGTATTTCGAGAAACCCCGCACCACCGTCGGGTGGAAGGGCCTGATCATGGATCCGCATCTCGACGGATCGCACGACATCGCCACCGGCCTGCGCACCGCGCGTGCGTTCCTTCGTGAAGTGCTCGACCTCGGCCTGCCCACCGCCACCGAGTTGCTCGATCCCATCACGCCGCAATACATCGCCGACCTCATTTGCTGGTCGGCCATCGGCGCCCGCACCACCGAGTCGCAAACGCACCGCCAGATGGCCAGCGGCCTCTCGATGCCGCTTGGTTTCAAAAATGGCACCGACGGCTCCCTCCAATCCGCCATCAACGCCATCAAGGCCGCCGCCCAGCCCCAGACTTTCCTCGGCATCAATGTCGACGGCGCCGCCTCCGCCATCGTCACCCGCGGCAATCCCGACTGCCACGTCGTCCTCCGCGGCGGCGCCGCCGGCGCGAACTACTCGCCCGCGCACATCGCGCAGACGGAGGCGCTCCTCGCCAAGGCCGGCCTGACCAAGGCCATCCTCGTCGACTGCTCGCACGACAACTCCGCCAAGAAACCCGAGCTGCAGCCCGACGTCCTCCGTGCCCTCATGGCTCAGATCGCCGCCGGCAACGCCTCGATCATGGGCGCCATGATCGAAAGCAACCTCGGCGCCGGCAACCAGCCCTTCCCCCAGCCCAAGGAAAAACTCCGTTACGGCGTCAGCATCACCGACGGCTGCATCGACTGGCCGACGACCGAAGCCCTCGTGCGCGAGCTCCACGCCGCGCTCGCGCCGCGATTCCGCTAATTTGCGGCCCCACGTCCGCTAACAACCGTCACTCGCGAAAAATCTTTCGTGTTTTTCGGATGTTTCGCGGTTAAGCATTCACCTTCCTCTCCATGAAAACTCCCATCCGCGTCGCTGTTACCGGAGCCGCCGGCCAGATCGGCTACTCCCTCCTCTTCCGCATCGCTTCCGGCGCGATGTTCGGCCCCGACCAACCGGTCATCCTCCAGCTCATCGAAGCTCCGATCGAGAAGGCGCTGAAAGCCCTCGAAGGCGTCGTCATGGAACTCGACGACTGCGCGTTCCCGCTCCTCAAGGGCGTGGTGCAGACCTCGGATGCGTCCGTCGGCTTCAAGGACGCCAACTGGTGCCTGCTCGTCGGCGCCAAGCCCCGCGGCCCCGGCATGGAGCGCGCCGATCTCCTCAAGGACAACGGCAAGATCTTCATCGAGCAGGGCCGCATCATCGATGCTGTCGCCGCCGCCGATGCCCGCGTCGCGGTCGTCGGCAATCCCGCCAACACCAACTGCATGATCGCCGCCTCGCAGGCCAAGCGTCTCCCGGCCGAGCGCTTTACCGCGATGGTCCGCCTCGACCAAAACCGCGCGCAGACCCAGCTCGCCAAAAAGGCCGGCGTCGATCTTACCGAGGTGAAGAACATCTACATCTACGGCAACCACAGCCCCACGATGTTCCCCGCCTACGGCCACGCCACGATCGGCGGGAAGCCCGCCGCGCAGGTCATCAACGACCTCGCCTGGCTCCAAGGCCCCTTCTGCGAGACCGTCGGCAAACGCGGCGCCGCCATCATCGCCGCCCGCGGCGCCTCCTCGGCCGCCTCCGCCGCCAACGCCCTCGTCGATCACGTCCGCTCGCTCGTGACCATCGGCGCCGTCCACTCGGTCGCCATCAAATCCAACGGCGCCTACGGCTTCGATGCCAACGTCTGGGCCGGCATGCCGGTGCGCACGACCGCCCCCGGCACCTACGAACCGATCACCAACTACTTCCTCGACGACTTCGCGAAACAGAAGATCGCCGCCACCAACAAGGAACTCGTCGACGAGCGCTCCTTCGTGGCCGACATGATCAAGTAACGATCGTTCTCGTTCCTCGTTCTCGTAATCTTTATCTCCTCCAGCGGCGCCGTCACCGGCGCCGCTTCTTTTTCAGGTCAACGGCTGTGCGCATCTTGACGCCAAGAAATGGCGCATCAAGATGCCATCGTGCGCACAACCCTCACCCTCGATCCCGATGTCTCGACCAAGGCGCGGCGGGTCGCGGCCCGGCAGGGCCGGCCGTTCAAGCAGATCGTCAATTCCGCCCTGCGCCTCGGCCTCGACGAGATGTTGAAACCGGCCACCGCCAAACCCTACCACACCAAGCCGCGCCCGCTCGGCCTCCGCGAAGGTTTCAGCTACGACAACATCGCCGAACTGCTGGCCCGAGCCGAAGGCGAGGATCACGCGTGATTCTGGTCGACGCCAACCTCCTCCTCTACGCCGAGGACAGCCTGTCGGCCCAGCACGAAGCCGCCCGCGAGTGGTGGGACGGACAGTTGAGCGGCACCGAGCCAGTGCTGCTTTGCTGGCCGGTGCTTACCGCCTATCTCCGCATCGGCACCAACCCCCGCCTGCATCGCCGCCCCCTCACGCAGAAGGAAGCCGTCGAACGCGTGCAGAGCTGGCTCGATCAGCCGTGCGTCCGGCTCGTCCATCCGACCGAACAACACTGGCCCCTGTTTCAAGAACTGCTCCACCGCAGCCATGCGACCGGCAACCTCGTTTCCGACGCCCACCTTGCCGCGCTCGCCGTGGAGCACAATTGCACCCTCTGCTCCACCGACGCCGACTTCCGCCGCTTCCCCGGCTTGAAGTGGCGCAATCCGCTGGAAACCTGATTCTCCCGCGCCTTCGTCGCCGACCTCCTCGACTGAGTTCAAGAAGCCGCCGAAGGGATTTCGCCAAAGGCGAAATTCACCAGCGGCTCCTTTCTCTCCTCTTCATCCTAGAAAGCGCAGTTGGAATTAACCACAAAGAGCGCAAAGGACTCAAAGAGAGACTCTCTGGTTTTTCGTGCTGGTCGCGCGGCGCTCACCTCGTGGGTGAATAGGGATGACGTGCAGCCAACGAGCTTTTTCTCTCTGCGTTCTTTGCGATCTCTGCGGTTCAATTGCGGAATCTAGGTTCACACCAGTTACGAGCTGCTTTTCGGCCTTCTCGTAGGGGCGCCGCTTGACGGCGCCCGTGGGCGTCGGCAAGCGACGCTACAGTCTGAATGCGTTTCGTAGTTGGTATCACAGCTTGCCGCCACCCGGGGAATACAGAAAGCTCCGTCGCACCCCATGGCCGACCCCGCGCGTTCCCCCGCTGCCCGCGCCGTTTTCCTCAGCTACACCACCGAGGACCTGGCGATTGCCTTGGCCGTGTGCGAGGCGCTGCGCGAGGCAGGGGTCGAGGTCTGGATGGACCGGAGCGAATTGCAGGGCGGCGACGCGTGGGACGAAAACATCCAACGCCAAATCCGCGAGTGCGCCCTCATCATCCCGATCATCTCCGCGCGGACGCAGGCACGACGCGAGGGCTACTTTCGACTCGAATGGCGGCTGGCCGACGAGCGCACGCGGCTCGTCGCCGAAGGCACGCCGCTGATCGTTCCGGTGGTCGCCGACGACACGCGGCAGGCGGATGCGCTCGTGCCGAAATCCTTTCTCACCGTGCAATGGTCACGGCTGCCGCATGGAAACGTGCCGCCGGCCCTCGCGCTGCGCGTCAGGAAATTGCTGGGACTGGAAGCGCCCGGCGTCGCCGTCACGCTGCCGCCGGTGGCGCTGCCCGCGTCGCCCGCCGACACGGTGCCGCTCGAGGACGAGCCCACCATCGGGCGGCCGAATGAAAAAACGGAGGCGTTCGCGCCGACCTCGCCGCCGTTGTGGAGTCGTCCGATTCTGGTGGCGCTGGTGGTCGCCTGTGTTGCCCTTCTCGCCGGAGTGTTCGTTGGTCGCGGTCTTCGCCCCGCGCCCGCCCCCGACGCCGAGTCGAAGCGCGTGGTTCGCTTCGTTGAAACTCTTCCCCCGGGCGTCTCGTTCCGGCGCACCGGGCGCAGCGTGTTGGCGATCTCCCCGGACGGGCGTTCGTTTGCTTACAACACCACGGGCGGACTGTTCATCCGCAAGTTCAGCGAGCTGAGCGCGCACGCCATCCCGGGGACGGAGTTGGATCTCTACAATCCTGTCTTCTCACCTGACGGCCAGTCGGTCGCCTATGTGGCGGTTGGGCCAGGTGAACTGCAGAGAATTTCTGTCATCGGCGGGGCGTCGGTCCGCCTCGGCCCCACCGGGGGCGGGAGTCAGAGTAGCATGAGTTGGGAGAGCGACGACCGCATTCTCTTCGGCAACAATGACGGCATCTGGCGCGCGGCAACCGTTGGCAATGCCAAGCCCGAACCGGTCATCCCGGCCGCATCCGACGAACGACTCTCCGCCCCGCAACTGCTCCCCGGCGGGAAACATGTCCTGTTCAGTTCCAACCGGCCCGACGGGTTTCAAGTCGAGGTGCGATCGCTCGCCGGTGGTGAACGCAAGGTCGTGGTTTCCGGCGGCCGGGCCGCGTGCTATCTGCCGGCGACGGGCCATCTGCTGTATATGATGGAGTCCGATCTCTTCGGCGTCGCCTTCGATGTGGAGCGGCTCGTGACCGTCGGAAATCCGGTGCCGTTGGTGCAAAGTGTCCGGGTCGCCGGCGGCTCCGAAACGGCCCACTATGCGGTGGCAGGAGACGGCACCCTGCTCTATCTGCCCGGCGGCGTGGAAAAAAGACTTCCGGTCCTGGTCGATCGGGCGGGGGCGGAGCAAACGTTGAAGCTGGAACCCGCCCAATATAACTCCGTCCGTTTTTCGCCGGACGGCACCAAGATTGTGATGGATGAGTTGTCGGGTGGAACCAGGGGATTCCTGGTTTGGAACCTCGCTGGTGAGACGCGGACCCGTCTCACACAGACGGGCGGGCCGGTCGGGAGCATACCGCTCTGGACCGCGGACAGCCTGCAGGTAATCTTCGGTGGCCCAAGCGGCCGGCTGATGGTGAAGCCGGTCAATAACACGCGGCCACCGGAGGTCTTCGTGAACGCGCCCGAACGCGACGGGCAGCGAAATTCCGCCAAGACGCCGTTGTTTTTTGCACCGGATGGCCAGAAGATATTTTTTAGCACGGCAGGGCGCATCGGTTCGATTCCCATCGGGGCGGCCGAAGAACCTGCGTGGTTGAACGGCTCCGTGCCGGGCAATGCAGTATTGTCACCGGACGGCAAGTGGCTCGCCTACGCCTCGACTGAATCGGGGCGCACGGAGGTTTTTGTCAGCCCGTTTCCGGGCGTGACCGACGACCGCGTGCCCGTTTCGAAAGAGGGCGGGGCCCAACCCTTGTGGTCGCGCGATGGAAAGGAGCTCTTCTACGTTGGAGGAAGTGCCAATCTTTTTCCCGCTCCGCTCATGGCCGCGACGGTTCAAGTCGACGGCGGCAAATTCACCGTGGTTGCGCAGAAACCCGTGTGGAGCTCGAACCCGCCGTATTTTACGACCACTGTCCAGCGCATCTTCCGAAACTACGATATCAGCCCGGATGGCCAGCGCTTCATCGTGCTCAAGGATGTCAAGCCCGTGGGGGCCGCCGGAGCGCTGGATCAGATCTTCGTCGTCCAGAACTGGACGGAGGAACTGAAGCGCCGCGTGCCGCGGCCGGGGAAATAGGAGCGCAGTCTTGCTGCGTCCCGTTCGCCATCGCACCCCGAAGGCGCAGCAAGTCTGCGCCCCCTACACAATCAGCCCGCTCAGCCCCTTGCTGATGCGAAACGCCTCCCGCACGGCGGCGAACTGCTCGATCAACTCCGCCGGCCCGCCTGCGTTTGGAAAAACCACCTCCAGCGCCGCGCCGGTGCAGCGCACGGTCGCGTCCACGCCCTCCACCGCGATCGTGCAGTCGCGGTAGTCCGAGGGATACGTCACGCTCAGGCCGTCGCCGAGTTCCAGCTCCTCCACCGCATCGATCACCGCCTCCACCTTCGCCCCTTTCTTCAGCGCGAACGAGATCTCGGTGAACCGTCCGGAAAAGATCCGCGCAAACTCCGCCGTGCGCGTCAGCTCGACGTTCATGAGCCCGCGCAACGTCGTGGTCACCGTGTAGCGCGTCGGGTCGCGTTCCTCGAGCGCGTAGAAAATCTCCACCGAAAAATCCTTCGCCCCGAGCATCGCCAGCGGACTCGTCACGCTCAGCGCGATTTGTGGGCGCTTGTAGGCCAGGCCGGCGCGCACGTCCTGAAACAGCTTCTCCGCCTCATCCGCCAGATCCAGCGCACAGATTTTTCCGAGGAACGCATTCGTTATCGCATTGGCCGCATCCGGCAGCGTGTGGTGGCCCTTTTTGAATCCGCCGAGATTCTTCACCCAGCCGTCACGCCGGCCGACAAAACTGATTCCGGCCACCACACGCGAGGGAAGATCATCGGCAGACATGCGCGGCGAACAAACCGTCCGCCGCGCTTCGCGTCAGCCCGAAAATTTCCGCTTCACGGCGCCGTCCCTGCCGGTTTCCGGGTCAGCTTCCTGACCAACGCAATCACGCCGACGATCGCGAGCAGCGGCAGCCACAGCGGCGAGAGCAGCAACGCCAGCACGAGGCCAGCACACGCCAGCCCCGCGACCACGGACAGGCCGACCAGCGCCAGCAGCGCACATACGCCCGCCAGCACACACACGAGCCCCAACGCGAAGGGCAGCAGCTTCACCGCGAGCACGACGCCGATCAGGATGAGCAGGACCAGAAGGAAAGTTTTCATGGCCTCAATACCCCGCCAGCCGCGAAAAGTTGCACCAGCGCTTCAAGCGCTTTCCCGCAGTTCCCTCAGCTCAGACCGCAGTTCCGCCAGGAACGGCTGGATTTCCTCCTCCAACGCCGCGGCGTCGGGCGGTTGGCCGGACTCCTCCGTCACCACACGCCACGCCGGATGTTGTTCGAATTCGGCTTCGTCCGCACCGATTCGCGATCCGCTGAATCCGAGGCCGTGCGCTTTGCTCAGGTAGTTGGCCAAAGCGACCAAGGCCACTTCGAACCGGCATTTCTCCGCCGCCGCCGCATTGTCGTGATGCGCGATGGCCTCGATCACTACCTCCGAGAGCTGGTTGTGACGCGCAAACCGCAGGCCCGCCTCGCGATGATCCACCCCGAGGCACTCCCGCTCCAGATCCTCCAGTCGCCCCTGTTCATGCCACGCCGCCACCAGCACGCCGCGATACTCGTCCGGCGCGATCGTCGACAGCACGATCTTGCCCACGTCGTGCATGAGCGCCGCCAGGTGCAGCTGCGTCTCGGCGCCCGGGCGCAGCCGCCGTTCTAGTTCCTCGGCGATCGCGGCCGTCGCCAGCGCATGAATCCACAGATGCCGCCAGTCGAATCCCTCGGCGACACGATGCGCGTCACGCAACGTGAACAGCGCCTGGGCCGCCCGGCGCACCCGCCGCACGCCCAGCATCTGCACCGCCGTCGCCAAGTCGTCGATGCGGCTTTCCGACGCGACCGCCACGGAATTCGCGAGGCGCAGGATCCGCACGCACAGCGCCGAATCTTTTTCGAGCGCCGCGACGATTTCCTCCACCGCGACATCCGGCCGGCTCATCGTCTGCATGAAACCCTGCGCCAGCGATTGCAGCGCCGGAATCTGCCGCAACTCATCCAGCGCTGCGATGGTCCGCTCGCGGACTTTGGCGTCAGCCATCGGACGCGCCACCGACGGCACCGGCAGGTGCGCGAGACCGACTGTCTCTTTCAGGGAATCCGCGCCGCCCTGCTCCGATCTCATTGGCACCGGGTCGACCGGCACTGGCAGGAAATGATCGCGTGTGATTTCCGGAGGCCGGTTCGCCCGGGCTGGGTCGCGCGGCAGCCCGGCCCGGCTAAACAGCCGGACCCACCAGCCGCTAAGAAACGACATCAACGCGGCAGTCATGGTTTGGTCGCAATACGCCTCACTATCGGTCTACGACACGAGAGACTTGAGTCTCACATCCGGACGTTGCACGTCTCGAACAGCTTGCGTTGAGTCTTCCCCAACATGCCGCTCACTGCTCCGGTTCCCGTCGTCGCCGCCGTCCTCCTCGATCGCGACGGCCGCGTGCTCGTCGCCCAGCGTCCGCCGCACAAACACCTCGCGCTCAAATGGGAATTTCCCGGCGGCAAGGTCGACGCCGGCGAATCCCCCGAAGCCGCGCTGGTTCGCGAGCTGCGCGAAGAGCTCGGCATCGCCGCCGAGATCGTCCGCCCGCTGCCACACTTCCAACACGACTACGGCACCGTCGTGATCGACATGATCCCATTTATCTGCCGCCTCGCCGTCGATAGCGCGGCGCCCCACCCGCACGAGCACGTCGCGCTGCGTTGGGTCGCGCCCGCGCACCTCCGCGAGGTTGATCTTGCCGCCGCCGACCTGCCGGTGGTCGCGGCACTGTTGTAGGTCGGGCTTTACGCCCGACGCCCGCGCGGTTTGGCTCGCGCCGATGTCCGCCGCCCTTGCCTTCGCCGCCGTCGCCCGCCTGCCCGCGCCGGCCGACAACGTCGCCATCGCCATCCAACGCCTCGAAGCCGGCACCGTCATCGACCTGCCGACCGGACCGCGCGCGTTGCCGCACACCGTGCTCGAAGGCCATCGCTTCGCCGTCCGCCCGATCGTCGCGGGCGAGGCACTGCTCTCGTGGGGTCTGCCCTTCGGCTACGCGCTCGGTCCGATCGCGCCGGGCGATTACGTGTGCAACGCGTCCATGCTCACCGCACTCGCGCTGCGCGACATCGGCGCGGCGCGCCTGCCCGCCGCCGCGAACTTCCGCGATGTCGATGCTCGATTCGAACTCAACGAGGCCCTCGTATCCCCGGCTCCCGACATCGCACCGGCCGCGCCGGCCCGCACGTTTCTCGGCTACCGCCGGCCCGGCCCGCGCGGAATCGGCACGCGCAACTACGTCGTCATCCTCGGCACGACGTCGCGCACTGCGAGCTTCGCCCGCCAACTCGCCGCGCGACTCCAACCGCTTGCCCGCGTGCACCCGACGCTCGATGGCATCGTCGCCATCGCGCACACGGAGGGCGGCGGCACCAGCGAACCCAACAACACCGCCGAAATCCTGCGCGCCCTCGCCGGCTTCATCGTGCACCCCAACGTCGCCGCCGTGCTCGCCGTCGACCACGGCGTGGAGCCCGTCACCAACGTCCGGCTGCGCGACTTCATGCGCCAGCACGGCTACCCGCTCGACCATGTGCCGCACGCGTTTCTCTCGATCCGCCGCGGGCTCGCCACCGCGCTCGCCGAGGGCGAACGCCTCATCCGCGGCTGGCTGCCCGAGGCGTCCGCCGCCCGGCGCACCGCGGAACCGCTCGCCGGCCTGCGCGTCGCGCTCCAGTGCGGCGGCTCCGATGCGTTCTCCGGCGTCTCCGGCAATCCCCTCGCCGGCGCCATGGTGCACGAGCTGATCCGCCACGGCGGCGCCGGCGTGCTCACGGAGATTGACGAGGCGATGGGCGCCGAAGGCTATCTCGTCAGCAACATCCGCGACCTCGCCACCGCGCGCGCGTTCATGGCGAAGCTCGATGCGTTCCGCCAAAAAATGGCGTGGCACGGCCTCACCCCGGAAAGCAATCCCTCCGCCGGCAACAAATTCCGCGGCCTCTACAACATCACCCTGAAATCGCTCGGCGCCGTGCACAAAAAGGATCCCCGCACGCGTCTCGACCACATCATCGACTACGCCGAGCCGTCCAGCGCACCGGGTTTCGCGCTCATGTATGGCCCCGGCAACGATCTCGAAGGCATCGCCGGCCAGGTGGGCGGCGGCTGCAACCTCATCCTCTTCGTCACCGGCAACGGCTCGATCACCAACTTCCCCTTCGTCCCCACGCTCAAGCTCACCACCACCACACGCCGACACCAGTCGCTCAGTCGCGAAATGGACATCAACGCCGGCCGCTACCTCGACGGCGAACCGATGGCAGCAGTCGCCGCCGACGCCTTCGAGCAGCTCATCGCCACCGCGTCCGGCGCCAAGACCAAGGGCGAACACGCCGGCCATTCGCAGGTCTCGCTCTGGCGCAACTGGGCGCAGACCGACACCTCGCGCCTCGCCGCGCTGCGCGCGCGCCCCGCGCCCGACGGCGTGCCGCTGAAGGTGGAGCGCGTTGACCTCAACGCGCTGTCGGGAATAACGCC
>JACRKC010000125.1 GCA_016235555.1 Verrucomicrobiota bacterium
AAAGTTCAGCGGTTCGGGGAGCGCACCCGTCTCGGGTGCTCGTGTCGGCGTCTCGCCGACACCTCCGAAGTCCTCGGCGGGACGCCGAGGACGGCCCGCGGGACGCGGGCGCTCCCCGGACCACTCCGTGTCACTCAATTATGCGAGCCTCAGTAATCCGCTCTAGCGATAAAGCAGAAACGGCTCGCGCAGTCGGGTGAACTCGGCGAGGCCGGGCTCCCAACGCGCGACGATCTGCGCGAACGACTCGCCGCGCTCGAAGGCTTCGCGGACGAGGGACGTGCCCATGACCTTGTCGAAGTAGTCGGCGTGGAGTTCGAGTTTGGCGCCGTGGAGGCGTCTGATCGTTTGCAAGATCGCGAGGATGGCCGTGACGGGACGGTAGGTTTCGCGGTCGGTCACGTGGAGCTGGCAGCCGCCGCAGCGTTCGCTGGCGAATTTCGAGAACGTGGGCGTAAACCACGTCTCGCGAAAGCGCACGCCGGGGAGAGCGAGGGCGTTGAGTTCGCGGGCGAGCAGGTAGCCGTCGATCCATGGGGCGCCGAAGAACTCGAAAGGCTTCGTCGTGCCGCGGCCTTCGGAGAGGTTGGTGCCTTCGAGCAACACCTGGCCGGGATAGACGGTCGCGGTGTCGGGCGTGGGCATGTTGGGCGACGGGATGACCCACGGAAGGCCGGTGGCGTCGAACCAATCGGCGCGGCGCCAGCCCTCCATGGCGACAACGGTGAGCAAAGTTTTTTGCGGCAAAAAACTTAAGTTGAAGAGCTGGGCGAGTTCGCCCGCGGTCAGGCCATGGCGGAGCGGGATTGGATAGAGGCCGATGAACGAGCTGTGCCGCGGGAATTCGAGAATCGGGCCTTCCATCGTGAGGCCATTGATCGGGTTGGGACGATCGAGGACGATGAACGGGATGCCGGCCGTGGCGGCGGCGCTCATCGCGTAGGCCATCGTGGCGATGTAGGTGTAGACGCGCGTGCCGACGTCCTGGAGGTCGAACACCAGCACGTCCACGTCGCGCAGCATGTCGCGGTCGACCTGCTTGCCGGCGTGCTGTGTGTCGAATTCGCGCATGGTCGCGTCGATGTCGGCGAGCGGGGCGGACGGGAGCTTGAGCGCCTGGCCGTAGAGCGAAAACACGGGCAGGCGGAAATGCTGGTCCTCGTAGAAGGCGACGAATTCGCCGGCCTGGGCGTTGCCCCGCACGCCGTGTTCGGGGCCGTAGAGCGCGGTGAGGGTGAACTCACGGCAGGCGCGGAATTTTTCCACGATGCTCGCGAGGGAGCGATCGACGCCGGTGGGATTGGTGATCAGTCCGACGCGCTTGCCGCGGAGCAGATCGAGGCGGGATTCGAAGAGGATTTCGACGCCGAGTTTCACGGGAATTTTTCTCCGGCACCCTTCCCGGGTGTGAGTTTCCGGCGGTCGATCGCCTTCACCAGGTCGAAGAAAATCACGCCCGACGCGCGGCCGGCGAAGGCGCGGGCGAGGGTGGGGTTCCCGCACTGGCTGGGGCCGGCGGGCGCCACCGCCGGATGCACGGCGAAGGCGGCGACGGCATCAAGGCGGGCAAGCATCCGTGAAAAAGTAAAATCAGACTTTAGGATTTCAAGGACTGAACTGGACCCTTTGACGGAAGAGCACGGCTTTCCGGTGGGGGTTCGTAATCGTGGGTCAGTTCGCTTGCGAGCGTGGTCTGGCGCGCGCCAGCGCGCTGGCCTGCGCGGGAACAATTTGTGCATTCGCACCGGAAAGCCGTGGACGGGAAGGGCGCGCCCCAGTTTCTAGCCGGATCCGATACCAATCATAGGAGGGCCGGGCCGTGTGACCGGGCCGCGGGCCGCCGACAAGCGGCGGCCCTACAGAATCCAAGCGCATCTCGTGATTGCCTGTCACGAAACCTCCGGGTCGCGACACCAGGCATCACCCGCTGGCGCGCGCAGCGGCGGGGGCGGTGCGGCTTGCGCGGGGTGGAACGACGAGGCGGGACGCCTCGTCCACGACGGCTGAAAACGGAACCGCCGCGGCCGGTGAGGGCCGCGGCGGTTGTTGGGATTGGCGCAGGCTATCCTAAACTCGGGAGCTTAGAATCGCAGCGTTGCACCAAACTGGATGCGCCAGCGGCTCGCGACGTTGTCGATCGTGGCGGCCGCGGGCTCGGCGGTGTAGGTCGGCCGGATCTGGCCGGCGGCATTGTAGGGTGTGGCCTGCGCGGTCATGAGGCGGCGGTAGAACACCGCGTTGGACGAGGTGGCGGTGAGAAGGCGGACATCGCCAAACCATTTCCGGCTCAGCCAGAATCCGAAGTTCGAGAAATCGAGGAAGAGCTCCAATTCGACCGGCTTGTAGACCGGCACTTTTTGAGTGAACCGGAGATCGAGCTGATTGATCCACGGCTGAATGAAGCCGTTGCGCGCCGCCGGGCCGCCGGCGAATTTCACCAGCCCCGAGTTGTCCAGGAACTGGAAGTAGGCGGTCTGCTGGGCCCCGGTCATGCCGGACAAATCAACTTTCGGGTCGTTCGGCCCGGTGGGCACGTAGACGAGATCGTTGCCGGCGACGCCGTCGCCGTTCACGTCGGTGGCGTAGGCGTAGGAGAACGGATTGCCGCTGTGGCCTTCGTAATAGAGTGACGCTTTGGTCGGCCAGCCTTTGACGAACTCGAACTGCCGGGAGACTGAGAGCTGCACGCGGTGGCGGATTTCGAAGTCGGACCGGCCCATTTCGATCGCGTTGGGATTGAACGACGCATTGCGGTCCCAAGCGTTGACGCCGACGGTCTGGCCGAAGGCCTGCGCTTCGATCGAATGGCCGTGGGTATACGATGCGTTGGCGGCCCAGTGGTTCTTCATCGGGCGGTCCACGGAGAGCGTGTAGTATTGGCTGTCGCCGCGGCCGATGTTGCGCACCCGAATAACGTTGCCGAAGGCCAGACTGGTCGCGCCGGCGGAGTTGGCGCCACCGTTGAAGCGCTGGCGACCGTCGAGGCCGATGGCCGGGCCGGTGGTCGCGGTGGCGACCAGCGGCTTGATGTTCATCTGATCGGCGAAAAAGGCCTTGTTGTTGTCGGTGAAGACCGCCTCGGCGCTGACCGTGAGACCGAGCGAGGGAATTTTCCGGTCGAGGGCGAGGTTGGCCCGCCAGACCGACGGTAGTTTGAGCCCGTCTTGCAGCAGGTTGACTTCGCGGCGGGCGTTCGGGTCACCGTCGACGGCCGCGACGCCGACCGGATTCGCGGTGTCGAAATTGGAGCGAAGGTAGTTGGCGAGCTTGGGCGCGGCGGCGCCCGACTGGAGCACCGAAAAACGGCCGACGCCGGTGTTGCCGTAGGCGTTGGAGATAAACACCCACGGGGCGCGGCCGGAGAAATGGCCGAAGCCGCCGCGCATCTGCATCAGGCGGTCGTCGTCGACGGCCCAGTTGAAACTGAGCCGGGGCGAAACCGTGGTCGTGCCGTCGACGCTGCCGTCGTTGCGGATGCCGAAGGTATTGACGAAATTCTGATTGAGGGGTGGCCGGCTGGGAGAACTGATGTAGTCCTGCCGCAGCCCGGCGATGAGGTTCAGGCGCGAATTCACGTCGAGCTTCGCCTGAACGAACACGCCGAGGTCGGTGAAGCCGGAGATGTCGGCGGCCGGCGTGCCCTGCACGTAAAACGCGCGGGTGTAGGCGCTGGGAGTATCGGCGGCGAAGGCGGCCGGGCTGGCGTAGTCAAAGAGGCCGTAGGATGACTGCCGGAACAGATTGTAGAAGTCGCTCTTTTCCCGATCGAAGCCGGCGGTGAAGGTGTAGTTCTTCCAGAAATAGTCGGCGTTGGCGGAGTAGCTTTTCGTCTCCACGCGGATCACGTTGCCGTGGCGGAACTGCTCGGTGCCGAGGACGAGCACGCCGCTGTTGGTCACGGTGGCGCCCGCGCCGTTGACGCCGCTGACGCCGAAGATGCGGATCTCGGGCAGTGTGGACGGCGAGGAGGTGAGCTGCTCGTAGGAGGTCTTGGCGTATTTGAACTCGGTCTTGAAGTTCTGGGACCACTGGTTGTTGAGGGTGCCGGCGTAGACCTTTTCGGTGCGGATCTGCGTGTAGTAGTTCGAGCTGAACGCGGTTCCGGCCGTCGCGACCGGTCCGGCGCCTCCCAGAATTCCGGTGAAGGATCCGGTGGCGATACGGCCGAATTGGGGGAGCGTGCCCACGGTCTCGTTGTAACGGACGGAGAGGCGGTGGCCTTTGATGATGTTCCAATCGACCTTGTAGAGTTTCTTTTCCTCCTCGGTTTCGAGGGTGCCGGCGCCGCCCAGCGAGCCGGAGTCGAAGGTCTTGCCGGAGGCGCTCTTGATCGCGGCGAGCGCGTTGTTGACCGCCGTGACGTCGCCGGCCGCGGCCGTCAGATTGGGCGTGGGGGCGACCTGTTCGCGGTGGAACTTCTCGTAGTTCGCGAAGAAGAAGAGGCGGTTCTTAAGGATGGGGCCACCGAGGGTGGCGCCCCAGGTCTTGCGGGTGTCGAGGGGTTCCTGGCCGGCGAGCGAGCCGACCAGGTCTTTGCCGGCGTATTTGCCGTCGGTGTAATAGGTGTAGATGCTGCCGTGGAATTCGTTGGTGCCGCTGCGGGTGACGGCATTCACGGCGGCGCCGGTGAAGCCGGACTGGCGCACGTCGTAGGGCGAAACGGCGATGGAGAACTGCTCGACGGTTTCGAGTGAGAGCGGGTTGAAGAACGACTGGAGGCCGGAGGCGTTGAGGCCGAATTGGTCGTTGATCCGCGCGCCGTCGAGCATGACGGAGTTGAAGCGATTGTTCATGCCGGCGGCGGTGATCATGCCCTCCTGGCGGTCGCCGAAAACGTTGCGCAGGGTGGCGAGCGTGTTGGTCCGGGCGATGTCGGCGAAGGAGCGCTGCGAGGTGGGTTGGAGGAGCAGGCGTTCGCGCGTGAGCAGGCTGGCGGCGCCGGCGGCGTTGGAGTCGAGCGCGAGGGTGTCGCCCTTGACCGTGAACTTGTCCATGACGACCACGGACGAGGCCTCGAGGTTGATGTTGAGGTCGATGTCCTGGCCGAGGGCGGTGTTGACGTCGGTGCGCTCGACGGACTTGAAGCCGGGGGCGGTGACGGCGATCGTGTAGGGACCGCCGACGATGAGGCCGCGGAAGTTGTAGCGGCCGGTTTCGCTGGAGATGGCATCGTAGCCGGTGCCGGTGGGGGTGTGCGTGGCGGTGAGCGTCGCGCCGGCGACGGCTTTGCCGGTGTTGTCGCGGACCATGCCGGTGATGCCGGACGAAACGACGCCTTGCGCGAACGCAAGCGACGTGAGGGCGAGGCCCATAAACGCGACGACCGCGCGCAGGAAGCGAGCGGTCGCCGTGGGAACGGATCGGGGATGCGAGTTCATGTGGTGCTTGTGACTTGGAAGAGGTGTGATTTCGGGAATTTTATGACGCAAGTCCAGTGCCGATTGCGCGGGAATCTTGCAGGTAAGCGCGAAAGCGGACGGGCTTTACTTCCGGCGGTAGTCGCCGCGGCTGAAATATTTTTCCAGCCAGACATACATGCAGATGAAAAAGTAGCGGCTGCCCATTTCCTTGATCTTGAGTTTGGCGACGCCGTGCTTGCGGTTTTCCCATGAAATCGGGGTGACGGTCCACGAGTAGCCCCGGACGATGGCTTTCAGCGGGAGTTCGACGGTGAGATTGAAATGCGGGGCGAGATAAGGGCGGCAGCCTTCAATGACGTGGCGCCGGTAGGCCTTGAAGGCGTTGGTCGTGTCGTTGAGCGGAATGGTGAAGAGGACCCGGATGAAGAGATTGGCCAGGCGGTTGACGAAGAGCTTGACGCGCGGGTAGTCGACGATGCGGCCGCCGCGCATGAAGCGGCTGCCGAACACACACTCGTGGCCCTCACCGAGCAGGCGCCAGTAGCGGACGGCGTCGGCGGGCGCGTCGGAGGCGTCGGCCATCATGACCACCACGGCGTCGCCGCGGAGATGGTTGAAGCCGTAAACGATCGCTCGGCCGAAACCGTGCGGGCCGGGGTTCTGCACGGGCGCGAGCGTGGGGATCTCATCGCGGAGTTTCTGGAGGACGGCCCACGTGGTGTCCTTGCTGCCGTCGTCGACCACGACGATTTCGTGAGGAATCTCTTCGCGGAGAAACTCGGCGTAGAGGGCGCGCAAGGTGGGCGGCAACGACGCCTCCTCGTCGCGCGCGGGCATCACGACGGAGAAGAGGGTGGGCGGGGCTTTCGGGTCGGACATTTTTGAACAGGAAGGCCGGGAAGAACGGAAAGGGATGGGGAACTATTGGGTCCCGCGCTTCCCGTGCTTCCGGTTCAACCAGATTTTCACAGCGGCGCGCTCAACTCGAGCCACTCCGGGTGCGCCTCGGCGTGCGCAGCGATCTCGTCAAGGATGGCGGCGACGGGGGTGGTTGGCTGCCAGTTCCACACGCGTGCCGCTTTGGCCGAATCGAGGATCATCCATGGAATGTCGAACGGCCGCGGCTGCGGATCGGCGGCGACGGTGTGCGGACCGAAACGATCCGCGCACCAGTCGGTGAGCTGGCGGAGCGACATGGCGGACGGGGCGCCGCCGGCGAAGTTCACGATGCGATCGGCGGCGGCGAGTTTCGGCGCGGCGAATTGCCGCTCCAGCACGGCGACGAGATCGCGCGGATGGAGGCAGTCGCGCACCTGGTGGCCGTGGCCGCCGAAGCCGATGTATTTGAGCGGGCGTTGGCGCCGCCAGGCGTTGAGCCAGTAGGCGAAGATGCCCTGGTCGGCGCGGCCGAACTGACCGGCGCCGGCGAGCACGCCGCAGCGGTTGAGGAAAACGGGCAGACCGAAGGTCTCGCCGTATTCGAGCGCGAGGGCCTCGCTGGCGAGCTTGGTGGCGCCGTAGAGCGAGACAGGCGCGAGGGTCGAGAATGTCTCGTCCACGCCCGCCGCGGTCACGCCCGGCGGCAGTTTGGTGCGGGGCTTGGGACGGAATGCGCCGTGTTTCGCCTCGACGGGCAGCGCCGCGAGCGGGGCGATGGAGTAAACGCGGCTGGTGGAGAGGAGGATGAAGCCGGCGCGGTGGGCCTTGCAGAACTCGAGCAGGTTGACGGTGCCGGCGAGGTTGTGCTCGACGAGCTGGCGGGAACTGGTGCGGCCATCGACGCCGGCGAGCACGCTGGGGTTGGCGGCCGCGTCGATGACGAAGTTCACCTCGGGGAGCGTCTCCAGATCGCTCGCGCTGCGGAGATCGCCGTGAAAGAGCTTCACGCCGAGACGCTTCAGTTCGGCGCGGTTGGACTCGCTGCCGGGGCGGATGAAATTGTCGAAGCCCGTGACGGCGTGACCGTGCGCGACCAGCGCGCGGGCCAGGGTCGTGCCGACAAAGCCGCACACGCCGGAGAGGAGGATTCGCATGGGGCACGTTTGCGAAAAAGCCGCCGGGCGGGAAGCAGTTTTTGGTGGAGCGCGCGGCCTGCGACGCGCTTTGGGTGGGTCCGTCCGGCGGCGAAGCAAGCGTCTTGAGGTCAAGCCGCTCCACCTCTGGCCAGCAAAGTTCTGCGCGTTGGGGGCGACGCGCTCCACCTTGACGCGCTTCGCACCCCGCCGCTCAATCGCGCGATGAGCCAGCTTCGCGGTGACTACAAATCCGTCTGGACCGCCCTCTCGGGCAACAAGCAGGACGCCTACATGGTGGTCTCCGGCTACACCGACGAGGACAAGTTTCACGCCGACGCCGAGGACACCCTCGACATCCTGCGCGAGACGGTGGGCATCCGGCGTGACGACGTGTTTCTCGAAATCGGCTGCGGGGTCGGAAGAGTGGGGCGCGTGCTGTCGCCGTTCGTGAAACAGTGGATCGGCTGCGACGTGTCGCCGAACATGATCCGGCTGGCGGGCCGGCGGTTGCTCGGACTGGAGAACGTGCAGTTGCAGGAAGTGTCCGGCTACGACCTGCAACCGATCGCGGACAACTCGGTCGATGTGGTCTACACGACGGTGGTGTTCATGCACCTCGAGGAATGGGATCGCTACAACTACATCCTCGAGGCGAAACGGGTGCTGAAACCCGGCGGGCGCTTTTACTGTGACAACGTCGACCTCGCATCGGAGCGTGGGTGGGCGGTGTTCGAGGAGAGCCGGCGGACCTTCAAACCGCACGAGCGCCCGGCGCAGATTTCGAAGTGCTCCACGAAGCCGGAGATCGAAGCGTTCCTGAAGCACGCGGGCTTCGCGGAGGTGCGCGTGGCCGGCCGCCTGGACTTCTGGGTATATGGGTGGGGCGTGAAGCCGGGGTGAACCGCGTCGAAAAAGTCATCGGCATCGCCGTCGCGGCCCACCGCGGCCAGACTGACAAGAGCGGTGCGCCCTGCATCCTCCCCCACTGCGGCTCATGGCCCGGATGGACACCGACCACGCGCGCATGGCCGCCGTGCTCCACGACGTGATCGAGGATACGTCAGTGACCTTGGCGGGATTGAAACGCTGCGGATTTCCGACCGAAGCCCTCGATGCGCTGGAGTGCCGGGCCCGGCGCGACGGCGAGTCCCACGAAGCCTTCATCACGCGAGGCATCGAACCCGATCGCACAACTGCACAACCTCTCCGACGAGCGCACGGTCGAGCAGTGGACGCTCAATCCCTGCTTCCAGTTTTTCTGCGGGGAGCGGGAGTTTCAGTGGAGTGCGCCCTGCGCGGCGAGCGAGTTGGTGCACTTCCGCGACCGCATCGGTCCCGCCGGCGGGGAAAAACTGCTGACCGCCTCCATCGCCCTGCACGGCGCCCGGGCCAAGGACAAGGAAGTCGTGCTCGACACCACCGCGCAGGAGAAAGCGATCACGTTCCCCACCGACGCGAAGCTGCACGCCAAGGTGATCAAAACCGCCCGCCGCGTTGCCGCCAAGGACGGGAACGCCCTGTGCCAGTCGTATGCACGCACTGTCTCGAAGCTCCTGCAGGCCGAGCGTGGCTGGCGGCACCCGCGCACGCTGGCGATCACGATGGGCGCGGTGGCGATTTTGCTGACGTTGCTGTGGGTGAATGCGCCGGAGCCCGGCAGCGCCGGGCAGGCGACAGGTGACAAAGGCCCGGTGACGGGAACCGGAATTCCCGGCGATGCGCGGT
>JACRKC010000126.1 GCA_016235555.1 Verrucomicrobiota bacterium
GGAAAGTGAGATGCGCCCCCGGCATCGCCGCCACCGGGCTTGCCCAGGACAATCGGCGCCGCTCTCATGCGCTTCCGATGACGCCCACCGCCGCACCCGCTACGCAGCCTGCCGCGGGTTCACTCGCGCCGTTCGTGCGCGTGCTCGGCATCGCCGGCCTTGGCTGCCTCGCGCTCATCACGCTCGTCAGCCCGGCCTCGACGCGGATGTTCGCGTTTCCGTGGTCCCTCGCGCTCGCCGTCGCCGTCGCCACTCCCGCGCTGATGCTGGCCCTGCGGGCCTTCGACTCCCGTCAACCGCTCATCCTGCCGCCCCGCGGCTGGGGTCTGCTCGCGCACGCGACCGCTGCCGTCATCCTGGCCTCCGCCCTCGTCAGTCCGCACCGCGGTGCGAGCCTGCTCTGGTCCGCGCCGCTCCTCGCCAGCCTCGCCGTGTTCTTCCTGGTCTACGATTGGCTGCACCGTGCGCCATCGAATCGCGCCCGTGTTGTCACCGGCCTCGGCTGGACCTTCGCGGCCATCGTCGTGGTGAGCCTCGCGCTGTGGCTGGCCGACCTGCCCGGCCGCTCGCTCGACTCGATCGCCGGGGCGCGCAATCCGTTTCCGCTCGGCCACTCCAGCTACACCGGAGCCCTCGCGCTGCTCGCCCTGCCGTGCTTCGTCGCGCTCGGCTTGCAGGCGGCCCGCCCGGTGAGTTTCGCCTGGTCGGCGCTCGTCGTGCTGGCGCTGGCGATGCTCGTGACGAGCGCCAGCCGCGGGGCGTTGATCGGCCTCGGCCCGCTCGCCGTCGCCGCGTTGATCTTCGCCCCGTTCGATCGAAAAAGAAAACTCCTCCTCGGCGGCAGCTTCCTGCTGCTCGGCCTCGCGCTGGCGCTCGCCCACCCGCGCACCCGCGCCATGTTCCAGCCGACCGACCCCGCCGCCCCGCCCAACCTCAGCAACGTCCAGCGCTCCGCGATGCTCGACGCCGGCCGGCGCATGGGCGCGGACCGCCCGCTGCTCGGCTGGGGACCGGGCACGGTGCCGCTGGTCTACCCGCGCTACCGGGCCGCGCTCGCCGGCGGCGCCGACACGGTCCTCCAGCTGCATTGCACCCCGGCGCAACTCTGGGCCGAGTTCGGCCTCGCCGGCGTGGCCTGCGCGGTCGCGTTCGTGAGCCTCGCGGCCCGCGGCAAGGGCCGCGACCCGACGGCGGCGGCCGCCCTCGCCGGCTACGCCGTTTTTTCGCTCACCGACTGGCAGCTCGATGTGCCCATCTTCGGCTTCAGCCTCGCCGCTTTCGCCGCGCTCCTCGCGCCCGATCCCGTTTGTCATCTATTAAATGACAAATTCGAAACCCGGTTTCGTCGCTTCATCGGTGGCGCCGCCTTGGTCGCCTGCGTCGTGGTCGCAGCACTCGGACGGCGCGACCCGACGCCGGAGCTGAATGTCCGCGCGCTCACCCTCGGTCGGGACGTCGCCCAGGCCGAGGCCGCCATCGCGCTCCTGCGCGAGTCGCTCGCGCTCAACCCGGACCAGGAACTCGCCCATTTTAATCTCGGCTGGCTTCTCGTCACCCGCGATCCGCCCAAAGCGGAAAACTATTTCCGCGCCGCCGCGCAACTCGTGCCCGACAAAGGCGGCGTCTACTTCGGTCTCGGCCTCGCGCGTCTGAATCAAGGCCGGCGCGACCAGGCCGCGCGCGCGTTTGCCCTCGAGTGCCTCAACGATCCCCGTTTCCTCTCCTCGCCGTGGTGGCTCGAACCGGGCATCGCCGAACTGCGCGACGCGACGCGCACGGAGTTCACGCACCTCGGGGCCCAAGCCGCCCGCTCGCTCGAGGCCGGTTCGTGGCCGGCCGCTCAACTCACCCGCGTCCTCGCCTCGGCCCCCACGCTGGGTGCAGTCCCGCCGGAGCCGCCCAAGATGTTCACGCGCCAGCGCGCCGGCTACCCCGTGCTCATGCGCAACCTGGACCTCCCGCCGCCGCTCGATCTCTACGTCGTGCGCGAGGCCACACTCACCGCCGGCGCTCCGCTCCCCGCCAAAGGCTGGCTCCCCTCGCCGTTGCTCCTGCAGTTGCTCGACGCGCGCCGCGCAGACTAAGGAGTGCTTTCAAACTCGTAAAGACCCCGGAGCAAGCTCAGGGGCATTTGACCAAACCATCCATCATGTCCTCCCCACGATTCCCGGCTCTGGTAGCTGCGAGCGTAAGCGAGTGGTTTCTCGTCCACTCGCTCACGCTCGCGGCTACGCCAACCATGGCGAAGCAAGCTTCGCGGTCTCGGACCCACAACGAGAATGAAATCGCGTGATAACGAATTGTGGGAGGGGCTTTACGCCCCGACCGGCTTCGGCGTGCGCCGGGCGTCGGGGCGTGAAGCCCCTCCCTCAATATTGGAAAACACGCCCTAGAAACTCCCCGCCGTGCGCGCCCCGTCCAACCCGCTCCGCGAAACCGTCGTGCCCCTCGCCCTGCTCGGCGGCGACACGCTCGCGACCTTTGCCGCGCTCACCCTGAGTTACTGGCTGCGTTACGATTCGCCGCTGGCCCGCTACGGCATCGACGTGCCCGACGCCACTTTCGGCCGTTATCTGCCGCTGCTCTGCATCGGCGTCGCCCTCCTCGTCGCCACGTTCGCCCAGCTCGGGCTCTATGACTCGCGCCTCGTCCTCCGCCGCTACCAAAGTCTCAACACCATCCTCAAGGGCACGGCCTTCTGGCTCTTCGCCTACCTCGGCGTGTGGCTCCTCTCCAAACTCGATCCGCCGATCTCGCGGTTGTTCGCCGCGATCGCCTTCGGTTGCGTCGTCGCGCTGCTCTACGTCTGGCGCACGGTCGCCTACGCGTTGGTCGCCCGCAGCCCCGTGCTCGCCCGGCTGCGCCGCCGGGCCGTGCTGCTCGGCTGGAACGACGATGCCCGCGTGCTCGCCGCCGACATCGCCCGTGATCCCGCCCATCCGTTCACGCTCGCCGGCGTCGTCACCCTCCCCGGCACCGCCACCCCTTTTTCGTCCACCGCGGTTTGTCACCCAATAGGTGACAAACTGATGGAGGCGCCCCGCCACCTCGGCGAGGTGACGGAACTCGATTCGATCCTGGCCCGTGAGTCCGTCGACCTCGTGATCCTGACGCGTCTCGATCTGCCCCGGGACCAATTGAGCCGCATCATGGAGGCCTGCGAACGCGCCTACATCGAGTGGAAGGCCGTGCCCGGCTCATTCGACATCTTCCTCACGGGCCTGCGCCTCCAGACCGTCGGGCGGGTGCCCGTGCTCGGCGTGGAGGAGCTCGCGATCAACCGCCTCTTCCACCGCGCCCTCAAACGCACCGTCGATCTCGTCGGCGCCACCGTGGGGCTCATCGCGTCCCTGCCGGTGGCCCTCGTGCTCGCTGCGCTCATCAAACGCGAGTCGCCGGACGGCCCCGTGTTTTTTGAACAAAAACGCATCGGCGCCGGCCATCGCGAGTTCGCGCTCTGGAAACTCCGCAGCATGCGGCCCGATGCCGCGGCCGCGGACTCCGTTTACCAGAGCACCCGGCGCGGCGATCCGCGGCTGCTGCGCATCGGCGCCTGGATGCGCCGCTGGAATCTCGACGAACTCCCGCAGTTCTGGAATGTGCTCGTCGGCGACATGAGCCTCGTCGGCCCGCGCCCCGAGCGGCCCTACCATGTCGATCGCCTCGCCGGCGAGATCCCGCATTACCTTCCCCGCCATCTCGTGAAACCCGGCATGACCGGCTGGGCGCAGGTCAACGGCCTGCGCGGCGACAGCGATCTGCACGCCCGCGTGCAGCACGACATCTACTACATCGAGAACTGGAGCGTGTGGCTCGACCTCCAGATCATCGCGCTCACCTTCGTGCGGTGGCGCGACGGCAACGCCGCGTGAACAAAAAGCTGACGGGCGGAAAGACTGAAGGGCTGATTCGACTCGGGTGTTTCAACCTTTCCGCTCTTCTCCCCTTCGGCCCTTTTTCACACCGGCCGCACGCGCCGGTGCCCGCGCAGGCGTGCCCGCCACAACGCGACCGATTTCCAGACCGCGAATGTCGCGCGCCACTTCCAGCGTGCCAGCGCGTGCGACGCGAAGTGCTTCAGGTAAACATCCCGGTTCGCATCGAAGATCGCCCGCGCCATCGCATCGTAGTCCTTGGCCACGCTGAGGCCCTTCAGATGCGTGATGCCCACGCGGCCATCATAGACGATCTTCCAGCCGGCCCGCGCCACCCGCACGCACAGGTCGAGGTCGTCGCCATACATGAAAAACGTCTCGTCGAACACCGCCCCCCCCACAGCCACCGGCGTGAGCGCCCGCCGCGGCGCGAGCATGAATGCGCCGTTGATCGCGCCCACCCGGTAGGTGCCGTCCTCCGGCAGATGCGTGAGATTGTAGCCCGCGAAGAGTGCCGTGCGCGGAAACGCGGCGGCCAGCCCGCTCGCCCGGCAGAATCCATCCCATAACGTCGGAATCGACCTCCGGCACGCGAGGTCCATGGAACCATCCGCCAGCTGGAGTCGTGGCGAGATCAGCCCGATGCGCCGGTCGGCGTGCAGTCGCGCGACGCAGTGCTCCAGCGCCGCCGCGTTGCTCACCGTGTCGGGATTGAGAAACAGGATGAACTCGCCGCGAGTAAGCGCATAGCCGCGGTTGTTGGCCCGGCCGAACCCGAGATTCTCCGGCGCCGCGACATAATCCGCCCACGGAAACTCCCGCCGCACCACATCGCCGGCGCCGTCACCCGGTGAGTTGTCGACCACGACGACCTCCACCGCCCCGCCGCTCAGTCTCCGTGGAATCGACGCCAGGCACGCGCCGATCTCGTCGCGCGATTTGTAGGCGACGATGATGACGGACAAGAGCGGCAACTCCGACGTGGACACGCGCCGACCCTGCGTGATGCTCCCCGCAAACGCAATGTCCCCGGCGCCCACCATCAGCGTCATCCTCGTTTGCAAGAACCCCGGCTCCCGCCTGTCCGCCGCGCTCGACAGCGTGTGGTCCCAGCTGCACGTGCAGCCCGAGGTCATCGTGGTCGACGGCGCCTCGACCGACGGCAGCCGCGAGTGGCTCGAGGCGCGCCGGACGAAACTGACGGCGCTCGTGTCGGAACCCGATGCCGGCATCTACGACGCGATGAACAAGGGCCTCGCCGTGGCCCGCGGCGAATGGGTGTTGTTTCTCGGCGCCGACGACCGGCTCGTGGGCGACATGGTGCTCAGCGAGGCGCTCAACTGGATGAAGAAAACCGAGGCCGGCGTCGCCGCCGGCGAGGCGGCCTACGACGACGGCCGCATCTATCAGCTCAACTCGCGGGTGAACCCGCTCGCCCGCAATTTCGTCCACCATCAATCCACGTTCTACCGTCGCACGCTCTTCGAGGAGAACGGCCACTTCGATACCGCGCTGGCCATCATGGCCGACTACGAATTCAACGTCCGCCTCTGGAAAAACCGCGTGCGCTTCAAACCGATCCCGCTACGCATCGCCGCCTGCGGCACCCACGGTGCGAGCGACTCGGGCCACTGGCGCGGCTACCGGGAGGAGATCGCCGTGCGGCACCGCTACTTCTCGCTCAATCGCTGCCTCTGGTGGGACGCGCTCTCGGTGCTCCGCTTTGTGCGAAAAAAGATCATGCGCACCTTCACGCGCTGAGGGTGCATTCAAAAGGTAGGGACGGCTCTCCGAGCCGTCCGCCCCGGTCTCCGCGTTGGCGTAATACCAACGTCCCGTAGTTTTCAGACTTTCCGTTGCAGGCCCGCCCGCTGGGCGGGCAACCCGGCCACCGGCCGGGCCTACAGTCCAGTATATGACGGACGCCTCGGAGAGGCGTCCCTACCCGATCCATCTTTCTCGCCCCCGCCGCGTCTCCGTCCCGACCCGTTTGTCACCTATTGGGTGACAAACGGCGGAGCCAGAAAACGATGCGGGCGGACCAGCGGCCGAGGCCGAGGCGGAGGTTGAGGAATTCATCGCCGACCCGCAGCCAGTCGCCGCCGAACAGGAGGCGCCGCGGCAGATTCTGCCAGAAATCGCGTCCGCTGCGCGCCGGTCGCCGGACGAAATCGAACTCGGGTCGCCGCGCGCGGATCTCGTCGCGCGCTGCGAGCAATGCCCGGGCATAGGGCGCATAGATCGCCCGCCGGAGGCGCCGCGGCATCACGCCGTATTCGAGCTGGCCCGAATGCCACCACCAATCGCCGCACCGCGGACGAAAACGCGCGAAGTGAAAAAGCACGAGCTCTCCGTCATCGACCCACGTGCGCTGCACGAAGTCGTGGTTCGCCCAGTTCCACGGCGCCAGATTCACCCCGGCCCGGTCCAGCACGAGCAGTTGGGCGCCCAGTTTCGCCGGCCACTCATCGAGGTATTTCTGGTCGGCGTATTTGCCATCTTCCAGCCGGTCGTGGCACCACGCGAGACACTGGGCGCGCCAGTCGTCGAGACACGCGCGGCCGGGGCCGTCGTTCCGAAACGAGAGGAAGCCCACATTGAATTTTCCATGGCGCTCGTAGCGTCGCAGCCACTCGGGGAAACGGTGCGCGGTGATGAGCACGCTCGCCCGCGCCGCGTCCATCGCCGCAAAAATTTCCCGTGGCCGGCCAAAGAAAAAAAGGTCCGCATCGAGATAGGTCAGGCGCTCGATCTCCGGATGCCGGGCCAGCAGCCACCGCGGCCAGCACGGCGACAGCGTGAAAACATAGTCGATGCGGGAGCGATTCGCCTTCGCCGCGGCCAGCGCAGCATCGCCGGCCTCGATCTCGGCCAGCCGCACCACGCGCACGCCACCGCCGCCCGTCTCGTTCATCACCGCGGCGGCGAAATCATCCAACGCCAGCACCCACAGCGTCGCCGTGGGATCGTGCCGTTCCAGCGAACGCCACAACGCCAGCCCCTGCGCCAGAAAGCCGCGATCGAAATACGTGCAGTAGTGGTTCACGCGGCCCGTTCCTGCTTGGTCGCGAGCACGACGTTATCGAGGTAAAAGTCCGGATTATCCGGCAGGATGAGACCCGCGACGGCCCCGAGGGCATTCACCGGAGCAATCAGGCCGAGTTGCGCGCCCAGGCGGAGCCAGCGGCGACGCGAGTGCGTCGCCTTGTAGAGCCAGCCGCTCGCGATCTGCGCGACCGCCCGGGCATCGGCCACGCTCTTGCGCTGTTCCTCGATCACGAAGCCGGCGCGCTCCAGCAACGCCCGCAGACCAAACGACGAATACCGGGCAAAATCGACCGGCTGCTCGTGCTCATCCCAGACGAACGGCACGGTGAGCAGGAGCCGCCCGTGGGGACGCAGCACCCGCCGGACCTCCCCGAGAAAATCATCGGGCGTAAACACGTGCTCGAGCACCTCGGAGCAGAACACGCAGTCAAAACTGGCGTCGGGAAACGGAAACCGGCGGCCATCGTAGTAGGCGTCGGCGCACGCCAGTTCTCGCGCCACCGGGGTGTCGACTTCCAGGCCGACATACCGCGAGACCCCGAAAAGCGAACGATACGGCTTCCGACCGCAGCCCACGTCCAGCAATTCACCGTGCAGGCGCGGCGCCAACGCGCCGAGTTCCCGCCAGATTCCCCGCCGCGCATGATAGAACGGATTCACCGCCAGACCGAGCCATCCGGGTTGGAATCGCTCGCGCTCCCAGCGCGCACGCAGTGACGATCGGGCGGCAGTCATGACTTCCGGGTAAGATGGAATCCGCGGAAGTCGACCCCCGGATAATCGTCCAACGCCACCCACTCGGCCCGCACCGCGTAACGGGGGGCCAGCAAGGCCAGCCACCGCTCGCGATCGAACAAGCGACACGGGTAGGCGCCCCCGAGCGGCGCCGGCGGTTGTTGCACCACAATCCGTTCCGTCCCGTCGGGCGCAAAAGAGGTCCGGTCCACGAGGAGGTGGTGAAATCCCAGCCCCATGGCTTCCTCCAGCAGCGCAGCCGGGTCCTCGAGATACTGCAGCACGCCTGAAAATAACACCGCCGTCCGCGGTTCGGACGCCGCGGCCTCGCGCAACGTGGCGTGAAAGGAGATCACGCCATCCGCGAACTCTGCTCCCGCCTGCACGAAATGCGGCTGCTCCACCACCCGCCACCGCAAGGGGGAAATCCCGCGCAAAGCCGGCCGGTGCTGCCACCACGTGCTCCCCAGCGCGCCACCAAAATCGACCACGTCCAACCGATCGCCCGCGCTGACGGCGATCTCCTTCAAGGCGGCGAGCAACGGCTCATTGAATCCGGGGTTTTGAAACGCCACCCCGTCCCGCTCCCACAGGGCCCGGCCCGCCGCCACCTCGCGCGTGGCCGCCACCACCTTTTGCAACACCGCCTGATCATCGTAACCCCTCGACGCCGCGCGGGCCGCCGCCCATGTGCCGTAGTCCCCGGAAAACACCCGGCGCAGTCGGAAATGACGGATCCGGCGCCGGGCCCGCTGAGGGATCAAGGCACTCACGATGGACCGAAGGGGATGGCGCTCGGGCACCTCCGGGTTCTCCCAACCGACGGCAGTGAACGCAAGTGCTACGTCTCCCCGCGGCCGACGGGTCGATCGACCTCCAGCGCGGCCGGGGCTGCCGCGACGGGACGGGCGCATCTTACTGAGCCTCGCGAAATAGGGTGACAAAGAGTTCGGTGGTTCGGGGAGCGCACCCGTCTCGGGTGCTGGTGCCGGCGTCTCGCCGACACCTCCGAAATCCTCGGCGGGACGCCGAGGACGGCCCGCGGGACGCGGGCGCTCCCCGCACCACCGCGTGTCACTCAATTGTGCGAGCCTCAGTAGATTCTTGCAGTCCCGCGAGAGCGACGCAGTGCACGAAAGTGAGATGCGCCCGACGGGACGGGTGTAACTCAAAGTGAGGTCATCTTTCGAGGGGCTCGGCTGTAGCGGCGGTCTATGACCGCCGTCGTTGCGCCAAGGGCATTCGTTCGGCGGTCATAGACCGCCGCTACAGATCGCTGACCTCAGTTTGAGTCACACCCCGACGGGACACGCATTACGATTGGCACTTGTGGCCAGAGCCTTCCTCGCTACCGTCGCCGTCCCACCGCCTCGCGATTACTTCCCACCTGCACCTGCCGCGCATGTCTTGGAAATACAAAGCCGTCTATTTCGAGATCGCCGGGATCTGTAATGCCAAATGCGCTTACTGCCACTCCGGGGTCGACCGGCCGGCCCGGGCCCGGTTCGTCGATGTCGATGTGTTTCGCCAGGCCCTGACGCGACTGCTCGCCGAGCAGGTCATCACCAAGGGAGCGGTGATCAGCCTCTACAACTGGGGGGAACCCGTGCTTCACCCGCGCCTGCCGGCCCTGGCCGGGGTCATCAACGAACTGGGGCTCAAGTATGCGATCAGCACCAACGCTTCCCGGGTCCCGGCCATCGACCGGGTCTTCGTGGCGAACCTGGACCACGTGATCTTCTCCATGCCGGGCTTTTCCCAGGAAGCCTACGATCGCATCCACGGTTTCCAGTTTACGGAGATTCTCGGCAACATCGACCGCATCGTCACGCAGTGCCGCGAGCACGGGTTCACCGGCCGGTTCGCGATCTCGTATCACGTCTACAAGTTCAACACGGCGGAAATCAAACCGTGCGAGCGGTTCGCCGACGAGCGCGGCATCGAGCTCAACCCGTATTTTGCCATTCTGAACAACTGGTGGGAGATCAACGACTACGTCACCGGCAAGCTCTCCGCCGAACGGCGGCAGGTGGCGCAACGCGATCTGTTCACGCTCGACGAAATCGACCGGATCATGGCCGCCGCGCCGAAGCAGGGCTACCGTTGTCCGCAGGGCGACTACCTCAACATCGACGAACTGGGCAACGTCGTCACCTGCTGCCAGGTCGCCCGCGACCATCCCGACTATGCCTGCGGCCACGTCGTGCGCGGTGATCTGCAGGCCGCGCTCCACCGCAAACTCCGCCAACCCGTCTGCGGCGGCTGCATCAACTCGGGCCTCGCCTATTATCTGAACACGGCGCTCCAACGGCCCCCGTTTTATTCTCCGTCCCTGCGCCAGCGGGCCCTCCAGATGCGGAAAATCGTCCGGCGCGTGGCCGATGAAGGGTTCTGGCCCCTCGCCGCGAAAGCGGTGCAGAAGGGCCTCGCCGCCCGCCCGCGTTCCCGACCCGCACCGGGCAAAACCGCGACGACCTCGCCGGCGTCCTCCTGAGGCCGCCCTCCTCACCCGCCGGTGCCGCGGAGCAGGCGCCGGAGCCACGTCCTGGCCCGCTGCGTGACGGACTGGCGCGTCTGCCGTCGCCATAGGGCCGGCAGGTCGCTCTCCAGTATCGGCTCCGGCCAGACCGCCGGCACCGGCGGAGCCGGGCGCAGGGCCGGCTGGCGCATCCAATCCGAATCCACGCAGTTGGTCGCCTGCGCATCCGAACCGATGTGCTCGACCATGCTCCACGGCGGGCGCAGACACAGGCCGCCGTGTTGCAGGTGATGGCAAAGCCAGCGCACCGCCCAGATGTTCTTGGCGGTCTCGACCGCCGCCATCGCCGGGATGTCCGCCCCAAAATGGTCCGGCGCCATGCCCTGCCGCTGGCAATCCGCGAGTTTTTCCTCCGCCGTTTCGTCCATGCCGGCCCACGCCCGCGCCCACGTTCCCCAGACCCAGCATTCCGCCCGGCCGTCGAAATAGGGACGGCCCGCCACCGCCGCCGGGGTCACGCGTTCATGCGTCCACGCCGTCACGCTCATCACGCGTGGCTCGTGCGCGTAGCGGTGCAGCGCCGCGCACAACCACGCATACGTGCCCGGCACGCCGATCAAATCGTCCTCCCACACCACGAACATCTCGTGCGCCGCGGCCACCTCGCCCACCCCCGCGAGCACGTTGCGCCCAAGGCCGAGATTCTGCGGCCGCTCCACCAGCCGCACCTCGCACCAATCGATCGCGCGCAGCATCGTGCGGGTCTCGGTCACGGCGGCGGCATCCGCCGCTCCCTTCGCGCCGTCGGCAAACACCCACAGCCACGGCACGCGATTCTCGCGCAAACCGGCCAGCACGCGCGCCAGGTGCTGCGGCCGGGCATACGCGAAGAGCACCACGGGCACCACCGGTTTCACGACGCCTCCTCCTGCAGCGGCAGGGCGCCAAGGCCGTGCATCGGTTGCCGCGGCCCCTCGGAGCGAAAGGCAAACTCCCGGTGAAAAAACAGCGAGGTCGTCCACGTGTAGCCGTTGACCGGACCGAACCCCGCGAAATCAACCTCGAGCAGACCGGCCTCCCGCAGCACCGCCGCGCAATGGTGGTGCCAGTCCGAATTGTCGAGGATCACCAGGCCGCCCCGCCGCAGCCGCGACACGGCCGCCGCGCAGCACGCCCGCCGCTCGATGCCGTCGACCACGATCACGTCGAATTCGTCCGGCCGGCGCGCCAGCACCTGCGGATACTCCCGCCGGTCCTCCGCGAGGATCAATTCCTGTCCGGGCGGCAATTGCGCCCGCAGTCGCTCATGCCAGCCGCGATCGTGCTCCACGCTCACCACCCGCGCCGCCCGCCGGCTCCAATACAGCGTGGAGTTGCCGGCCCCGAATTCGAACACGGTCTTGTCGCTGAAATCCAGCTGCCCGAGATATTCGATCGCCGGATAGGTGAACCACGGCAGCGCCCGCCCCTCGGCGTCCCGCGGTTCGCGCCACACCACGCTGCGGTCGTGCCCGAACCGGCGGTGAAGAATCCGCCAGGTCGACCACCACACCCGCGGGAGATGTCGCAGCCCGGGGACGCTGGCGAAGAATCCGTGGTGGCGCGGTTTCATCGCCGGCGAAACAACAGGTCCTGATGTTCCCCGTTGTCGGAAAGCACCGCCACCTGCTCGTAGCGCCCGCCGAGCAGCGCGGCGACCGCGGCCGGCGCCCGGGCCTCGACGCAGATGAGGCGCGGGGCGTGCTGCGCGAGATCGAGTCCGGCCAGCGCCGTGAGCTCCGCGCCCTCGACGTCCAGACTCAACAGATCCACCGCCCGCCCCCGGGCATGTGCGGCGAGAATCGCACTCAAGGTGCGGGCCGGCACGCGCACCGCGTAAGTGCGCCCGGCGTCGCGCTGCGCCCTGCCGGTGGTCACATGCTGCTGCCGGCGGGCGGCGTCGCCGAAGGCGCCGTCGACCACCGACATCAGTCCGGCGAACTGCATCTCGACTTCCGGCGCGGTATGATCCGGCGCCACCAGCGCCGCCTGCACCACGATCGAGCGCGGCCGGTTTTTCCGGCACTCCGCCGCGAGTTCCGGAATCGGTTCGATCAGGATGCCCGACCAGCCGCGCCACCGCTCGAGGTGATACGTGTTGCTTTGCGCAAATCCGTCGTTCGCGCCCGCCTCCACGAAGAATCCACCCGTCCGCTCCAGGAACGCGTCGAGCTTCCGGTCGAGTCCGTGCAGCGCCGGACGCGAGTAGCGTTCGCTGCCCAGCGCCTCGAACACCGTCCGGCGGGCGCGGACCAGCGGGCGGCGGATTCCCGGCGGCAGCTTCATGTGCGGCGGAGGTAACGCCAACCGCGCAGCGGAATCAACAGCGCACGCGTCAGCCGCGCCGCGGTCGGCCGCGCCGCCGGGTGCAGATACGTGGAGAGCCACGCCGCCACCCCATACGCGATCACTGTCGCCCAGGCCGCACCGAGCCCGCCCCAGCGCGGAATCAACACGAGGTTCAACCCCACGTTGACCACGGCGCCGGCCGCGGTCGTCCCCAGGTAGAACGTCTGGAGTCCTTCGTTCACCAGCCACTGCCCGCGCGCCACGCCGAGAAACACGAACACACTCGACCAGATGTGCACGGCGAGGATCGGCGCGGCCCCGGCGAACACCGGCCCATACGCCAGCTGCACGATGAGCGGCGCCAGCCAGGCCACCGGCACCGACAGGCCGTAGGCGAGCGCCGCGCTCAGATCGTAATACTCCTGCTGACGCCGGCGGTAGGTTTCGCCCCCGGCCTCGCGCGCCCGCAGCAGCGCCGGCAACACGCTCGACGCGATCGCCGTCGGCACGAAATACCACACCTCGCTCAGTCGCGCCGCCGCCGCGTAGATGCCCACCGCCTCCGCGCCCGCCAGCCGCCGCAGCATGACTTCGTCGATCTTCATGTAGATCACCACCGCCAGGCTGGCGAGGGCGAGCGGCCACGCTTCCCGCACCAGTCGCCGCGCCGTCGTCCCGGTCGCGCCCCCCCACATCCGCGGCATGCCGGCCCGCCGGGCGGCCCAGTAAAACCCGCCCGCGCCCAGCACCATCTCGCCGACCAGCACCCACGCAAACGCCGTCAGCCCGGCCCCGCCCGCGATCAAACCCACCCGCGCCACCGACGCGACCGCCAGCGCGCCGGTCTGCACCATCGCCGCCGCCCGCGCATTCAGCTGCGTCTGCAACCACAGCTCGGGCAAAAACCACGCCGGTTGCAGCATCAGCACCACCAGCACCGCGAGGAGCCGCGCCTCGTCCGGCGACAGCCCCCACCCTCCCCCCGCCACCACCAGCAACCCCGCACCCGCCGCGAGGCCGGCGCCCATCCGCAGCAGCCACGCGCTCGCCAGCCACTCCGCCGCCCCGGCCGGCGACCGCAGCCACTCGCGTCTCAACACGGCGTCCAACCCGAGTTGCGGCAGGAAATTCGCCAGCGTCACGAGCGCCACGACATAGCTCAGGCGCCCCAACCGTTCCGGACCGAGGTAGCGGGCCACCCACAGTCCCACCCCGAGGGTCAGGACCAGCCGGGCGCACCGATCCGCCACCAGCCAGCCGAAATTGCGCGCCGCCACCTGGGCCCCGGGGCGCGCAAAGAGTGTGTGCAGCATTTGAAACACGCGCCCGCCACCATGCGTCTCCCGCTCCCGCCGGTCAACGCCCGCGCGCGGCGCGAGAAAAGGCCGGGCCCAGCCCACTGCCCGCCCGCCGAACGCCGGGCCGTGGCAGCACGAGAAACTGCGGGTGCAACCCAAACCGAAGGCAGCGCGTAAGCCGCCGCGAGGTGGGCGGACACGTCCCGGTGCCCGCATTTCGAATGACCAGGGCGATCCGACCATGCGGGCACAGGGACGTGCCCGCCCACCTCACCGACCACCCACGCACGGTCGCATGACCGCTCGGGCTGTCCTCGGTTTGGGTCACACCCGAAGCCGCCCTGTGCCCGAAAAAGACTTCCCCCCGCTCCGCCGCAGCCTAGCGTGAGTCGCCCGTTTGCATGAAACTCTCCATCGTCATCCCCTGCTACAACGAAGCGAAGACCATCCGCTCGATCGTCGATCGCGTGCGCGCGGCGCCGGTGGCGGAAAAGGAGATCATCATCGTCGATGACTGCTCGCGCGACGGCACGCGCGATATCCTCCGCAGCCAGATCGCGCCGCTGGTCGACCAGATCGTTTATCACGACGTCAACCAGGGCAAAGGCGCCGCCCTGCGCACCGGCTTCGCCGCCGCCACCGGCGACATCGTGATCGTGCAGGACGCCGACCTCGAATACGACCCCAACGAATACCCGCGCCTCATGCAGCCGATCGTCGATGGGCGCGCCGACGTCGTGTTCGGCTCGCGCTTCCAGGGTGGCCAGCCGCACCGCGTGGTCTATTTCTGGCACATGGTGGGCAACAAATTCCTCACGCTGCTCTCCAACATGGCGACCAACCTCAACCTCACCGACATGGAAACCTGCTACAAGGTGTTCCGCCGGGAGGTGCTCCAGCAGATCAAGCTCAAGGAAGACCGCTTCGGCTTCGAGCCGGAGATCACCGCCAAGGTCGCCAAGCTCCACGTCGCCATCTACGAGGTCGGCATCAGCTACTACGGCCGCACCTACGCCGAGGGGAAGAAGATCGGCTGGCGCGACGGTTTCCGCGCCCTGTGGGCGATTTTCAAATACAACTTCCTGCGCTGAGCCGTGGGAATTCAGTTGAGGGTTGAGTGCTGAGAGTTGAGAGCAAAACCAAACCGTGAATCTCGTTCTTGAGACGGGCGGTGCGGTTTTTCGCCCTGAGGATCGGACTCTCAACCCTCAACTCTCAGCTCTCAACTGCATCAACGCGGCTGAGGCTCCGTCTCACGCCGCGCGGCCCGCGCGCCGCCCCGCGAACAGCGCGAGCAGGCTGCCGAGATACGCCGCCGCCACCAGCAGCGAGAGGCGCTCGCCGCCGACCGCCATCGCGAGGTATTCGCAGAACCCGCCGATCATCGCCCCGATCAGGTTCGCGCCGAAGGCCGCGCCCGGATCGCGGGCGTCGCGGAACGTCGTCGAGAAAACCAGCCCCGCGAAAAACACCGGCAACGGCACCGCCAGCGCCGCCCACGCGACGCGCCCCGCCAGACCGAGCCCCAGGATGTCCTCGCGCGGCATCGCGATCACCAGCGCCAGCGCGAGGAACAGCGGCACGAACAGCCAGAACGAAAACGCCCGCAGCCGCGCCGCCACGAGATTGGCCGCCAGCACCATCAGCAGCACGCCGCCGACCGTGATCAACGTCACGAGCCACGTCGCGCCGAAGTAGAGCGTGGCGTCGCTGATGCTCTTGGTCTCGAGCAGCAGGAACCCGAGGCCGAGCAGCCCGAAATGCCAGTCCGTCCCGCCGCCCTGCCGGCCGCGCAGCCACCGGAGCACCGCGAGCGCCAGCACCAGCATCCCGCCGATCGCGATCGCGTAGTCCCGCGGCACCGTCTTGCGCTGCAGGTAGAGATACGGCCAGTCATCCGTCGAAACTTCGAGCCGCGGCGGGTCTTCGAAGCGCGCCCGGTGAAACCGGTCCACCGCCCCCGGGAAGCGCAGCGCATCGTCCTTGGTCGCGAGCAGCACCATCTGGGCGCCGAACATATACATCGCCGGCTCGCGGCCCGTGGCCTCCGCCACCATGCGGAAGAGTTTCGGGCCCAGCCAGTTTCCGCCGAGGTAGAACGACAGCGCGAGCGTGCCGCGCTCGTTCAGCCGCCCGAACGCCGTCCGCAGGCTTTCGACGGTGTAAACGTAGCCGTCCAGCCGCACGTTGCTCATGCTGCTGAACAGCGCCTGCGAATCCAGGAAGCCGAACACCACCAGATCGTAGCCACCCGCCGCGCCCTTGATGAACGACCGCGCATCGCCGATGTGCACCGTCACCCGCGGGTCCGCATACGGCGCCCCGGAGTTGAAACGGTGCGACACGTCCACGATCACCGGGTCGATCTCCACGGCGTCGACGTGTTTCACGCCGCTCGCCAGCGCCGCTTCGACATCCGTGCCGCCGCCCGCGCCGACGATGAGCACCCGCTCGCGCCCGCGGCAGATGCGGTAGGGCAGCCGGTATTGCTCCGCCAAATCGGCGACGAACCGCGCCGGCGGCGTGCCGGCGTCGTAACGCGCCGCGTCGAGCGTCCCGTCGTAGTGATAGCCGAACCGGTTGACCTTCACCCCGTAGATCGGCGGGTTGCGCATCGTGCGCAGACCGGGCGGCGGCGCCGACTCGGGCCGCTGCGGGGACTCGACCCGCGTCACGACGATGTGGTGATACGGCGACCAGATCGCCGCCGGATCGCCGGAGCGCGCCACCACGAAGAGCAGCCCCGCGAACAATCCGGCGGCGAGCCACCGCCGCCGCGTCGCCAGTCCGAGATAGACGGCCATCACCACCGCGAGGCCGGCCACGGGCGAAAAATATTTCAGCGAAAACCAGCCGAACGCCGCGGTGCCCGCGAGGCTGCCGCCGATGTCCCACGCATAGGCGGAGAGTCGCGGCATCTGCCCGAAAAGTTCGCCCATGCGCTGCCCGAGGGGCACGAACAACAACGCGTTGATCGCAAAAATCCAGCCGAGCACCATCGCGTTGTGCAGGGCCGGCCCGACCGCGAAGAATCGCGCCTCTTCGCCCGCCGTGCCGACGACCACATCGCGGCACAACAGCAACGATCCGATCGTGACCGCCATCAAAACCGGGAACCAGTCGAAGAGTTTCCACGGCCGCGTCGCCGCCATCGCGCCGATGCCCAGGCCGAGAAACGAACTCAGCAGCATCAGATTCGCGTAATACGCCACCAGTCCCACCACCGACGGCACCCACCGGATCACCATCAACTCCAGGAAAAGCGCGACGAACGACAGCGCGAACATCTGCCAGCGGAGCGGAATGCGGGAAGCGGGAGCCATCGTGCGGGGCCAACCTTGTTACGGCTCCCGCGCCGCAGACCAAGGCATTTCGCGCGGGAGAGAGGGAGCAGGGTTGCCGCACAAACGGGTGCCAGTTCCCGAATGCTCCGCTGTAGCGGCGGGCGTCCCGGCCCGCCGGTGCAGGCCGAATGGCAAGCTCATACCCCGACGGGCAGGAACGCCGGGTGTGACTCAAACCGAGGTCAGCGATTTGTAGCGGCGGTCTGTGACCGCCGAACGAATACCCTTGGCGCACCGACGGCGGTCATAGACCGCCGCTACAGTCCGGGCATGCCAAAAATGACCTCAGTTTGAGTTACACCCAGGAACGCCCGCGGCTACGCCAAGCCGGTGCGGGTGAGCGCGCTTCATCAGGCTCTTTCGACGCGTTCTGACCTCAGTTTGAGTTGCGCCCCATCCCCGTCCATTCCGCAAAATCGCCTTGTTCGCCTGCCCCCCGCCCGCTTCCCTCCTCGCTTTTCATGAACGTCCACCGCTGCGAACTCGACGGCCCGCTGCTCATCGAGCCGAAAGTCTTCGGCGACGCCCGCGGCTTCTTCCTCGAATCCTGGAGCCGCGACCGCTACCGCGACGCCGGCCTCACCGGCGACTTCGTGCAGGACAATTTCTCCCTCTCCTGCCGCGGCACGCTCCGCGGCATGCACGCCCAGAACCCCCGCGCCCAAGGCAAACTCGTCTCCGTCTGGCAGGGCGAGGTCTGGGATGTCGTCGTCGACATTCGCCGCGCCTCGCCCACCTTCGGTCGCTGGTTCGGCGTCACACTCTCCGCCGAAAACAAACGCCAGCTCTGGGTGCCTGCCGGCTTCGCCCACGGCTTCGTCGTCACCAGCGACACCGCGCTCTTCCACTACAAGGTCACCGAAACCTATTCCCCGAAGGACGAAATCGGGTTCCTCTGGAACGATCCCGCCGTCGGCATCCGCTGGCCCGTCGAAAACCCGATCCTTTCCGCGCGTGACACGAAAAACCCGCCCCTGCGTGAACTCGCCCCGGAAAAGCTGTTCTAGGTCTCTGATCCCCAGGGAGTGTTCTCAAACTCATGCAATCGCGCGAAAAGGAATTGTGGGAAGAGCTTTATGCCCCGACGCCCGGTGCACACCGAAGCCCGTCGGGGCATAAAGCCCCTCCCACGAGGTTTTAAAACACGCCCCAGTCCACTTTCATGCCTCTCCCCAAAATCCTCCTCTTCGGCAAAGTCGGCCAGGTCGGCTGGGAACTCCGCCGCACGCTCGCACCCATGTGCCGGCTCGCCTGCGTGGACTACCCCGAGGTCGATTTCACCGCGCCCGACTCCATCCGCCGCCACATCGCCGACGCCGCGCCCGACATCATCATCAACGCCGCCGCCTACACAGCCGTCGACAAAGCCGAGACCGACCTCGCCCTCGCCACCAAGATCAACGCCGACGCCCCCGGCCTCATGGCCGGGGAAGCCGCCCGCCGCGGCGCCCTCCTCGTCCACTACTCGACCGACTACGTCTTCGACGGCACGAAAACCACGCCTTACGTCGAGACCGACGCCCCGAATCCCCTCGGCGCCTACGCCCGCACCAAGCACGCCGGCGACGAAGCCATCCGCGCCAGCGGGTGCAACCATCTGATTTTCCGCCTCTGCTGGGTCTACGGTGCGCGCGGCGCCAACTTCATGCTCACCATGCAGCGCCTCGCCCGCGAACGCGAAAAACTCCGCGTCGTCGCCGATCAGGTCGGCTGCCCCACCTGGTCGCGCATGATCGCCGAGACCACCGCGCACGCGCTCCTCCAAGTCCGGATCCCCGCCTGCCCTGAGCCTGCCGAACAGGCCGATGCCCGCGCCGTCAGCGGCACCTACCACCTCTGCTCCACGGGCCAGACGAGTTGGCACGGTTTCGCCTCCGCCATCATCGACCTCATGCCCACCGAGACGAAAAAGTGCCGCGAAGTCGAAGCCATCACTTCCGCCGAATATCCGACGCCGACCAAGCGCCCCGCCTACTCCGTGATGTCCTGCGCCAAGCTCGAAAACACCTTCAATCTCCGCCTCCCCGACTGGCACGACTCCCTCCGCCAAGTCGTCGAGGCCTGACCAAAGTAGAACTGGAAAAATCGGCTCAAAGCGGCCATCTTCCTCTCATGTCCATTGCCGAACTCAAAGAAACCGCCGAACGGCTTTCGCCCGAGGAGCGCAAATGGATGCGTCGCCATCTGGCCTTGCTCGATCAAATCAATGATCCGACGTTCATCGAGGAGATGACGCGCCGCAACCGGGCCATGGCTGCCGGCGATTTCATCACGCGTGAAGAAGTGCTGGCGAGCGATGCCAAACTTCGGGCCGAGGGTCGCTGATGGCGCCCTACACGTGGCGATTGGATCGGAGCGCCTTGGTGACATTCGAAGGTCTTCCGCTCAACGAACGCCGGCAAATTCGCGAATTTCTCGACAGCTTGGGCAGACACCCGTTTCACGACGGCCATCTCCGCTACCGCGACGCCGACGGATTCGAAATCCGCGTTTGCGTGGCAGTTGATCTCAACGTTCACTATCACCTCGATCACGCCGAACGCGTAATCCGGATCACCGGCTTGGAACGGCCTTCTTTCCTCGAATCATGAACCTCCTCGTCACCGGTGGCTGCGGCTTCATCGGCTCCAACTTCATCCGCCAGCGCCTCCTCGAAAAAGGCTCGACCCTCACCCGCCTCGTCAACCTCGACGCCCTCACCTATGCCGGCAACCCCGCCAACCTCGCGGATCTCGCCGGCGATCCGCGCTACGTTTTCGCGCACGGCTCCATCGGCGATGCCGACCTCGTCACGCGCCTCCTCGCCGAGCACCAGATCGACGCCGTCGTCAATTTCGCCGCCGAATCCCACGTCGATCGCTCGATCGATTCGCCGGAGCCCTTCGTCCAGACCAACGTCGTCGGCACGCTCCGCCTGCTCAACTGCGCCCGCCTCCACTGGTCGAAACTCCCCGAGCCGCGCAAGTCCGCCTTCCGTTTTCTCCACGTCTCGACCGACGAAGTCTACGGCACGCTCACGCCCACCGATCCCGCCTTCACCGAGGAGACGCCCTTCGCGCCCAACTCCCCCTACGCCGCCTCGAAGGCCGCCAGCGATCACCTCGTGCGCTCCTACCAGCACACCTACAAATTCCCGACGCTCACCACCAACTGCTCGAACAACTACGGCCCGTTCCACTTCCCCGAGAAACTGATCCCGCTCGTCATCCTCAACGCCCTCGAGGGCAAACCGCTCCCCGTCTACGGCGACGGCATGCAGGTGCGCGACTGGCTCTACGTCGAGGATCACGCCGCCGCCATCTGGCTCGTGCTCCAGCGCGGCCGCGTCGGCGAGACCTACAACATCGGCGGCCTGAACGAAAAACCCAACCTCGAGATCGTCCGCACCATCTGCGCGCTCCTCGACGAGAAATCCCCGCGCGCCGACGGCAAAAAATACGCCGACCAGATCACCTACGTCGCCGACCGCCCCGGTCACGACCGCCGCTACGCGATCAACTGCGCCAAACTCCAGCGCGAACTCGGCTGGTCCCCCCGCGAATCCTTCGCCACCGGCATCGCCAAGACGGTCGACTGGTATCTCACCCACCGCGCCTGGGCCGCCGACATCACCGCCAAGAAATACGCCCGCGAACGCCTCGGCACCGCGGGCTGACGCCCGCGGAGTTTTAGGTTTAAGGATTGAAGGTTTAGGCTCAGAAGATTGCTCGCATGGCCTACCGGTCTTTTGAAGATCTCGAAGTTTGGAAACTGGCGCGGAAGTTCGCTGGCGACATCTACCGCGAACTCGACGGTTGCCGTGATTTCAACTTCCGCAATCAAATCACCGACGCAGCGTGCTCGATTTCCAACAACATTGCCGAAGGATCCGAACGTCTTCACCGCAAAGAGTTCATTCAGTTTCTTGGCTATGCCAAAGGCTCCGCAGGCGAATCTCGCAACCAACTATATCTCGCAGAAGATTTCGGCTTCGTTTCGAGCGAACGTGCAAATCAACTCCGGGCCGACGCGCGCCTAATTGGTGGCAAACTCTACGCGCTAATCCGCAGCCTCGGTGACTCATAACCTTACGCCTTCTTCCTTAACCCTTACACTTGCTCACTACCACCGATGCACCGAAAAGGAATAATACTAGCGGGAGGTTCGGGAACGCGCCTTTATCCCCTCACGATCGCCGTGAGCAAGCAGCTCATGCCGGTCTACGACAAGCCGATGGTCTACTACCCGTTGTCCGTCCTCATGCTCGCCGGCATCCGCGAGATCCTGATCATCTCGACGCCCACTGACCTGCCCAATTTCCGCAAGCTCCTCGGCGACGGCTCCGCCATCGGCGTCAAATTTTCCTACGCCGAACAACCCAGCCCCGACGGACTCGCCCAGGCCTTCCACATCGCCGGCGACACCGGTTTCCTCACCGGCGCCGAGCCCGCCGCGCTCGTCCTCGGCGACAATCTTTTCTACGGCGCCGATTTCGTCGGCAGTCTCACCCGCGCCGGCGAGCGCACCACCGGCGCCACCATCTTCGGCTACCGCGTCGCCGATCCCAAAAGCTACGGCGTGGTTGAGTTCGGCCCCGACGGCCGCGTGCTCTCCCTCGAGGAAAAGCCCGCGCAGCCGAAATCCAACTACGCCATCCCCGGCATCTACTTTTACGACGCCGACGTCGTCCGCCGCTCCCGCACGCTCAAACCCTCCCAGCGCGGCGAACTCGAAATCACCGATCTCAACCGCCTCTACCTCGAAACCGGCTCGCTCCACGTCGAGGAGCTCGGCCGCGGCACCGCGTGGCTCGACACCGGCACGCACGACTCGCTCCTCGAAGCCGCGCAATTCGTCTCCGTCATCGAAAACCGCCAGGGCCTCAAGATCGCCTGCATCGAGGAGATCGCCTGGCGCAAAGGCTGGATCGACCGCGCCGGCCTCGACGCCAACATCGCCCGCCTCGGCAAGTCCGCCTACGGCGCCTACCTCCGCCGCATCGCCGAAGAAAAGTAGGTCCGGTCTCCGACCGGACCGGGCCATTCGCAGACTGGCCCTACTCAAGCACGACCCTCACGCGACATCGACGCGGTCTCACGCTCTTCGCGCCGAGGAGTAGAGAATAAGGGATTGAGGGAACGAGGGAGTCAGGGATTGAGTGGCACGCGAGGTCGTTGCCTTTCCGCTCATTCCCTCACTCCCTCAGTCCCTCCTCCCTTCCTTGCAGGTCAGCGTCATCATCCCCCTCTACAACAACCTCGCGCTCACCCGCGCGTGCGTCGACTCCCTGCAAGCCACGCTGCCCGCCGGTCTCGCCCACGAGATCATCCTCGTCGACGACGGCAGCACCGATGGCACGCGCGACTGGCTCGCCACGCTCGTTCCGCCGTTCCGCGTCGTCCTCAACGAGCGCAATCTCGGCTACGCCGCCGCCAACAACCGCGCCGCCGCGCTCGCCCACGGCCGTTTCCTCGCCCTGCTCAACAACGACCTCGTCCTCCTTCCCGGCTGGCTCGGGCCGATGCTCCGCGCCCACGCCTCGCTCCTCGATGCCGCCGGCGTGATCGGCAACGTCCAGCTCGACGCCAGATCCGGCGCCATCGACCACACCGGCATCATCATCAATCATCAGGGCAAACCCGTCCACGATCGCGCGCTGCCTTCCGCTCTCTCCCGTTTTTTCACGACCATCCGTCGCATCCCCGCCGTCACCGGCGCCTGCCTCCTCCTCGAGCGCAAACTCTGGCGCCAGCTCGGCGGCTTCGACGAAGCCTTCATCAACGGCGGTGAGGACGTCGATCTGTGCTTCCGCGCCCTCGCCTCCGGCCGGACCAACGCCGTCGCGCTCACGAGCGTGATCCGCCACCACGTCAGCTCCTCCGCCGGACGCAAACTCCACGACGAGCAAAACTCCCGCCGCCTCGCGCGCCGCTGGCACCGCGAGTTCATCGCCCACGGCAGCCACGCGCTCCGCCAATGGTGCCGCGACTGCGTCGACCGCTCCCTCGCCGAACCCCGCGACTGTGCACCCGATCTCGCGCGCCGGGCTTGGCTCTACGCGAACCATCTCTCCCGCACCCCGCCCCCGGAAGCCGTCGCCGCGCTCGAAGCCGCCCTCGACGACGAATTCCGCCGCTGGGACCGCATGTTCGGCGCCGACTCCTGATTGTAGCGGCGGTCTATGACCGCCGTCGAAAATCCAACGACGTCCGCCCGGCGGTCATAGACCGCCGCTACAGCCCTACCGTTTCCCCAGTTCCTCCCGGATCACCCGCAGCGTCCGCTCCACCGCGCCGCTGTTGTCGCGGTGCCACTGCGCCGCCGCCGCCGCGAGCTGCTCGCGCTGCGCCGCATCGCGGAACAACTCCGCCACCGCCGTCGCCAGTCCGGCCGCATCGCGCACTTCGCGCGCCGCGCCGCGCGCCAGGAGATCCCGGGCGATCAACCGGAAATTGCTCATCCCCGGTCCGAACACGATCGGCTTCTCCAGTGCCGCCGCCTCGACCGGCGTCTGCCCCTCGCCGTGCGGCGGCAGACTCTTGCCCACGAAAACCACATCCGCGAGCTGCGCGAAATTCCGCAGCTCCCCCGTCGTGTCGCCCACCGCCACGTCGACCTCCTCCTTCGCCATCCCGCGCGAGCGGAAATGGTATTTCCACTTTCCCTTCTGCAGCAGCCGCTCGATCTCCAGCCGCCGCTCCGCGTGGCGCGGCACGACCAGCAGCGAACACTGCACCCCTTGCTCCCGGGTCTTCCGCAAGGCGTCCAGCAGCGCGTCGGTCTCCCCCGGCCACGTCGAGGACCCGAGCAGCACCAGTCCCCGCGGCAACCCCAGCTCACGCCGCAGCCGCTCACGCTCCGTCTCGCCGAGCATCGTGATGTGCACATCCAGCTTGATGTTGCCCGTCGTGAACATCGTCTCCGCCGGCACGCCCAGCTCCCGGAACCGCGCCTCGTCCTGCGCCGAGCACGGCAGCAACCGCGTCACCCCGTCGAGCATCAGCCGCGCCGCCGGCGCGAACGCCTTCATCCGCGCGTAGCTGCGATCCGACAGCCGCGCGTTGATGCACACCACCGGCACGCCGCGCTTCGCCGCCTGCCGCATGTGCTCCGGCCACCGCTCGCCCTCGGCGATGATCGTCAGCGTCGGCGCGATCCGCCGCCACGCCCGCGCCGCGAACGGCCACCAGTCGATCGGGAAATACCCGATCCCCACCGTCAGCCCGCCATACCGGTCGAGCGCGATCCGATGGCCCGTGCTCGTCGTCGTCGTCAGGTAAACCTCCACGCCGTCGCGCTGCAGCGCCTGCAGGATCGGCCCGATCGCAAACATCTCGCCGACGCTCACCGCTTGCAGCCAAACGCGTTTTTTTCCGGGCGGCAGCTTCGCCAGTTTCGGGTGCCGCCCGAACCGCTGCGCAAATCCGCCGCCATAGCCCCCGCGCCGCCACATCCGCAGCACATAGGCCGGCGCCATCACCAGCAGCGCCGGGGCAAACAGCAGTCGATAGATCCAAAGCATCGGTCGAGTGTGGGTCGAACATTCAGGCGCTGCCGCCCGGCGTTTCCGAGCCTTTTGTGCTTTTGCGACGCAGGTGAATACCCCAGCCTGCGCGCACCATGTTCTCGATTCCCCGCCGCGCCCGTCCCCTGCTCTTCCTCCTCGTCGCGCTCGTGGCCCGCGCCGCGCTGCCGTTCCCCCACGAGGCCAGCGACCTCAAGCCCGACCCCGCCGTCAAGTTCGGCACGCTCCCCAACGGCCTGCGCTACGCCGTCCGCCAGAACGCCGAGCCCAAGGGCCGCGCCTCCCTCCGCCTCCTCGTCCTCGCCGGCTCGTTTCACGAGCAGGACGACCAGCGCGGCCTCGCCCACTTCCTCGAGCACATGGCCTTCAACGGCAGCACCCACTACCCGCCCGGCACGCTCGTCGAATACCTCCAGCGCATGGGCATGAGCTTCGGTGCCGACACCAACGCCAACACCGGCTTCGACCGCACCCTCTACCTCCTTGAGATGCCCAAGGTCGACGACGCCACGCTCACCGAAGGCTTCAAGGTCCTCGGCGACTACGCCGGCGGCCTCCTCCTCAAGGCCGAGGAGATCGACAAGGAGCGCGGCATCATCGCCAGCGAGAAACGCGACAGCGACTCCGTCGAATACCGCACGCAGATCGCCCAATTCGAATTCGCCCTCGGCTCCACCCGCCTCCCCGCACGCCTGCCCATCGGCGTGCCCGAGGTCATCGAAAAGGCGCCGCGCGAGCGCTTCACCGACTTCTGGGACACCTGGTATCGCCCCGAACTCATGGCCATCGTCGCCGTTGGCGACTTCGATCCAGCCGCCGTCGAGAAAATGATCGCCGCCGGTTTCGCCGACCTCCAGGCCCGCGGCCCCGCCCGCGCCGAGCCGTCGCGCGGCCGCGTCGCCGATTTCGCGGGCCTGCGCACCCACTACCACCCCGAGATCGAGGCCGCCGCCACCTCCCTCTCGCTCACCTCGATCACGCCCTACGCCTTCGAACCCGACACCGCCGCCCGCCGCATCGCGCGCCTCCCGCGCCGCCTCGCGCTCTCGATGCTCAACCGCCGCCTCTCCGTGCTCGCCAAAAAGGAAAACGCCCCCTTCACCTCCGCCAGCGTGAGCGTGCAGGAGGCCTTCGATCTCTTCCGCGAAGCCGGCGTCGATATCGACTGCAAGCCCGAGCAATGGCAGGCCGCCCTCGCCATCGGCGAACAGGAACTGCGCCGCGCGCTCCAGCACGGGTTCACCGCCGCCGAGCTCAAGGAAGCCGCCGCCAACCTCGCCAACGGCCTCGACCAGGCCGCCAAGACCGCCGCCACCCGCCACCACGGCGGCCTCGCCAACGGCCTCGCCGGCTCCCTCACCAGCCGCGGCGTCTTCACCGCCCCCGCCGACGACCTCGCGCTCCTCAAGCCCGCCCTCGACCAAGTCACGCCCGCCGACTGCCTCGCCGCCCTGCGCCGCGATTTCTCCGCCCAGGGCCGCTTCCTCTTCGTCTCCGGCAACGTCAAGATCCCCGGCGACGCCCGCGCCGCCATCACCGCCGCCTACGAGACTTCCCGCGCCGTCAAGGTCGAGCCCCCCGCCGCCGAGGCCGAACTCAAGTGGGCCTACACCGATTTCGGCCCCGCCGGCAAAGTCACCCAACGCGAGCACGTCGCCGACCTCGATCTCACGCTCGTCACCTTCGCCAACGGCGTCCGCCTCAACCTCAAAAAGACCGACTTCGAGGCCAACCGCATCCGCCTCCTCGCCCGCGTCGGCCGCGGCATGTTGACCCAGCCGCCCTCGCAGCCCGGCCTCGCCAATCTCGCCGGCGGCACCTTCATCGCCGGCGGCCTCGGCCAGCACAGCGCCGACGATCTCCGCCGCATCCTCGCCGGCAAAAACGTCGGCTCCCAGTTCGGCACCGGCCAGGAATCCTTCACCTTCAACGGCAGCACCACCCGCGCCGATCTGCTCCTCCAACTCCAGCTCATCGCCGCCCGCCTCACCGATCCCGGCTACCGCCCCGAGGCGCTGCGCCAGGCCCGCAAGGGCCTCGAGGAAGCCTACCTCTCCTACGAGCACACCCTCAACGGCCCGCTCGCCCTCGACGTCTCCCGCCTCCTCGTCAACGGCGACCCGCGCTTCGGCATGCCGCCCAAGGACCAGATGCTCGCCCGCAACCTCGACGAGGTCCGCGCCTGGCTCACCCCCGAACTCACCCGCGGCAAACTCGAAGTCTCCGTCGTCGGCGACCTCGACCTCGACGCCACGATCGCCGCCGTCGCGCAAACCCTCGGCTCCCTCCCGCCCCGCGCCAACGAGTCCGTGCCCGACGCGCTGAAAAAAGTCACCTTCCCCGTCGCCCCCTTCGCCCAGGAGTATCGCGTCGACACCGAGATCCCCCGCGGCCTCGTCCGCACCTACTGGCCCACCACCGACGGCATCGACATCAAACGCCTGCGCCGCTTCAACCTCCTCGGCAGCGTCGTCAGCGACCGCCTCCGTCTGAAAATCCGCGAGGAACTCGGCGCCGCCTACAGCCCCGACGCCGGCAGCATCGCGAGCGACGTGTTCCCCGGCTACGGCTACATCCTCACCCACGTCGAGATCGAGCCCGCCCAGGCCGCGAAAGTCGCCGACCTCCTCTTCGCCATCGGCGACGACCTCGCGCAAAACGGCGTGAGCGACGACGAACTCAAGCGCGCCCGCGAGCCCATCCTCAAATCGATGGAGCAATCCCTCCGCGACAACGGCTACTGGCTCGGCTCCGTGCTCGCCCGCGCGCAGGAGAAACCCGAGGTCCTCGACTGGTCCCGCACCCGCCTCGCCGACGTCAACTCGATCACCGCCGCCGAACTCTCCGCGCTCGCGAAAAAATACCTCGGCCGCCCCCACGCCTCCAAAGTCGTGATTTTGCCGAAGGAAAAAAAGTAGCGCCCACCGCCATCGTCGTGGACGAGGCGTCCCGCCTCGTGCCCCTGCCCTTCATTTTCTCACCGTCCCGCCTCGTGCCTCTTTCCGTTTCGTCCGTCGTGGACGAGGCTGCCTGCCCGCCGTAGCCTCGCGCGCAGGCCGGGTCCCGCCTCGTGCCCCCTGTTCTCCCCACGTTTTCCATTTTCTTGGAGAGCGTCGAAAAAGCCTCGTGATCGCGCGGTCCTGTAGCGGAACGCGTGAGCGTTTCGCCCGAAGCGGCGAACGCCTCACGGCTTCCGCTACCTTGCTGGGCGACCTTTTCTCGACGCCCTCTTACCGTCCCGCCTCGTGCTGCTTCCCGACATTTCCTCGTCTCCACCGCCCGCCGCCCACCGCGCCGCGGCCTCACCCGAGGCCGCGGCGCGGCTGGGTAATACCAACGGCTGTCGAAATCTGTCTGATCGTAGGTCGGGCTTTACGCCCGACACGTGTCCGCCTACGGCGGATGTCGGGGGATGAACCCCGACCTACCCACGGGACCCAATGGTCCATTCTGCCGCAGCCTTGGTATAAGGTAAGGCTTTCACTCCCGCCAGTAGGCCTTCCGACGACGCCTCCAGCCACCTCCGAAAACATACCCTCCCGACTTGGCCGTTGCCTTTGCGTGATTTCCGTCACTCCGTCCCACCATGAACCCCCTCCCAGTAAGGCCATCGAGTAAGGCCGAATAACACTGTTAGGCAAAAATATGAAAGTCCCTCACCTAAAGCGCGACGGCAGCTTCCGTCCGCAAATTCGAGAACAAATTGGCAAGCTAAAGACCTCCGACTTCGTTCGCATTCAGCTCTATCCCTCGGGCGGCTACAAAGGCGATGTTCGCGTGAAAATCGGCAGTCGGAAAGACGATGAGTTTGAGGCTTCTCTCGACCTCACTGATTGGACTCGTTTTCCAGCTAGAATTCGTGCGGCGGCGACCGAATTGCGCGATCAAGGACTCAGGGGAGCGTTTCGGATCAGTCACGATAATGGCGCGCTCGAAATCAAAAGGGCAGACGGGGTCAAAAGGGCAGACGGGGTCAGGTTTTAATGTTTAATATTCGGCCTTGAATCGACCCGGCGGGCCGGCAGCGTCGCGGCATGTCGCGCAAACTGCGGCTCGAGTTCCACGTGGACTGTTACCACGTGATCAACCGCGGGAACTACCGGGCGCGGGTGTTCTCGAC
>JACRKC010000013.1 GCA_016235555.1 Verrucomicrobiota bacterium
CGTGCCACTTCCCGACCAGGTCGAAACAGGTCGCGGGAAATCGGACCCGCCGCGAGTAAACATCCCCGGAGCAAGCTCCGGGGCATTTGACCAAGCCCACCATGCAACCTCCGACCACTCATCGTAGCGGCGAGCGCCAGCGAGCCGACGCTTTTCGACTCGCTGGCGCTCGTCGCTACCCAACCAAGCCGGAGCAAGCTCCGGGGTATCAAACCCAACGAGAATGAACACCGCCAACCTCAAGCCGCTGCTGCTGTGCGAACCGCGCTGGACGCTCGCGGTGGCGGAGAGTCTGACGTGCGGGCGGGTGCAGGCGCGCATCGGCGCGGTGTCGGGGGCCTCGGAGTATTTTCTCGGCGGGGTGACCGCCTATTCGCTCGACCAGAAGGTGAAACTACTCGGCGTTGATCGTGCGGCGGCGGAGCCGGTCAACTCGGTGTCGGCGGCGGTCGCGGAGCAGATGGCGCGGGGCGTGTGCGAATTGTTCGGCACGCAGGTGGGCGCGGCGACGACCGGCTACGCGGAACCGAGCACCGCGCAGCAGGTGGTCCATCCGTTCGCGTGGTGGGCGGTGGCGCGGCGCCCTTCGACAAGCTCAGGGCAGGCGGGCGAAGATTTCGTCGTGCGCAGCGGGCGCCTGGAGTGCCCGGGTGCGACGCGCGTGGAGACGCAGGAGCGCGTGGCCGAAGCGGTGATCGTTTCCCTCGTGGCGTTTCTGCGCGAGGCGCGCGGGGCGTGAAGCGAGGTGTAGGTGCAATCCGTAGCAGCAAGGTAACGAGGCTGGCCCGTGTGCCCAGCAATCCGCCGGCCTCCTCACGTCGGCCGCTACGATTTCTTCCCCGTCAGCATATCATCCATCAGCGCGAGCGCGGTGGCTTCGGTGATGTCGCGCACGCCAAACTGCTTGATGATCCGGCCGGCCTGCAGGTCGCGACCGAGAATGTCGCTCGCGGCCGCCTGGCCGACGATCGCGGAGTCCTTCAGGCGGATCGCGGTGGCCTGGATGTCGGGCACCGTGTAGGTCGCATCGCCGGAGACTTCGGGCACGGTGAGGTTGCGGCTCGAGATGAGGACTTCGATCGCGATGTCGGCGATTTGCGCGAGCGCTTCGCGGTCTTTCGCGGCCTGATCGCCGACGAGGCGCGTGCCGGCCTGCTCGGGGAGCAGCGAGGTGGCGGTCTTCTGGTCGGCGAGCGTGGCGCCGGCGTTGCGGAAGACGCGGCCGAAGAGGCGCTCGATTTCCCGCACCGTCTGCTGGTCGGCCAGCGTGGGCGCCGCGGCGTCCTTCACGGCGTAGGTCTTGTCACCGCTGGTCTTGGTCGCACCGGCGTCGGTGTAATATTTCTCGGTGAGGCCGGTGAGTTTCACGCCGCTCGCGGTGTCGATGAGAGCGCGGTTGACGTAGATCACCACGCGGGGCGCGCCGTCCGACTTGTGGTAGACTTTCTTGAAGCCTTCGAGGATGCCGTCGGCCGTCGGGCGGGCGATGAGCGTATCGCCGCCCACCGGCACGTAGACGCGCTGGCCGCTGTTCTGGGCGAGGGGCGCCGTGGCCGGGGGGATGGCTTGCACCACGGGCGGCGGAGCCGGCGCCGGTTCGGCGGTGGCTTGGGCGAGCAGATCGACCGCGACGAGGAAGGGAGCGAACAGGATGAGGGCGCGGATGTTCATGGCGGATTTTTTCCTGTCATTCTGAGCGGAGCGAAGAATCCAGCAGGATTTTCGACTTCGGAGAAGAAACGTCCGTCAAAGTGGATTCTTCGCTACGCTCAGAATGACAAACTGGAGAGGGGCTCACCGCGCCTGACGGACGCGGATCGTGTATTTCTTCGCTTTCGTGTTCATCGCCGTGAAGTGCACGGCTTCGGTGGCGTTTTCCGAGAGGATCAAGGTCTGGAACGGTGTCTCGTCGGCCGTGGAGTAGCCGAGCTCGTCCTTGAACACGCAGTTGATCTGGACCTGGATGCGGCGGCTCTCGCGGTTCTTGACGTTGGCGACGACTTCGAGGCGGCCGTCGCCCAGCGTGCGTTCCTGCAGGCCGGTGCAGGTGACGGAATACTGCGCGGGCTGGTCGAGGAGGACAAACTTGTCGGTGTTCTCCAGTGTGAACTTGGTGGTATCGAGCGGGCGGAAGGGACCGGGCTCCACCGTGGCGCAACCCGCGAAGAGCGCGACGGTCGCGAGGGCGGTGGCAAGGATGACGGGCTTCGGATTCATGGTCGGTGTAGTCAGGACGTGAAGGGTGTGACTGCGGCTCAGCGCGGAAGTTCGCTAAAAATTGCGACGGTGTCTTTCGTGGGATCGCCGACGGTGAGGTTCACGCGGCGGGTGAGATCGGCGACGACACGGCCATCGGCGTCGTAGAATTGGAGGATGCCCGGGTGTTCGCCGGGCGGGAGTTTGAGGGCGGCGAAGCTGAGGTATTGCGGAAGATTGTCCCAGGTGCGCGTGTCGGCGCGCGTCTCGGTGGCGGCCGACGCGATTTTGCTGATCACGCCGATGGCCCCGAGCGCGATCGCGGCGGCCTCGGCGCCATCGCTCTTGTCTTCCTCGCGGACGATCCGTTTGCGGCCTTTCTCGTCGGTTTCGACGCGGCGCTTCTCCTTGTAGATGTTGTCGGCGGCCACGGCGGCGCCGACGAGCGCGAGGTCGCCCACGGTGTCAGCGCCTTTCTTGAACACCGCTTTGTTGCCGAGGACATGATCCATCACGCGGCCGCCGCGGGTGAGCGCCTGGTAGCTGAGATTGTCCCAAGGGAGGAAATGCAGGTTGTGGTCGGCGACGGTGAGCGTGGCGGAACGGATGCGCGAGGGTTCGACCTTGAACCGCAATTTTTCGCCGTATTCGCCGGCGGCGATTTTGCGCGGGCCGCGGCCGAACTCGACGAAGCACAGCACGTTGGCCTGCGGGTCGTAGGGCGGGAGCGAGCGTTTCGCGAGTTTCTCGGCGCGGGCGAGCGCCGCGCTGCCATCGGCGGCGAGTTTCGCGGAGGCGAGGCCGTCGAGATAGTCGAGCAGCACGTAGTCGCTCTTGAACGAGTCGGACTCGGCGTCGCTGTCCATGAACTGCGCGGAGCGGAAACACGCGCGGGCGTTGTCGGGCTGGCCGTCGCGCCAGTAGAGGAGGCCGCGGTAGTAGTAAGCCATCACGCGCTCGTAGGGCTCGCCGATGAAGGTCTTTTCGCGTTCGGCCGTGAAGAGCCCGCGCGCACGGCGCGCCGCATCGTCGGGGCCCGACACGAGGCCGCCGATGCGGCGGAGCGCGTCGTCGAGTTTCTCGCGCGCATCGGTGTAGTTGCCGGCGCGGAGCGCGGAGGCCGCGAGGCGGTATTCCGCCAGCACGAGGTCACGCTCGGACGTGAACACGAGGCGCTGGTCGCCGAGCGGGGCGGTGCGCGGCGCCGTCGGGCGCGCGGCGGGCTCATCGAGCGTTTCACAGCCGGCGAGCAGCAGCGAAGCGGCCGCGGCTGCTACAGGGGGGAGGATGCGGGCGGAAATTCTCATCGAGGCGGGACCGCGAAAAGGTAGGAGCCTGCTGGCAGGCGATTCGGTGGAGGCCGCGATTTTCATGCGCCTGGAATCGCCTGCAAGCAGGCTCCTACACAAAAGGCGTCAGCGATACGCGGCGTCCTCGAGGCCCTGTTTTTTGATTTCGTAGGAGTCCTCCCAGACAATGCGGCTCGTGCGCGCATCGGTCAGGCGAAAGGTGTAGAGGATGTAGTCGCCCGTGCCCTGCGAGGTGCGCGTGGCGAGGCCTTCGAGTTTGCCGGTGAGGAAGTAGTCCGCCCCGCCGAACTCGCTCGGGCCATTCGGGTTGGCGCTCGCGGTGACCTGGCCGGACTGCTTGAGCGCACGCTCACGCTCCAGCGTCTTCATCATCTCGCGGTCGAGGAAGCTCACGCGGTCGATCGCCGCGCGATTGAGGCCGACACGGATGCGCGTGAGGAACATGTCCTTGTTGATCGGGAAACGCGTGTTGTTGACGACCGGCTCGAGCACGATCGACGGCGGCGTCTGCGCGCGCGCGATCTGCGGGATGCCGACGATGCTGCGGGCCATCTTGTCGGTGACGGTCACGAGATCCTGCGACTCGATGCCGGTGCCGGCGACGAAGCCGCGCTCGTCGGGGCGCATCTCCGTCACGGGCACGCCGGAGGGATTGCGCACGCCCTGGGTGGTTTCGCAACCGGTGAAGAGCACCGGCGCGAGAGCGGCGCCGGCGAGCAGGAAAAAGCGGGAGGTGGACGGATTCATTGGTGAGAGGAAAAAGTGGTCTGGTTGTAGCGCCGCTCCACGAGCGCCGAAGGCACAGCGGTCATAGACCGCCGCTACAGCGCTACCGCCCGAAGAGGCTGTTGGCCGACGCCATCGGCGCGGCGTTGCCGTAGTAGTTGTTGATGATCGTGACCTGCTGCGGCGCCGCGGTCGCGGCCGGTGCGGGTGCAGCGGCCTGCACGACGACGGGTTGCGGCGTCACGACGGCGCGCGGATAGCCGTAGCCGTAATAGCCATAATCGTAACTGCGATAGCCGTAGTCGCCGTAGTAGTAACGGTTCGCGTCGATGATCGAGCCGAGCACCCAGCCGGCCCCGGCCCCCCACGCGGCACCGCGCCAGCCGTTGTGGCGCCACGAGCCGCCGTGATTGTGGCCGATGATGCCTCCCGCGAGCGCACCAACCCAGAGGCCGTCATGCGCCGCGCTGCGGCCATAGCCATAATTGCCACCGTAGCCGTAATGCCGCGGTGCCTCGCGGTAAATGTAGCCGCCGTGCGGCGCCGGCACGCGGTGATCATAGCGTGCGGCATCGCGGTCGGCCGCCGCGCCGATGAGCGCCCCCACGCCCGCCCCGATGGCGGCCCCCTGCCAGCCGTTGTGCGAGAGCGAGCCGCTGTTGTGGCCGATGACGGCCCCGGCGATGCCGCCGATCAGCGCGCCATTGGCGGCACGCGGGCCGAAAACCTGCGCCTGCGCCGAAGTCAGCGCGAGCGCCGCGAGGCCGAGCGAGAGAAGTGCTTTCATGGTGGTTAAGACAGGGTGTGCGACACGGCCCCCCGCGCAAGGTTTCAGCGAGATGCTCGCAACGTCCGGCGACCAAAACCGGCCATCCTTTACCGCGGATTGTTTGGCGCGGCGGAACCGCAACCCAAGTCCGGACCAAGGCATTTTTTACCGCAGATAACGCGGATATCGCGGATAAAGTTTACCCGCCTCCGACGGCGCCAAAGGCGACCAGGGGCAGGCAGACCCCGGACCATCCGCGCCATCTGCGTAATCGGCGGTGAAATGTGGATTGGAAATCTCCGTCGCAAGACGCGTGCATGTTGAGGAATAGCGAACAATGACGCTGATCGAGGCAGACGCCGACAAAACCCATCGGCGCAATCAGCGTCATCCGCGGTCAAAAAATCAGGGCACTTCGTAAACCTCGACCAAGACCGTGCCCGCGGAGCCGCCCGCGCCGGTGACTTGGGCGGTGTAGTTGTGGGACGCGAGTTTCACGCGCGACGCGACTTCACAATTTTGCCCGAAACTGTCCAGAGGCGCAGGATGCTATCTGCGTGATCGTTATCCTCAATAGCCCTTGTTCGTGGATTCCCACGATCCAGCTCCGGTTGCACGGCACAGATTTTCCGGCGGAAATCTCTCAACGACATACCCTCCCCTTCTGTCGGCGTCTCGAGCATCATCATCGTGTATCGCGTGCCGCGTTCCGATACCCACTCATCTAATCCCAACATTTGCATCGGGGGGCCAACGAAGCGCCGATGTCCAGTTTTGCTGCAATCAACAATCCAATCTCCGATACGAACGTGTTGCAGAAACCCCGGTCTCCGACGAAATCGAATCCATGTGACTTCGGTCTCATCCGACCTCGTCAATCGCTTCTTATATCGTCGCTCTACACGCTCAACAGACTCACGAGTTTTCTCCGATAAATTCAGCGGAACGAGCCCACCGACAAACCACAGCTTTGCTTCAACAACACGGCCCGAGCGCTTCGTGCGCGGACGTCCGCATTCAATCGCCGGTGTAAACGTGGGCGGACGATACTCAGAGATGCACTTCTTGAGGTATTCACGTCCCACACGCTCGGTGCAAAGCCTGTCGAAAAAACTAATCGCCCGCTGCACCGACGCCGGATCAGTCGTTACGATCCCGGCCTCGTCCAGAATCTCCTTCGAGTTTGTGGAAGCGTTCGCTGAACTGGCGATGAGCATTCTGTCGCTGACAAGAAACTTCGCATGAAGCGAGGCACGACTGAAAACCCTCACGCCGCGTTTCATGAGGGTCCGAACGGCTCGCGGGTTGGTAACACCTTGCCGCACCGATCCGATGCTCATGTCCAAAACGATGCTATCGCCTTTCTTCAGCGGCAGAAGTTCCGCCCCATTTCTTCCAAAATAGGCGACGGCGGCACGCACACGTTTTCCGGTTACGACGCGCGCATGTAGCTCCCGCCATAATTCCTCGTTGCTAAGAAACCGCGTCGTCGATTCGGCCACCTTGCGGAAACGGTGTTGAGTTACTCGAACGTCAGCTCCGCAAACAGCTCCGCCAGCGGGAGGCGGAAGCCGGGCAGCACGTCCTCACCGTCGAGGACATCGGTCACGCGGAGCAGGCGCGGCTTGTCGGCGGACGTGTAGATCTGCGCCGTTTTCTCCTCGGGATTGATCACCCACGCCAGCCGCGCGCCGCTGTCGAAATACTCCACCATCTTGTCGTGGGTGCGAATTGCGCGATCCCACGGAGAGAGAATTTCCACAACCAAATCGGGTGCGCCGTGGAAATACCGCTTCACGGCGTCCTGCCCACGCGGAACCCGCGCCTTGTGAATAAACGAGACATCCGGCGATAGCAGGTTCCCTGACGCCATCCAGCAGCCGAGGCTCGAACCGCAGACGGAGCCGAGCTTGTGTTGACGCACATGCAGGCGCATCGCCATCAGCACGGCCGCGGCAAGGTCTTCATGGCGATAGCCGGTCGGGCTCATGATAATCTCTCCATTGATGAGTTCGTGCTTATGGCCGTCCTTGGGGAGAGCCATCAGCTCCTCATCGGTCCAGACTTTGACGGCGGTCGGCATCGCAATGAGATTCACGCTACAAGGCCAGTGATCCGAGGCAAGGCACGAGTCGGCGCCGTCCGGGGGCTCGAGCGCATCTCACATTCCTGCACCGCGGAGGGGCGCTTTTCCAAGCGCCCAAGCCTGGCGGTTGAAAACCGCCGCTCCTTCGCTCTCTCCGGACTGCAAGAAACTGAGATGCGTCCTCCCGGGCTTGCAGGCGGCACGCCGGCTTGCATCGTTCCCCCACCCCAAACCCCATGTTCTCCATCCGACCCGCCACCCCGGCTGACAGCGGCGCGATCGCGGCGCTTTACTCGACCGCCGGCTACCCCGCGTCCGCCCCGGCCATGCAGACCCGGCTCGGCCGGGTCATCACCGATCCGGCGCACGCGGTGCTCGTCGCGGAACTCACGGGCTCGCGCGAAGTCGTCGGCGCCGTGCACGTCAGTCTCTACCCGATTCTCGATTCCGACGATGCCGCGCAGGTCCTCGGCGTGGTGGTCGCGGAGAAGCACCAGCGCAACGGCATCGGCGGTGCGCTCCTGGAGCGGGCCGAACGCTGGGCCCGCGAGCGGCACTGCACGACCGTGTTCCTCCGCACCCACGTCCTCCGCACCGACGCCCAGAGTTTCTACGCCCGCCTCGGCTACCTGAACGATCGCACGCAGTTCACGTTTCAGAAGAAACTGCCGCACTGAGCGGTGAGCCGCAGCGGACGACCTGCAACGTGCCCGCGCGGGGTGGGCCGGGCGCTCCGCGCACGGCCCAGGCACGACCATCCCCGTTCGCCTCTTGGCCGCCCACGGAGTGGCCGGCCCACCTTTCGAATCCACGCAAGAAACCACGATGCGCCCTGAGCGGCTCGTCGCCCGCGTCCGCGAAAGGCTTGTTTGGCGGGACCCGCCCCGGTTGACTGCGCGGCGCCTTGCCCGCCACGCCGATCATCTCCCCCGCGCCTGTCACCGTGCCGCTTTGCGTCGATCTCGACGGCACGCTCATCCACTCGGATCTGCTGTGGGAATCGTTCGCCCGGGTGTTGCGCACGCGGCCCTGGCGCCTGCTGCTGGTGCCGTGGTGGTTCGCGCGCGGCCGGGCGCGACTCAAGCGCGAGCTCGCCACCGGCACCGCCCTCGACGTCGCCACCCTGCCCTACAATCCGGCGCTGCTCGACTTTCTCCGCGCCGAACACGCCCGCGGCCGTCCGCTCTATCTCGTGACCGCCTCGGATCGCGACTTCGCCAGGAAGGTCGGCGACCATGTCGGTCTCTTCGTCGAGACGCTCGGCTCCGACGGCGTCAACAACCTGCGCGCCGAGCGCAAAGCCGCCGCGCTCGCCGCGCGTTTCGGCGAAAAAGGCTACGACTACGCCGGCAACTCGCCGCCCGATCTGCCGGTGTGGGCGCGCGGTCGCGCCGCCGTGGTCGTCAACGCCGCCCCCGCCCTCGCCGCCCGCGCACGCGCCGCGGGCCCGGTGGCCGCGGAGTTTCCCGGCCCCGAGGGCACGGGCGCACCTGCGTGGTGGCGGCTGTTGCGTCCGCACCTGTGGCTGAAAAATCTGCTCGTGTTCGTCCCGCTGCTGCTGGCGGCGCCGGGGGACCGCTCGTTTTTTTCCGTCGCGGCTTCGACCACCGCTTTCGTGGCCTTCTGCCTCTGCGCCTCCACGGTCTACCTCGCCGGAGATATCCTGAATCTGGAGTCCGACCGCCGCGACGCCCGGCGCCGCCAACGTCCGCTCGCCGCCGGCACCGCGCTGCTGAGCGAGGCGTTGATCGTGATCGCGCTCTGGCTCCTCCTTGGTGTGGGGCTCGCGGCGTTCGTGTCGGCGGCGCTCGTCGCCTGCCTCGGGGTGTTCGCGGTCACCGCGCTGGCCCATGCCCGCTGGATGCGCGAGACTCCGCTGATCGGCGGGCTGACGCTCGGCCTCGCCCACGCGGTGCGCCTCGCCGCCGGCGCGGTGGCCGTTGATCGCACGCCATCCTGGCCCGGCCTTGCGGTCGCGCTCGGCGTGTTCGCCGTCCTGAGCCGTTGGCGCTGGTTCCGCGAACCGTGACCCGGGAGCAGCTCCGGCACCGGCCTGAAAACGTCCGGGATCACTCATCCCGAACAGGAATCTTGAACAGGAAGGTCGGAAAGAACGGGAAGCATCCGATCCTGAACTTCCCGACCTTTCCGACCTTCCTGTTCAAATCATCCGGTTGCGGCTGCACCGCGCGTTCTGTTACCCCGTAACTTCGCCCGCAACGCAGCGTATCTCCTGTTCCGGGAACAAGGTCGCGGGTTTGCGCCTCGCACCGGAATCTCCACACTTCGCGCCATGTCATTCTTCCGCCGTCTGCTGCTCGCCGTCGTCTGCGTGGGTTGGTTCGTGCCGGCCCACCTCCGCGCCGCCGCCGCCACCAAACTCTCCCGCGTGCAGGCGTCGCTCGTCGCCGCCGATGCCGCCGTGCAACCCGGCCGCCCGCTCACCGTCGCGCTCCGCCTCGTGCACGACCCGCACTGGCACACCTACTGGCTCAACCCCGGCACCGGCCTCGCCACCAGCCTGAAGTGGACGCTCCCGCCCGGCTGGACCGCTGGCGACATCCAGTGGCCCGCCCCGCACCTCATCAAGGACGTCGCCGGCAACATCACCGGCCACGGCTACGAGGGCGACCTGCTGTTGCCCATCACGCTCACGCCGCCCGCCGATCTCGCGCCCGGCGGCACGGTCGAGTTCAAGGCCGCCGCCGACTGGCTGATGTGCGAGGAGATCTGCGTGCCCGGCAGCGCCAACGTCGCACTCACGCTCCCGGTCGCCGCCGCCGCGCCCGCGGTGAGTGCGTCGAACCCGCCCGCGCCCGACGCTACGTGGAGCGAAAAAATCCGCGCCACCCTCGCCGGCCTGCCGCGCGCCGACGCCGCCTGGAAAATCTCCGCCACACGCGCCGCGAAGACGATCACCGTGCGCGTTTCGCCCACCGGCGCCGCACCGGTCGCCCCGAAAGATCTCCACGTTTTCACGGACGATTCGCTGGTCGCCTATGACCAACCGCAGAAGGTCGAGGCCGACGGCCAGGGCGGTTTCGTCCTCACGCTGCCCCTTGGCGACGATTCGCCGAAGGATGCGACGCGCCTCCTCGGCGTGATCACCTCGGAGAGCGGCTGGCTGGCCGGCGGCGCGTTGCGCGGGCTGCGCATCGATGCCGGGTTTTCGGCAGCTGTCTCTCAACCCTCAACTCTCAACTCTCAACCGCAAGCCGCGGGCAGCGGCTTGCCCGGCACGCTGCTGCTCGCGCTCATCGGCGGACTCATCCTCAACCTCATGCCGTGCGTCTTCCCGGTGCTCGGCATAAAAATCCTCGGCTTCGTCAACCAGGCGGGCAGCGACAAAAAGAAAATCATCACCCACGGGCTCGTGTTCACGCTCGGCGTGCTGCTTTCGTTCTGGACGCTCGCGATCGTGCTCGCAGTGCTGCGCGCGGGCGGCGACCAACTCGGCTGGGGCTTCCAGTTGCAGTCGCCGGTATTCGTCTACGCGCTCGCGGTCCTGATGCTCGTGTTCGGGATGAACATGAGCGGCGTGTTCGAGTTCGGGCTGGGCGCCACGGCGGTCGGCGCGGAGCTGCAAATGAAGTCGGGCTACGCGGGCTCGTTTTTCACCGGCGTGCTCGCGACCGTCGTCGCCACGCCGTGCAGCGCGCCGTTCCTCGCCCCCGCCCTCGGTGCGGCGCTCGCGGTATCGACGCTGGAGTCGTTCGCCATTTTCACCGCGATCGCGATCGGGCTCTCGGCGCCGTATCTGCTGCTGTCGATTTTTCCGCAAGCGGTGAAAGTGCTGCCGCGCCCCGGCGCGTGGATGGAGACGTTCAAGCAGTTCATGGCGTTTCCGCTCTACGCGACCGTCGGCTACCTCGTGTGGGTGCTCGGCGGGCAGGTCAGCGAGGAGGGTCTGCAACACACCCTGTTCTCCCTCGTGCTGATCGCGCTCGGCGTGTGGGTCTACGGCCGCTGGAACGCCCCCGGCGCCTCAGCCGGCCGCGCGCGTTTCGGCGTCGCGGGCCTCGTGGTCGCCGGCGCCGCCGGCCTGTGGCTCGGCTGGCCGCAACCCATCGGCGCCAAGTCCGCCGACGCCTCCGCGCCCGAAATCGTCTGGGAGCCGTGGAGCCCCGAGGCCGTCGCGAAGCTGCGCGCCGAGGGCCGCATCGTCTACGTCGACTTCACCGCGCGCTGGTGCGCCACGTGCCAGTTGAACAAGAAGGTGGTCTTCCACGATCGCGACGTGCTGCGGTATTTCGCGGAGAAGAAGATCGCCACACTGCGCGGCGACTGGACCAACAAGGACCCGCGCATCACCGCGGAACTCGCCGCCTACCAGCGCAGCGCCGTCCCCTTCAACGTGATCTGGCTCCCCGGAAAAAAAGATCCGGTCCTGCTGCCTGAGCTGCTCTCAGCGGGGACGGTGTTATCCGAATTGAAGAAGGGTTGAGCGTCGCCGTCCGGCGTGGCGGGAGCCGTGAGGCTTTCGCCGATCGATCGAGATCCATCGCCTCACGCCAAGTCCGCCAAGGGCGCATCAAGGTGGAGCGCGTTGCCCCCAACGCGCTTTTGGTGGGAGGGGCTTTACGCCCCGACGAGTCGCGGGGTAAACCCGCTCCCACCTTCATACCAGCGCGTTGCGGGCACCGCGCTCCACCCGTCCCAAGGACAACGGCCTTGACGCAGCCGCTCCAGCGGCGCGTCCCCACGTGGCACCTTTTCCGGGGAAACCACGCTTGGAGGCATGTCAGCCATCCCACCCGCCCCATGCTCTCCATGCTCTACACCGTCAACGGCACCCTGCGTTTCATCACGCCCGTGTTCCTGCTGCTGCTCGGCGCCGCGCTTCACCTCTACGCGTCCTACCATCGGGCCAACGCGCTCGCCCGCATCCACGCCGGCCAGCTCACCGCCATGGATGCCCAGCGCGCCTCCCTCTTCATCCGTTGGAGCGCGCCCAGCCTCACCGCGCTCGGTTGCGTCCAGCTCGCCTTCTCGTGCTGGCACTCGCTGCAGTAGTCACGCCCGTTGACGCCGCCGGCGCGCTCCTCATGCTGCGCGGGAATTTCTCCCCATGCGCACTCGCCGATCGCTGCTCCTCGCCCCGCTGCTCCTCGCCTTCGTTTCGCATCTGCTCGCCGCCGAACCCGCCGCCCCGAAATCTCCGGGCGCCACCGCGGCGTCGCCCAAGGCGCCCGCGCCCACGCCTTACGCGCAGATTCTCGGGCCGATCCGCCTCTGGGACGGCGACGCGCCCGGCGCCCTCGGCCAGCGGCCGCAGGATATTCCCACGCTCACGCCGTTTCCCGCCAACAAGGCCCGCGACACCGGCGCCACCATGCTCATCTTTCCGGGCGGCGGCTACAGCGGGCTCGCCGAACACGAGGGCACGGGCTACGCCGAGTTTTTCGCCGCGCACGGCATCACCGCCTACGTTTTGAAATATCGTCTCGGCTCCGCCGGCTACCGCCACCCCGTGATGCTCGGCGACGCCGCGCGCGCACTCCGCCTCGTGCGCTCGTTCGCCCGCCGCGATGGTCGCGATCCCAATCGCATCGGCGTGATCGGCTCGTCCGCGGGCGGTCACCTCGCTTCGACGCTCGTCACGCACTTCGACGCCGGAAAATCCGACGCCACCGATCCGGTCGAGCGCGAAAGTTCGCGCCCCGATCTCGGCATCCTGTGCTACGCGGTGATCACGATGGGCGAATTCACGCACGCCGGTTCGAAGCGCAACCTCCTCGGCACCGAACCCGATCCCGAGCTGGTCAAACTCCTCTCCAACGAACTCCAGGTCACCAAGGACACGCCGCCGTGTTTCCTCTGGCACACTGTCGAGGACAAGGCGGTGCCCGTGGAAAACTCCCTGCAATTTGCCGCCGCCCTCCGCCGCGCCGGCGGGCTCCCGTCGCTGCACATCTACGAAAAAGGCTCCCACGGCCTCGGTCTCGGCCGCCCCGAAAAACCCGCACCGCCGTGGTCGGAGCAACTGCTCTACTGGTTCAAGGAGCGGAAATTCACGCCGTAGCCGGGCAAGCAACGCATCCGACTGAAGCGGGACGCCTCAGCCACGACTGCCTCCGTCGTGGACGAGGCGTCCCGCCTCGTGTCATGCCGCCACCGAAGCAGCGACGGCTGTAGCGGCCGACGTGAGGAGGCCGGAGCGGGGGAATCGCGCGCCAGCCTCGTGACCTCGGCTGCTACCTGGCGCCGTCGCCCGCGTGTTCGGCATTGTCGCGCCCCGCGTTCCCGCTACGAACACGCGATGCCCACTCCACGCGTTTCCCACGCCTTGCTCGTCCTTGCATTTCTTGCGTCCTCCCCGGTGCGTGCGGCCACTCCGCCGGCCGCGACCGGAACAGACGATCCATTTCTCTGGCTCGAAGACATCGACAGCCCCCGCGCGCTCGCGTGGATCAAGGAGCACAACGCGGCCACCGAGCAACGCCTCGCGCCGCACGCTGAAAACGGCGCGCTCTTCCGCGACGCGCTCGCCGCCCTCGATTCCTCCTCTCGCATACCCGAGGTCACGCTCCGCGGCGGCCAGCTCTACAACCTCTGGCGCGACCGCGCCCACCCGCGCGGCCTGTGGCGCCGCACCACGCTCGCCGGGTTTCGCCAGGAAAACCCCTCGTGGGAAACCGTGCTCGACGTCGATGCGCTCGCGAAAACCGAAGGCAAGCCGTGGGCCTTCGCCGGCGCGCTGTGGCTCGGGCCGGATCACCGGCGCTGCCTCGTGCGCCTCGCGCTCGCGGGCGGCGATGCCGCCGAGTTTCGCGAGTTCGATCCCGCGCAGCGCGCCTTCGTCGCCGGCGGCTTCGTGCTGCCGGTCGCCAAGTCGCGCGTCGCCTGGCGCGACGCCGACTCGCTGTTCGTCGCGACGGACTTCGGCCCCGGCACGCTCAACGAATCCGGTTACCCGCGCCTCTTGAAACTCTGGCGCCGCGGCACGCCGCTCGCCTCGGCCGAGGCCGTGCACGAAACCCCCACGACCTCCGTCTGGGTCGCTGCACGCCGTCTGCACTGGGCCGGCGGCAGCCTCGATCTCGTCACCGAGCAGCTCACGTTCTGGGAGGGCAAATTCTTCCAGTTCCTCGACGGGCGGCTCCGCCCGCTCGCCCTGCCGGCCACCACGGACATCGAGGGTGCGTTTCGCGGCCGCCTCGTGCTGCGCCTGAAAGAGGACTGGACCATCCACGGCGCCACCTATCGCACGGGCTCCGTCGTGCTCGCCGAGCCCGCCGCGCTGCGCGGCGAAAAAGGCACCGTCGAACTCGCGCTCGCGCCCACCGCCAGCGAGGTCGTCGAGGCGGTGCGCGTGAATCAAGACAGCCTCTATGCGACGATCCTCGACCACGTCCGCGGCCGGCTCGCCCGCCTCACGCCCGCGGCGGGCGGCGGTTGGACGCGGCAGGCGATCGCATTCCCCGACCACGGCACGGTGCGCGTGACCGATGAGGACGCGGACAGCGGCGACGCCTTCGTCGAATTCGAGTCCTTCACCACGCCGCCCGCGCTCTATCACGTGGCCGCGGGCGCGACCACGCCGCAGTTGCTGAAGGCGCAGGCGCCCACCTTCGACGGCGCGCGCTTCGAGGCCCGGCAGTTTTTCGCCGCCTCGGCCGACGGCACGAAGGTTCCCTACTTCGTCGTCGGCCCGCGCGCGCTGAAGCTCGACGGCAAAAATCCCACCTGGATGTTCTCCTACGGCGGTTTTGAAAACGCGCTCAAGCCCTCCTACTCCGGCTCCTACGAGCACCTGCACGGCGCCTACGGCAAGCTGTGGCTCGAGCGCGGCGGCGTGTTCGTGCTCGCGAACATCCGCGGTGGCGGCGAGTTCGGCCCCGCCTGGCACAACGCCGCGCTCAAGGAAAACCACGTGCGTTGCTTCGAGGACTTCGAAGCCGTGGCCCGCGATCTCGCCGCGCGGAAGATCACCTCGGCCCGGCACCTCGGCATCGAAGGCCGCAGCAACGGCGGCCTGCTCGTCGGCGCGACGATGCTGCGCCACCCCGAACTCTACGGCGCCGTCGTCTGCGGCAACCCGCTGCTCGACATGCAGCGCTACCACCGCCTCCTCGCCGGCGCGAGCTGGGTGGCGGAATACGGCCACCCCGACGTGCCCGCGGAGTGGGCCTACCTCTCACAATACTCGCCCTACCAAAACGTCCACGCCGGCCAAAAACTCCCGCCCGTGCTCTTCTACACCACCACGCGCGACGACCGGGTGCATCCCGGCCACGCGCGCAAGATGGCCGCGAAGATGGAAGCCCTCGGCTACGTGCCGGAGTATTTCGAAAACACCGAGGGCGGCCACCACGGCAGCGTGACCAACGAGCAGCTCGCGACCCGCCTCGCGCGCACCTACGCCTTCCTCTGGTCGCACCTGAGGTGATCGGTGAAGTGGGCGGCCACGTCCTGGCGGCCGTTGGCACGGGACGCGCCTTGGATCTTAGGCGGACGTGTGCAGTCGGCCGTAGCAGCCGACGTGAGGAGGCTGGAGCAAGGTGAGTCGCGGCAACCAGCCTCGTTACCTCGGCTGCTACCACGTTTCGCGAACTTCAACTGCAATGTTGGCGTAGGCGGCTGGAATCGCGGCTGCGGTTGTAGGGCGGCGCCGCCTTCCTACATCGGAAAAAATCCTGTCACCTGCGGCCCGGCTTGCGCCACTGCGAGGGTGCCATGTTATCCTTCAAGTCCATGCCTTCCCCGTCGCTCAACGACGCCGACCTCGTGCACGCGAGCCTCGCGGGCGATCGCGGGGCCTTCGGCCGGATCGTCGCGCGCTACCAGTCGCTCGTTTGCTCGCTGGCCTACAGCGCCACCGGCAACCTGAACCGCAGCGAGGATCTCGCGCAGGAGACTTTTCTCGCCGCGTGGAAACAGCTCCCGGAGTTGCGCGAACCCGCCAAGCTCCGCGCCTGGCTGTGCGGCATCGCGCGCAACCTCATCAGCAACGCGCAGCGCCGCGCCGGTCGCGAGCCCGCGCACCTCGCCGAGCCCTTCGACGCCGCGCACGAAGCCGCCGCCGCCGAGCCCTCGCCGCCCGAGCAGGCGGTGACCCGCGAGGAGGAGGCCCTGCTGTGGCGCGCGCTCGAAAAAATTCCCGACAACTACCGCGAGCCGCTCGTGCTCTTCTACCGCGAACACAAGTCGGTCGAGGCCGTCGCGCGCGAACTCGACCTCACCGAGGACGCGGTGAAACAGCGCCTCTCGCGCGGTCGCGCGTTGTTACACGAGCAGGTGCTCGCGCTGGTCGAAGGCACCCTCGAGCGCACGAATCCCGGCCGGATGTTCACCGTGGGGGTGCTCGCCGCGCTCCCGGCGGCGGGCGCCGCGCTCGCAACTGCCACCGGATTGGCCGGCGCGAAGGGCGCCGCCGGTGCGAAGAGCGCCGGCTGGCTCACGCCGCTCGGCACCATCCTGACCGCGCAGGTGCTGTGGTTTGTCTCGTCACTCGCGTTCGTCGCCGGCGCCGGTGGATTCGCCGGCTGGCAGATGGCCGATCCGAAACAGTCAGACGCCGAGCGCCGGTGGGCGGCGTGGTTCTGGCGGCTGCTGACGATCGGGATGGTCGCGTGCGTTTTTCCGGCGGCGGCGATGGAGAATTTCGTGCGCACGCACCCGGCCTACTCCGGCGCCTTCACGCTCTGGCTCGGGTTCTTCTATGTCGCCACCGGCGTGCCCATGGTGCTCTGGGCGATCGCGAATCACCGACGTATCCGCCAGAGCGGCCCCGCGGTCGGAGCCGCGCCTTCCGGTCCGGACCGAACGCTGCGCCGCTGGGTCGCCGCCACCACCGTCGGGATGACCGCCTTGTTCGCGGTCGGGCTGTTGGGCGCCCGTTGGACCGATCAACGCGTCCGGCCGGACGAGGTCTGGCCGCTGATCCTGGCGCATCCGCAGGCCCGGCTTCAGATCGACGAGACGCCCAACGTCGGACGCTGGATCGCGATCTTCGCCACCGAGAACGGCCGGGGGCGGCTCTACCGCGGGCCGCTCAATGAGCCGACGCACCGACTCCTGCGGCAAAGTGGCCGCCCTTTCACGACGAGCGTGCGGGGCCGCGACCACGACGTGCTCGGCTGGCCCGCCCGCCGGCTCCCGCTCGTGACGATCCTTGCCATCGGCGCCGGCCTCGCGTTCCTGGTCCGCGCACGGCGCCCCGCCGCGCCGGCGCCATCCGCCGCCGTCGCCTGACCATCATTTGCCCCGCGGCAGCCACCCGAGCACGTCGGGCCCCGCCGCCTGGAGGCCGCCCGGACCGAGGATGCCCAGCAAACGCGCGCGGATTTGCTCGGCGAGCACGTTATACGCGATGCGGCTTTGTTCGGGCGTCAGGGTCCGCTGCGCGTTGAGCTCGAGGCGGCGCAAGGTGTAGTCGTTTTTCGCGCGCCAGAGCTCGAGCGCCGCCCCGGCCGGCAATCCCTGCTGCGCGGTGAAGGCGGCGAAGTTCGTGAAATCCCCGCCTTCCCCCCGCAACCACGCGGCGAACAGTTTGTCGCCGAGCACCTCGCGAATTTTCTCCTGGGTCGCCTGGCGCTCCGTTTCGCGCACCAGCAACGTGGCCGGCGCGGTGTCGAAGGTGAGCGCAAACCTGTCGTCAAACTCGCGCTGCCGCCGGAACGCCTCGCGCCGCTGCTCCTCGGTCGCCGCGGTGTCGCCGAGCAGTTTCTGCACCTGCTGTCCCGCGGCCGTCTCGCGCATCTCCAGGTCTTCCAGTTCGAGCGGCGTGAGCACCGTCGCGTAATCCGCGTGCAATTCCCGCTCGAGCAACGCGAGCTGCCGGAGAAACGCGCTGATCCCGCCGGGAAACGCCATGCCCGCCGCCGCGTAGTCGGCCGCGGCCTTCGCGCGCACCTCGTCGTAGTCGCGCTTGATCTGCGCGACGCGCGCCGCCTTTTCCGCCGCGGAGAGTCCGGTCACGGGCGCGCGAGTTCGGGTCGAGGGCGCGGTCGGTTTTTCCGCTCCCGGGCTCGGCGCCGGCCCGGCACCCGGCTGGACCGCACGTTCACCTGGCGCCGACGCGTGCGGCCAGCGCCACACCACGACTCCGCCGCCCACCATCAGGAGGAGCACCACGCCCAGGCCGATCGCGGTCAGTCGTTTCATTGCGCAGGCCGGCATGAAACACGCCCGCCGCCCAATGACAACGCCGCGACTTGTAAATCCGCCGCGGCCGGCCGACGCTGTGCCCTCTCACCGCGCCATGACCGCCGCCACTCCCGCCATCGAAGCCGAGGCCGAACGCCTCCTCGCCGCGCTCATGCACGTCGAGTGCGACCCGCATGGCCGCAAGTGGAACCTCGACACCTGCCGCTCCATCGCGCCCCTGACCCTCGAGATCAACCGTCTCAAGAAGGAGAAGGACGCCGTCATTCTCACCCACTCCTACGTCGAACCCGAGATCGTCTACGGCGTCGGCGACTTCAAGGGCGACTCCTACTATCTCAGCATGGCCGCCCGCGATTCGCGCGCGAAGATCATCGTGTTTGCCGGCGTCGTCTTCATGGCCGAGACCGCCAAAATCCTCTCGCCCGACGCCCTCGTCGTCGTCCCCGACCGCGGCTCCGGCTGCTCCCTCGCCGACTCGATCACCGGCGACGGCGTGCGGAAGCTGAAGGCCCTGCACCCCGACGCCTCCGTCGTCTGCTACATCAACTCCACCGCCGACGTGAAGGCCGAGTGCGACGTGTGCGTCACCTCCGGCAACGTCTACGACATCGTGGCCGGCCTCCCCACGCGCCGCGTCCTCTTCGTGCCCGACCGACTGATGGCCGAGAACCTGCGCAGCGAGCTCAAGCGCCGCGGCGTCGACAAGGAAATCATCTCCTCCGACGGCACCTGCATGGTGCACGAGGAGTTCTCCCCCGCGCAGATCGCCGAAGCCCGCGCGCAATTTCCCGGGCTCAAGGTCGTGTCGCACCCCGAGTGCACGCCCGAGGTCGCCGCCGCGTCCGACTTCGTCGGCAGCACCGGCGCGATGATGAAATACGTCAAGACGACGCCCGCGCCCTACTTCCTCATGCTCACCGAGTGCGGCCTCGTCGGCCGGCTGGAGGTGGAGTCGCCGGAGAAAAACTTCATCGGCGGCTGCCGCCTCTGCCCCTACATGAAGCTCAACTCCCTCGAAAAAATCCGCGACGCCCTCGCCGCCCCGCGGCCCGACCAGATCGTGACGCTCGACGAAGACCTCCGTCGCCGCGCCGCCCGCTGCATCGGGAAAATGTTCGAACTCACCCCCGCCGCGAAGAAGGACTGAACACTCGAAGGACGGAAGGACTGAACCCACGCCAGTGCCGTCAGCCTCCAGTCCTTCAGCTCTTCAGCCTTTCAGCCTTTCCATGACCACTCCCCGCACCGACCACCTGATCGATCTCGCGCTCGACGAAGACGCCGGGCTTGGCGATGTCACGAGCCGCGCCATCTTCGCCGCCACGCACCGCTCCCGCGGTTTCATCGACGCGAAACAAGATCTCGTCGTCTGCGGCCTCGACGTCGCTGCGCGCGTCTTCGCCAAGGTCGATGCCCGCATCACCGCCAGGCCCCTCGTGCGCGACGGCGCCCGCGTGAAGCGCGGCGCCCGCGTGATGACCCTCGCCGGCCCGACCGCCGCGCTCCTCACCGCGGAGCGCACTGCGCTCAATTTTCTCCAGCTTCTCTCCGGCATCGCCACGAAGGCGCACGCGTTTGCCGACGCCGTCGCCGGCACCGGCGTGCGCATCGCCGACACGCGCAAGACCACGCCCGGCTGGCGCGCGCTCGAAAAATACGCCGTGCGCTGCGGCGGCTGCGCCAACCACCGCGCCTCGCTCGGCGAACACGTTCTGATCAAAGACAACCACATCGCCGCCGCCGGCTCGCTCACGAAAGCCGTGGAGCGCTGCCGCGCCGCCGCGCCGCACCCCGCGAAAATCGAAGTCGAGACCACCACGCTCGCCGAGGTGCGCGAAGCCCTCCGCGCCCGCGCTGAGGTGATCCTGCTCGACAACATGACGCCCGACAAGATCCGCGCCGCCGTCGCCGTCATCGCCGGCGCCGCCACCGTCGAAGTCTCCGGCGGCGTGCGCTTCGAGACCCTCCGCGACTACGCACTCCCCGGCGTCGACGTGATCAGCATCGGCGCGCTCACCCACTCGGCCACCGCGGTGGACCTGAGCCTGACGATTGTCCCTGCGAGAAGCCGTCGATGAGTAGAGTAAAGAACCCCGGAGCAAGCTCCGGGGCATATGAGCAA
>JACRKC010000128.1 GCA_016235555.1 Verrucomicrobiota bacterium
CGCGGGCTGTCCTCGGCGTCTCGCCGAGGATTTCGGAGGTGTCGGCGAGACGCCGACACCAGCACCCGAGACGGGTGCGCTCCCCGAACCGCCGAACTCTTGGTCACCCTATTTCGCGAGACTCAGTAAGGTCCAAAGGTTCTTCGTAATCGGTCTGGATTTTTGATGCCGCCGTTGTCCTGGATTCGGCGGTAGGAAACCGCCGCTGCGGGGTCCGGCGCTTGGCGTGCAGGAAAACGAGCGGCGCTCCGCGTCTGCGTAGTTTTCTGGGTTGCGGTGCGGGTAGGCCTGAAATGCCCTGACAGCGTCTCTATGCTCCGATGTGAAAATTCTCTCGGTTGAAGACGACCCGGTGGCCCGGGCGGTGTTGCGCCGGGCGCTGCGCCGGCTCGGACATGACGTGATCGACGCCGTCGATGGCGAGGACGCGTGGGAAAAACTCGCCGCCGATCCCGTGCGCGTGGTCGTGAGCGACTGGATGATGCCGCGGGTGGACGGCCTCGAGTTGTGCCGCCGCATCCGCTCCTGGCCGGATCATGACTACATCTATTTCGTCCTGCTCACGAGCCGCGACGCCACGGAAGAAAACCAGCGCGCCGCGGCCGACGCCGGCGTGGACGATTTCCTGACGAAGCCCCTCGATTTCTCGGAGCTCTGGACGCGCCTGCGCGTGGCCGAGCGCATCCTCCACTACACCACGCAGGTCCGCCAGCTCGAGGAGCTGCTCCCGATCTGCTCCTACTGCAAAAAAATCCGCGACGACCACAACTACTGGCAGCAGATCGAAGGCTACATCAACGAGCGCACCGGCAGCGAATTCAGCCACTCGGTCTGCCCCGACTGTTACACGCGGGTGGTGATTCCCGAGATCGAAAAAATCAAGGCTGGGCTGCCGCCGGGCACGCGGGCACCCTTTCTCGGTGAGCGAAAATCTCCAACGCCTTGAAGAAAAGATCGCCTACCTCGAGCGGCACGTGGCCGAGCAGGACAAGGCGATGCTGGAACTGTCCCGCGAGATCGATGCGCTGCGGCGGGAGCTGAAGGCGCAGCGCGAGCGCGCGACGGTGCGGGAAACAGGCGGGGGCGGCGGCGAGGCGGAGAAGGACGACCGGCCGCCGCATTATTGAAGTTGCGGCGCAGGCCGGCGTTCCGGTGCGGTGCTCACTCGCCGAGCTGTTTTCTCAACCACGCGTTGTGGCGCCGGGCGAATGCCCTGGCACGTGCGTTCCACCGATCATCTTCGTCGCTGCGCGAATTGTCGCTCGTGCCAGGGATGACAAACGCGTCCCGAACAGAGTGTTTCTCCAGGAAATTTTCGTAGCCGGGCACCTCCAGCGAGTAGCCCAGGCAACCGATGAAGCGCCCGGTTGCCTGTTTCTTGAATGTCGCGAATTCAGGAAACTCCTCCCACGCGGGATTCACGCATCCGGTCAAAACCAGCGCCGTCGCGACAAGGAACTGGTGACGGCTCGAACCGAGGAGACGCGACACCATCATGGTGGCAATTGGAACCGCCCGGCTACCACCCCTGGCACGGTGATGTCTTCGTCGAGTTCCTCCCAGCGCAGCGCGTAGCCGTCGACTTCGATGCGCACTTTTTTCAGGTCTTCGTCGCTGGCCGCTTTCAGCCGGGCGAACCGACTCGCGGGGAAGCCGAAGATCCGCCCGTCAGTCAGTTCGAGAAAAACGGTCCGGCCCTCGGTCCAGGCCCGCAATGCAGCGGGTTCAACGGCGGTGGTATTCATGGTATTTCGCGAGGAGCAGCGATTGGTGTTCGAAGACGAGGCGCTCGGCTGCTCTCACGTCGTGCGGCGCGACGCCGCGGTTGCCGGCAAGTTGAATGGGATCGAGCCAGAATTTGCATTCACCGTCGGCGTTGCGCACGTGGATGTGCGCGGGCTTGTTGGATTCAGAGGAGTAAAAGTGAAAGCGAAAGCCATCGACGCGCCACACCGTGGGCGTGGCAGAAGTGCGGACTCAAAACGCCGCCGTCATCTCCTGTTGCTGGCCAGGGTCGAGGGATTGGGGGCCGAGGGCGGTGCACTCGGTTTCGTCGTTTTTGTAGAGCTTGAATTTCACGGGCGCGGTCGCGTTGGCGGTTTCCCAACGCCATTTGCCGATGGAGACGAATTGGAGCGGGACGCCTTTTTCCCAACTCAGGCCGGGGCCGTCGCCGCGGATGAAGAGACGGTTGCCGATGCCGATGTAGGCGGTCACGAGCAGGCGCGTGGCGCCGTCGCTGCTGAGCGCGCGTTCCGTCACTTCGGCGGCGGGCGGCGGTGCGGGGTGTTCCTCGAGTCCGAGCGAGGGCTCGGGTTCGGGGGCGGGTTCCGGGGCCGGTTCGGTTTTTTTCGCGGCGCGTTTGCGCGGGGGCTTGGGCGTGTCGGCGGGCGTCTCGGCAGGAGTGGGCGCGGCGGACTCGGAAGGAGGGTCGGCGGGCGGGGCCGGCACCGCTTCGGCCACAATTTCGGCTGGCTCTGGAGCGGGAGCAGCCGGAGTGGGTTCGGCGGGAGTTGCGGCGGTTTCCGCGAAGGGCTCCGTGGTTTCGGGGACGGCGGGCGCGACTTCGGGGATTTTCTCCGCGCTCACGGGCGGAGGCTCGGCGGTGGTGTCAACGGCGGGAGTTTCGACCGGGGCGGGCGCGGGCTCCGGGGCGGGCGGTGCCGGCTCTTCGGCGGTGGGTTCGGTGCGACGCGGCTTGCGCGGGCGCTTCGGCGGATGCGCGGTGGCCTCGAGTTTGGGGGCGGGCTCGGTGAGCGGCTGGTCGGCTGCGGGAGCGGTGGCCTCGGCGGGGGGCGGAGGAATCCCGGCGGTCGATGCGAGGATGGGCGTGGGTGTTGCAGGCGGTGCGACGGGCACGGGCGTCTCGGCGAGTTTTTTCGCCGCGGTGTTGAGTTCAGCGATTTTCGCTTCGAGCTGCGCGAGCTTGGCGTCGAGGGCGGCGAGCGTCTCGGCGGAGGTGGTGGAGAGCTTGCGTTGAGAGTCGGCCGTGGCGGCGGAGAGGGCGGTGCTGGCGGCGGCGAGTTTTTCGTCGAGCGTGGCGGCGGCCTGGGTTTGGGCCTTGGTGAGAAGCTGCTCGGCGGTGGCCGCGGCTTTGGAGAGGGCGTCGGTGGCGACCGCGAGGTGTTTTTGGGTCGCGGCTTCGAGCTTGGTCCACTCGGTGGCGGACTTCCCGATCTTGTCGGCGGCGGTCAGCAGGCGCTCGCTCTCGGCGGCGCGCAGTTCGGCGACTTCCTTTTCGAGTTCGTCTTTCTCGGCGTCGTTGGCGGCGGCGAGTTGGGTCTGAAAATCGGCGATGCGATCGTGGAGCTGCTTCGGGAGGTGGTCGGCGTGGCGAAGGGCCTTTTGCGTGAGTTCGCCGATTTCCTTGAGGCCGTTGGCGGCGATGCTGATCTGCTCGGCGGAGGTGTTGACGGTGCGGGCGAGGGCTTCGAGCGAGCGCTGGCGGTCGTCGAGGGCTTCGTCCTGGGCGCGGGCGTAGTCCGTCAGGAACGGCACGGTGCCAAGAATCGCGGCGACCACGACCAGACCCACGATGGCGATGAGCGGTGCGCCGGTGAACGGGTCTTTCGCGTAGTGGGCGGTGAGACCGGCGGCGAGGAGCAGCACGGCGTCGCCGACGAGGAAGGGCCACTTGGCCAGTCGGGGAGTCTGATCGGGGAGTGTCATGAGCGGACGGTGGAGCCTGAGCGCGGCGTTCCCTCCTTCGCCATGATTTCGGGGCCGTCACGCGGCAGCGGGGATTTTCTGCGGCCGGCAGGCGCGCGGCTCAAGGAGAAAGCTCGATGGCCAAATCCGGGGTTGCCCGGCTGAAGCGGGCCGGGCAGTGTCCGCGCGCCCGATGGACTTTCCCCATTTTCTTCGCATCGAGCGCGAGCAGCGCGGGAGTTCCCGTCACTTCGTCGTGCATACGCACGAGCCGAAACTCTCGCTGGAACTGGAGCCGGACGCGGCGGCACCGGACAAGATCGGTCGCGGCGTCATCAAGCGCGTGTGCGTGCCGAATTCGTGGGCGGGCGACTACGGGCGTTACGCGAAGGTGATCGCGGCGGCGCAGGAGTTTTTCCAGGAGTCGTTTGCCGCGCCGGCGCCGGACGAGGCGCGACCGAGCCGGCGGCGTTGAGCCCGCGCGCTATTCGGTCTGAAGCGAGTGGCGGTAACCGCCCACGAATTCGTCCACGGTCAGCCGTCCGTCGCCGTCGCGATCGTAGTGCTTGAAGGTGTCGGCCGCGAGGTAGGCGGCTTCGGCGGGCGTGAGGTGGCCGTCCTGATCGGTGTCGAGCAGGGCGAAGGCTTTTTTCAACGACTCGCCGAGTTCGGAGAGTTCGATCCGGTCGTTGCGATTCTGATCCTGCCAGCCGACCTGCTCCATCAGGATCAGGAGGTCGAATTCGGTGCGCGAGAGGCTGTCGTTGCGATCGATGTCGGCGAGTTGGAAGAGGGCCCGGCGCAGCGCCATGAATTCGCCGACGCTGAGCTTGCCGTCGCGGTTGGTGTCGGCGCGGAGAAACGTGTCCTGTGCGAGGGCGGAGCCGGCGAGTTCATCGGCATCGATGAAGTCGTTGTTGTTCTTGTCGGCGGCGCGGAAAAGCGCGAACGACCCGCGTTCCCATTCCTCGACGCTGATGCTGCCGTTGCCGGTGGCGTCGAGGGCTTTGAAGGCGGTCGCGATCTGCGCGGCGGCGGGCAGGGCGCGAGCGAGCGGCGCGATGAGCAGGCAGGCCGCGAGAGCGATCCAGCACACCCGTGGCGCGCGGCGGCTCAGGACTTGCGCTCGGCTTTCCACTGCGCGTAGGCGACCTGGTCGGCCTTGTTGAGACGGGTCTGGAGGGCGGCGTTGCCCGCCTTGGCTGCGGGCTGACTCGCGGCGGAAGTGGCTGCGGCGGCCAGACCGAGACGGCCGCCGAGCGGGTCGGGGCTGACGGCTTGGAGCGCGGCGACGAGTTCCGCATTGCGCGCATCGGCCTTCTTGGACGCGGCCAACAAGGGTTGGGAAGCGACCAAGAGGCTGATGGCGGTAAAGAGGGGGGCGAAAGTCGTGCGTTTCATGGTGGGGTGGTTTTGATGTGCGCCTAGTGTAATACCCCCAGGCTTATTCCGCCATTGGTAGTGTCCTCCCGACCGCTACGCACGCGGTGGCGAAGACTACGCAGTCAGATTTGCCGCCACGCCAAGCCGCAGAGCGAGAGTAACATCCCGATCCGGAACGCCCCTTCGAAGGTCAGGATCACGAGCACCCACTTGAGCGGGCAACCCCGGCGCAGCAGGTAGCCGGCGACCGAGATCACGAGCAGGGCGAGGCCGACGACCCGGCCGATCGGCAACGCAAGCAGCAGCAGCATCCACACCCAGTAGAGGATGATCGTGGACGACCAGAAAAACGCCGTGGTCTCGCCCAGCCCGAGGGCGCGAGGGTCGGCGCCGCGGGCGATCTGTTTGATGCCGAGGTAGCGTTCGCTGAGCACGAGCTGCCAGACCTCGAAGACGAGGAACAGCGGCGCGAGCAGGACGAGGAGCGACATGGAGCGACGAGAACAGTGGCACCGGCGAAAGACAACCCGGCTGACACCTGCGCCAAGGTGTGACTCAAACTGCGGTCAGCGATTTGTAGCGGCGGTCTATGACCGCCGGACGAATGCCCTTGGCGCAACGACGGCGGTCATAGACCGCCGCTACAGCCGGGGCATTCGAAACTGACCTCAGTTTGAGTTACACACCCTGTGCTACCGGGCGAAAGTCACGGCCTGTTCGCCATCCCGCAGAAACAGCAACGTGACCTGGGCCGCCGGGTCGCGGGAGTGATCGCGCACGCGCACGGAATTGATCTGGTCGGAAAACATCTCGCGCAGCAGGCCGTCGCGGAGGCGGGCGCCGGCGACGCCGCCGGGCAGCGCGCACTGCACGTAGAGCCAGAGGTGCTGGCCCTGATCTTTCAATTCGCGGCCGACCCACGTGAGCGGCACGGCGGCGCCGCCGGTTGTTGTCACGGTGAATTGCGCGCGCACGTAGGCGAACAGGAGCGCGTCGAGCTCGCGCGCGGGCGTGGACGCGACGGCGATTTTCTTGCCGGCCCGCTGCGCAAGGGCGGCCTCGGTGTCGTCGGTGAACAGCCGGATCGCGATCTCGAGCTGGCCGGATGCGGGGCGGTAGTCGGCCTCGGCGTAGCTGGTGCGGATGGGGTGGGCGCGGCCGGGGGCGACGAAAACGGCGAGCAGGAAGGCGAGTGCGACGAGGTGGAGCGCGTTGCCCTCAACGCGCTGGTTTGAAGATGGGAGCGAGTTCACTCCGCGACTCGTCGGGGCGTAAAGCCCCTCCCACAAAAAGCGCGTTGGGGTCAACGCGCTCCACCCCGGAGCTTCAATTCTCCTCATTCGCATCGCTGGCCTTCTTCGGCGCGGCCTTCTTGCCGGCTTTCTGGTCGGCTTCCTTTTTCGCCTCCTGCATCGGATTGCCGGGGCGTTCGCGGTCGGACTGGAACAACTGGAAGCGGCTCTTGATCGGGCGGCGCGGCCAGAAATTGTTTTCCACATCGGCGTCGGCCGTTTCCTCGTGTGGGTCGACTTGGAGATTTTTGATTTCCTTGGGCGTGAGGATGAGCTTCGAGACTTTCTGGCTGTTGAAGCGCCACACTTCGGCGGGGATGCGCAGCTCTTCCGTCGAGCCGTCGGTGTAGTCGACCTTCAGGATGAGCGGGGTGACGAGGCCGCCGAGGTTGCTGAAGTCGACGACGTAGAAGTTGCGCGCGGTCTTGAGCAGCTCGGGGTTGTTCTTGTCGCGTTCGAGTTGCTTAAGGAGCTCCTCGAAGCGGCGCTTGTCGGCGGGCGTGACGGCGGATTCGTCGAAGCTGTTGTAGAAATCTTTCAGCTCCGGGTAGCGGTCGACGCGGCGTGGCAGCGACTCGTTGCGCTCCTGCGTGAGGGTGCGCGGGCGGGCGGCCTTGTCGGCCTTCTGCTTCGCCTTTTCGACCTCGGGGTCGCGCGAGTCGAGGGCGATGAGTTTCACGGCGTCGATCGAGACGTCGACGTGGTCGTTGGTGTAGAACCAGCCGCGCCAGAACCAGTCGAGGTCGACGCCGCTGGCGTCCTCCATCGTGCGGAAGAAATCGGCCGGGAACGGCCGTTTGAACATCCAGCGCTGGGCGTAGGTCTTGAACGCGTGGTCGAACACCTCGCGGCCGAGCACGGTCTCGCGGAGGATGTTCAGGGCGGTGGCGGGTTTGTGGTAGGCGTTGGCGCCGAGGTTGGCGATCGACTCGCTGTTGGTCATGATCGGCACCTGCTCGGCGCTGGTCATGTAGGACACGATGTCGCGCGGCTCGCCGCGACGCGACGGATAGTCTTTCTGCCACGCCTGCTCGGCGAGGAACTGGCAGAAGGTGTTGAGGCCCTCGTCCATCCACGTCCACTGGCGCTCGTCGGAGTTGACGATCATCGGGAAGTAGTTGTGACCGACCTCGTGGATGACGACGGAGATGAGGCCGTGCTTCGTGTTGGCCGAATAGGTGCCGTCCTCCTGCGGGCGCGGGCCGTTGAAGCAGATCATCGGATACTCCATGCCGCCGATGGGGCCGTTGATCGACTGGGCGACCGGGTAGGGGAAGGCGAAGGTGTGCTTCGAATAGATGTCGAGCGTGTGGATGATGGCGTGCGTGGAGTATTTGCTCCAGAGCGGCTCGCCTTCCTTCGGGTAGAACGACATCGCCATCACGCGCGGGCCGTAGCTGCGCGCCTCGCCCTTCGGGCCGGGCTTCGCAAGATCAGGCGGCGTGACGTGGTCGGGCGCGCCCATGGCGTCCCAGATGAACTTGCGCGACGAGGCGAAGGCGAAGTCGCGGACGTTTTCGGCCCGGAAGATCCACGTCTTCTTGCCGGCGGGTTTGTGGGCCTCGTTGGCCTTGGCCTCCTCGGGGGTGACGATGAACACGGGTTTGTCCGCCGTCGCGGCCTGCTTGAGGCGCTCGCGTTGGACCGGAGTGAGCACGTCGTTCGGGTTTTGCAGCACGCCGGTGCCGGACACGATGTGATCGTGCGGCACGGTGAGGCGCACGAGGTAGTCGCCGAACTCGAGCGTGAACTCGCCGGTGCCGAGATACTGTTTGTGCTGCCAGCCGGTGGTGTCGGAGTAGACGGCGAGGCGCGGGAACCATTGCGCGATCTCGTAGAGGTAGTTCTTGTCCTTCTCGAAATACTCCCAGCCGCTGCGGATCGAGAGCAGCTTGGCGTTGTTGATCTTGTAGGACCACGCGACGCGGAACGTCGTGCTGGCACCGGGCGCGAGCGGTGCGGGGAGATCGACGCGCATCATCGTCTTGACGATCGCGTGCGGGAGCGTGGCGCCGGCGGAGTCGGTCACGGAGGCGATGCGGAGATTGCTGTCGTAGGTTTCCTGGAGGAGCAGCGATTCGAGGCCGCGGAACGAGAGCGCGTCGAGGGGGCCGTTGCCCGGGAGCGGATTGCCCGGGATGGGGCGCGTGAACGGTCGTGGCAATCCGGCGGTGGTGCGGCGGTCGGAGTCCTTGGCGAGGAGATTGGCGTCGAGTTGCAGCCAGAGATAGGTGAGCGGATCGGGGGAGCGGTTGTGGTAGGTGATGGTGGCGCGGCCGGCGATCGACTGCGTGGCGTCGTCGAGTTCGGCGTCGATCACGTAGTCGGCGCGCTGCTGCCAGTAGGCGCGGCCGGGCGCGCCGGAGGCGGCGCGCTGCTCGTTGGGCGTGGGGAGCAGTTCTTCGAGCTGGCGGAATTTGTCCTGGGGCAGGGGCTTGGTCGCGTAGGGCTGGGCGATCCCGTTCGACGGGCTCAGAGTGAAGGCGCTGGCGGCGAGCAGGAGAGCCGCGGCGAGGTGGGAGGGGCGCATGGCGGGCGAGCGAAGCAGAATCAGAGCCGGCGGCGAGTGGTTTTCGGGGGAGCGCACGACCGGGCGCAGAGTGGGCCAGAGATCCCTCCGCCGCTCTCAGCGACCCGCCGCAAATCCAGTTTGTAACGTATTACGTTACAAACTCGGAGGACGGCTGCGGCTTAACTTGTAACGTAATACGTTACAAACCGACTGGTTGAAGGGGTGTGGGGTGGGGCGCGAGGGATGAGTGGGAAAAAGCTGCGTCCTGCCGCCGGGTTTCACGTCAGCAGGATTGAAAACCAAATGATGACCTTGACTGAAACGACGATGCCCGAATCCGAACAGATCCGTGATTTTGTGCGGGCGCGCTACGGCGCGATCGCCGAGCAGGCCGGCACCGACTGCGGCTGCGGCCCGGCGTGCTGCACCGAGGAAGCGCCGAAGAGCGCCCCGCCGGAAGGCGGCTGCTGTGCGCCCAGCTGCTGCGGTGGCGAAAAATCCTACGGCGAGAAACTCGGCTACTCGGCGGCGGAGCTGACCGCCGCGCCGGCGGGGGCCGACCTCGGCCTCGGCTGCGGCAACCCGCTCGCGATCGCGAGCATCCAGCCCGGCGAGACCGTGCTCGATCTCGGCAGCGGCGCGGGTTTCGACTGCTTCCTGGCCGCGCGCCAGCTCGCCGGCACGGGCCGGGTGATCGGCGTGGACATGACCGCGGCGATGATCGCGAAGGCGCGGGCGAATGCGCGGAAGGGGAACTATGCCAACGTCGAGTTCCGCCTCGGCGAGATCGAGGCGCTGCCGGTGGCCGATGCGAGCGTCGACCTCATCCTGTCGAACTGCGTGATCAATCTGTCACCGGAGAAGGCGCGGGTGTTTGGCGAGGCGTTCCGCGTGCTCAAGCCCGGCGGGCGGCTGGCGATCGCGGACGTGGTGGCGTCGAAGCCGCTCCCGGCCGAATTGAAAAAGAAGCTCAGCGCCATCGGCGCCTGCGTGGGCGGTGCGACGCCGATCCATGAGCTGCGGGCGCTGCTGACCGCGGCGGGCTTTGGGCGCGTCGACATCGTGCCAAAGGAGAGTTCGCGCGAATACATCGGCCACTGGACCGACTATCCGACGGCGGGCGAATTTGTCGTGAGTGCGCTCATCACGGCGTATAAACCGGCGCCATGACCTTTCTCTGTCATTCTGACTCTGAACGGAGCAAAGGAGAAGAATCCAGCCGGACATTCGGCGCGCTCAACCGCGTCCAAAGTCCAATTGGATTCTTCGCGGCGCGCAGAATGACAAACCGATGAAAACGAGTCCGCCCGAAATCACGATCGCTCCTGCGACGCCGGCCGACGTGCCGGCGATCGCGGCGTTGCTGCGTGGGGCGGACCTGCCGCACGAGGACTTCGCGCCGCACGTGGCGCGGTTTCTCGTGGCGCGGAAGGGCCGGGCGGTGGTGGGCGCCGTCGGCGCGGAGGTGGCCGGCGAGGCGGCGTTGCTGCGCTCACTCGTGGTCGCGTCGTGCCAGCGGGGCGCGGGACTGGGCGGGCGGCTCGTCGACGAACTCGAGCGGGCGGCGGGGGCGTGGGGCGTGAAACGCTGGTGGCTGCTCACGACGACGGCGGAGAAATTTTTCACGGCGCGGGGGTTCCGCGCCGCGGCGCGGAGCGAGGCGCCGGCGGGTATCCGCGCCACGGGCCAGTTCAACGGCGGGTGCTGTTGCTCGGCGGTGTGCTTGACGCGCGAACGGAAGGGAACCACGTGAGCGTTGCGGAATTCGACACGACAGTCGCAGAGTTTGCGACGAAGCTGCGCGCGTTCATCCGGCGCCGCGTGCGTGACGACGCCACGGCTGACGATCTCGCGCAGGAGACGATGCTGAAAGTATTTCGCTCGCGCGAGGCGTTGCGCGACGGGCAGCGGCTCGAGGCGTGGCTTTATCGCATCGCGCGCACGACGATGATCGATTACTTCCGGAGGCAGCGGCCCGGGCAGGAGTTGCCCGACGAGATCGCTGCCGAAGCGCCGGAGCCGGCGGACGAGGTCACGGCGGCGATGACGCGTTCGCTGAAACTTTTCCTGGAGGAGCTGCCCGAGGCGTATCGCGAACCGGTGCGGCTGGCGGAGTTCGAGGGCTTGCCGCTCGCCAAGATCGCGTTGCGGATGGGCTTGTCGCTCACGGCGGTGAAGTCGCGCGTGCGCCGTGGCCGGGCGATGCTGAAGAAGAAGCTGCAGGATTGCTGCCGCTTGGAATTTGACCGGATGGGAAAAATCATCGGCTACGAACGGCGCCGACCACCGTGCGGCTGCTGACGGGTCGCTGATCCCCTCCGGGAGGAGGACATCATCATGAAAGACAGCGTTGGCTTCATCGGCGGCGGACGAGTCGTCCGCATCTTGCTCGGAGGCTGGGCGAAGGCAGACCAGATGCCCGCCCGCGTGGTCGTCACCGACCCGAATCGCGAGGCGCTCGACCGGCTGGCGGCGGAGTTTCCCACGATCGATGTCACGTCCGGCGTCGCGGAGGCGGCGGGCCAGGACATCGTGTTTCTGGCGACACATCCGCCGGCGCTGGCGGCGGCCGCGGTCCCGCTCGCCAGCCAACTGCGTCGCGACGCGGTGCTCGTGTCACTCGCACCGAAATGGACGCTCGCCCGACTCGCGGGTCTGCTCGGCGGCTTCTGCCGCATCGCCCGGGTGATCCCGAATGCGCCCTCGGTCATCGGCGCCGGGTTCAACCCAATCGCCTGGGGGCCGGCGCTACCGGTCGAGGCGCGGGCCCGGATCGTGGCGCTCTTCGCCCCGCTCGGAGACTGTCCGGAGGTGGCCGAGGAAACACTCGAAGCCTACGCAGTCTGCACCGCGATGGGTCCGACCTATCTGTGGTTCCAATTGCAGGCGCTGCGCGAGGTTGCCATCAGCCTGGGCCTGACCGAGAGCGAGGCGAACCACGGCCTCAAGCGCATGACCTGCGGCGCCGTGCGCACGCTCTTCGATGCGGGCCGGTCGCCGGCGGAAGTCGCGGATCTCGTGCCCGTGAAACCGCTCGCCGAGATGGAACCGGTCGTCCTCGACTACTACCGCACGCGGCTGCCCGCGATCCACGAGAAGATCAAACCCTGAGGCGCAACATTGCCGGCGAGGTGGAGCGCGTTGCCCCCAACGCGCTGGTTTGAGTGTGGGAGCGGGTTTACCCCGCGACTCGTCGGGGCGTAAAGCCCCTCCCACAAAAGCGCGTTGGGGGCAACGCGCTCCACCGCTACACCGCGTGATTACGAATGCACGTGAGTTCGACTGCACCCGGCCGGCTGAGGCGGCGCCCGCGGTGACAATTCGATGACGCCGGAAAGGAGTCTTGAATCATATTCCTCCGCAGGGATATGGTTGCCGCCATGGAACTGGTGCAGATCTACGAGTGCCTGTGCGACGTGACGCGGCTGCGGCTGCTCCACGTGCTCGCCCAGGGCCCGTTGTGCGTGTGCCACTTCCAGGCGGTGCTCGGCGAGCCGCAGGTGAAGATCTCCAAGCACCTCGCCTACCTGCGCGAGCGCGGGCTCGTGGAATGCGAACGCGAGGGCAACTGGGTGATCTACGAGTTGCCGGCGAAGCCGTCGCGCGAACTGAGGGCAAATCTCGCCTGCCTGCAGGACTGCGGGCGGGAGAACCCGGTGTTTCAGCGCGACCTCGCGCGCCTGAAGCGACTCGCGCCGAAGCTCGCCGACCGCGGGCCATGCGGCTGCGGGCCGGTGCCGGCGAAAACCGCGCGATGATTTTTTCATGAACTCCATCCCAGCACCCACGACAAATGAACCCACCACAGCCGGCTGCGGCTGTGCGGCCGCGACGGTCGACGCACCGGCGATGACCGTTGCGGCGCTCCGGCACGCCCTCGCCGCGGCGCCCGAGCTGCCGCTCACGGTGCTCTGGCCGGACGGCGATCCGATCGAGGCCCATTTTCATGTGACCGAGGTCGGGCGCGTGCAGAAGGATTTCGTCGACTGCGGCGGCACCATCCGGCGGACGGTGACCTGCCTGTTGCAGACCTGGGTGGGCGACGATGTCGACCACCGGATCACCGCGCGAAAACTGCTGAAGGCGTTTGACCACGCCGCGCCCGTGCTCGGCGCCGAAGACCTCCCGGTCGAGCTCGAATACGAGGCGTGCAACGTAATCCAGTTCAAGGTCACTGCCGTGCAGCGCGAGACTGAGCGCTTCGTGGTGCGGCTGGGCGGGAAACACACCGATTGCCTCGCGAAGGAACTCTGTTTGCCGTCCGGTTCCGGCGCCGCGACGAAGGGCTGCTGCTGATTCCCCATGAGCGCCACCCGCCCCACCGTCCTCATCCTCTGCACCGGCAACTCGTGCCGCTCGCACCTCGCCGAGGGCCTGCTGCGCGCCGCGGCGGGCGACATCCTGACTGTCGCGAGCGCCGGATCGAAACCCGCCGGCTACGTGCACCCGCTCGCGATCCGCGCAATGGCGGAGATCGGCATCGATCTCGCCGCGCACCGCTCGAAGCACATGAACGATTTTCTCGGGCAGGACGTCGAGACGGTCATCACCGTGTGCGGCAATGCGGACCAGGCGTGTCCGGTTTTCCCCGGTCAACTCAACCGCCACCACTGGCCGTTCGACGACCCGGCGCATGCGACCGGGACCGAGGACGAGAAGCTGGCCGTGTTCCGCCGCGTGCGGGACGAAATCCGCGCGGTGTTCACCGCCTACGCGGACGGACGGCGAGACGCGCTGAAGAAATCATGAACGAACCACCGGCCAAACGCCTCGATTTCTTTGAACGCTACCTCTCGGTGTGGGTGCTCGCCTGCATGGTGGTGGGCGTGGCGATGGGCCGGCTGCTGCCCGGGCTCACGCAGACGTTGAGCAGTTGGGAGTTCGGCCGGGCGTCACACGTCAATATCCCCATCGCCGTGCTCATCTGGCTCATGATCTACCCGATGATGCTGAAGATCGACTTCGGTGGGCTGAAGGGCGTCGTGCAAAAACCACGCGGCCTCGCGGTCACACTTGTCGTCAACTGGCTCGTGAAGCCGTTCAGCATGGCGCTGCTCGGCTGGCTCTTCGTGCGGGTGTTGTTCGGCGACGTGCTCGGGTGGATCACGCCCGACGCGGCGCGCGACTACTCGGCGGGGCTTATCATCCTCGCGGCCGCGCCGTGCACCGCGATGGTGTTCGTGTGGAGCTACCTCACCGATGGCGATCCGGTCTACACACTCGCGCAGGTGGCGATCAACGACCTCATCATGCTCGTGGCGTTCGCGCCCATCGTGATGCTGCTCGCGGGCGTGAGCGGTGTGACCATCCCGAAGGAAGTGCTGTTCACGTCGGTCGTGGTGTTCATCGTGATCCCGCTGGCGGCGGGGTGGGCGAGCCGCACGGCGCTCATCCGGGCGCGCGGGCGCGAGTGGTTCGAGACGCGCTTCCTCGCGGTGTTCAAGCCCGTGACGATCCTCGCGCTGCTGGCGACGCTCGTGCTGATCTTCGCGTTCCAGGCGCATAACATCCTCACGAACTGGACCGCGGTGGTGCTGCTCGCCGTGCCGATCACGATCCAGGTGTATTGCAACTCGGGTCTGGCCTACTGGCTGATGCGGGTGCTGCGCGTGCCGCACAACGTCGCGGCGCCGGGCGCGCTCATCGGCGCGAGCAATTTCTTCGAGCTGGCGGTGGCGGTCGCGATCACGCTCTTCGGCCCGACGTCGGGCGCGGCGCTGGCGACGGTGGTCGGCGTGCTGGTCGAGGTGCCGGTGATGCTCTCGGTGTGCAAGGTGTGCAACGAGTCGCGCGGCTGGTATGGCGCCGGAGCCCCGGCGGCGCAGGCCGGTTCCCGCTCGGAATGAGCGAAGGCGCTTTGCAAGGGCCCGCTTGCCGGCGGTTCGGCGCGGAGCGGAAACCGTGAGGTTTTCGCGCGAAACCCGCGCGAAGGCGCGCAAGCGTTGGCCCGCCTCCAGCGGGCTCATGCGTTCCGTCACGGAGTCGCCTGCCAGCAGGCTCCCACCTGACGGCAGATTCGCCCCAGCTTGATCGCGAACTGAAGCTGGCGGCGAGGGGTGCGACTCAGTTTTCTGACTGAGGCGGGACGCCTCAGCCACGTGGACGAGGCGTCCCGCCTCGTCGACTGCAGAAAAGTGAGATGCGCCCGGCGGCGAGGGGTGTGACTCAAACTGATGTCAGTGATTTGTAGCGGCGGTCTATGACCGCCGTCGTTGCGCCAAGGGTATTCGTTCGGCGGTCATAGACCGCCGCTACAACCGAGGCATTCGAGAACTGACATCAGTTTGAGTTACACCCGGCGGCGAGGAGCACCGGGAAATCGAGTGGCATTTTTCCCGGGGTGTCGTATCGTCGGAGCTGTTCCCCAATTCGCAGGCGGCGCGGTCCGCGTCGCTCCCAACCCAACTCCGAAGGAGGCGCGTTCCCCCCATGATGACGACGCTCGTGACGTATCTGTTGACGGCATTGACGGCTGGTGTGTGTGGCGGAGCGGCGATGGAAGGCGTGCTCTGGCTCATCGGCCGCGGCGGCTGGGCCAAGGCCGACATGCTCGTCGCACTTGGCAGCCTGCTCACGAAATCGCGCGACAACGCCTGGCGCGTGGGCGCGGTGCTGCATCTGATCTCGGCGGTCGGGTTCGCGGCGGTTTACACGCTGCTGATGCTGTGGCTCGGATTCACGAAGATGCCGGTGTCGATGATGCTCGGTCTGGGCGTCGGGATGGTGCACGGGTTGCTCGTGAGCCTGATGCTCGTGTGGGTGGTGGCGGAGCAGCACCCGCTGGAGGAGTTCAACGAGGCGTCGCTCGCGATCGGACTGGCGCACCTCGTGGGTCACGTGGCGTTCGGCGGCGTGGTGGGACTGGTGGTGGGGCTCTCGCCGTTGTAAGGCGAGTCGCACGAAGGCGCGTGGCGGCCGATGGGAGGAAGCCGGCCAGCGAGTGTCGACTGCCGCCGGCCTCCTGACGTCGGGTGCCAATCGGTGGCGCGGAAATCTGTCATGATACCGGTTCTCATGAACTACCGGGCTTTGGATTTTGTCGGCCCGCCCGGCCACCGGTCGGGCCGACAATCTCAAAGCTCTCGGTGATTGGGATGACGGCCCGGGCGGCGCGGCATGCGGAGTGTCCGACGGAAGCGTCGCACCACGAGTGAACGCGCGGGGCAAAACAACCCGTTGGGTCACTTTGCGACGTGAGGCAGAGCGGGTCCGTGATCTTGGGCGAAAGTGCGTATCGCGAGCAGAAGCGCGACGCCCGCGAGGGCCGTGGCCACGAAGAACGAGAGGCCGCTCAGCCACACCGGGTGGCCGGGTTGCACGGCCCAGCCGAAGGCCCACGTGGCGATGAGCGGACCGGGGATGCCGGCGAGACTCGCGAGGCCGGAGTAGATGCCTTGCACGGCGCCCTGCTCGTTGGGCGGGACGTGTTTGGTGATGTAGCTCTGGATCGCCGGGCCCGCGATGCCGCCCAGCGCGCCGAGCACGAGGATCGGATAGACCATCCAGCCGGCGGGCGCCAGGCCGTAGAGGAGTTGCACCGTGCCGGCCACGCCGAGCCCGAGCACGATGGCGCGCGTGTCGCCGAGGGTCCCGATGAGCCGCTTCGCGAGGCCGGCTTGCACGAGGGCGGACAACACGCCGACGGCGGTCAGCGAGTAGCCGATGTGTTTGGGATCCCACCCGTAGCGGTGGCCCGTGTAGAGCGCCCAGATGGAGAACAGCATCATCTGCGCGACCATCAGGCTGAAATACGCCTCGGCCAGCCCGCGCACGGCGGGGAAACGTTTGAGCGCGAGCAGGGCGCCGAAGGCGTTGGCGCGCGACCAGGCGAAGGGTCGGCGGTTTTCCGGCGCGAGCGACTCCGGCAGCACGAAGCAACCGTAGAGCCAGTTGGCCGCGGCGCACACCGCCGCCACCCAGAACGGCAGCCGCAGATCGATCGTCGCGAGAAACCCGCCCGCCAGCGGCCCCAGCACAAACCCGACGCCGAACGCCGCCCCGATCATCCCGAACGCCTGCGCCCGCTGCGCCGGGGCGGTGACGTCGGCCACGTAGGCGTTGGCGGTGGCGATCACGCCGGCGGTCATGCCGCCGACGATGCGCGCGACGAAGAGCACGGCGAGGCTGGGCGCGAGCGCGAGCACCACGAAGTCGAGACTCGCGCCTGCGAGCGCGATGAGGATGACCGGGCGGCGACCATACCAATCGGACAACGCGCCGAGCACCGGCGCCGCGAAAAACTGCATGAGCGCATACACCGCCACGAGCACGCCGTAGTAGTGCGAGCCGCTGGACACATCGTGGCCGCGGAACTGTTTCACGAGTTCCGGCAGCACGGGGATGAGCAACCCGTAGCCGAGCATCGTCAGCACGACCGTGACGAAGATGAAGGCGACAGCGGGCCGCCGGCCGGGCGCGGGAGCGGACATGGCGGAAACGGTGGCGCATCCGGCGCCACTGGCGAGCCCGGACGGGCACATGGTCAAGCCGGGGGACGAACGGTGAGGAGACTGGCACCGGGCCAATCGCCCGATCGAACCAGCCCAGCCGTTTCCGCCACGGATTTTCCCGGGCGGCTGCGCCACAACCGAGCAAAGACCCGCGGAGCAAGCTCCGGAGCATTGGACCAATCCCGCCATGCCACCGTCGATCATGCAACGTAGCGGCGAGCGCCAGCGAGCCGACGCGCTTCGACTCGCTGGCGCTCGTCGCTACCCATCCAAGGCGATGCAAGTTTCGCGATCTCTGACCCAAAGCGAATGAACCCAGCCAGACATTGCACCGAAAGGCCGGGAAAGACCGGGAAGGACGGGAAGTGCGTCGTCAGAACAATCCGTTGCTTCCCGCTCTCCCCGATCTTCCTGTTCAGAAAACAAGCCTCTTGAGGACAGGACCCGGCACGGCTGACCTCCCAGCTACGGGACACGAGCCGGGGGGGGCTCCCTTCTGGGAATTTTTGACCGCGGATTGCACCGATGGTGTGAGTGATTCCTGGTAGCCTCTTCCGATATCCGCGCCATCCGCGTAATCCGCGGTCAAACCGCTGCTCCTTTCCCTTCGGTGGTGGCTGCCGCAGTGGGATGAAGGCGGACGCGCTACGGCGCCTCCTGCCAGACGCGCACGTAGTCGGTGGAGAACGTGGCGGGCAGATCCGCGGCGTCGGGGAGGCCGGCCCACGTTTGCATGACCTCGGCGTCCAGCATCACGTGCAGCGGACGGTGGAAGTGGTCGTTCGGGCGGGCGAAGACTTCCTTCCCGTCGACAAACCACTTCAGCTCGGTCGCCGTCCACAGCAGCGCGTAGACGTGGAAGTCGGCCGAGAAATCAAGCGGCATGGGGATCTTCGCGGAGTAGTTGAGCAGGGTGGTCTTCTTGGCGTTGACCAGCGACTCCACGTAGGGGGTGTGGTGACGGTGCACGGTGGCAAAGAAGATCCGCGAGACGTCCGGGCGGCTGGACTTGCCGAACATCTCGACGATGTCGATCTCCTCGGAAAAATCGCCCTCGCGGTATTTGGCCGGCGCGTCGAGCGGATCGTAGAGCCAGAAAGCGTTGCAGACTTTCGCGCGCATGGCGCGGCAGCGGGCCTCGAAGTAGCCGTAGCGGATCCGCTGCTTGCTCTTCACCAGCGCGGTCGTGAAGAGGTCGTGGCCGCGCACGCGGTTCTCCACCGTGACGCTGGGGGGATCCTGCGCGCGGGCGGTCAACTGGAGCGTGCCGTCGGCGACCCGCACATTCGCGCGGTCGAAATACGCGGGTTTGCGTCCGTGCCAGGCGGGATTGAAATCCCACCACTTGGCGGCATCGAGCGCCGCGCGATCAAACTCGTCGCTGAATTCCGGGACGAACTTCCAACCCGCGCCGAGCGGACAGGCGGGCGATTTGGATTCGGCCGCGCCGAAAACCGGCACGGCGAGCCCGAGCAACACTGCGGCGACGAGGTGACGTCGGAGAAAATGCACGCGGAGCATGGAAGGGGGAAGGAGAGAGCCTCCGAGTATGCGGACCCGAGACGTGGCCGGCGACGCATTTTCTCCGGCGAAGAGCAGGGGTGGGGCACATCTTGACTCTGGACCGACACGCATGCGCCGACGGCCACGCGGGCAACGGTCAGGTCATGACCCCATTCGGCCCCCTAAAAACTAGGTGACCGTATCGAGATTCTGAAGGTTGATGAGACTCTCGAACGAGTTCCGACCACGCCATCCAGACTGGGCAGTCTTTTCCTTTTGTTCAGCGAATTGCTTTCGCAGTTCATCGCCTGTCGGGACACCGAGGATTGTTGCAAGCTTCAAGAAGTGACGATGCTGCGTCGCGCGGACGAAGAACTGCGCAGTTGACCCATAGCCCCAATACCAATGGGTCTGAGGATACCACCAAAGTCCGCGAATCGCAGTCGCTAAGTAGGCAAGTGCATCGGCTTCCTTGATGGCTGCGAACGTAATGTCGGACCTGTCGGCGTTGCGTTTGATGAGTTCGATGGCCTGACTGTGGTATTTCACGTTTTCTGATGTGAGCGCAGAATTGATCTTTTCAGTGTGCGCGTAGAACGCGCCGATCGATTCGAATTTTTCGCCGCGGGTGCTGTGTGCGGGCATCATGTAGCTGCCCATGAGAACAGCGTTCAGTGTCTTGAATGCTCCTGTCTTCAAGAGCGCAGCGACGACGTAGAAAAACGTCTCAAAAACGAACAATTGGTGTCCCTCATACCAAAAATCGCTCCAGGAGGAAACTTGCTCTGGCCGATCTCTCAGTTCGACTAAATGTTCCAAGAATTCCAAAAGTGCACCCTCAAATTCTTCCGAGGAATCCGGGCCACTTTCGAGGAGAACCCAATCAACAATCAGGTTCCTGATTGGCGTTAGCTTTCGGAATCGGTCGATTATCCATTGGGAAATCTCCGTGTTCTGAATTTGAATTGTGGGTCGCGGACGCAGTTCATCCACATACGACACGCATGCTGCTAGGAAATCGGTTCGATATGCTCGCGTTCCTTTCTGACCACCGAGAAAGGCGTTCTTGAACACACCGAATTTGCCCGATGCTGCATTCGAGGGTGCTGTAGAATCGTTCGTGATGTATGCGGGCGGTTTTCCAGTTTGCGGCTTTTCGTAAAGAGGTTTTCCGAAAAGATGCCGCACGAGGCGCTCCCAGTTCTTGTTGGTTGATTCCTCGGTTGAGAAATCGAGCCAAATACGTGAAGCCGCGAATATGGGCAAATAGGGTTCACCTTTCTCGCTGAATTCACAGACGATTGGGACAAACTTCGATTGCTCCACCTTGTCGTAGACCTCTTTCGAAATGATCTGAGATTCGGTGCCGACACCGGACTCCCGCGCGTTCGCCTTCTCTGAATACCGTTTGTCGCTGAACATGAGAACATGCGTGACGCTCGGGTCCGTAACCATGCGCTCCATGTAGGAATATCTGTCCTGCCCCTCCTTGAGGTCGAATTGATCGAGAACGATATCCACTCCGTCGGACGAGAGTCGTTCCGCCCATTGGCGCACCTGATCTCTAAACGCCGGGGAAGACCAACTGTATGAAATGAATGCCTTTGGCGTCATGTTTTTCACACTCTTGCATGAGCGAGGGAGAGCCTGCAATTCAATCAACCTTGGTCGTTCGCCTGCCGAACCGATGCATTTCTATTTTGCCTCGAACGCGCCCAGATCGGGCGCCGCGCCTTTGAAGGGGAGCTCGACCGAGATGCCGGCGTCGAGCAGGCGGCTGCCGGGTTTGGGGTGCATGAAGGCAAGATCAAGCCAACGGAGTCATGGCTTGACTCTTGACAAGCTTGCATCGCGGAGCCGGACGTGAGCCGATCGAAAGGCTGCCTCGTCTCAAACGCTCTCAGCTTGGGCTCTGAGGGTGCGGGGCGAATTCACAGTGAATTCATCCCGGCTTCATGCTCGCTTCACGGGACCACGTCATCTTAACGACCGAGATCCAATTCCATGAAACGCAATTCAGCCTTGTTTCTGCAGGTGGCGATCGTGCTCTTCGGCGTCGGCGCGCTGGCCTTCTTGCTCGGGGAGCCGCACGTCGAGGGCCGGAACGCCCATGCGACCCTGTTCGAGATTTACTTCAAGGACCCCTTCCTGGCGTATGTGTATGTGGGCTCCATTCCGTTTTTCGTCGCACTCCATCGCGCGTTCGGAGTGTGCGGCAGCGTGCGGCAGAGCGGGGCATTCTCGCCGGAGACTTTGGCTGGACTGCAAGCCATCCGGCGTTGCGCGATCACCATCGTCGGCTTCGTGGTGGGCGCAGTCGTTATCATCCTTGCGTTCGGCGACAAGGAGGACCGGCCGCCGGGTATCGTCATGAGCTTCCTCGTGGCCATGGGTGCGAGCGCGGTCGCCATCGTCGCCGCGAAGCTCGCGCGGAAGATCAAGGCCGGGTTGGCGTGATGGATTGACGGATTCCGGACTCGCATCGCGGTGGGCCCGATGGCCCGGTGAGTGCCCGGCTGGGGAGCAGAACCACGAAGCCGCCTTCTGCCGGTGAGTGGGGCAGCGGGAGTTCTACTTGGTTTCAAACGCGCCCAGGTCGGGCGCCGGGCCTTGGAAGGGGAGTTCGACCGAGATACCGGCGTCGAGCAGGCGGCTGCCGGGCTCGGGGCGCATGAACGGAAGCTCAGGCAGGCAGACGTCCGGCAGGCGCGGGCTGTCGACGCCTTTGGGGTCGACGCTCAGGAAGTCAGAGAAGCTATCTGACATGGTCGGTGACTTGGTTCGCCGGGAAGAGCTGCGGGAAGTAGGTCTCGTGCACTTTGGCGGGCAGGCCGAGTCGCACCGGGGCTTTCGGCGTATCGGATACCAGCAGGCCCGCGTTGACGGCTACCGTCAGCGCGGTGCGGCCGGTGCGGTCGCTGGCGCCGACGATGCGCGCGGCGTCGCCCCGGGGGAATTCGCCGCGGAGCAGCGCTTCGCGCAGCAGGAGAAAAACGCGGTCGGCTTCGGGGGCCACCTCGGCATCCACGCCGTGGACGTAGTGCTCGATGCGCCGTTCGAGGCCGTCGAGGTCGAGCAATTGCTCCATGAACGCGATCTGATCGGCCATCACGCGCAGCGTGAATTCGCAAAAATCCCAGAGCGCACGTTCGCTGAGGTGTCCGCGGCCATCGTCCGCGCTGAAACTGCTGCGCTCCTGGTCGGCGTTGGCCAGGCGCTCGTAGTATTCGGTCCGATTCCGCGCGAAGCCGCGCGACAGCGACCACAGCCCGCCGCCGTCGAGGCCAGGCTGCCGGATGGCGGTGTCCGAAAAAAGTCGCGCCACGCGGCCGTTGCCGTCGCGAAACGGGTGAATCCAAGCGAGGCGGTGGTGGCTCGCGCCGATGCCGACGATGCGCTGGATGCGCGAAAAATCCGCCGACTCGTAGCGCCACTGAAAATGGCCGAGCAATCCCGGGACGAGTTCGTGCGGCGGGCCGACGTGGTCGCCGACCTCCACGTCACGAGCCCGAAGCTCGCCGGGAGTGAGCGGCGTTTTTTCACCTTTCGCGGTGGTGGCGAACCGCCCTGCTTCAACCCAGCGCTTGCTCGAGGTCGGCGATCAAATCGCCCGCGTCCTCGATGCCGGTGGAGAGCCGCAACAGATCGTCCGGCGTGCCGCTGCCCGGCGACTCCACGCTCGCGCGATGCTCGATCAAGCTCTCGACGCCGCCGAGGGACGTGGCGCGCTTCCAGAGTTGCACTTTGCGCGCGACGTTCAGCGCCGCGGGCGCACCGCCGTGCACGCGCAGCGAAAGCATGCCGCCGAAACCGCCGCGCATCTGCTTCGCCGCGATCGCGTGCCCGGGATGCGAAGGCAGTCCGGGGTAGAGGGCGGCGCGGATCGCGACATGGCTCGCGAATCGTTCGGCGATGCGCTGCGCGTTACGGCTCTGCCGCTCCACGCGCACGAACAGCGTGCGCATCCCGCGTTGCAGCAGCCACGCCTCGAAGGGCCCGAGCACGCCGCCCACCTGCCCGCGCACGAGTTTCAGGCGCTGCCAGTGGTCATCGGCGGCGCGGGTCGTGAGTGTGCCCGCGACGACGTCGGAGTGGCCGTTGAGATACTTGGTGGCCGAGTGCATCACGAGATCGGCGCCGAGCGCGAGCGGCTGGCTGTGCACCGGCGTGGCGAAAGTGGAATCAACCGCGAGTCGCGCGCCCGCGGCGTGCGCGATCTCGGCGAGCGCGGCGATGTCGGCGACGGCGAGATTCGGATTCGCGGGCGTTTCGATCCAGATGAGCTTCGTGACGCCGGGCTTGAGCGCGGCGGCGACGAGCGCCGGCTGCGTGGTGTCGACGGTTTCGACTTTGAGGCCCCAGCGCGCACCGAAACCGAACAGCCAGTTGCGCAGCGCCCAGTAAAACACCGGCGGCACGATCACGTGATCGCCGGACGCGAGCGCCTGGAAAACCGCGGTCGCCGCGGCCATGCCCGAGCTGAACACGAGCGAAGCCGCGCCGCCTTCGAGTTCGGTCAGCAGTGCCTCGCAGGCGTCGTAGTTCGGATTGTCGGCCCGGGAGTAGAGGCGCGCCTGATTGATCAGTTGATAGTCGGGATCGCGCTCGTAGGTGGTCGATGGCTGGATGGGCGGCACGATGGCGCCGTGCACGGGATCGGTGTGGCCGCAGCCGTGCGCGGCGAGCGTGGCGGGTTGGAAGTCGGCGGATTTCATGCGCGCTCGCCGCGAGTCCGGCGCAGCCAGTCGCGCGACTCAACCGCAAAACCGCACGGGGGAAGGGAGGGGGCGCATCTCAGTTTCCTGCAATGTGCCGCACCGCGGGGGGTGGGCCGGGCGCTCCGCGCCTGGCCAGCGCGCTGTGATTCCCGCTCGCTCCTGGCCGCCCGCGGAGCGGCCGGCCCACCTTTCGGCCTGCGGCAAGAAAGTGAGATGCGCCTGAAGGGAGGGGGGCGCTAATCTACGCTCATCTCTCGGAAGTGGCAGGCGAACGACCGCCTGCATGCTTCGCCTGATCGGCGAAGCTCGGAGGGCGAATGGGCTTCGGGGGTTTTGTTCGCGGAGATCAGCGCAGATTAGCGTTCCCTCCTTTTGCGCACCTTTGCACGCTGGCGCGCGATGTCGTTTTACGCCGACCTCCACATCCACTCGAAGTATTCGCGCGCGACGAGCGGCGACCTCGACTTCTACCACCTCGCGCTGTGGGCGAAAAAGAAGGGCATCACGGTGGTCGGCACCGGCGATTTCACGCATCCCGCGTGGATGGCGGCGATCAAGGACGAGCTCGTGCCCGCCGAGCCCGGCCTCTTCCGCCTGCGCGACGATCTTGCGGCAGCGGTCAACGCCGAACTCGGCCCGTGCGCCGCGGCGGCCGCGCCGGTGCGCTTCCTGTTGGAGGTGGAGATTTCCACGATCTACAAGCAGGGCGACAAGGTCCGCAAAGTGCACCACCTGCTCTACGCGCCTGACGTCGCGAGCGCCGAGCGCATGAACACGCGCCTCGCGCGCATCGGCAACATCGCGTCCGACGGTCGCCCCATCCTCGGTCTCAACTCGCGCGATCTGCTCGAAATCTGCCTCAGCGCGGGCGATCACTGCTTCCTCATCCCGGCGCACATCTGGACGCCGTGGTTCTCCGTGTTCGGCTCGAAGTCGGGTTTCGACAAATTCGAGGAGTGCTACGGCGATCTCTCGTCGCACATCTTCGCGTTGGAAACCGGCTTGTCGTCGGATCCGCCGATGAATTGGCGGCTCTCGCAGCTCGATCGATTCCGGCTGGTGTCGAATTCCGACGCGCACTCGCCGGGCAAGCTCGGGCGCGAGGCGTGCCGGTTCGATTGCGCTCTCGACTATTTCTCGCTGAAGCACGCGCTCGCGACCGGCGCGGGCTACGGCGGCACGGTGGAGTTTTTCCCCGAGGAGGGGAAATACCACATGGATGGGCACCGCGCGTGCAACTTCCGCTGCGAGCCGGCGGAGTCGCGCAAGCTCAACCACACCTGCCCGGTGTGCGGCGCGCCGCTCACCCTCGGTGTGCACTACCGCGTGCAGGAACTCGCCGACCGCGCGGAACCGAAGCCGCCGTCGACGGCCGCGCCTTTCCGCAGTCTCGTGCCGCTGCCCGAGGTGCTCGGCGAACTGCATCGGACCGGCGCGTCGAGCAAAGCGGTCGCCGTGAGCTACGAGCAGTTGGTGGCGCGCGTGGGCTCCGAGCTGGCGATCCTCGCCGATGCGCCGCTCGACCAAATCGGGCAGGTGGGGTCGCCGCTGCTGGTCGAGGCGATCCGGCGAATGCGCGCGGGCGAGGTGATGCGCGAGGGCGGTTTCGACGGCGAGTATGGCGTGATCCGCCTGTTCAAGCCGGACGAATTGGAAAGCACGAAGTCGGTCGGCGTGCTGTTCGATCTGCCCGAGGCGGCGAAGAGAGAAACGAAGAAGGTTGGAAGGAAGAAAACCGCAAAGAACGCAGAGAGCGCAAAGGACTTGGTGGCAGAAGCGGCTGGATTGGATCGAATCGAGGAAGCCTCTGCGCTCTTTGCGATCTCTGCGGTTAATGAGCGTTTCCCCATTCTTGCTGGTCTCGATTCCGACCAGCGCGGTGCGGCGGAAATCGTAAGTGGCCCGTCGCTCATCATCGCCGGCCCTGGCACGGGGAAGACGCGGACGCTCACGCATCGGCTGGCGCACCTCGTGGCCGACCACGGCGTGGCGCCGGAAGCGTGCCTCGCGATCACATTCACGCGACGGGCGGCGGGAGAGATGCGCGAGCGGCTGGCGCACTTGCTGCCGGACGGGCGCGGTGCGCGGGTGCCGGTGACGACGTTTCACGCGCTCGGTCTCACGATCCTGCGCGAGCAGCAGGTGAGGCTCGGCCTCGGGGCGCCGTTGCGCGTGGCCGGCGAACGCGAGGTGATCGCGCTGGCGCGGGATGTGCTCGGCGTGAGCTATGCCGAGGTGCGCCGCCTGCTGGCCGATCCGGACGAGCGGCCGGAGGTGTATGTCGCGGCGATGCGGAAGCGCGGACTCGTGGATTTCGACGACCTCATCGCGCTCACGCTCGATCTGCTCGGCCACGACGACGAGGTGGCGGCGGAATACCGTGCGCGCTGGCCGCATGTGTCGGTCGACGAATACCAGGATGTCGACGCGCGGCAGTATGCGCTGGTGAAGGTGCTGGCGGCGAACTGCGTAGCGGAAACCGTGAGGTTTTCGCGGCCGGGCGAAACGCTCACGCGTTCCGCTACGGGCTCCCTCTGCGCCATCGGCGATCCCGACCAGGCGATCTACGGGTTTCGCGGGACGGACGTGCGGTTCTTCCAGCAATTCCAGACCGACTGGCCCACCGCGCGCACGGTGCAGCTCACGCGCAACTACCGTTCGACCCGCACGGTGGTCGACGCCGCGCTCTCGGCCATCGCGCCAAGCACGCTCGTGCGCGATCGCGTGTTGCGCGCGCAGAACGCCGATACGACGCGCCTCACGCTGCGCGAGTGTGCGACCGAGCGGGCGGAGGCGGAGTTTGTCGTCGCGGCCATCGAGCAGCTCGTGGGCGGGACGAGCCTCACGTCGTTCGACACGGGGCGGGCGGGCCCATTCGGCGAGCTCAGGGCCAGCGGCGGCGTGGGGCGCGGTTATGCGTTCAACGACTTCGCGATGCTCTACCGCACCGACGCGCAGACGCCGGCGCTCGTCGAGGCGCTGACGCGCTCGGGCATCCCGTTTCAGAAACGCGCGCACTCGGCACTGGCGGAGCACCCGACGGTGCAGGCGCTGCTGGCCCAGATGAAGACGCTGCCCGCCGACGCGCCGTTGGCGGAGCGACTCGCGTCGGCGGCCGCCACGCTCGCGAAAGCGGAAAAGCCGGATGCGGAACTGCGCGCCATCGCCGACGGACTGCGGGCGCTCGCAGAAAAACACGAGGCGAACATGGATGCGTTTGCGAGCGAACTCACGCTGGGGGTGGACGTGGATCTGCACGATCCGCGGGCCGAGCGGGTGTCGTTGCTCACGCTGCACGCGGCGAAGGGTCTCGAGTTTCGCGTGGTGTTTCTCGTCGGGTGCGAGGATGGGCTGCTGCCGCATCGTTTCAGTTTCGACGACGCCGAGGCGAACGTCGCGGAGGAGCGGCGGCTGTTTTTCGTCGGCCTGACGCGGGCGCGCGAACGGCTGCTGCTCACGCATGCGCGGCGCCGGCACTGGCAGGGCGAAGCGCGGGATCGCCGGCCCTCGCCGTTCCTGCGCGACATCCGCGAGGCGTTGCTTGAGCGGCAGAAAGACGAAGCCCCGCTCACGCCTCGCGCCCGACAGCTCGATCTCCTTTGAGAACCACCAATGGACACGAATTAACACGAATGAAATCAGCCCGCCGCACGGCACTTCGAGTGCATGCATGTCGATTCGTGGTCTGCCGAGTTTTTGCGAATATCCCATGAAGTCATGCTTTCTCCTTAACCTGTTCGTGAGTTCCTCGATCGCTGCCGTGTCCCTCGCCGCCGATCGCGACTGGGGCACGTATCTCGGCGATGCGGGCGCGACGCATTTTTCGACACTGAAGTCGATCAACACGGCGAACGTGAAGCAGCTTGTGCGCGCCTGGGAGTTTCGCACGGGTGACCTGCCGCCGGGCAACCGTTCGCAGATCCAGTGCAACCCGCTCGTGATCGATGGCGTGCTGTATGGCACGACGCCGGCGCTGTCGCTCGTCGCGGTCGATGCGGCGACGGGCCGCGAACGGTGGCGCTTCAAACCGGCCAACGAGTCCGGCGCGCGTGTGCCGCAAGGCATCAACCGCGGGCTGGCGTGGTGGAGCGAGGGGGACGAGAAGCGACTGCTGTTCGGCGCCGGGCGTTTCCTGCATGCCATCGATCCCGCGACGGGGAAACTCATCCCGACGTTCGGCGCCGAGGGGAAAATCGACCTGCTGGATGAACTCGACTGCGATGCCTCCGGGTTCGCGCTCGCCGCGACCACGCCGGGCGCCGTTTATCGCGATCTCATCATCATGCCGATGCGGCTCGCGGAGAATCTGCCGGCGGCGCCGGGACACATCCGCGCGTTCGATGTGCGCACCGGCCAGCGGCGCTGGATTTTCCATACGATCCCGCACCCGGGCGAGTTCGGCTACGAAACGTGGCCGGAGGACGCGTGGCAGAAATCCGGCGCGGCCAACTGCTGGGCCGGACTGGTGATCGATCATGCGCGGGGGATCGCGTTCGTGCCGACGGGCTCCGCGGCGTTCGATTTCTGGGGCGGCGATCGCGGGGGCGATAATCTCTTCGCGAACTGCCTCATTGCGCTCGATGCCGGCACCGGGAAGCGCAAGTGGCACTTCCAGTTTACGCATCACGATATGTGGGACCGCGATTTGCCGTCGCCACCGGTGCTCTGCGAAGTCACGCGCGGCGGGAAAAAGATCGCGGCGGTCGCGCAGGTGACGAAGTCGGGACACGTGTGGGTATTCGACCGCGAAACGGGCGAATCGCTTTTCCCGTGGAGCGAAGTGCCGGTGCCACCGTCGAGGCTCCAAGGGGAGGTCGCAGCGAAGACGCAGCCGATGCCGCAAAAGCCCGCGCCGTTTGCGCGGCAGGTGTTCACCGAGGAGGAGGCGACGGACCGCACGCCGGCGGCGCGCGCGGCGGTGTTGCAGCGGTTGCGCGAGGTCACCCCGCACCGTCCGTGGGATCCACCGAGCGAGCGCGGCGGCGTCATTTTGCCGGGCTTCGACGGCGGCGCAGAGTGGGGCGGGCCGGCGGTCGACCCGCGCGGCGTGCTCTACGTGAACGGCAACGAAATGGCGTGGATTCTCCAGATGGTGCCGACGGCGGTGTTTGGGTCGGGGCCGAAGGCACTCTACGCGCAACTGTGCATCGGCTGCCACGGCCTGAACCGCGAGGGTAACGCCGCGGCGAACATCCCCAGTCTGCAGCAGATCGGCATCAAGCTGAAGCCGGAAGAGATCGCGGCGCAGATCCGCACGGGCAAGGGCATGATGCCGTCGTTCAATTTCCTCCCGGCCGCGGTGCGCGATGCGCTGGTGCGTTTTCTGATTTCACCCGACGCGGACGATCCGAGAAATGCGCGCGAGCTCATCGCCACCGGCCCGGTGAAGGGCGGCGGCAGCCCCTACGTGACGACCGGCTATAACCGCTTCCTCGACCCGGATGGCTACCCGGCGTTGCGTCCGCCGTGGGGCACGCTCAACGCCCTCGACCTCAATACCGGTGAGTATTTGTGGAAACGCCCGCTCGGTGAACTGCCGGAGTTGACGGCGCAGGGCATCCCGCCCACGGGCACGGAAAACTACGGCGGGCCGGTCGTGACCGCGGGTGGCGTGATCTTCATCGCGGCGACGAAGGATGAAAAATTCCGCGCGTTTTCCGCGGCGACGGGCGAGTTGCTGTGGGAAACCTCGCTGCCCGCCGCCGGCTACGCGACGCCCGCGACCTACGAGGTCGGCGGCAAGCAATACGTCGTGATCGCGTGTGGCGGCGGGAAAATCGGCACGAAATCGGGCGAGAGCTACGTGGCGTTTGCGCTGCCGTAGCCGTAACGATACAAAAAGCAGGCCACCACGAAACACACCAAATACACGAAAGGGAAGGCCTTCGGCGGCAAACCGGCCGATCAAATGTGCGCACCGTTCAGTGCTGAGTTTGGTCAGCCGTGGGCTTGTCCCACTTTTCTCCTTTCGTGTGTTTTGTGTGTTTCGTGGTGAAATCCGACTGAATTCTTCCGGCTTAGGGCGCGCGAAATCGGAATCAGGGAGTCACGTGTAGCCGCCGACGCTTCGGCAGGCTCAGCGCAGGCAGTGAGGAGGCCGGCCGGTGTTTGTCATTTAATAGATGACAAATCCGTTCGGGCATTTTGCCGCGCCGGCCTCGTCACCTCGGTCGCTACGCCGTTCGAATGCGACGTTCCGATTACGATGGCAGGCGCAGCAGCGCGTGGCCGGCGCGGAGGTGGTAGAGGTTGGCGAAGGCGTGCGATTGGAGTTGATGATCGATGGCGGCGGCCGGGAGGTAGTGCACGCGCGCCTGCGTGAGCGGGAGCAGCATGGCGTCGCACGGGCGGGCGCAGCCTTCGAGCAACCACCCCTGCGTGCCGTCATGCACGTGCACCCACGCGTGATTCACGGCGCTGCGGTAGTCGGCGGGTGCGGCGAGGCCGAGGACGAACTCGGCGGCGAATCCCAGTTCGGTGAGTTTGCGCCAGGCCCAGAGCGCGTGGTCCTCGCAGTCGCCGAGGCGGCTGGCCTCGAATTCGAGCGGATGCATCCAACGGTCGCGTCCGTCGCCGCGCATTTCATCGGGACAATAACGACAGCCGGCGAGCCAGGCGCACACCTCGGCCAAGGAGGCGACGCGGACCGCACTCGGGCCGGAAAAGATCGTGCGCCAGTCGGCGGGGGCGGCCGGCCATTTGCGCCAGTTGACCGGGGTGCAGACGCGGGCCCACGGATCAGACGGCGGCGCGAGGGTGAAACGCCAGCGGCGCAGGCGTGCGCGCCACGTGGGGAGGGGGCGATCGGTCGCGAATGCGGCGGGCACGGCGGAGGCCTCGGGCACCGGCTACAGGGGGAGGTAGCAGACCGTGTTGGAGAGCAAAATCATGATGAAGACGAGGCAGGTCGTCATCGGCCCGAGGTAGATCCGGCCGGTCATCCGGAAGAAAAAGCGGTTGAAATAGGGGAGCACGAACATCATCGGCACGACGGCGAAGAGGAGGTTCACGTAGAGCCAGTTATCAGTCCAACGCACGGTGCCGGTCGTGGCGAACGTGCCGTATTGGACGACGATGATGAAGAGGAGGCCGAGTGAATTGCCGAGGCCGGCGAGCAGCAGGCTGCGCCACTCAGGGTGGCCGGCGAAGCGCATCGCGGCGTTCACGCGGACGGAGTTCGAGAGGAAAAACACGAAGAACATCGGCGCATACATCGGGATCAACCACAGCAGCGCAGGCTGGAAGACGCGCACGCCCACAAAGAGAAAACGGTAGTCGACGTGAAAGAGCGCGTAGACGACGAAGAGCTGGAGGTAGAACGCGGACCACAGGACGGCGGCGAGGAGGGCGGTGCGCCGGAGTTCGCGCGCGCTCGTCGACGCGACCGAATCGCCCGGGGCGGTGGTGGTCGCGTGGCCGTTGAGTTTGCGGCCGAGGAAGAACAGCGCGAAGCCGATGAGGCCGTTGCAGAACGCCCAAAGCACGACGGCGTTGTTCATGCGCTGCGGAAAAAACCAGGTGGCCTCGCGGCCGGCCGCCTCGGCGAAGAGTTTCTGCGAGAGTTCGGCGAGCGGGATGTAGGTGAAGCACGCGATGAGGGCGCCGGTGAGAAACAACGTCCAGAAGATGAGGCGGCCGCGGCCCGACGGGGCGGGCGGGGCGTCGGGCACGGGATGCACCAGCGGGTGAAAATAGGAGACGTGCGCGAGAATCAGCCGGGCGAGCGGCACGAGCGAAACGAACGCGGCGACGAGCGCGCACAGCGAGAGGATTTCCTTCCAATACCACACCTGGTCGGCGGCGGGCAGCGTCGCTTCGAGGCCGAAGATCTTTTGGAAAAACGCGACCTGGTGCGCGACGTCGGCCGGGCTGTAGGGCTGGAACGGATGGAGCATCGGTTCGTTGTGGACGACGCGGAGTGTGCGCGTGGCGAGATCGCCGTAGAACCGGCCGATTTCGACGGCGTCGATTTTGGCGGCGGCGGGCAGCCCCGAGTTGACGAAGCGCAGGGCCTCGGGGGCGCGGCGCATGTCGCCGTTTTTGAGTTCGTTGCGGTAGGCGCCCTCGTCGTGCCGGGCGTAGCTCATGCCGAGGTTGGAGCGCACGGAGCGCAGCACGCGCTCGGTGTTGGTGAGGACGTAGCCCGACACGAAGGCGGAGTGGACTTTGCTGGGAGACTTCGTCCTGGCCGCTTCGGCGCCGAAATACGACGCGGCCTGGAGGGCGGCGTTGCCACCGGCGGAGTGGCCGGCGACGGCGATGCGGGATTTGTCGATGTAGTTGAGGTTGCCGGTGGAGGCGGCGTAGTCGACGACGGCGAAGGCGCCGTAGCCCTCGTTGGTGGCGGAGCGGGGATTGAGCGAGGAACTCGAGGAGCCTTGCGCGTAGGGATCGATGACGATCGCGACGATGCCGCGGCGGGCGAGCTCGATGGGCAGGTCGAGGTGCGTCTCCTTCGAGCGCTGAAAACCGGGCACGACGACGACGAGCGGCGCGGGCGATTCCGGCGTGGCGGTGCGCGGGCGGTAGAGATCGGCGGTGAGCCACTGGCCGTTGTGCGTGGGCAGCGTGAGGCCGGTCACGCGCACGCGACCGCCGGAAGTTTGCACGCGTGAGGCCAGAAAGCTCGCGAGCAAGATGACAGTGACGCAGATGGCGAGCAGCCGCTTGGCGAAGGTGAGGCGCGGATCGGAGCCGGGTGGGGCGATGGCGGACATAGACGCGGGGATGGGGCGACGATGCGGCGGGCGGCGGACCGGCTCAATCCGGTTTGCGGGTGGCGTGCTGGTGGAGTTGCCAGGAGTTCCAAAGATTGTGCCAGAGCACGTAGAAGGTCGGACCGAGCGCGACGAGCGGGCTCGCGTAGGTCATCGCGAGATAGATGGTGAAGGTGGTGTTCTTCTGGCCGAGCGACTGGCTGGCCTCGCGCGGGAAGTCGCGTCCGCCGAGGAGGCGGCCGAGCGCGAAGCTCGCCGCGCAGACGAGAAGCGACACGGCGGCGATTTCGAGGGTGACGGTGCGGGGCAGGCCGGTTTGGTGGCGGAGAAACTCGGAGGCGTTGGCGGTGATGAGAAAAATAGCCGCGACCCACATGCCGAAGGTGACGTTGCCGAGGTTCTTCGGCCACGCTGCGGCGGCGGGATGGATGCGCCGCACGAGCCACGCGACGACGAACGGTGCGAACACGACCCCGCCGATGCTGTTCGTCACCTGCAGAAACGAGTCCGGCGTGGGCCGCCCGAGCACGACGGGGAGCACGACGGGCAGCGACGCGGCGATGGTGAGATTGGAGAGGAGAAACGCCGCGACGACGTAGGCGACGTTGCCGCCGAGGAAGCTCATGATGACGGGCGCGGCGATTGCGGTGGGGGTGATGCCGCAGAAAAACGCGGCGAGCGCGACGTCACGGCCGCCGAGCAGCCAGCCGAGGCCCCACGCGAGAAAGCCGAGCGCGAAATTCGTCGCGAGCAGCCAGCCATGTGTGCGGTGCAGGGCATCGCGCGACAAACGCGTTTGGAGGAAGACGAAAAAGAGCATCCCGATCACGAGCCAGCGGATGAGCCACGCCACGGCGTGCGCCTGTGGCAGCACCGCGCCGAGCGTGATGGCGGCGAGGATGGCGACGGTGCGGGAGATGCCGGGTTTCAAGATGAACGAGAGGAATCAAGGGAGCAGGTGGCCATCCGGATGGCAACGGCGCGTGCGGGGGCGGGCGGTGTGCGGGTGCAACTCAGTTATCGGACTGAGGCGGGACGCCTCAGCCACGTGGACGAGGCGTCCCGCCTCGTAGACTGGAGGAAAGTGAAGTGCATCCGCGGTGTGCTCCGCAGGCGGTCGAGCGAGATGCGACTGGCTGAGTCGCGCGCGCGATAGCCTGACGGAGCCGTGATCCCAAGTGAGTGGTCTGAAGCAGTTGATTGTGCGTGTCTCAGTAAAGTCGAGCGACGGCGGGAAATGGTCGCGCATCGAACGCGCGACGCACCTGGGCGCATTTTCTTGCTGTGTGGGAGGGGCTTTACGCCCCGACGGTTTACGGCGCACGTCCCAAGTCGGGGCATAAAGCCCTCCCACAATTCTCCAGGGCGCGATTTCATGAAGATGAAAACCGACCCTCGCAGTGGAGCCGGAGTAACGGCTTGGCGCCTTCTGCGAGCGCGCCTAACGTCGGCGCACTATGAACTACCCCTGTTCGCTTTCTTCGCGTGTGGCATGGGCGTTGGCCTTGGTGGCATGGCTGGCTGGCGGAGTATCGGTCGAAACGGCGCGTGCGGCTGAAACGAAGGCCAATGCGTTTCCCGGTGCCATCGGTTTCGGCACGGAGACGCCGGGCGGGCGCGGGGGGCGCGTGATCAAGGTGACCAACCTCAGCGCCTCCGGCGCCGGCTCGCTTGCGGAGGCCGTGAGAACCAAGGGGCCGCGCATCGTGGTGTTCGAGGTGGGCGGCGTGATCGATCTCAACGCCTCGGTGCTGAAGATCGCCGAGCCGTTCATTACGATTGCCGGGCAGACCGCGCCGAGCCCGGGGATCACGATCATTCGGGGCGGCGTGGGCATCTCGACGCACGACGTCGTGATCCAACACCTCCGCGTGCGCGCCGGCGATGTCGGGCGGGCCAAGAAGAGCGGTTGGGAGGTCGACAGCATGGCGACGACCTCGGCGTGGAATGTCGTGGTTGATCATTGTTCGCTCGCGTGGGGCACGGACGAGAATCTCAGCGCGTCGGGTCCGCGCTTCGACGGCGGCGACAACGTCGAGGCGTGGCGCACGCGCACGTCGCATGACGTGACGTTCAGCCACTGCATCATCGCCGAAGGACTCAGCAATTCGGCCCACGCCAAGGGCGAGCATTCGAAAGGCAGCCTGATCCACGACAATGCGCAGCGCATCTCGATCCTTGGCAATCTCTACGCCTCCAACGTGGAGCGGAACCCGCTGTTCAAGGGCGGCGTGCAGGGTGTCGTCGTCAACAACCTCATCGATAATCCCGGTCGCAAGGCGCTGCACTACGGGCTGGTGGCCTCCGAGTGGACGGGACACGGCTACGTGAACGGCCAGATGGGCGCGGTCGGTAACGTCCTGCAATACGGCCCCGACACGAAGGACGGCGTGGCGTTGGTGATGGTGAGCGGCGACGGGCCGCTGGAGCTGTTTCTCGCGGACAATGTGACGCGTGATCGCACGGGCAAACCGGTCGAGCCAGTCGTGATTACGACGAAGGATTCAAAAACCGTCGGCGTGAAAACGCTGAGTGCGACGCCGGTGTGGCCGGCGGGTTTGACGGCGCGACCGGCGGCGGAAGTAAAAGAGACGGTGCTGAAAAACGCCGGCGCCCGTCCGTGGGATCGCGACGAGGTTGATCAACGCGTCGTGCGGCAGGTGCGCGAAGGGAAAGGAAAGATCATCGACAGCCAGGAGGAAGTCGGTGGCTATCCGCGCCCAGCGATGACGCAGCGGAAGTTGGACGTGCCGGCGACGGGCGTGGAGGCGTGGCTGGCGGGGTTTGCGAGCGGCGGCAGGTAGGTCGGGCTTTACGCCCGACGTGTCGGGGATAAACCCCGACCTACGATAGATCGCGCTAACGGAGCGCGGCCACGGCGGCCATGAAGGCGGCGAGGCGCGTTTCGTCGAGGTGGTCGTCGGGCGTGCGGACGCCGCTGCAGATGTCGAAGCCCCACGGGCGCACGGCGTCCCACGCGGCGGCGACGTTTTCGGCGCGGAGGCCGCCGGCGAGGAAGACGGGTTTACCGCTTTCTTGGACGATGCGGCGCGAGAGAGACCAGTTGTGCGTGCGGCCGGTGCCGCCGAGTTGCTTCACGGCGAGCTTGGGATTGCCGGAGTCGAGGAGCAGAGCGTCGACGTGCGGAGCGGCGGCGAGGGCTTCGGCCACGGAGGCGTCGTCGAGCACGTGGATGACTTGCACGAGGCGGATGCCGGGCAGCGCGGCGCGGAGATCGGCGTGGGTGCCGCGCGTGAGGGCGTCGACGAGTTGGATCGTGCTGGTGCGGCAGCGGTGGTGCTGGGCGATGATCGCGTTGGTGTCGGTGAGCGAGGTAAGAAGAAACGTGGCGACGGGCGGCGGGGTGGCGGCAGCGATTTCCGGGATGAGGCGTTCGTCGGGGATGATGCCGGCGCCGCTGGGCATGGCGGAGACGAGGCCGAGGGCATCGGCACCGTGGGCGACGGCGAGGCGGGCTTCCGCGACGGATTGGATGCAACAGATCTTGATGCGGGGGCGGGGCATGGACGGATTCAGGGGCGGAAGGGTGGCCACAAGAAGCACAAAAGGCGCAAAAACCGACCGAAGGAGTGAACCGCTGATTTTCTGAATCGAGGGCGCAATGTGAACGTGCGTGCTTCGCCTCGTCGGCGAAGCGCGAGCCGTGGAGCTGGTTTTTCGATAGCGAGGATGGGCGCTGATTGGCGGTTTGAAATCCGGGCTGGCTGTCCCGGGGAGTGGAGCCAGACTGGCGACGTGTTACCCCGCATCTTCAGAGTGAGACTGGTTTCAGTGTCGTTGTTGCTGGGCTCGGCGAGCTTGGTGTGGGCAGCGGAAACGACGGTCGTGTGGAAACTCGACGCGGTGAAAGAAATTGGCGGGCGCGCGACCGACGTGCTCGGCGCGCCACGCGTGAGCGAAAGTGCGGTGGTGTTCGATGGGAAAGCGGATGGCGTGTTTGTGCCGGACATTCCGGTCGCGGGGGCGGGGGCGTGGACCGTCGAGGTGTGTTTCAAGCCGGCGGCGGGCGGAGCGAAGGAACAGCGGTTCTTCCACCTCGAGGATGCGGCGGGGCGGCGGGCGTTGTTCGAGACGCGGTTGGACGACAAGGGCGGATGGTGGCTCGATGTGCATGTGCGCATGGGCGCGCAGGGGCGTTTTGTCACGCTGATCGAGCCGAGGCTCACACATCCGGTGGACCAGTGGTATTGGGTCGCGATGCGCTACGACGGGAAGACGCTCACCTCGTTCGTGAACGGCGTGAAGGAGCTGGAGAGTCCGGCGAACTTCGAGCCGTTCGGAAAGGGCAGGGTTTCCGTGGGCGTGCGGCAGAACAAAGTTTACTGGTTCAAGGGCGCGATTCGCGAAGTGCGGTTTGCGCGCGAAGCGCTGGCGGCGGAGAAACTGCAGCGGATGAAGTGAAGCAGGGCGGGTGACCCGCCCCTTCGCGCGCGGAGTGTTCGTCAGCGGGTCACGGACCCGCCCCGCTCCGAACGTCCGCCGTCAGTTGATTGTGCGAGTTCGATAATACCAGTTACGGCGCGCTTTGAGACTCCTGATCTTGTAGGCCCGCCCGGTGGGCGGGCCTACAGTCTCAAAGCGCACCGTAACTGGTATCACTCAGCCGGATCGTGGCGCCATCAACGGTCGCACGCCTTCGCGGATGAAAAAAGCGAGGAAGCCGAGCAGGCAGGCGAACAGCGCCCAGGTCACCGGCTGCTCCCAGAGGAAGAACACCTTCGCCCAGCGCTCCATGACCGGGAACGGCACGCGGCCGGCCAGGCGGGCGAGGATCGCGCTCACCGCCGGGTCGGCCCATAATCCGATCAGCAGCAACCCCCGCGTGATCCGCGCCAGGCGACGCACTCCGGCCGGCGCTGACTCGTCGGCGGGCAATCCCCACAGCAGCGGGGCGAGCCAGAGCGCAAAAATCCAGCGGTAGGCAAAATTGGTGCCCGCAAAAAAACAGCCCGTGAGCAGCGCCGCGCCCAGGACGAAACTCCACCAATTCGCCTGCTGCGCCGGTTCGATCTTCCAGCCGTCGAACAGCCGCACGCGCCACCAGCCGGCGAACAGCAGCACGGCGAGCGCGGCGCCCGTCAGGAACCCGGCGCGCCCCTTGAGTCCAGCCATCTCGAATACGTTGCTGGCCCCAAAGGTCATGATGCCCTCCGCCTTCGGGGCGACGGGCGCAAACTTCACGACGTCGGGTGCGATATTGATCCCCACCACGGCCAGCACCAGCAGGCCCACCACCACGCGGAGCCGGACTCCGCGGCCGTCGCCGCTGGCGAGCAGGACCAGGCCCGCCACCGCCGGGTAGAATTTCAGTCCGGCGGCGATCCCGATCAGCAGGACGGCGACCAAGGGCACGCCGCGCCGTCCGCTCTGCAGGCACGGCACCACGGGGGCGAGCAAGGCGAAGACCGCGAGATCGTTGTTGGCGCGATCCACGGCCAGCACCACCGACGACGAACAGAGGAAAACCAGATACCAGAGCAGTTCACCCGGCGTGCGCGGCCGCAGCCGGGGCAGGGCCGCTGCAAAAAACGTCCCGACCAGACCAAGTCCGAGCCAGAAGTTGTGCGCCCGGGTCAGCCCCAGATCGCGCAGGTGCAGCCACCAGTGCGAGTAGACGTGCGGCCGTCCCAGCGGATCGAGCGGGTTGTAGGCCCACGGATCGCGACCGAGGGTCAGCGCATCGTTCGAGGCCAGGATCGCGTAGGTATCGAGGAACCATTTGCCCATGTGGTTCACCCCCACGAACAGATACAGGCCGGGAAAGTAGATGAAGCTGAGATACCAGGTGCCGGCGAAGGCCGCCATCAGCCACCACAACCGCCGCGGTGAATTGAGGAGGGTCATGGGGCCGCGGCCAGCGCGCGAAGACCAGACGAGGTTAACGGCGCCGCCACCAACGTCTCCCCATCGATCGCGACCAGCCGGCTCAGCCGGGCCCAGCGCGCGCCGAAACGTTTTTCGCCAATGGTTTCCAGCCGGAAACCGGGCGGCATCAGATCCTCGGGATCCACGCCCATGTCGCCGTTGGGCGACGTCGGCCGCAACGCCTGCGCCACGACGACCTCCCGGAACGTGCCCTCCCGCACGTGATACTTGATGTGCGCGGCCCGCTGGCGGCCCACGCCATTGATGACGGTGGGCACCCGCCACAGCACGAACGGGATGGTCGACTTGTTCGAAATGAAGAGAATCGGACCGCGCCGCTTGACCAGTTCGTCGTGCTCCCACTCCACCTCCTGCATGACGAGGTTCTGGCTCGTGTAGAGCCGCTTCGCCATCGCGGGAATGCCCCACACGAGCAACCAGGCTGCCAGCCCGACGCTGGCCCAGCGCAACGCCCGCCAACCGCGAGCCTCGCCCGCTTGCACGAGGACCGCCGCGAGCAGCGCCAGCGCGAGACACATCGGCAGCGCAAAGCGCGACGCGATCACGTCATCGAGGCTGCTCCAGTAGTAGAACATGAGCAGCGCGAGGTTGGCCACGACAGCCCCACCGAACGCCAGGGCCGCCACCACGAACGGCGACCACTCCCGCCGGTCCCGCGTGCGAGCCCAGCGCCAGGCGGTCCACAGCACCCAGGCCAGCCCGGCGACGCCCAGGCCGGACAAATACCACGAGTTGGCGACCGCCCCGCTGGTGCTGAAGAAAAACCGCCACGCGCCCTCGAGGTTGTGCGGGAGGTAACTCAGGCTGAATCGCGAAGTCTGCCCTTCCTGCAGTTGCCACAAGAGCGGCGTCGCGTCGGTCACCCGCTTCTGCCACACGTAGGGCACCAGCAGCAACGGCGCGATCACCGCGGGCCAGGTCAGCACCACCCGGCCCAGCCGCCACCAGCCAACGGCGATCACCACCCCCGTGGAGGCGACAAAGAGCACCGATTCATAGCGGCTCTGCGACAACAGCACCGTGCCCAGGACCAGCAGCGAAAGGCGGTCCCCATCGGGCGCGCGCAGGAACAGCACTGCGAGCACGGCGACCAGCGCGATCATGACCAGGTTGTGCAGCTCCATGCCGGCGCCACTCGCCTGCTGCCCCAACAGCGGCATGGTCGCAAGCAGCGCCATGGCGAGATACGCCGGTCCGCGCCGCCCGGTGGCTTCTCGTCCGAGCCAGTAGACCAGTCCGAAGAACACCGGCGTCAGCGCCGCATTGACGAGAAACATGTTCGCGATCCGGTAGCCGGTCAGGTCGTGCGCCAGCGAAACCAGGAACGTAAAAAAATAGGGACGCTTGTCCAGGAACGTGTCGATCGGCGTCCACGAGCCCGCGATATCATAAGCGCGGATCACCGTGCCGACCTCCTTGGTGGTGTGCATGTGGAGCGCCGTGCCCTGGAGCACATACTCGTCGAAGAGAATCTTGTGCTTGAACGGATCGCTCCACAGCGCGACCGCGCTCGCGGCCGTGATCACCACCAGCGGCCAGCCCGGGGCCCGCAGCCATGCTTGCCACACCGCTCGCCGCGCCTGGACCACGCGGCCGGCGTAGATCACAAAGCCGGCAAAGACCGCGAACAGGAAAAAATAGCCGCCCTGCGTGATCAGCGATTCGGCCTGGCGCGGCGTGATCGCAAAAAAACCCACGCCCGCGGCCAAGGCTCCGCAGAGCGCGAAGAGTCCCAGCCGGCGCGCCGCCGGACCGGTCTTGAGCAGGGGCGGCAACCGGCGAATCACGGCAGCATTTTGACGAAGTTCTCGAGGTAGGCGCGGCGGAGTTTTTCGATCTCCGCCCGACTCTTCGGCACGGTGTGCGTCGCCGGATCGGGGGCTGTCGCCGCCACGCCGCCCGCGCGGATTTCCTTCACCCGGCTGATCCGCGTGAGCGTGAGCGTTTGCAATCGTTCCTCCTTGACGGTCTCGAGCACGAAGTCCGGCCCCAGATCGTCGCCCTCCCGCAGCGTCATCGCCCCGTTGTCGGGGTTGATGTTGTAGCGCTGGAAAACGAACACGCTCGAAAACGCGTGGTTTTTCATCAGGAAGATGAGCGCGTCGCGCCGCGGCCCCCGGGCCTGAAATACGGGCGTCGCCGAAACCCGGTGGGCGATCCAGAGGATCGAGTCGTTGTCGATCATCACATAGTCCCGGCGCTTCTGCTCGGCGATGAACTCGCGGCGCCACGCCGTCTCCTTGCCCGGCAGGTATTCCTGCGAATACGCGTGCGCGGCCATGGACGGCACTCCGGTCATGAACAGTCCCGCCACCGAGATGAACAGCAGCACGCGTGGCACCACGGCCTGGGTGATCTGCGGCAGGACCGCCATCACGGCGATCACCATGCCGAGGTGTGGCGGCAGGCTCAACCGCCGGATGACCACATTGTCGAACTGCCCGAAGAAATAGCACATCATGAGCGCGAAGTGCGCCGCGAAGCCGAACGCAAAGACGGTCACGGCCACGTTAACGGGCGGCTCGTTGACCAGCGTCCTGAGCCGCTTCAGGACGAGCAGCGCGAAGAACGGCACGGCGAGACAGCCGAGAATCGAAAACACCAGGGAGTTCGGCTGATCGGTTGGCCGGGCAAAGAAGAAATTGAGGGCGCTCTGCAGATTGCCGTGATCGTCCGGCGGCACGCCGTGAAAAAGATAGTGCGGGGAAAAGACCTTCTCGGAACCAGCCCGGCTGCCCAGTTCCCACGCCGAGATGCGCAAATCAAAAATCCGGTGTTGCAGCGGATAATGAATCATCAACAGCGGGGCGATGAGCACCGGCCACCCCAGCACCACCCGGCCCGCCCGCGCCCACACCCAGAGGATCAGCACCGCGACCGGCACGAGAAAGATCACGGACTCATACCGCACCTGGGCCATCAACACCGCCGAGAAGCAAAACGCGGTGCAGGCGGCGGCGTCGCGCCGCCGCACGAAATGCGCCCCCAGCAACACCGTCGCCAGGATCATGACGAGGTTGAGCAGTTCGAATCCGCCGCCCGTCGCATTCTGCGCGAGCAGCGGCAGCCCTGCGAACAACGCGACGCCCAGCCAGCCGGCCACCCGTCCCGCGACCAACCGGCCGAGCAGTTGCACCAGACCGAGGAAAACGAACGTCAGGATGCCGTTCAGCACGAAGAGATTTTCGGGCCGGTAGCCGGTCAAATCGTGCAGCAGCGAAGCGAGAAACGGAAAGAACAACGGCCGTTTGTCCATCATGCCGTCGAGAATCACGAACGCCCCCTGGATATCACTGCCCCGCACCGGCGTGAGCACCGTCTTGTCGAGGTGCATCGCCATGGACGTGCCGAGCAGCATGATTTCGTCCATCAGGATCTTGAAGCCGAAGGTCTCGTGGACGAGCAGCACCGTGCCGCCCGCCGCGACCACCGCCACCGAGGTCCAGTCGAGCGACCGCCAGTGCAGCGCGAGGATCTCCTCGCGCTGCGTGCTCCAGAGCGCGTGCAGGAAGAGGGCAAAGGCGACCAGCACGAACCAAAAGCCGGCCTTCGACACGAACACGATCGCGACCTGATCCGGGAAAGCGAAGAACCCGGCGACCACGGCCAACAGGGTCGTGCCGAGCAACAGCCAGAGGCGGCGATCCAGAAGCACCGGGGCGAGCGAAGAGCCGTTCATCGTTCGCGGAAAATTGGCGGTCCCCCGGCCAAATGGGAAGCCTCTGCCGCACCCCCGACCGACAAAAAAGCCGCCTGCGTCGGCAGGCGGCTCGAACAGGACAGCGTCCGATTAAGGCGCGTAGGTGATAGTGCGGGTGCCCGCGATGCCATCCACCGTGATGGTCGAACCCTGGGTGAACGCGGCCGGGTAGGTCTCGTTCGCCACGAGGTTCAACGCCTTCACGTAGTTGGTCGCGCCGACCAGGTTGCCCTGGCTGACCGACGACACACCGTTTTCGAGGAAGTATTGGTCGGCCGCCGCGGCGAGCTGACGGGCGTTGTTC
>JACRKC010000129.1 GCA_016235555.1 Verrucomicrobiota bacterium
GAACCCCACCGGTTTGAGTGCAACACGAGCAACGCTCACGGCGGGGTTCGGCGACCCCGCCCTACAATCGAGCCGCTTTTATTCACCCCAGATCCACCGCGACCACCTCGTGATCGAGGATCGAGGGCACGGTGACTTCGAGCCAGTCGCCATCGCGGCGTGCATCCACGGCGCGATTTGCGACGAGCAGTCTGGTCGCACGCGATGTCGCCCCGGCCGGCAGGCGCACCCGCACCTTTTGCTCGCCCACCGCCATCAACTCGCGGATCGGACCCTTCATCATCATCGGGTTCGTGAGATTCACGAGGTGCACGGTGAGCGACGCCTTCTGCCGCCATGGCACGACCTCCACCACGCCCGGGCCGCGCACCTCGACCGGCGCGGGCTCGTTGGTGGCCCACGCGACGGCATTGCGCAGCAGCTTGCCGTGATCGGGATCGAGGATTTCCCAGAACGTGCGGTCGATGTCCCACGGGAAATACACGACTCGCCCGCCAGCCGCTCCGACCTCGCGGAGAAACACCTGCGCGACATCCGTGCGCGGCGTCTTCATGAAGACCTTCTCCATCGGCAGATCGGGATATGATGGAATGAGCGTAAGCGGCGGGTTTAAGAACTTCTCCTTCGCGACGACCTCGAGCCGGTTCACGCCGTGCACGATGCGTGGCGCGTCCTCGAGGCCGGCGAGCAGCGGATGACCCTTCGCGGTGTCGTGCTCGAGCCGCAGATAGGCGTTGCGCATCGGGCCCTCGGTTTTTCCGGTCGCACTGACCCCGAAAAGATCCGCGAGGCCGAAGTCCTTGCGCTTCACACCCCACTCGTCGTGGAGCGACGTGGTCGTGGTCGCGACGAGGCCGCCACCGCGCCGCACGAACGCCCGGAGCTGTTCGCACTGCGCGTCGGACAGCGCGGCGATCGCGGGCAAAATGAGCGTCTTGAAATTCGCGAGGTGCTCCGCGTCGAGCAGCCGGTCGTGCACCATCTCGAACGGGATGCGCGCCTCGACGAGCGCATGATACCAACCATCGGTCGCATCCTCCCGGCCGCCGCGATTCCCAGGCTCGCCGGGGACGAACCACGCCGTCTGCTGCGAATAAACGATCGCCACGCGCGCGAGTGGGCGCTCATGGCGGAGATATTTTTCGTTCGCGGCGCACCACGTGTAGAGTTCCTCGACCGGCTTCAGCCAACGCGGGTCGTGGATCGCGCCGGCGAATTTCGTGAACCACGGGCGCAGGCCGTTCGCGAGGCCGTTGATCGCCCAGAGGCGGATCTCGGCGCCGTTTTGCACCGAGTCCTTCCAGCGATACGGCTCCTCGAGGCCGACGCTGAAGATGCCGACGATCGGTTTGCGGCCCATCGTGGCGCGGAATTCCTTGCCGCGTTTGCCGTTGCCCCACGGCGGCATCACGCCGCGACGCGCCTGGTGATCCGCCATGAGCGTGGGCGCGAGCTGGCCGATGCGCACCATGTCGAGCCCGCTGCCGGCGCCACCACCGGTGTTGGGGATGACGCATGAGTCGGGGTTGATCGCGCGCACGGCGTCGTCCCACTTGCGCCAGAGCGCGAAGAGCCGCTCCTGCCGCCATAAAATGTAGGCGCGGCGCGCGGGATCGGCGGGGCTCGTAGCAGCCGAGGTGACGAGGCTGGCGCGCGGCAGCTCAAACCCGGTAGCCTCGCGGAAATTTTTCCGGCACGCCTCGCAGTAACACATCCCCGAGCCGTCCCACCGGTTGATGAAGATGCCGTCGGGCTTGTAGCGCGTCATGATCTCGCGCTTCACCTCGGTCATGAAGTCGAAGTTGTAGGGCCCGAGTCCGCAGGTAACCCACATCTCGGGCGACGCCCAGTGGCGGCGGCGCTGGCCGTCGGCGTTGACGTGGATCCACTCGGGATGCGCCTTCTCCGCGTCGTCGTAGGTCGCGTGCGGATCGGTGCGCGCGATGACAACCATGCCGAGCTTGCGGCAACCGGCGACGAGCTCGCCGAACACATCGCGTTCGCCGAGCCACGCGCTGCGGTGGTGAAACGGAATTTGCGTCGGGTAATAGGCGACGCACCCGCCGCCGCTCAGGCACACGGCGTCGGACTTCGTGCGCGCGAAATAATCGAGCCAGAAGTTGAGATCGAACTTCCCCGCCTGCGGATCGTCCTCAACGAGCGTGAGCTGCGCCCAGCGCATGGGTTTGTCGACCCACGAAGGCGCAGGTGGGATGGCCGCTGCTGCTGCATTCGTGGAGGCGGCGGCGGTTTCCGCGGCCCGCGCCGGGCGCAGAGTAAACTCACGCAGCGTGACCGCAGCGCCGGCGACCGCGGTGGTTTTGAGGAAATCGCGACGGGACGGCAGGCTCGAAGACGGCATGGGGCGAAGGGGTTGATTCGTTGTTACCGCGCCGGTCTTTTTTGAACAGGAAGAACGGGAAGGTCGGGAAGAAATTCCTTCTGCTTTTCCCGTTCTTCCCGGCCTTCCTGTTCAAGTCCGCTGACTGGGGAATTGACCGCGCGCCCGGCGCGCGGCTAACTCTCGCGCCTTATGTCCGCTGAATCCGCCAATCCCGCCGTCAACATGGATGCCATCGTGTCGCTCGCGAAGCGCCGCGGCTTCATCTTCCAGTCGTCCGAAATCTACGGCGGTCTCAACGGCTTCTTCGACTACGGCCCCCTCGGCTCCGAGCTCAAGAAGAACATCCGCGACTGCTGGTGGAACGACATGGTGCGCCGCCGCGACGACGTCGTGGGTGTCGAGACCTCCATCATCATGCACCCGAAGGTATGGGAAGCGTCGGGCCACGTCGCCGGCTTCACCGATCCGCTCGTGGACTGCAAGGTGAGCAAGCAGCGTTATCGCGCGGACCAGTTGTTTTTCGCCGCAGTCGTGGTCGACGGCAAAACAGTCGGCTATGTGTCCGCCCTTGAGAGTGAGAAGACCACCGAGGACCTCCAGGCCGCCGCCGAGACCTTCAAACGCAAGAAAGCCATCCAAGGCACGCTCGCGCCCGTCGCGCCCCGCGATTTCACCGAGGCGAAGCCCGAAGAGTGGGCGCTCATCCCCTCCCCCGCCACCGGCGAGCCCGGCAGCCTCACCGAGCCGCGCGCGTTCAACATGATGTTCGAGACACACGTCGGCCCGATGCGCGACTCCGCCTCGGTCGCCTACCTCCGCCCGGAGACGGCGCAGGGCATGTTCGTCGATTTCAAGAACGTGGTCGACACCGGCCGCGTGAAGCTGCCCTTCGGCATCGCGCAAATCGGCAAGTCGTTCCGCAACGAGATCACGCCGCGCAACTTCATCTTCCGCTCGCGCGAGTTCGAGCAGATGGAGATGGAATATTTCATCCACCCCGACGCCGACTGGTTCAAGTGCCACGAGGACTGGCTCGCGTGGTGCAAGGCCTGGCTCATCTCGATCGGCCTGCCCGAATCGCACCTCTCGCTCTACGAGCACAAGAAGGAGAAGCTCGCGTTCTACTCGCGCCGCACGGTGGACATCATGTTCAACTACCCGTTCGGCGTGCAGGAGCTGTGGGGCATCGCCGCGCGCAGCGACTACGATCTGAAGCAGCACCAGCAGTTCAGCGGCGTGCCGCAGACGTGGTTCGACGAGGCGACGAAGCAGAAAGTCGTCCCCCACGTGATCGAGCCCGCCGTGGGCGTCGACCGCATTTTGCTCGCCGTGCTCTGCGCCGGCTACGCGGAGGAGGACGTGAAGGACGAGAAGGGCAACGTCGAGAAACGCACCGTGCTCCGCCTCTCGCCGCGTGTCGCGCCGGTGAAGGTCGCCGTGCTCCCGCTCCTCAAGAACAAGGAGGCGCTGGTCGGCCGTGCCAAGGCGCTCTACCAGAAACTGCAGCGCCGCTACGCGGTGTTCTACGACGACGGCGGCGCCATCGGCCGCCGCTACCGCCGCCAGGACGAAATCGGCACGCCGTGGTGCGTGACGATCGACTTCGATACGATCGAGAAGCCGGGCGACACGTTCACGCTGCGCGAGCGCGACTCGATGCAACAACGCCGCCTCAACGAGGCGGAGCTCTTCGCACTGTTGGAAGAGAAGGTGTATTGAGCGCCTGAAAGCAGGTCAGGTCTCTGACCTGCCCATTTCGCGACGCAGATCCCCACAGGCGGGTCACAGACCCGCCCGACCCCAAGCCTCCGCCGCCCGCACCCCCGATGTCCGCCAAGAAAAAAGCCTCCGGCGGCCTCGAGGTGCGCACCCCCGAGGCCCGCGCCAAGCTCGTTGCCTGGTTCGACAAACTCGATCCCGCCACCTGCCAGCGCGGCCAGACCTACTACGAAAATGGCCACGTGCTCGCCGCCTGGGCCGACGCCGATCACTACGTGTGCGCCGATGTGCGCGGCCAGGAGACCTACCAGGTCACGCTCTTCCTCACGCGCGGCACGTGGACCTCCGAATGCAGCTGTCCCATCGGTGGCGGTTGCAAACACACCGCCGCCGCCGCCCTCGCGTGGATCGCCAGCGAGGGAGCGGACATCGACGAGGAGCCGATGGAGGAGGACGCATTCGAGCTGCCGTCCGCCGCCACGCTGGCGGATCTCCGGAGCTGGGCGCTGCCACCCTCCGCCGCGAAACCGGCGGACGCCACCAGGAAGAAAAATACGTTTCGCGAGCAGTGGACCGCCAAGCTCGCGGACAAACTCGGCCGTCCGCTCACCGCCGAGGAGGGCCGCCTGCTCGGGCAGCTCTCCGCGCTCTTCAACCGCCTCGTGCAGGCCTGGGGCCATCTGCGCCGCGACGATCTGATTCACCACGGGTTTGGCGCGGCGGTCCCGCCCGGCGGCGACGAGTGGTCGCCCCTGTTCCAAGGCTGGTGGCTGCCCCAGAGCCCGCCGCGCGATCCGTGGGCGCTGTGGCAGTTCCTCGCGTTCTCCCTCGAGCGCAACGGCCAGCCGATCCCCGCGGTGTTCCAGCCGATGACCGATCTCGCCCCGGTGCGCCAGCGCATCGGGCAACTCCTCCTGCGCGCCGAGCTCGACACCTGGCGCCGCGCCCTCGCGGCGGCTCCCACCCCGGCCGCGGCCGGGCCGGCTTACGTGCGCGCCAATCCCGCCGAATCGATCAAGGGCCTGCGCGTGCGGCTCGACTCCAAGGGAGTCTTTCTCATCGAGCAACGCGCCGCTTCCGCCAAGGGATGGAAGACCGCCACGCAGACGATGTTCCGCCACCTCGCCAACGCCTTCGGCAGCGACCTCGAACATCTGCCCGGCGCCGAGCGCACGCTCGCCACCCTCCTGGCGACCGAAGCCCGCAAAAATCTCTACGGCATCCAGCGCGCCCTGCCCGCCGAACTCGCCGGCCTCATCCTCGCGACGCCGGAGCTCCACGCGCTGCTCTTCAGTCCCGGCGGATCGCCGCTGCCGGTCGCGCCCGCCGCGCTGGTGCGCGAAGCCGTGCCCTCCCCGACGACCTCCGAGCGGCTCGAGCTCCGCCTCGTCACACCGGACGGACGCGACGCGGCGCCCGCCGTGCCGGTCGTGACCGCGCCTGGCACGCACTATTTTTTCGAGGAAACACTCTGGCCCGGCCCGCCGCCCGTGCCCGCGTCCACGCTCCCGGTCGTCGCGCTGGCCGAGCCCGACCTCGCGCTGCGCCTGCGCGCGACCGGCCTGCGGCTGCCGGCGTCGCTCGAACCGAAAATCAAACGCGCCGTGCTCCGCCCGCTGCTCCGCTGCTGGCTCGAAGAATCGAAGGACGGCTACAGCGCCGACCAGTTCTTCGCCCACCTCATCGCGCGCTCCGACGACCCGCCGTGCGCGCAGACCTGGGCCGGCTTCAACGGCTGGCAATGGTGCAAAGACCAGGCCCCGCCCCCGCGTCGTCCCGACGATCCGTTTCTCGAACTCGACCTCTCCGCCGCCAACGCCGTGGGCGCGCGCTTCGGCGAGTTCCGGCTCGTCTGGCAGGACTGGCACCAGGCCTGGTTTCGCATCGCCTCGCGCAATTTCCCCGATGAGTTCGCCACGTGGCACGCCACGCTCCCGCCCGGCGTCGCGATCGAACTCTCCCCCAACCTCGCCGGCCTGCTCGACGCCCCGTTGCGCGCCACCGTGGATTTCTCGGCCATCCCGGCCGAAGGCGCCGGGCACGACTGGTTCGACCTCACGGTCGCGCTCCGCGTCGAAGACACCACGCTCACCGCCGAGGAAATCGCGTTGTTGCTGAAGTCGCGCGGCAAATGGGTGCGCCTCAAACGCGGCTGGCGCCGTCTCGAACTCGCCGCCGGCGCCGGCATCACCTCGGCCGACGAAGCCGCCGCCACGCTCGACCGCCTCGGCCTCGGCGCCGCCGACGTGCTCGAAACCGGCAAGTCCGCCACGCACCGCCTGCACGCGCTCCAGCTCGCGGGCGAGGCCGCCGCGCTCGAGTCGCGCGACGCGAAACTCGCCGCCGGTTTGCGCGACCGCGCCGCGCGCCTCGCCGCCATCGCGCCGCCCGCCCTCCCCGCCGGCCTCACCGCCACGCTGCGCCCGTATCAGGTCGAGGGCTTTCATTTTCTCGCCCACCTCGCCGCGCAAGGCTTCGGCGGCGTGCTCGCCGACGACATGGGCCTCGGCAAAACGGTGCAAACCCTCGCCTGGCTCCTGCACCTGCGCGCCACCAGTAGCCGCGAGCGTGAGCGAGTGGATTCACCCTTCCGCGCCCTCGTCGTGTGCCCGAAAAGCGTCACGCACGGCTGGCTCGCCGAGACCGCACGCTTCGCCCCCGCGCTCACCGCCGCCGCCTTCACACCCGCACTCGCCGCCGCCAAGCCCCCCTCTCCCAGCTCCAATCTGCCCTCGCCCATCACCGATCTCCTCGTCGCCAACTACACCCAGCTCCGCCTCGCCGCTGACTGGTTTCAATCGATCGCGTGGGATGCCGTCGTGCTCGACGAAGGCCAGTTCATCAAAAATCCCACGAGCCAGGGCGCCGCCGCCGCGCGCGCCCTCCCCGCGCGCCATCGCCTCGTGCTCACCGGCACGCCCGTCGAAAACCGCCTCACGGATTTGTGGAGCCTGTTCGCCTTCGCCCAGCCCGGCCTGCTCGGCACGCAGCCCGCCTTCAAGCGGCAGTATCCCGCCGACGATGCCGCCGCCCTCGCCCGCCTCCGCCGCCGCTCGCATCACTTCCTGCTGCGCCGCACGAAGGCCCAGGCCGCGCCCGATCTGCCGCCGCGCACCGAAGACGATCTCGTCGTCGAACTCGAGCCCGCCCAGCGCAAGCTCTACGACGCCGAACTCAAGCGCGCCCGCGCCACGCTCCTCGGCATCGAGACCGACCGCGCGCTCGACCAGGTGCGCTTCAACATCCTCGCGAGCCTCCTGCGCCTCCGCCAGATCTGCTGCCACCCCGCGCTCATCGACCCCGCGCACGCCGACACCCCCAGCGCCAAGCTCGACGCCCTCCTCGAGCGCCTCGAAGAACTCAAGGAGGAAGGCCACCAAGTCCTCGTCTTCAGCCAGTTCGTCGAGATGCTCGAACTCATCCGCGCCCGCCTCGCCGCCGCGGAGATCGGCCACCTGATCCTCACCGGCGCCACGGAAAACCGCGCCGCGCTCGTCGACACGTTTCAGACCGACCGGACGAAAACCGTTTTCCTGCTCTCGCTGAAGGCCGCCGGGTTCGGCCTCAATCTCACCGCCGCCAGCTACGCGATCCTCTACGACCCGTGGTGGAACCCCGCCGTCGAGGCGCAGGCCATCGACCGCACGCACCGCATCGGCCAGACCAGGCCCGTGATCGCCTACCGTCTGCTCGCCGACAACACCGTGGAGCAGAAAATCCGCGCCCTCCAAAAGGAAAAAGCCGCGCTGGCCAGCGCCGTCGTGCAGGAGGAATCGCTCGCGAGCGTGATGGACCTCGACAGCCTGCGGAAAATCCTCGCCTGAAGCGCCCGCGTCATCCTGCGGTTGCGACCGCGCGGACACCGCGCATAGTTCGCGCCATGAACGCCCGCCCCGCCCTCCGTTTCGCTGCCACCCTTTGGTTGCTGCTTCCCCTCGCCGCCTTCGCCGCGAAGTCCCCCGACGAACAGCGCGCCGACACCCGTAAGATGCGCGACGACGTCCTCGCCGAGATCTACAAGGCCAACCCGGCCGTGAAGGAGAAGGTGAAGAAGTCGGTCGGCTACGCGGTGTTTTCCAATGTCGGCGTGAACGTCATCTTCGCGAGCTTCGCCGGCGGCAAGGGCCTGGTCGTAAAGAAAGGCACGCTCAAGGACACCGAGACGTTCATGAAGATGGGCTCGGTGGGCATCGGCATCGGACTCGGCGTGAAGGATTTTCGGGCGCTCTTCATTTTCACCGACAAGGCCAAGCTCGACGCCTTCATCGAGAAGGGCTGGGACTTCAGCGGCCAGGCCGACGCCGCGGCGAAGTCCGATGACAAGGGCGCCGCATTCGCCGAGGCCGGCACCGTGCTCCCCGGTGTGGAGGTCTACCAGCTCACGAAAAACGGCGTGGCGCTACAGGCGACGCTCCAGGGCACGAAATACTGGCGCGACAAGGATTTGAACTGAAGGTGGGCAGGCACGTCCCCGTGCCTGCATTCTGCGGATCGACACCGATCGCCCATGCGGGTGCAGGGACGCACCCGCCCACCTCACGCGCCCGCATGTCGTGCCTGCCGGTGCGCGAGCGGCGCGGCGGCAGCCGGTGCCCGATTGAAGCGCGCGAGCACGTCCGCGGCGACATGCGCCCGCAACGCCGCCGGCACATCTTTCTGTCCGGCGCGCTGTGCATCGCGCGCGAGCGATGTCGCCACCACGGCTTCGGTGAGCCCGCGCTCACGCACGAGAAACTCCCACACCCGCTCCATGAGCCGCGCCAGCGCGATGCCGTGGTGCCGGCCTTCGTGCGTGTGGAACCAATCGCTGAACCGCATGAACTCCCCGAACGGTGACGCCGCCGTCGTCGCGTTCGATCCGCCACTCCAGAACAACGCCAGCGTTTCGACGAAGTTCCCGCTGTTGCCCACGAGATCCCACATGCGCGCGAAGCGCCGCAGCCGTTGCATCGCGGGAAAGTCGAGCAGGCGGTTTTGCAGCAGCTCGTAGGGCGGCAGCGGCGAATACACCATGCCCCACTCCGCATCGTGCCGCCCGATCGGCGTGCCGCGCAGGCGTTTCAGGATGCCAACCTGGATTTCCTGCGGCCGCAGCGCCACGAGCCGGTCGAACCCCGCCGCAAAACTCTCCCATGTCTCGCCCGGCAATCCAACGATGAGATCGGCGTGGATATGCACGCCAGTCGACTCGCGGAGGAAGCGGAAGTTGTCCTCGAGTTTCGCGTAGTCCTGCCGGCGGCTGATGAGCGCCGCGACCTCCGGGTTGAACGTCTGGATGCCCACCTCGAATTGCAGTGCGCCGGGCGGAAATTTCGCGATCAGCTCGCGCAACGCCGGCGGCAGCCGGTCCGGGATCATCTCGAAATGCAGAAACAACCCCGGCCGCAGCCGTGCGAGGAAGAACTCGAGGATCGCGCGGCTCACGCCGAGGTTCAGGTTGAACGTGCGGTCGACGAACTTGAAGTGCTGCACGCCGCGCGCGAGCAGCCGCGCGAGCGCCGCGAGGAACGCGTCGAGCGGAAATTGCCGCACCGGGATGTCGAGCGACGAGAGGCAGAACTCGCATTCGAACGGACACCCGCGCGACGCCTCCACGTAGATCAACCGGTGCGCGATGTCGGCGTCGGTGTAGTCGTCGTAGGGCAGCGCGACGCTCGCGAGCGCCGGCAGCGGCGCGGCGATGATCTTGTCCACGGGCCGCGCGCCCCCGAGCACGGCGCGGCAGAGCTGGGCAAACGCGAGGTCGCCCTCGCCCGTGATCGTGTAGTCGGCGAGGCGGACGATTTCCTGCGCCGCGGTCTCGTGGCTCACCTCGGGGCCGCCGAGCACCACGACGAGATCGGGGCGGAGTTTTTTCAACAGCGCGACGAGCTCGGTGGTCGGCGTGACGTTCCAGATGTAGACGCCGAGGCCGACGATCCGCGGCTCCAGCGCGAGCAACCGCTCCGCCACGTCGAGCGGGCGTTCGTTGATCGTGAATTCCGCCAGCGCCGCGCGCGACCGCAGCTCGCCGAGGTTGGCGAGCAGATAGCGCAGCCCGAACGAAGCGTGGATGAACTTCGCATTAAGTGTGGCGAGCACGAGGTCGGGCATGCGCGGCGGAACCGTAGCGCAGCCCGCCGCGATGCAAAGCCGAGTTTTCGCCTTCCGCGCCACCGCACGGACGCGCAAAGTCCGCTGCATGACCCGTTACGAAGCCTACCTCACGAAGGACTGGAAGGAACACGGCATCGCCCATGTGGTGGTCGCGCGCATCAGTGACGACACCGTGGCGGCCGTCGGCGTGTTTCTTGTCGATACCTACTGTCTCGGCGTCAAAGACGCCTTTCTGGAGTCGGATGTGCCGGCGTCGGAGCTGGAGGGTTTCATCGCCGCCAATTTCCCCGGGGGCGACCCGGAGCGCATCCATCCCACCTGCGCCAAGAAACTCATCGAAGGCGCCATCGCCTACGCGGAGGGCCTCGGCTTTGCGCCGCACCGGGATTTTCGCAAAGCGCGCCGCGTGCTCTCGGGCCTCGACGCGGCCTTGTGCCCGACCGGGTTCACCTTCGGTTGCAATGGCCGCCCGTGCTACATCCAGGGTCCGAACGACGACGAAGCGCGCGTCGATCGCGTGCTGGCCACGCTCGAGGCCCGCTGCGGCGCCGATGGTTTCGACTACGAACTGCCCGAAGATGAGGACGACATCTCATCCGTGCGCGAAGCGCTGATCGAATGGCTCGATGCCGAGCCGCCCGACGTGCCGCGCTTCTACCAACTCAGCGGCATGGTCACCGCGCTGCACATCTGCCCCGGCGTGGTGCTGCCCACCGCGCTGCTTGATGTGCTGTGGGCGGAGAGCGATCCCGGTTGGTCCAGTGACACGGAGCTGCAGACCTTCATGGACCTGTTGATGGAGTATTGGAACTACGCCGGCGACCTCGTGGCCGACGCCGTCCAACCTGACGCCCCCGCTCACGTCCAGATCATGGACATCTGGGCGGAAAACCTGCCGGGGGATTCCAGTCTGCCGATGATGGCGGCGACAATCGAGTGGGCGGTCGGCTTCATGCGGATGACCGCGGTGTGGCCCGAGGTGTGGAAAGACGCGCTCACGCGGCCCGAGCTCGTTCCGCACTGGGAAGTCGTGCGCTGGTGGGCGCACATCACCGAGGACAACAACAAGGATCGCATCGCCGATGCGGCCGAGGCAGCCGTGCCCCGCACCATCAACCATTCCGTGATCGCTCTCGCCCGCGCGCTGCGGAGCGAACGCACTTCGCCCGGCAGTGTCACGTAATAGGTGGAGCGCGTTGCCCCCAACGCGCTTCTGCGGTCCACGTCGCAGTCCCGGCGGGTGGGGGGCAAGGCGCTCCACCCCGGCTGCACGGATCCGGCTCAGTCAAACCCGCGCTTCAGCCGCGCCCGCAGGTCCTCGATCAACGCGTCGCATTCGCGTGCCAGCGACTCCAGCTCGCCGCGCGCGGCGGCGAGCCACGCGGGATCGGTCAGCTTTTCCTCCGCACACGCGCCGGCCGCCCGCAACGCATCGTCCAGATACTCGCGGGCGCGCTTGAGGCGGACGATCTTGCCCGCGCAGAAATCCACGGGCGGCGGCCACTCTTCGCCGCCGAGCGCGCCGGCGAACTTCGCCCCGGCGCTCATCGCCGCGCCCACCAGCTCCGCGACCGGGTGCTCGCGCGGTGCGTCGTCGGGCACCCAGCCGCGCGCGTCCACGTCGTTCATCATCCGCACCGAGAGTTCGAACGCCCGCTCGGCCACCGGGTGTTTGTGATCCAACTCGGCTTCGAGTTCCGGATCGGGATGCTTCAGCGCCTCCTCGGCCGCGCGGTTCATTTCCTCGACCCATTCGGCCCGTTCGGCCTCCTGCTCGGGCGTGAGCGGTTTCTCCCCCCGCTCGCGGGCGCGACGCTCGAGTTCCTCCTCGAGAATTTTCGCATAGTCGGCCTCCGGACCCTCGCGATCGAGTCGCGCCTGGATGCGATCGGCCAGGCGATCGCTGTCGGCCTGCATTTTTTCCGCCTCCTCCTCGGTCTGCGGCTGCCCTTCGTTCCATTCCGGCGGCGTGTCGTCGATCGGTTCGCCCTTCGCCTGGCGCTCGGCGATGACCGCCTCGCCGAGTTGCTGCATGAATCCGCTCATGCCGTCGGCGTTGGCGGCGCGCTGTTTTTCCTCCTCGTCCGGCGTCATGTCCCACGCGATGTCGGGCGAAATGGTGAGCTGGAACGTCGCCGACTCGATCACGATGCGGCCGTTGCGATCGCTGAACCACTCGAGATAAAGGCTGTTGCCCCAGTGCCACGGCCACGGCTTGCGCGCCTTGTAGTATTCGCCGATCTGGCTGAGCGGAATCTCGGGCACCTTCACTTTGCGGGACGCGGTGACGTCGCCGACGGTGCCCGTCTGCCGCGTCGCGAGGCCCTTGAGCTCGCCAGGTTGCGGCTCCGGGTTCACAAACTCCAGCCGCCGTCCCGCGAGGTCGCGCCAGCAGTTGCCGGCGAGATCGAGCTCCACCGGCTCGGCGCGGCCGGCGAACCAGATGCGGCCGGTCACGCGGTCGCGCACGCGGTTGTCGATTTCACCGCGGACGACGGCTTCGTGAATGCGCCAGGCCATAGGTTTTCGCTGCGCGAAAACCTAGATTTCCGCGCCCCCAGGCAAAGCCTTATTTTCCCAGGGCGCAGCGCGTCGTGGCTGAGGCGTCCCGCCTCAGTGGGAATCGTGCATTTGAATGTGGTTTCGCTGGCGAAAAGATCGGATCGAGGTGGAGCGCGTTGACCCCCAACGCGCTTTTGGTGGGAGGGGCTTTACGCCCCGACGAGTCGCGGGGTAAACCGCTCCCACCTTCACACCAGCGCGTTGAGGGCAACGCGCTCCACCCCGACTGCAATGTTCTGCCTCAGAGGGCGTCGAAAAAACCTCGTGATCGCGCGGTCCTGTAGCGGAACGCGTGAGCGTTTCGCTCGAAGCGGCGAAAGCCTCACGGCTTCCGCTACCCTGCTGGGCGACCTTTTTCGACGCCTTCTCAGTTGAGAAAAACACGAGACGGGACGCCTCGTCCACGATCCTATCCTGCCGCTTGCCGGGGCCGCGGCCGGGCGCTAGCGTGTGACCGTGAATTCACGCTGGTTGCTTTGGTCGCTGGGCTGCGGTGTCGCCCTCGCCGGCGGCGGCGAGCCGCCGCGCCCCTCGTCGCCGTTTCCCGTCGACGAGGCCTTCGCGAAACACCGCGAGGCGATGGTCCGGGCTCAAATCGAGGCGCGCGGCATCAAGGACCCCGCGGTGCTCGCCGCGCTGCGGCGGGTGCCGCGCCACGAATTCGTGCCCGACGCCCAGCGTCGTTTCGCCTACGAGGACCGGCCGCTGCCGATCGCGGCGGGGCAGACGATTTCGCAACCCTTCATCGTCGCCGTGATGACCGAGCTGCTGCGCGTGAAGCCCGGCCAGCGCGTGCTCGAGATCGGCACCGGCTCGGGTTATCAGGCCGCCGTGCTCGCGGAGCTGAAACTCGAAGTCTACTCGATCGAGATCGTCGCGGAGCTCGCGCAGTCGGCCCGCGTCACGCTTTCCCGCCTCGGCTACGACCGCGTGCACGTGCGTGCTGGCGACGGTTACGCGGGCTGGCCGGAGTTCGCGCCGTTCGACGGCATCATCGTGACCGCCGCGCCGCCGAAAGTCCCGCAACCGCTGATCGACCAGTTGAAACCCGGCGCCCGCCTCGTCGTGCCCGAGGGTGTGCAGGAGCAGGAGCTGGTCGTCTACGAAAAGCGGGTCGACGGCGAACTCCACCGCACGAGCGTGCACCCCGTGCGCTTCGTGCCGATGACCGGGAAGGCGCAGGAGCGGAAGTAAGCGCGACGAAATACGGAATCGCGTTGAGTAGACTTGGCGGCATTTCGCCCACTTGAGGTCACAAAGTGGCACCTCAAACTCTCCGCGTCGGCGCCAAAATGGTTGGCCGGGCGATTACGTTCCTACGACCTCATCCATAGCCAAGATCTCGATAATCACGTATCTCTTGAAGTCGTCCACCGTCGTGAAGCACCGGTAGCCGGCACGGCTGGCGAGAGCCAGGACTTCGTTGCTTTCGTTCAGCAGCACGGCCACCGGCTGGCTCAGTTCCGACTGAATCCCGTCGGGCCAAGCCAAATCAAATACCGCTACTTGCTCGCCGCTGATTGGGTCGGTGTAATCAAACGCTAGCATTCCGCGTGGCAGTCCTTTGTCCCGCATCCACTCATTGAGCGATTCGAGTGTCTCCTCCTCGGCTTCGCTCGTGATGCCGCTGGCAGCAAAAACTTTCGCAGGCACCGCAGCGGGCGGCCCGGCGAGCCAGCGAGTGTCGCCGTGGAGTAACTCCTCCATTTGCCGGTTCATTTCTGCGGCGAGCAGCACCTTTCGCGCTTCAAGGAAATCGCGATACCGTTCGATTCTCCAAAGTGCTGGGTCCGATGGAATCCACTGCGATGCCAGTGCGCCCGGATGCGCCTTTTCGACCGCGGGGAAGTATTCCTGGGGCAAGGTCGCACTGATGTCTAGGTTCGTATCCTTGGTCAGGAAGCAGAAGTTGGCCACTGCGTTCACCTCCGGCTTCCGGAATTTCCGCCCGTAGAGCTGCTTCTTGGGGAAGATGTGATGCACCTCCAGCCTGCTCATTTTGCCGAGTAGATTCGCTTTGAGCGGCAGACCTGTGCCCCAATCGCGTGCCTCGCCCATGCGCGTGAGCAGGTAAAGAACCGGGTAGAAGCGCGCACCGAGACTCCAACCGGTGAAGTGACCCGCCTCGACACGAAGTCCCCCATGCCAAAGGCGGAGCTGTTCAAGTAGTTTTTCGAGGCCTCCATCGGCTTCCTCCAAAGCGGCGAGGTCTTGATCGACATACGACTCGGTCGAACCAGAGAACCGACCCCACATTCCCGCCTGCACAAACCAGAATAGCAGCTTGTCGCGCTCCTTCGCATCCAGCCCCCCCGTGCGCCGGTCGAGATAACGTGCCATCACAGGCACCGCAAAACGGCCGAATAACACTTGGTCGTGATCCAACCCCAACCGGCCGCTGATCAAATTGAGGCACGTATCAATGTGCTTTGTGGCGCGATTGAGGCCATCCTGAATCTCCTCCGACGTCTTTTCGTGAAGAAACTGAAACTTCGCTTCGCCGGTCAGAACAGTGTTCACGGAGCGCAGGAGCCAGTCCAAATTGAAATGGTAATCCGCCCTTGCCCAGTGCTTGAGCTTGGCCTTCATCACGTCGCGACCTTCTGGCCAATCGGCACAAATCTTCGCAAGCGCCAGATCGCCTTTGGAGAGTTTGGTGCCGCCGCTGTTAACCCGGTTGAAAATGTCCACGACCACATCCAATGACTTGTCCGCGCCGGTCACTTCCTCGACGTGAAGGTCGATTTCCCCAATACCGAGTATTCGGGAGATTCTCGCCGAATACTTGATTGCTTTCGTCCCCACGCGTGAATCCTCAGCGAGTTTCTCAACCAGTCTTTCGTGCCCCTGCTGCCCCTGACTCATCAGCGCAGTCACATCGATCCATAACGGGTCATCCTTCATCTTGACTGGCTGATAAAATTCGAACGCCTGCACATCGAGGTGGAACATCAACCCGGTCAGCGTCTGCGGATTACCGTCGAAGAACTTCGGCGGCCGGCCCCGAACCACGCCGTAAAGTGAGGTCATGCGCTGTTGGCCGTCGAGCAGCAGCTTCACGACGCCGGCCGCCAGCGGACCATCACCGCGGTGTGTAGCCAATTTTGACTCGGTGGCCCACACCAGCAGCCCGCCAACCGGGTGCCTGCGGTAAAGAGAGTCGAACAAGCCGCGCACCTGCTCTCGGTTCCAAACATAGCCGCGCTGAAATTCGGGGAGTGCCATGTGGCCACTGTCTATGTGGTCGAGAATGGTGGAGATTTTCATGCGATTCCGAATTCCCTGTAGCCAGTCCTCTCGTTAAAGCGCGATCGAGAGCGAGGCGTGAAAACCCTTCGGTGTCGCCGAGAAATGGGCAAACAAGAAAGAGGACGGGGTCGTGCGGCAATCCTGGCGGGCATGCAATCTTTGTGGCACGGATCTCCCGGCCCGTGCGATTGGTGGAACACTCCAGGGGTGGTCGAACCGTCACGGGTCGGGAGACCCGTGCCACGCAATCGCCCGCCAGCGGGCTCCTACCTTCTGCGGCCGGGGAGATTGGCCAGCAGCGCCTTCATTTCGGCGAGTTGCGCGGCGTGGCGCGGATCGGCGGCGAGGTTGGTGAGTTCGTGCGGATCGTTTTGTTCGTCGAACAGCACTTCGCCGCGCTCGGCTTCGACCCATTGGCTGTAGCGCCAGCGATCGGTGCGCACGGTGCGGCCGAGAAATTCGCGATACGCCACCACCGAGTAGGCGGGGCGATCCCATTTGGCCGCGGGATCGCGCAGAAGCGGGAGCATCGACACGCCCTCCACGCCGTCGGGCGCGGGCAGGCTGCACAGCTCGGCGAGCGTGCGGTAGAGGTTGACCATCTCAATCGGACGATCGCAGACGGCGCCGGCTTTCGGGGTGACGCCCGGCGCGACGAGGAGGAACGGCGCGCGCACCGCGACCTCGAAGAGCGAGTAGGCTTTCGACCAGCGGCCTTTCTCGCCGAGGTGGTAGCCGTGGTCGCCCCAGAGGACGACGATGGTGTTGTCGCGCAGGCTGAGTTCGTCGAGGGCGCGGAGGATGCGGCCGACGTTGTCGTCCATGAACGACACCGCGGCCCAATACGCTCGCTTCATCTCGCGCGCTTGCGCCTCGCTCGCATCGCGCCCGATGAAGAGATCGGTGTTGCGGGGAACCACGCTCAGCTCGGGAAAGCCCGGCGGCACGGTGGGACGGTGCGCAAAATCGACGGGTAGCTCCATCTTGTCGATGTCGTAGAGGTCGTAGAACTTTTTCGGCGCGCGCGGCGGGCTGTGGGGGTTGGTGAAGCCGCAGGCCAGGAAGAAGGGCTTCCCGGCGTCCTTGTATTTCTTGAGGTATTCGACGGTGCGCTTGGCGTGCTGCACGTCCTGGTAGGTCTCGCCGTCGCCTTCGAGCACGACGATCGAGTCGGAGCCGCCGGCGCGGAACGGGCCCTTGCTTTTCGCGGCGGGCGCGTCGTCCGGATCGCGGGGCGCGGCCGCCGCGCGTTTGCCGCTGGCGGCGGAATCGATCGTTTCGGAGGCGTCGTCGGCATGGCGGCGGCGGGCGCCGCCCTCGGTCCAGGCGTCGGTGTCGTCGATGCCGATGTGGAAGATCTTGCCCTCGGTGACGGTGTTGTAGCCGTGGTCGCGGAAGTAGCGCGGCAACGTGACCCAGTCGCGATGCTCGCGGCCCCACCACTGGCGGTTGTCCAGCACGCCGGTCTGCGTGGGATAGCGACCGGTGAGGAGCGAAGTGCGCTGCGGGTTGCAGAGCGGGTATTGGACGTAAGCGCGGTTGAAGCGCACGGAGCGGGCAGCGAGGGCGTCGATGTTCGGTGTCTTGATGCCGGCGACGCCGTAGCAGCCGAGCTCGGGGCGGAGGTCATCGGAGATAAGGAAGAGGACGTTCGGGCGCGGTGCGGGAGCGGCGGCGAAGGCCGTGCCGCAGCAGCAGAGAACCAGCGCGAGTAGCCAAGGGCGGGGCGGGTTCTTCATGGCGGGAAACGTGGCGGCGGGCGGGCGGATGCACAGCGCGGCGGGGCGCGGACAGTCCACTGTCCAAAGCACGTAGCGGCCGAGGTGACGAGGCCGGAGTTCAGTCGCAACTCGCCGGCCTCCTCACGTCGGCCGCTACGCACCGGGGCACAGACAGTCTATTCGCTCACGCTCGCGGCTACGGGGCGGTCGGCTTGCTGGCGCTCGCCGCTACGCACGGAATCCACCGCGGCGGGGGCGCCGCGGCTCGAGCTCAAAACTCCACCGTGGTCGTGAAGCGGAAGCTGCGGGGCTCGCCGAGATAAAGGCGGCGCACGCCGGTGTAGTTGTCGTTGTAGCGGCCGACGTTCGCGAGATACGAGTTCGTGATGTTCTTCACGTTGAGCTGCAGTGAAACGGGCAGGTTCCAGCGCGGCAGTTTGGTGCGGTAGCTCGCGAAGGCGTCGCCGAGGAGCGTCTCGTTACCCCAGTAGATGTGACCGGTCACCCGGTCCCAGCTCATGAAATTCTTCCCGTTGTAGCGCACCGAGCCGCCGATGGCGGTGCCGCGGAGCAGGCCTTCGCGGAACGAGTAGCGTGCGGTGCCGTTGAGCTTGTGCGGCCGGGCGCCGAAGGGCGTGTTCTGGCGGTCGACTTGGAAGGCGAGCTCGCTGTCGAGATCGGCGACGGCCTGGTTGAAGGTGGCGAGTTCGGCAGGGTTGTTGGCGAGCATCTGGCGCCACTGCGGGATGCGGGCGCCGAAGAAATCGAAGACCTCGCGGAAGAAATTTTCCCGGCGCCGCGTCGAGTGCGAGTAGCTGGCGCGCAGCGAGAGGTTCTTGGTCGGGTTGGCGACGAGCTCGACCTCGAGGCCGTTGGTGAACACGTCGATGGTCGCGGTCGTCCACGAAATCGCCTGCCGGTCGTAGTCGGCCTGCGTGATTTTGCCGGCATCGAGCAGCGCATCGAGCATGGTGGCGAGGTTGTCCACGCCGAGCGCGTTGCTGCCCGGGAGAATGGGCGTGTCGTTGATCTGGCGCGTCTCGAACCACGTCGTGCGGAGGAAGAGCCGGTCGTCGCCAAAGACATCGAGCATCAGGCCGAAGTCGCGGCCGCGGCCCTCGGTGGGCTCGCCCACGTCGCCGCGCGGGAGCACGGTGCGGTCGAAGCGCGGCTGGCCGTTGTTGCGGGAGAGATTGTAGAAGGCCGAGAGGCGTCGCGTGGCGTGGAGCACGGCGCCGGCGGTGAACGTCTTCGGCCGGTAGCGGTGCGTGACATACTGGCCGTTGAAATACCACTCGCTCGCGGTGAGCAGCCCGGTTTTCACGCGGGGATCCGTCGCGGGCACGCGGGCCTCCTGCTCGTTGAGAAACTCGATCTGATCGACGCGGCCGCCGACCGTGGTGACGAGCCGGTCGCGGAACCAGAAGCTCTGCGCGGCGAACATCGCGGAGTTGATGGTTTTGAGCGTGTGGGTGTTGGCGGTGGCGCGAGAGGCGTAGGTGGAGTGGTAGCGCTTGCCGTTCCACGTGAACTCCCCGAGCACGAGCGTCGGGTCGCTCGGGTAGTAGGTCGTGAAATTTCCCGGCACGATGTAATTGCGACGGAAGACCTGGTTCTGCCCGCCCTCGGCGTTGGCGGCGTTGGTGATGGGAACGTTGTCCTGATCGACCAGGGTTTCGTTGCGCCAGCGGCGGAACCGGCTCTGCTCCGAGCGCTCGCCGAGCAGCGCGATGCGGTGGTGGCCATACCAACGCGCGGACTTGCCCACATCGAGCGCGGCGCTGAGGCGGTAGATTTCGTTGGTGGTGAGGATCCAGTCCTTGAACCAGTTCGCGTCGAAGTAGAGCTGGCCGGCGTGGGGATTGGGCACCGTGCCGGTGGTGCCGTCGGGCCGCGGGAGCGTGAGGTTGGGATCGGCGCGGAGATCGGAGCCGGCGGGCGGCATGCCGTGGGCCTCGACGTCGGTGGTGTTGCAGAAATAGGCGAGCTCGACGACCACGCCTTTCGGCAGCCGCTGTTGCACGGTGGCCTGGCGTGTATTGAACGTCTGGTGGCGCGTGCCGCCGGGGCCGGTGACGTTGTAGTTGTAGGGCACGACGCTGGGAGACACGAGCGTCTCGACACCGTAGCGGTTGATCGACTGGAACTCGCCGCGCATGTTGTAGACGGTCGCGTCCTGCGGCACGAAGGTGAAGCGGTTGTTATTCGCGTTGAACCGGCTCGTGCCGGCGAGTGCGGTCGTGCCATCGAACACGCGGCGCCCGCCGTCCTCCCATCCGGTGATCTGGTCCTGCGCGTTCCAACTTATGGTGAGGCTGTTGTCCATGCGCCCCTTTTCGAACGACGCGTGGACCACCGTGTTTTTAAATGGTTGGTAGGCGGCCGCGACCGTCCAGCGCGCCTGGTCGTTGAACTCCCAGAAGCGCCAGCTCTGGTTGTTCTGGTAGAGGCCGAGCAGGCGGAGCGAGAGCTTCTTCGGGATGAGCACGCGGTTGTAGTCGGCCTCGTAGCGCTCGAAGTGCCACGAGCCGTGCATCGACTTCAGCGTGGTGCGTGAGCGCTGCAGGTTGGCGCGCTTGCCGCTGAGCGAGACGAGGCCGCCCGCCTGGCCGAGGCCGAAGAGGATGGAGTTCGGGCCGCTCGCGACCTCGGCGCGCTCGACGTTGTAGAGATCGACCGGGACGCTCGACTCGACGAAGTCGCGCGAGGCGCCCGCCGGTGAGCCGCGCATGCGGAATTGGTAGTCGCCACCATCGGCACCGCGGCCCTGCGGGTTGTTGAAGCCGGCGTTCGCGTCCTCGACGTCGAGCTCGATGTTGGTCGCGTGGGCGAGCATCTCCTCGAGGTTGGTCGCGGCGATGTCGGCGAGGAACTCCGGCGTGAAGGCGGAGACGCTCGCCGGCGTGTCCTTGAGGCGCGAGTTGAGGCGCGAGCCGCTCGTGGTGTTGCCGGCCTGGTAACCGACGTCGTCCTCGGCGCGGACTTCGAAGGGTGAGAGCTCGACCACCTCGGTGGCGGGTTTGGCGGTGGGAGTGGCGGCGGTCGTCGGGGTGGCGGGCGGGGTGGGGGCCGTTTGCGAGAGGGCCGGCGGTGCGCACCAGAGGCCGAGCGAGAAAAAGCCAATGCAGAGACGAAGACGCGGTGTCGTCATGAGGGGAGGGTTTGGGGTGGTCAGAACTGCCGTCAGCCGCCCGCGACGTGGGCCGCGGACCAACTGCGATTCAGTGCAACGGCGTGGCAAAGGAAAGCCCGCATTGCACACCGGCGGAGGCACCTCGCCTTTTGTGCGGAGGACCGAAAGGTGGGCCGGTCGCTCCGCGGGCGGCCAAACACGAGCGGTAGTCGAAGCGAATTGGCCGTGCGCGGAGCGCCCGGCCCACCCCGCAGTGGAGTTACGCGGCTCAGTCGCGTCGGATCTCCAGATGCACGGCGTCGAGCGCGAGCTTCATTTCCTGCAGGAAATAAATCGTCGACCCGATGAGCGTCAGCAACGCGGCGCAGAACACGGCGATGACGAGCGCACCCGACTCGAGTTGCAGCAGCGCCGACACGAACAGCACCAGGATCAACACGCTGACGAGCAGGACAGTCGTCGCACCGAGCGTGATCGAGCGCCGCAGGATGCCCGCCCGGCGATCAATGATGGCGATCTGCGCATCGATGCGCGTCGTATCGCCCGCGCCCAGCGCCGCCCGGTCGCGGCTCAGAAGCCGCGCCCGATCGATCAGGCGGCCGAGGCGGTTGGTCAGCGAGAGCTGGAGCAGGCCGACGCCCGAGATCAGGATGACCGGGCCGATCGCGAGCTGGAGGATGGGGACGAGTTGTTGGAGCGAAGGGACATTCATGGCAGCGCGCGCAGTGTAACATACTTTGTGCCGGCCGGGTGGCGTTTCTTGGGCGCCTCGCACTTTCTTGCCCGGCGGAGCGGCGCTTTTCCAAGCGCCCAAGCCCGGCGGTAGAAAACCGCCGCTCCGTCGCGCTCGCCGGACGGTGAGAAACTGCGACGCGCCCGCGTTGCTTGGGGTGTAACTCAAACTGAGGTCAGTTCTCGAACGCCTTGGTTTTAGCCGCGGCCTATGACCGCCGTCGTTGCGCCACGGGGATTTGTTCGGCGGTCATCGACCGCCGCAGCAAACTACTGACCTCAGTTTGAGTAACACCCCGTTGCTTGCGATTACGTTGCCGCGGCTTGCGGGACGCGGGGCGTTGCGTTCCACTCGCCTGCATGACCGCCCACGACCACGCCCGCTCGCTTATCGATGCCGCCCACGCGGCGGATCCGGTGCAGGCCGCCGATGGGCGTCCGGCGGAACTGGTCTACGGCGAACGCGTCGAGGCGTGGGTCGTGCGCCTCGTGCCGGCCGCGGCGCCCCACCTGCGGCTCGCCGCCCGCTGCCAGCATCTGGAGCGCTTTCTCACGCCGCGCGCCACGTTCCCCGACGGCAAGGTCGGCTACCTCAGCTGGCGGAAATCCCTCTACACGAAACAGGCCGAGCGCGCCCGCGCCCTGCTGCTGGCCGCCGGGGTGAGCGAAGCGGAGGCCGACGAGGTCGCGACGTGGGTCTCGAAGACCGGCCTGAAAACCAATGCCGGCACCCAGGCGCTCGAGGACGCCGCGTGTCTCGTGTTTCTCGAAAACGAAATCGGCGCCTTCGCCGCGCAGCACACCGACTATCCGCGGGAAAAGTTCGTCGAGATCATCCGCAAGACCTGGCGCAAGATGAGCCCGGCCGCGCAGTCGGCCGCGCTCGGTCTCGCGCTGCCCCCGGCGATCGCCGCCCTCGTGCGCGCAGCGGTGAGCGGGGCCGATTGACGGCGGGACGGCTTTGCACTGCGCTCGAAACCCGCCCGGTCCCCGTCCGGCTTACGTATGAAGAAAACGAAAAAGATCCTGCTCGGCCTCGCCTTCGTGCTCGTGGCGATCCAGTTCATCCGGCCGGCGAAAAACCTCTCGACGACCCCGCCCGGGAAAGACGACTTCCTCGTCCGCTTCGCGCCGCCCGCCGAAGTGAAGTCGATGCTTCAGACGGGTTGCTACGACTGCCATTCCAACCACACCCGCTACCCGTGGTATGCCGAGCTGCAGCCCACCGCCTGGTGGCTCAAGCGCCACATCGACGAGGGCAAGGAGCAGCTCAACTTCTCCGAATTCGGCAGCTACACGACGCGCGAGCAGGGCAAGAAGGTCGACGCCATCATCGACCAGACCGAGATGCGCGGGATGCCGCTCAAGTCCTACACCTGGATGCACCGCGACGCGATTTTCACCGAGGCGCAGATCAAGGCCTTCGTCGCGTGGCACGAGGCGTTGAAGGACAAACTCGATCCGGAGAAGTAAACACCCCGGAGCAAGCTCCGGGGCATTTGATCAAACCTCCCACCATGGCCGCATCACGTTCTCCGATCCTGGTAGCTGCGAGCGTAAGCGAGTGGTTCCTCGTCCACTCGCTCACGCTCGCGGCTACACCAACCAAGGCGAAGCATGCTTCGCGGGATCGGACCCAACGAGCATGAACCGGCCGCGTCCGCCCGCCACGTTTGCGACCGCGCGCCTCGCCGCGCATCCGCCGCGGCCCGAGGACGCGCCCGCCGTGCTCGCCGCCTACGCGGGCGATCCCGAGGTCACCCGCTACCTCGCGTGGAAACCCTACGTGCGCCACGAGCCGCTGGCGGTGTTTTTCGCCGAGTGCGCCGCGCAATGGGCCAGCGGTCACGGGCACCTGGCCTGGCTCCTGCGTTTCAAGGGCACCGCCACGCCCATCGGCTCGTGCGGCCTCACCTTCGAGCCGGCGGGCACCGCGATGTTCGGCTATGTTTTCGCCCGCTCCGTCTGGGGTCGCGGGCTCGCCACGGAGACGCTCCAATTCCTCGTCGATTGGTCGCTCGCGCAACCGTCGATCCACCGCGCGTGGGCGATGTGCCACGCCGAGCACACGGCCTCGGTGCGGGTGATGGAGAAAGCCGGCCTCGCCCGCGAAGCGCTGCTGCGCCGCTGGCATGTGTTCCCCAACCTCGGCCCCGATCCGCGCGACTGCATCGTGGGCGCGAAAGTGAAGTAGCACCTGGCGCCTTGCCGCCTATTTGATGAAAGCCATCAGGCGGCGGACGCGAGTTTTCCCGTCCGGGTAGCCACGCAGGTGTGCTTGCCAGAAGACCTTGGCCGCAAGGCCAAAATTTTTGGGCGTGCCGATACCGTCTTCGTAGCAGAAACCCAGGTTCAGCAGCGCAAACGGGTGCCCTTTTTCCGCCGCACCCCGCACATATTCAAATGCTTTCGCCTCATCCTTCACCAGTCCGCCCACCTCCTTTGTGCCCCAGTAGTAGAGGTAACCTAGGTAATTTGCCGCTTCCGCCACTCCGTCTTCCGCGAGTGCCTGGAGGTCCGCGAGCGCTTCCGTGACTCTCGCCGTCTCATCCCATCCGCGCAATTTCATCATGGCCAGAAAAACCCGGGCATCACGATTCCCCTGCTTCGCCGCTCGGACGAAACAATCGCGCGCCACCTTGTGGTCGCGTTTGGCATACTCACCGACGAGGTGCGCCCGCCCGAGTTCGACCAGCGCATCCGCGCGTTCGCCAGCCATGGTCGTTAACACTGCGACGTGCTCGCGCACCCGCGTCGGCGCGATCCATGCCGCGCGGTTGGCTTCACGGACATAACCGATGGAAAGAAGCAGTTTCGCGCCGGGGGTGTCCTTCTTCGCCAGTGCGCCGAGCTTCGTCCATGCTTCCGGGTCGGCATGACAACCGGCCTCAAAATAGTAGTCCATCGCGCGCGGGATGTCCGGCTGGCCGCCGATTTTCCCCTCCGCATACGCATCGCCGATCTGGACGAGCCCAAACGTCTGGCCCAATTCCGCCGCCCGGCGTGCGAACCGGTCCGCAGCCGCTCCGTCGCTTCGTCCGTCGTAGCCGATCGCATAATAGTAGCCGAGACGGGCCATGGCATGCGGTGAGCCCCCTTCGCTGGCTTCAGCAAGCTGTTGCATCACCAGTTTCGGTTCGGCGCGACCGCCCATCTGGTAACCCTTGGCTCGCGCCCACACATCGCGACCGACGAGACTCCCTTCGCGCGCGGCTTCCTCCACCAACCGCAGCCCACGCGGCTCGTCGGCCATCTCGGGATAACCCCAGCCTTTGGAAAACAGCATCATCCAGCCAAGGTAGGCTTTCACCTCCGACCGCGGATCTCGTTCAAACTCCTTTCGCAAGAAATCCAGGGCCGCCCGGCTGCCGTCGATCTCGCGCATCTGGCGAAACCGGACGCCAAACACATCTTCGCGGATTTGCTGCACGGTTCCGCCCGGCCACCTCAAATCCGGTTCGGCGCTACGCGCCGCGACCACGCCAACCACGGCGATCAGCACGCGCTTCCAAGCCGCCCATTCGGTCCGCACTGAGATTCCCATGGTTTCATCATGCCGTCATGCGAGTTCCCGTCGCAACCGCTTTTTCCCCAACCTCGGCCCCGATCCGCGCGACTGCATCGTGGGCGCGAAAGTGAAGTAGCACCTGGCGCCTTGCCGCCAGGCGCCACCCGCGCTACGGTCCGCCCATGACCACCGTGACCACCTGCTCGAATCTCGCGGAGGCGCAATTGCTGCGGGCCTTGCTGGTGGACGCGGGGATTCCGGCCTTTCTGCCGGAGGAACTCACCGCCAACGCCGCCCCGCAACTGGTGTTCGGCTCCGGCATCCGCCTGCAGGTCGAAGACGAGGATCTCGACGGGGCGAGAGCCGTGCTCGCCGCGGCCGAGGTGCCACGGCCGGCCGATCCCCGGTCCTGAACAAATGGCGCGTGCCTGGATTTCGCGCGCCCCGGGCTGACGATCGCTGGGCGTATCCCGCTTGCCGGCACGCCGAACGCCGCGCCGCCGGGAGCGGCGGTTTTCAACCGCCGTCCGCAGGACTGCGGCCGTGGAACAGAGCCGCGCCGGCTGCGGCGGCACAAGAAACTGCGATACGCCCACCGATAGTTTCCAGTCGGATGCAGGCTTGCGACCCCGCGGTTGTCGGCTTAGCGTCCGGTCATGACCACCGTAACCACCTGTTCGAACGAAGCAGAAGCGGAGTTGATCAAATCGGTGCTCGAAGAGGCCAACCTCCCGGCCTCGATCATCGACGACATGTTCGGCGGAGCGATCCGCGTGCAAGTCGACGACGCCCACGTCGCCGAAGCCGAACGGCTGCTGGCCGAGCTGCAAGCCACGCCCCAGGACCAGTCCCCGGATCAACCGGGCGCCTGATAAAGGTCGCGCGATCGACTGACGGCACCGCAGTCCCACGTGCGCGATTTGAAGTCGGGCGGGTCTGCGACCCGCCCATTTGCGCGCGCCGGGTTCGAGCGCGGGTCACAGACCCGCCCTACTCCGGACACCCGGCGTCAGTTAATTGGGCGAGTTTCGTTAATTCGCCCCCGCCAGCTGGCCCTCCAGCGCGAGGGCGCGCGGGAACAGCACGTTGTTCTCCTTGTGCACGTGCTGGTGGAGGTCGGCTTCGAACTGCGCGAGTCCGGCCAGCAGGGCCCGGTGCGTGTTGCAGTCGTCGGGCTTCGGCGTGAAGCCATCGGTGAGCTTGCGCAGGTGGGCGATGGCACCGCCGGCATTCTCGTGTTCGGCCTCCATCACGCGGATCGGGTTGGCGATGGTGCCACAGTGCGACGAGGCCCCGGCCGCGCCGCGTTCCAGCTCGCGCACGATGGGAAAGAGAATCTGTTCCTCCTTCATCATGTGGCTGAACATCTCGTCGTGCAACGCGGCGACGGTCGCCGCCACTTCGGGCAGACGGGCGTCGCGCCACGCGTGTTTCTCCGCCACGCGCCCGGCTTTTTCGAGCAGCGCCGGCAGCTCGCTCTTCACGTAGGCGTGATGGGTCGCTTCGATGTGATCGGCGAGCGCGGTCAGCGACAGGCTCGCGGGATCGACTCCGGCACCCGATCCGCCGGACAACCGCGCGGCGGCGGAGAGCGTGATGGCCAGCGTGGCGGCATCGAGCCCGCGCGCGGCGCAAACTTCGGCGAGCGAGCGTTTGCCGCCACAGCAGTAGTCGATCCCCACGTCCTCGAAGACGCGGGCGAGCAGCGGATGCGCGGCGACGATGTCGCCGACCTTGGATTCGAGGGTGAACGGTTTCTCAGTCATGGCGGGAACGGTGTCAGTCGGACAGTGCGGTGGCGGGATTGCCGGCACCACCTTGGCACGCCGGCGCCGGTCGCGCTTTGACGTGGGTCAAGCGTCCGCCAGTTTCAGGCGGCGCGGCTTTGGGCTTGCCGTCCGGCGCGGCGCAGGCGCTTGCTGCGCCCTCTGCCCCGCCTCGCCATGCTCACCTCCAGTCGCCAACTTCTGGCCCGCAGCGGATGTCTGCTGTTCGGGCTCGTCACCGCCCTCGCGCAGCCCGCCGCACCGCGCCCGCTCACGCACGCCGACTTCGATACGTGGCGCTCCATCGGCGCGCCCCAGCTCTCCCGCGACGGAAAATGGCTCGCGTATTCGTTCATGCCGCAGGATGCGGACGGCGAGGTGATCGCGAAGGAACTCGCGACCGGCCGCGAGCTGCGCGTGCCCGTCGGCACGCTGCCGCCGCCCGCCATCACCCCCGGCGAGGAAAACACCAACCCCGAGGCCCCGCCCCCGCCGCGCACCATCCGCCTGCAGCTCACGAGCGACGGCCGCTACCTCGTCGCCAACACCCACCCGCCCAAGGCCGACGTGCTCGCCGCCCGCAAGGCCAAGAAAAAACCCGAGGAGATGCCCAGGGACGGCCTCGTGATCCTCAACCTCGCCACGGGCGACACGACGCGTCTCGCCGAGGTGAAAAGTTTCGCCGTGCCATCGAAGGGCGGCGCGTGGCTCGCCTATCTCAAGGAAGGCAAACCCGAGGAGAAGAAACCCGACGACGCCAAACCGGCCGCCGAGAAAACCACCGAACCGGACGACGACGGTGACATTTCGTCCGAAGCCTACGACGACCAGCAACGCGGCGGCGGGCGCGCCGGCGGCCGCAGCGGTGCGGGCGCCGCGACCGGTTCTCCCGCCGCGCCCACCCGCACCTACGGCTCCGACCTCGTGCTCCGCAATCTCGCCACAGGCGCCGAGCGCACGCTGGCGAGCGCCGTCGACTACACCTTCGCCCGCGATGGCAAGACCCTCCTCTTCACTGTCTCCTCGAAAACCGAAGCGCAAAACGGCGCCTACGCCGTCACGCCCGGCGACGATGCCGCGCCGGTCGCGCTGCTCTCCGGCAAAGGCAAATACTCCCGCCTCACCTGGGACCGCGAGCAGACGCAGCTCGCCTTCGTCAGCGACCGCGACGATGCCGCCGCGAAACAGCCGCGCTTCAAGCTCTACCACTGGCCGCGCGGCGCCAAAGAGGCGGCCGAACTTGTCGCCGCCTCGACGCCGGGCTTCCCCGCCGATCTCGTCGTGAGCGACAAAGCCGCGCCCGGGTTCTCGCGCGACGGCAAAAAACTCCACGTCGCCGCGGGCCTGCCGCCCAAGCCCGCGCGCACCGCGCCCGACGAGGTCGACCGCGTGTCCGCCGATCTCTGGCGCTGGAACGACGACTTCGTGCAGCCCATGCAGCGCGTGCGCGCCAACCAGGACCGCAACCGCACCTACCGCGGCGTGCTCGATCTCGCGAGCCAGCGCTACACGCAGCTCGCTGACGCCACGCTCGCCACCGTTTCCCTCAGCGACGACGGCACCCGCGCCCTCGGCAGCGACGACCGCGCCTACCGTCGTCGCGTCGATTACGACGGCCGCTACGCCGACACCTACCTCGTCGATCCCGCCACCGGTGCGCGCCGCGAGCTGATGAAACAATTCCGCGGCACCACACCCGCGTGGTCACCCGACGGCAAATGGGTTGCCTACTACACCGACAAGCACTGGCACGTGGTCGACACCGCCACGGGCACGACGCGCAACCTCACCGCCAGACTCAAAACCCATTTCTGGAACGAGCAGGACGACCGTCCCGAGCCACCCTCCACCTACGGCGGCGCCGGCTGGACCAAGGACAGTGCGTCCTTCCTCGCCTACGATCGTTACGACGTGTGGCAACTGTTCGCCGACGGCCGCGCCCCGAAAAACCTCACCGCCGCCCACGGCCGCGCCACCAAGGTCGCCCTCCGCGTGCAGCGCATCGACCCGATCGACGAGGACGACGATGAGCGTGGGGTTGATCCCGCCAAGCCGCTGACGCTGCGCGGCGAGAGCGAGGAGACGCGCGCGAGCGGGTTCTTCCGCACGACGTTTGCCGCCACGGGCGCGCCCACCCGCCTCCTCTGGGGTGACAAGCGATATACCTACGCCGGCCGCGCGCAGGAAGCCGACGTGCTCGTCGTCACGGCGTCGCGCTTCGACGAGTTTCCCGACGTCCACGTGACTGACGCCTCGTTCGCCCGGCTGACGAAGGCCACCGACGGCGGCGCGCAACTCGCCCAATACGCCTGGGGCACCGCCGAACTCATCGCGTTTCGCAGTGCCAACCGCGTGCCGCTGCAGGCCGCGCTCTACAAGCCGGCCAACTTCGACCCGAAGAAAAAATATCCGCTCCTCGTCTACATCTACGAGCGCCTGTCGCAGAACGTGCACAGCTTCATCAACCCCGCGCCCGGCTCCGGCAGCATCAACGTCTCGCTCTATACCAGCAACGGCTACCTCGTGCTCATGCCCGACATCGTCTACCAGACCGGCGAGCCCGGCCAGAGCGCGCTCCGCTGCGTGCTCCCCGCCATCGACGCCGTGGTGAAACTCGGCTGCGTCGACGAGCAGGCCATCGGCATCCAGGGCCACTCGTGGGGCGGTTACCAGATCGCCTACCTGGTCACGCAGACCAACCGCTTCGCCGCCGCCGAGGCCGGCGCACCCGTCGGCAACATGACCAGCGCCTACTCCGGCATCCGCTGGGGCAGCGGCCTGCCCCGGCAGTTCCAATACGAGCAGACGCAGAGCCGCCTCGGCAAAAAGCTCACGGACGCGCCCCAGCTGTTCCTGGAAAACTCCGCGGTGTTCCAGATTCAGAAAGTGAAGACGCCGCTGCTCATCCTGCACAACGACGCCGACGACGCCGTGCCGTGGTATCAAGGCATCGAGCTGTTCCTCGCGCTGCGCCGCCACGACAAGCCCGCGTGGTTGTGGAGCTACAACGGCGAGTTTCACGGCCTCCGCCGCCGCGCCGACCAGAAGGATTGGGCGCTGCGGCTGAACCAGTTCTTCGACCATTTCCTCAAGGGTGCCCCCGCTCCGGAGTGGATGGAAAAAGGCATCCCGTATGTCGACCGCGACGAGGAGAAGGACCGGTTCAAGCAAGCGGCGGCGAAACTGTGAGCCATCGCCCAACCGCGAGGTAGGGCCCGCTCTCCGAGCGGGCCTGGGTTCAACGGCTGTCCGCGCGCCGCGGGTCCCTTCCACCCGCAAACCCAGGCCGGTTCGGAGAACCGGCCCTACCCCGGCCCGGTCGCGTCACCGGTGAAACGCAATGTTCGTCGGCGAAAGATCGAACATGAAGAGCCCGTGGCTGCGCAGCACGGCGAGCACCTGCTGCACCTCGGGCCATCGCTCGCCAAACTGCTCCCGCTTTTCCAAGCTCTCCTGCCACTCGTCTTGGGGAAAATCCGGCGGCTCATCGAGCCAGGTGGCAGCGAAATCCAAAACAAAGGGCCGCGCCACGATGGTCATTTCGATGACCCGATATTCGTCGTCGCAGCGCAAGAGTTGCGGAACGTTGAACCCACGCACCTCGACGAGTCCGATCTCGCGCAAGCGCAAGTAGGCGCTCTTCTCGCGACGTAGGCCTGCTCGTCGCGGTGCAGCTTCACCGCGAAGCGGCGGAGATTCGCGTTGTTTTTGGCGACGCGCACGATTCCGTGAATTCCAGTGCCGACGTTCTTGCGTGAACGTCAGATTTCTCGCCTTCGCGTAGGCTTCCGCCCGCTGGAAAACATCCGCCATGTTAATTTCGCCGCCTGTCGCCGCTCATTCCTCCCAAGTGCAGATGCATTTGGTGGTGGACGGAGCGCGGCTGAAGCTCGCCCAGCTCGGCCCCGATTTTCTCATCCTCGCCGAGCCCGCGGCCTGCCGGCAGCAGCACGCTGAAATTGCCCTCGAAGTCGATGCGATCGAAGAGCGCTGGAAAATCGACCTGCCTGACGGTCTCGCCGCCGCCGGCCAGCGCACGCGGATTGTGAACCGGACATAGGTGCGCACGCCGGCGGTGGAGGCGAAAGCGAAAGTCGGCTGGATCACGCGCGTCACCGCACTATCGCGCCAAGCGGGAATTGGCACTCCGGAAGACATTTTCACCGCGACCTGGGCCTGCCCTCCGGCGTCCCCGCGACCATCCGCGACGGGAAGAAGGCGCCGTTCCATCACGGATGCCATGGATGAATACGAATCGATTCCCGCCGCGTGGCCTTGATCCGTGTTCATCCGTGTAATCCGTGGTCAAGAATCCGTCCGTTTTCCGGGGGCCGGTCACAGACCGGCCCTACCCCGGCCCGATCTGCCGCGTGAAATAGCGGAAGATCGTCTCGGCGACGACCTGGCCTTTTTCGTCGAAGCCGTCGATGGGCAGAGAAACCGTTTTCCGTCGGAGGCCCGGAATCGATCCCTTCCAAATTGGTTCCTGTTTAGTCTTCAGTCGGAAGATCAACGACAGGCCGTTCGATTGGTGGGCGGTCACGGTCTCCACGTCGGCGAACTCCAGCCGGCGGTGCCAACCTGAATAACTGAGTCCGTCCGCCGCGAGCACCAGCTCGGCGCCAAAATGCCGCCGGAAGTAAATGCCGGTTCCTCCAAACAAGCACACGCCAAACACCGCCATCATCCACCAGACCGCGGCCGTCCCGGTTGCAGCCGCAATCGCGATGAAGATAGCTGTGGCGACAGCGGTCATGAGTGCGACGATCCACAGGCCTGTCGACTTCCGCTTCCACCGTTTCTCCGGAAAATGCCCTGCGAGCAACTCCTTGCCGGCGTCGGTCTTCACGTCGGCTTCGATCACGTGAGTCTGCTCGCGCATCCGCGCGACCGCTGTGCCGGCTTCCTGCACGATTGTCGTGAAGAGTCCCTCGCGGCCCGTCAGCCACGCGGCCGCCGCGCTCGGCGTTTCCTCCGCGGCCATCGCGCGCGCCTCGTCGGGGCCGATCGCCTGGCCGAGGGAGGCGAGGCGCACCAGCAGCGTCGGGTGCGAGTCGAGCGGGTGCGGGGCCGCCTTGTCGAAGAGCTCAGTCCAGAATTCCGGCTGCGGCAGGAGCTTCGCGCGCACCACCGAGCGCAGCGACACTTCCAGCGGGCTCGCCGTCCCGCCGGTCACCGTATCGTGGAGCTGCCGCTGGAACGCCTCGATCAGCACGTGGATCTTCACGAGCGCCCGCGCGGCGATCGCGGGCGAGGTGAGCTCGGCGGCCTTCTTGTCGGCGAGCAGCTCGCGTTGCCGGGACGTTTCCTGCTCCGTCTGCGCGAACGACCAGCCGAAGAAATTGAGCAACTGGCAGCTCGGCCAGCCCACCCAGCCGGACTGCGCGAGCGCGAACATCGTGGCGTTGGCCTTGTGGCGCAGCGGGTAGAATTCGCGCGTGAGCCGCGTGTCGTCGCCGATGAAGTGCCCCAGCTCGTGGCCGATGATCGCGAGGACCTCGTCGGGCGCGAGGTGCGCGAGCGCGGGGTGCGAGAGATAGAGCGTGCGGCCCTCGGCGCGGCCGGTGCCGTGGTTCACGGCAAGCTCGGTCACGTAGAAATTCAGCTGCATGCCGACGACGATGTGGTCGGGCGGCGCGGTGTGGAGCCGCGCGGCCGCGGTGCGCACCGCGGCCCACAGCTCGGGCGCCTCGGCGGGCGTCACGCTGCGCGCCATGCCTTCGGTGAACTCCATCGGCACGCGGGCGAGCAGGATTTTCGCGCTGTGCCAGAGCGCGTAGCCCCCGCCGATCGCGAGGGCGATGATGAGCTTCGGGTAATACTGGTCGGCGAGCAGCACCGTGATCTCGTAGCTCGCGTAGGTGAGCAGCGGCGCGAGCAGCACCACGTCGGCGACGGCGGCGGCCATCGCGATTTTCCAACTGAGCTGGTAGGCGCCGATCAACGCGTCGCGCGAGCGCCGCGCGCGGCGGTTGAGCAGCGTGACGGCCCCAAAGGCCCCGAGCAGGATCGCCATGAGCGCGGTCGCGAGCCCGAGGCCCCAGCGCAGGCGCGTGAAGTTGGCGGCGATGCCCGACTGCGCGAAGCTCGCGCGCAGTTTTTCGAAGCCGGGGCGGGGCGCGCGGCAGACTGCGTGGAAATCGATCTGCGCGAAACGCGCCGTCTGCTCGGCCTTCTGCGCGGGCGTGAGCTGGGTCGACTTAGCGATTTGTCCGGCGATCTGCTCGTGGAGCTTGCGCTCCAGCCAGAACGGCGCGGCCACGTAGAAGGCCAGCGTGAGCGTCGGGATGAGCAGGCTGAGGAGGACGGCGCGGCCGCGGTTGCGCCGGATATCGAGCGGCGGTTCGCCGCCGGGGGCGGGATCGGTCGAAGGCTGGCTCACGGAGGGGAGTGCACGCCCCGATCGCATTCGAGCCAAGCCGCAACCGCTGTCCCGGGAGATTTTCCCGACCCCGCGTCACCGGTGAAAATCAGCCCCGAAGAAAGCGTGTCTTCCGCCTTCGCGCCGCTCAAGCTCGGCACCTCTGTGTCGTTGTAATTTCAGTCACATGTCCGTCCCTCCCTCGCCCCGCCTTCCGGCGTTGCCGGTCGCGCCGCGTGCAGTCGTCTGGCTCGGCGGGGCGCTGGTGGCGGCGCTGATCGGAGCCGGCTCCTTCCTCGCCGCCCGGCCGCTGCCGGTGCCCTTTGCCAGCGACTATCTTGCGGAAAACTGGGGGCTCGACGAGGGCTTCCCCGAGAATTCCTGTTCCGGCATCGCGTTCGGACCCGACGGGGCCATGTGGCTCGGCACCTTCCGCGGGATGGTGCGGTTCAATGGTCAGCGTTTCCAGCCGTGGGCGCCCGCCGCCCGGCCGGAACTGAAATCGGCGAGCATCCTGAACCTGTTTCAGGATCGCCGCGGTCGCGTGTGGATCAGCACGTCCGACGGCCTCATCCTGCATGACCGCGGCCAGTGGCGGCGCTGGCAGGAAAACGACGGCTGGGGCCCGCGCACCGAGCCAGCCCGCAGCTACGCCGAGGCGCCGGATGGCACGCTGGTGATCTCGCGGGCCACCGGGCGGGTGTTGCGCTGGAGGACTGACGGCACCTGGGAGGAGCTGCCGACGCCGCCGGGCGCCGGTGGTGCGATGTGCGCGTTTGACGAGGCCGGTGCGCTCCACGCTTTCCGGAGCGGCTTCGCGGGCGTGCTGACCGGCGGCGTCTGGCAACGCCTCGCGGGTGATCCGGCCGTGCAAAAATCCGCCGTCGGCCTCGGCCAGACGCGCGACGGCCGCGTCCTGCTCGTCTGCCAGCGCGAACTTGTCCAGCTGCGCGGGGGCGGCATCGTGTCCCGCACCCCGCTGTCCGAACCCGTCGGGATTTTCTGGCGGATGGCGGAGGATTCCACCGGCACGCTCTGGCTGCCGGCGGTGAACGCGGGCGTCTATCGCATCACGCGCGATGGCACCGTGCGTCAGCTCCTGAAGGCGGATGGCCTGCCCTCCTCCGGTCCCACGCGCGTCGTCCACGCCGCGGATGACGGCAGCATCTGGGTCGGCAGCGGCGTGGGCGGGGTCGCGCGGCTGCGACCGCGGCGTTTCCGGCACATCGGGGAGGCCGAGGGCATGGGCGATCGCGTGATTCTCACCCTGGCCCCGCTGCCGGACGGACGGGTCCTGCTGACCTCGTTCGGCTCCGGCATGGCGTATTTCGACGGGGAGAAATCCGTCATGCCACTCGATACCGGCCGCCTCGGCACGGCGCTCATCCGCTCGGTCGTGCACCGGCGCGACGGCTCGACGTGGCTGGGCACCTCGCAATACGGCCTGTTGCGCCTCGACGGCCCCGATCTGGCGCCGGTGGCGAGCGGCATTTTCGGCCCCACCGAGACGATCAACACCCTCTTCGAGGATTCGCGCGGCCGGCTGTGGGTGGGCGGTGAACACCTGGTCGCCGTCTCCGAGCGCGGGGCCTTCCGCCGCGTCGGACCGCTCGGCGTGGCCGAACGCGCGAGCTCCACCCTGTTTGCCGAGCGGGCCGACGGCACCGTGCTGCTGGCGCGCCACCACGAGGTGTATGCCTACGGCCCGGAAGGGCTGCACCCGCAACCCGTGTTCCGCCTGCCCGACCTCCAGCAAGCCTCGACGCTCTTCGTGGACCAGGCCGACCGCGTGTGGCTCGGCACGATGCGCCACGGCCTCCACGTCTGGCATCAGGGGGAGCATCACACCCTCACCGCCGAGCGCGGGCTGCCCGGCGATACGCTGAGTTCCTTCGTGCAGGATGACGCCGGGCTGCTCTGGTTCGGATGCGACCGCCTCGTCGTGCGCGCGGACCCGGCCCAACTATGGCGCGCCGCCCGCACGATCCAGCCGCAACCGGAACTCCAGATTTTCGACCAGCGCGACGGCCTGCGCGACCTCGACTTCCCGGTCGCCACACAACCCAGCGTCGCCAAGGACGCCCGCGGCCGCCTCTGGTTCGCGCTCATCCGCGGCGCGGCGATGATCGATCCGGCGACCCTTAAACTCGAGACGCGCCCGCCGCCCGTCGTCTTCGAGTCGATCAGCTATGTTCCGGCCGGGGCCACCCACGGCGTCGATCTGGCGATCGAGCCGAACACCCCGGCGCTCCTGCTGCCGGCCGGGAGCCGGTTCATCCGCGTCAGCTACGCCGCGCTGGACTTCTCCGCCCCGCGCCGGCAGCGCTTCCGCGTGCGCCTCGGCGGCGAACGCGGCGAATGGCAGGACCTGCGCAGCGAGAGCACCGTGAGCTTCTTCGAGCTGCCGCCGGGACGCCACACCGTGCAGGTGCAGGCGGCCGGGAGCGACGGCGCGTGGAACCGCACCGGCGCGACCTTCGCCTTCGAGCTGGCGCCGTTCTACTGGCAGACCCGGTGGTTCCGCGGACTGCTCGCGGCCGGCTTTGTCGGGCTCGTGAGCGGCGTCGCCTGGTTCGTGGCCCACCAACGCATCCGCCGGGCGCGCACGAGCCTCGCCCGCGAGCGCCGTTTTGCCGAGGAAAAGGAGGCGCTCCGCCACCTGGCCGCGAAACTGACCGAGTCGCTGACACCCGAAGAGCTCGGGCGCGCGACCGCCGAGGCGTCGCGCACCCTGCTGGGGCACGACGCCTTCCTCTTGGTGCTCGCGCAATCCGGCGCGACCGCCGGCTATTGCCCCTTCCTGGAGGATACGCCGGTCGGCGCGCCCCGGCCGGAGCCCCAGCCCGCGCGCGATTTCTCCCTCAGCGCCGTCCTGCGCCTCGTGTTCGACGGCAAGCCCCTGCTCGTCAATCGCGCCGATCCCGCCGCGGCCACCGACCCCACCGTCCACGAACGCTGGGGCTGTGTGGAGCGCCGCAGCGCCTCGTTGATGTATGCACCCATCCTCTGGAGCGGCCGCGTCACCGGCGTGATGTCGGCGCAGAGCTACACCGTTCAGCGCTACACGTCGCGCGACCTGGATCTGCTGCAGACGCTCGCCTCCCAATGCGGCGCGGCCATCGCCCGGATCGACGCCGAGACTTCGCTGCGCCAGAACGAGGCGCGCCTGCGCCTCGCGATGCAGGCCGTCCGCATGGGCTCCTGGGAAATCGATCCCGCCGCCGGCACGCTCTCCGCGACCCCGGAGGCCGAAGCCGTCTACGAATGCGCGCCCGGCACGCTCTCCGGTCCGATCGCCCAGCTCGCGGCGCGCGCCCCGGAAGCCGAAGCCGCCGAGCTGCGCCAGCGCCTCGCCGATCTGGTCGCCGGGCGCATCGCCGCGCTGGATTTCACCCACCGCGTCGTGCTCGCCGTGGGCGCCGAGAAATGGCTCGAGGTCAAGGCCCGGCTCCAGCCCGCCCCCGGCCCCGACGCCCGCGCCCGCATCCTCGGCATCACCACCGATGTGACCGCGCGCCGCCTCGCCGAACTCGAACGCGCCAAGCTCGAGGAGCAACTCCGCCAGTCGCAGAAACTCGAAGCCATCGGCACGCTGGCCGGCGGCATCGCCCACGATTTCAACAACATCCTCACCGCGATCATCGGCAACGTGGAGCTCGCCCGCGCCGACGTCGGCCCCGGCCACGCCGCGCGCGAATACCTCGACGCGATCAACCAGTCCGGCCTGCGCGCGCGCGACCTCGTGCGGCGCATCCTCGCGTTCAGCCGGCCGCGCGAATCGCGCCGCCAGCACACCTCGCTGCTCCCCGCGGCCGAGGAGGTCGTCAAACTGCTGCGCGCCACCATCCCCGCCAGCGTCGAGCTCAAGATCACCGCCGCGCCCCGCCTCCCCCTCGTCGAGATCGACAGCACGGAAATCCACCAGGTGCTGCTCAACCTCGGCACCAACGCCTGGCACTCGCTCCAGCATCGCCGGGGCCGGATCGAGTTCAGCCTCGACACCTGCCAGATCGACCCCGGCCACACGCCGCCGGCGCCGGAACTCGCCGCCGGCCGTTATGCGCGCCTCTCCGTGAGCGACACCGGCAGCGGCATCGCGCCGGAAGTCCTGCCGCGCATCTTCGATCCCTTCTTCACCACCAAGCGCCAGGGCGAGGGCACCGGCCTCGGCCTCTCGGTGGCCCACGGCATCATGCGCGCCAACGGCGGCGCCATCACCGTGCGCAGCACGCCCGGCCTCGGCAGCACGTTCAGCCTCTACTTTCCCGTCTCGGCCACGGATCCCGGCCCGCTGGCCGCCGCCGGCGATCGCCCCGCGGCCACCCAGGTCGGGCGCGGCCAACGCATCCTCTACGTCGACGACGAGGACGTGCTCGTGCGCGTCGTCGAGCGGATGCTCAGTCGCGCCGGCTACACGGTCGCCGGTTGCACGCATCCGCAGGAAGCCATCGAGCGCGTGCGTGCGGAACCGGCGGGATTCGCGCTGGCCATCACCGACTACTCGATGCCGGAGATGACCGGCCTCGACCTCGCCGCCGCCCTCCGCGCCATCCGGCCCGATCTCCCGGTCATCATTTCCACCGGTTACCAGCGCCCCGGCCTGGTCGAAGAAGCGCGCAAACTCGGCGTCCGCGCCGTGATCAACAAAGCCGACAGCCCCGACGAACTCCTGCCGCTGATCGACCGGGTGCTCGGCGAACGGACGGAGTGATCGGGTGCATTCTGCCGGCGGGCCCGGCCGGCGGTCGGGCCGATCGCGCCCCGCGTCTGACGGGTGCAACGCAAACGGAGGACAACCCCCGAGCGGCCGGGCTGCACGATGGGCGGGGTATGACTCAAACTGAGGTCAATTCCGAAGGCCTTGGCTGTAGCGGCGGTCTATGACCGCCGACGCACCGCCAGCCGTGCTTCGACGGCGGTCATAGACCGCCGCTACAAATCGCCGGCCTCGGTTTGAGTTACACCCCGGTGGGCGGGGTGGGCGGTTTGGGCTGCACTTGCGCCTGAATATTTCGCGAGCGAGGTATTGCCGCCGCGCCCGGGGCACGCTCAACTGCCCATCTCGTTTCGCTCCTCGACCAACCCCGCCCATGGACCGACGTTCCTTCCTCCAATCATCCGCCGCCCTCGCGGTCCTCGCGCCGCTCGCCCTCCGCGCCGCCGATGCCACCGCCAGACCGGCCCGCCAGAACCGGAAGGGCTTCATGTTTGGCACGCTGCGCGTCGATCCCAAGCAGCCGAAGACCGTGCTCGAGCGCTTCAAGCTGCTGCGCGCGGCGGGCTTCGCCGGCGTCGAGGTCAACAGCGGCCTCGCCCAGAAGGAAGTGCTCGACGCCCAGGCCGCCAGCGGACTCGCGATGGCGAGCGTGACCATCGCCACGCATTGGTCGCACCCGCTCAGCTCGCCCAACCCATCCGCCCGCGAGGTCACCGTCGCGTCGCTCAAGCAGGGCCTGCGCGACGCCAAGGCCTACGGCGCCAAATCCGTCCTCCTCGTCCCCGCCGTCGTCAACAAGGACATCTCCTATGCCGACGCCTACACGCGCTCCATCGCCGAGATCAAGAAAGCCATCCCGCTCGCCGAGGAGCTGGGCGTCGCCATCTCGATCGAGAACGTCTGGAACGCCTTCCTGATGAGCCCGCTCGAAGCCGCCGCCTATGTCGACCAGTTCAAGAGCCCGATGGTCCGCTGGCATTTCGACGTCGGCAACGTCGTCAACACCGGCTGGCCCCAGCACTGGATCCAGGTGCTCGGCCCGCGCATCGCCAACGTCCACATCAAGGAATTCAGCCGCAAACTCCGCGACGAAAAGGGCCCGCGCGCCGGCTTCGGGGTCGACCTGCTGGAGGGCGACAGCGACTGGCCCGCCGTCATGGCCGCCCTCGACGCCGCGAAATACGACGGCTGGCTCATCACCGAGCAAGGCCACCGCCTCCCCGGCGTCGACGATGCCACCTGGCTCGCCCAAATCTCGCAGAAACTCGACCAGATCCTCGCCTGCTGAAACGCACCCCGTTCCCTCAACGTCCCCTTATCGTGTCATTCTGAGCGCAGCGAAGAATCCAGTTGGATTCGCACCCTGCATCTGGCCCGCGCCTCTCCTCTTGGATTCTTCGCTGCGCTCAGAATGACAAATCAGAAACTGATTTCTCCTCACTCACCATGAACCAAAACCCCGCCTCCACTCCTGCCCTGAGCCCGTCGAATGGGCTCCCCCGCCGCGACTTCCTGAAAAAGTCCACCACGCTCGCCGCCGGCGTCGCCCTCGGCTCCGCCATCACCCGCCCGCTCTCCGCCGCCTCGCAGAAACGCGTCATGGGCGCCAACGACCGCATCCGCATCGCCCAGATCGGCTGCGGCAGCCGCGGCAAGGACGCCCATATCAAGAACGGCATCCTCCCCCACCTGAAGGACACCAACTTCGAAATCGTCGCCCTCGCCGATCCGTGGCGCCAGCACCGCGAGGAAACCAACGCCCTCATCAATGCCACCTTCGGCCGCGACGCGAAGATGTTCACCTCCTACCGCGACGTGCTCGCGATGGACGACGTCGACGCCGTCATGATCGCGTCGCCCGATTTCCACCACACCACGCACCTCGAAGCCGCGGCGAAAGCCGGCAAGCACATCTACATCGAGAAGCCGCTCGCCACCGACTTCAAGGCCCTCCTCCGCGCCTACGACGCCGCCAAGGCCGCGCAGGCCCGCGGCAGCATCATCCAGGTCGGCACGCAGCTCCGCAGCCTCCCCGGCGTCACCGGCGCCCGTCAGGTCGTCCTCGACGGCGCCATCGGCAAAATCAACCGCATCGACGAGTGCCGCAACGGCGAGAAGCCCTACTGGTATTCCTACCTCGGCCGCGAAGTCACCAAGGAGGACGTCGACTGGAACGAGTTCCTCGGCGACACGCCCAAGCAACCCTTCAACGCCCGCAAGATCGGCGCCTGGTATGGTTACTACGAGTTCTGCCAGGGCCCCGTCCCGCAATGGGGCGCGCACTTCCTCGATCTCATGCACTACGTCACCGGCTGCGGGATGCCCGAGTCGTGCGTGTGCCTCGGCGGCGTGACGACCTGGAAGGACGAGAACAACTTCACCACGCCCGACAACGTGATGGCCACGTGGATGTATCCCGAGGGCTTCATGGTCACGAGCTCGAACAATTTCGGCAACAGCTCCGGCAACACCCGGAAATTCTTCGGCAGCAAAGGCACGCTCGACGTCGGCAACTGGAACGTCCCCACCTACAGCGCCGAGGGCGGCCCGAAGCGCGACGGCAAGATCCGCGGCAAAGTCGAGGTCCCGCAGATCGCGCGCCCCGACCATTTCCGCAACTGGCTGAATTGCCTGCGCGACGGCCAGACCCCGCACGCCAGCATCGACGCCGGCTACCAGCACGCCGTCGCCGTCATGATGGCCGTGATCTCCTACGACACCGGCAAGAAGACGATCTACGACGCGAAAGCCCGCACGATCAAAACGGCGTGAGGTGGGCGGGCCCGTCCCCGTGCCCGCCTTCGCCCCTCGTCGTGGACGAGGCGTCCCGCCTCGTGATTGATCGAACCCGTGAAAGACCCGGACGCCGACCGAGCGATGCTCGACAAGTCGCTCGGTCAGCCGATCCGTCCGTTACTGCGAATCGGTTTTCACCATCCCTGCTTTCATCAGACTGTGTGAAAACCCGGCGGCATTCGTTCAGCCGCGCGAAGCGTAGCGGAAACCGTGAGGTTTTCGTGGGATTTGGCCCGCGTTCGGGCGAAAAGCTCACGCTTTCCGCTACAACCGCCATGTTTTCACACAGTCTGTCACGAGCAGGGCTACGTTACGGCCTCCACGCGTCCGCGCCCGCGATGCCCTTCGCGCCCGCCGGGTCGCGACCGTAGGTGCCGCCGATCTCCTTTGTCGGCAGTTGCGGCGTGCTGCGGTCGGGGCGGTCGGCGCAATACCACCAGTTGCGCGCAAACGTGAACGTCTCCGGCGCCGTGCCCGGCCCGATGTTCACGCCGCCGGACGCCCACGTCGCCGACTCGAAGATCACCACGTTGTCCGAAAACTCCCCGCGCCGGCACGGCACGAAGCCCGGCGCGCGTGTCTGCTGTAGAATGCGGATCGCCCAGCGGCCTGGCCGCTCGATCGTGTTGAAGCGCACCACCGCGCCGTCGACGTTCACGAACGCGATCGGCGCCTGCGCACCGACAAACGTGTTTCCCTCGACGCGGATGTCGCGCGCCTCCGCGTGTTCGCCCGTCGCCGGCAACGGCGGGCGGAAAAACTCCAGCCCCGTCGAGCCGCCGAGGTTGATCGCGCGCTGTCCGGCGTGGTCGAAGCGATTCCGCCGGATCGCGATGTCCGCCGAGCCGCCCTTTGCCTGCACCGCGGCCACACCCGTCGTGTCCGTGTGCCGTAGCGTGCAGCCTTCGATCACCCCGCGGTGGCAGCCGACCATGTCGATGCCTTCGCCGCCCGTGCCCCAACGCTCGACCGTGCAGTCGACGATCCGGAAATCCGCGAGGCCCGAGAGTTTGATGCCGTCGTGATTCCCGCCCGTGCCGATGTCGCGCACCTTGATCCCGCGCAGCACCACATGGTGGGCGCTCAGATCGTATTTGCCGCCGTCGTCGATGTTGAGACCGTTGGCGGTGAGCTTTTCGAAAACGAGATCGTGCAGTTCCACGAACTGCGGACTCGTGAGGTGCAGTCCCTCTTTGGCGCCCGAAAACACCGGCGGCCGGGTTGGATCCGCCGCCGCGATCACGATCGGGTTGCCCGCCATGCCGCGCAGACCGGCAAACAAAAAGCCGCCCCCGTAGTCACCCGCCGCGAGCAGCAGCCGGGAACCGGGTTTCACCGCGGCCACCGCGGCGCGCAGCTCCGCCGCATCCCGCACCGCGATGTCCGTCGCGTGCGCCACGCCCGCGAGCACGACCGCGAGGACGAAACCAAGTGCGGGTCTTGACCGGGCGGACAGCATGCGACGTGCGCCACGTTGCACAGCTTTGCGCCCGCGCGGCAAAGCGATAAAGTGTCCGTCCGTCGCCTCGGGCGCATCTCAGTTTCTTGCAGTCCGGAGAGAGCGACGGAGCGGCGGTTTTCAACCGCCGAGCTTGGGCGCTTGGAAAAGCGCCCCTCCGCAGTGCAAGAAAGTGAGCTGCGCCTCGTCGCCTCTCTACGGGAAACCGCTGAGGCCCGGTGAGGTCACACGGGACGCTTGGTGCCGGCAAGTTGCTGGACGGTTATCGCGCCGTGCTGGCTCTATTCAGAACGTCATACCAGTTACGTAGCGGTTTGGCATTGTAGGCCCGGCCGGTGGCCGGGCAGCCCGCCCATCGGGCGGGCCTACAAAATCCAGAGTGCCGAAGCGCCACGTAAACGGTATCAGAAGTCGCCGATCACGAGCGAGGTTCGCGTGGCGGCCGGCGTCCCTGCCCGCCGACGGGCACGGGCCCGATGGGCAGGCCCGGAGGCCTGCCGCGTCGCGGCGTCTTCTGACGTTCTGTATCACAGCCGACACCGGCCGTGAGAGCAATTACATCGCCAGCTGGGGGCGCGTCGGCTCCGGCCAGTCGATGTGGAAGAACTTCCCGCGCGGCTGGTCGGTGCGCTCGTAGGTGTGCGCGCCGAAGAAGTCGCGCTGACCCTGGAGCAGATTGGCCGGCAGGCGGGCCGAGCGATAGCCGTCGTAGTAAGCGAGCGCCGAGCTGAAGGTGGGCGCGGCCACGCCGCATTCCGCGGCGAGCGCGACGACCTTGCGCCAGTTTTCCTGCGCCTTCTTGACCGTCTTGTTGAAATACGGGTCGAGGAGCAGGTTCGCGAGGTTCGGGTCGCGCTGGTAGGCCTCGGTGATCTTTTGCAGGAACACCGCGCGGATGATGCAACCACCGCGCCAGATCTGCGCGATCTCGCCGAAGTTGAGCTTCCACTTGTATTCCTTCTGCGCCTCACGCATGAGCTGGAAGCCCTGCGCGTAGGAGCAGATTTTCGAGCAGTAGAGGGCGTCGTGGATCGCCGCGATGAGCGCCTTCTTGGAGCCTTTGTATTTCTTTTTCGGGCCCTTCAGGATCTTCGAGGCGGCGACGCGCTCTTCTTTCACCGCGCTGAGGCAGCGGGCGAACACGGACTCGGCAATCGTCGGCGCGGGCACGCCCATGTCGAGGGCGTTGACGGAGGTCCACTTGCCCGTGCCCTTCTGGCCGGCGGTGTCGAGGATGACGTCGACGATCGGCTTCTTCGTCATCGGATCCTTCTGCTTGAGGATGTCGGCGGTGATCTCGATGAGGAAGGAGCCGAGCATGCCGGCGTTCCACTCGGAGAAGATGGCGCCCATCTCGGGGGCCTTCATGCCGAGCAGGCCCTTCATCAACGCGTAGGCCTCACAGATCATCTGCATGTCGCCATACTCGATGCCGTTGTGGCACATCTTCACGTAGTGGCCGGCGCCGTTCTCGCCGATGTAGGCGGCGCAGGGCACGCCACCGGTGATGGGTTTGCCGGGCGCGGCGCCACCGAGTTGCGCGCCGGTCTTGGCGTCGACCTTGGCGGCGACGGCGTTCCAGATGGGTGCGAGTTCCTTGTAGGCCGCGGGATCGCCGCCGGGCATGAGGGCCGGGCCGAAGCGCGCGCCTTCCTCGCCGCCGGACACGCCGGAGCCGATGAAGCGGAAGCCTTTTTCGCGAAGCGTTTTTTCGCGGCGGATGGTGTCGGTCCAGAGCGCGTTGCCGCCGTCGATCACGATGTCGTTCGGCGCGAGGAGCGGCACCAGCGAGTCGATCACGGCGTCGGTGCCTTTGCCGGCCTGGACGAGGATGATGATCTTGCGGGGCTGGGCGATCGAGGCGACGAACTCCTCGAGCGTCTTCGTGCCGACGACGCCACCGGGAGTGTTCGGATTCTCGGCGACGAACTTGTCCGTCTTTTCCGTCGTGCGGTTGTAAACCGAAATCTGGAAGCCGTGATCGGCGATGTTGAGGGCGAGGTTCTGACCCATCACGGCGAGTCCGATGAGTCCGATATCAGAGTGAGTTTTGGCCATAGCTGGACGCGGACCGTAGCCCGTCCGCCGGCTGAAAACCACCCTTCTTTTTCAGGCCGGCGTCATAATTAGCCGTCCGGCGCGGCCGATACGCCCGGCTGCTTGCCGCCAGGCCCGGCTCCAGCTCGGTCAGAGCAGGCCGGAGAAAATCAACAACGCACCGATGGCCAGCAACGTGGCTACGATAGTGAGGAGCAACCAGTTGCCGCGGCGGGCCTGCTCCTCATCGTAGGCGTCATTATGGTCCCGGCGGCGCGAGGCCGGGGCGACCCGGGTCGATTTTCCGCCTAGTTTCGCAAAAGCCGAAGGGTTCTCGGGAGCGTCTGGGGGCTGCGGCATGGGCAGACGGGTGGCGTTCATGGGTGGCGCTTGGCCATGGGACCGGTCGCGGGCTTGGCGGGCGGCCCCTTCGAAGGAAGAAAGGTCGCGAAAAACCCCACCACCGGCGTGGCCCAAGCCGGCTCGTTCCGTTCGTAGATCCAGTTGAAGCCCACCACGGTCACCGCGACAAACGCCACCACGGTGATGACGACCCGGTTCATCTTCGCGACGTGGCGCAGCAGCGCGACCAAGGCCACCAGCACCACCACGGCGAGCCCCAACCGCAGCCAGAAATCCACCGGGATGGCGCGCAATTTCTCCAACACCGGAGTCGCGGCCGGCGCGGTGGCTGCAGCAAGGAGGTTCATGCCCGCACGGAGTAATCCCACCGCCCGTCGAAACGAGGCGAAAGCGTTCTTACTGCGCGTTTGACGAATTTTTCTGATTCGCCGGCATCCGGGCTTCGGGCGTGCAAACGCCCGTGTTACCTGCACACTCGACCGGCGTCAGACCTCCCCAAGAATCCCCGGACAAACGTCCCGCCATGCCAACCGAAAGCGATCCCTCCGCGCTCCCCGCGCCTTCGGCGGCAACCCCCGTCGCACGCATCGCCGGCGACCCCAAGCACGCTTGGGCGGAAATTTCCGCCTCCTCCCCGCCGAAGCGCGGCGCCGACGACCGCGTGCACGACTACGCGGAGATCTACGGCTGCTACACCGAGGCCGCCGCCAAGGCGCAGGCGAGCCGCTGCATCCAGTGTCCCGACCCGCTGTGCCGCCAGGGCTGCGCGCTGTGCAACCGCATCCCCGAGTGGCTCGCACTCGCCGCGAAAGGCGAATTCCTCGAAGCCGCCAGGATTTCCCGCGCCACCAGCAACCTCCCGGAAATCTGTTCGCGCGTCTGCCCGCAGGAAAAACTCTGCGAGGGCGCCTGCATTCTCGCCTCCAAGACCGACCCCGTCGCCATCGGCGCGATCGAGCGCTTCATCAACGACTACGCGTTCGCGCACGACGCCGTCGAAGCCCAGAAGATCGAGTGGAACGGCTTCAACGTCGCCGTGATCGGCTCCGGCCCCGGCGGCCTCTCGTGCGCCGACGAACTCATCCGCGCCGGCTACGGCGTCACCGTTTTCGAAGCGCAGATGATCCCGGGCGGCCTGCTCGTGAACGGCATCCCGGCCTTCAAGCTCGACAAGCACATCGTCGAGCGCCGCGTCGACCTCCTGAAAAAACTCGGCGTCAAGTTCCGCCTCGGCGTCGAAGTCGGCAAGGACGTGTCGCTCGACCAGCTGCGCAAGGAAAACGACGCCGTCTTTCTCAGCTTCGGCGCGCAGAAACCGAAGGCTCTCGATCTCCCCGGCGCCGAACTCAAAGGCATCTCCGCCGCGCTGCCCTTCCTCATCCAGAAAAACGTGATGTCGCCGCTCGTCGACCTCCCGCAGATCGACGTGACCGGCCAATGCGTGGCCGTGCTCGGCGGTGGCGACACCGCGATGGACTGCCTGCGCACCGCGCTGCGCAGCGGCGCGCGCGAAGCCGTGTGCATCTACCGCCGCGATCTCGCCAACATGCCCGGCAGCCGGAAGGAATACGCCAACGCGATCGAGGAAGGCGCGCGCTTCGAGTTTCTCACCAACCCCGTCGAGATCATCGCCGGGGCTCAGGGCGAGGTGAAGGCGATGCGCTGCGTGCGCATGGCGCTCGGCGAGCCCGACAAATCCGGCCGCCGCTCGCCGAAACCGGTGCCCGGCTCGGAATTCCTCGTGCCGGCGGACCTGCTGATCGTCGCCTACGGCTTCGACCCCGTGCCCTTCTCGTCGGGCAACGACGCCGAGCCCCTCAAGACCGACCGCTGGGGCTCGATCACTGTCGACGAAAACCAGATGACGAACCTGCCCGGCGTCTTCGCCGGCGGCGATTCCGTGCGCGGCCCGAGCCTCGTGGTGCACGCCGTGAAGGACGCCCGCCGCGCCGCGCAGGCGATGCACCGCTACCTGCAGGCCAGGGTGCAGGCGATGGTGAAGTAGGGCGAACCCCGGCGAGGGGTGTGACTCAAACTGAGGTCAGTAGTTTGTAGCGGCGGTCTATGACCGCCGAACGAATTCCATTGGCGCAACGACGGCGGTCATAGACCGCCGCTACGGCCAACGCATTCGAGAACTGACCTCAGTTTGAGTTACACCCCCCGGCGAGGTGCGGCTTGACCCGCGCCCGAGGTCAGACAATCGGGTGCGACATGACAACGGCCACCACCGCCCGCGAGTTCGTGCGCAACTTCGCGTGCCTGCGCAAAGTCGCAGCCAACGGCGGCGAAGTGATCGTCCGGGATCGCGGTGGCCGGGCGTTCATTTTTCGGGCAACGGACGAACACCACGCCACCTTGGCCGAGCAATTGCATGACCTGCGTGGATCGCTGGCGACCGGCGTGCGGGTCAAGAGCCTGAAGGGCTTTGGTCGCAACCGCGCGTGAAACCGGTCGCCGACACCGGCCTGCTGGTCGGTTTCCTTGATCGGTCCGACCAATATCATGACTGGGCTGCCGGATGTTTCGATGAGTTGCGCACCGTCCTGACCACGTGCGAAGCCGTGATCGCCGAAGTCGAATATCTGACCCCCGGCCCCGGTCCGCTCCTGATGGAAATGGTCCGGCGTGGCACCTTGCACATCGTGCCCCTGCTGCCTGCGGAGGCCGAAGCCATCGGGGCTTTGCTCAAACGCTATCCCACTCTATCACAATGTCGAAGAATCGCTCGTCTCGAACGAAATTCTTGAACAGGAAGCTGGGAAGGACGGGAAGAATCCAATTTCTGCTCTTTCCGCTCTTCCCGGCCTTCCTGTTCAAAATCGTTCGGTTGCGGCCCTAAAGTTCGCCGACGCCTGCTTGGTGCGGCTCCGTGAAATTCTTCCCGGCGCGACGATCTACACCACGGATCGGAGAGATTTTACGATTTATCGCCGTCATCGAAACCAATCGATCAAGTTCGTGAGTCCGTGAACGGATGGCCCTGGGCCCATGGGTTGAATTCCCCCCGACCTTGGCATTGCCCCGCGCGCCGCGCCCTGAATGCTCGCGCGCATGACACCCTTCGTTCGCCGGGTCTTCTGTGTCGTTCTCGGGATCATCGGCGCGGCCCGACTGCGCGCCGAACTCTCGCCCGAGGAAAAGAAACTCGCCGACTGGCTCGCCGGCCAGCAGGAGGAGATGATCGCGTTGCTGGAGAAATCCGTGAAGATCGACAGCCCGAGCGAGAACGTCGCCGGTGTGCGCGCGATGCACGATTTGTTCGCCGGCGAACTGCAGCCGCTCGGCTTCACGCCGCGCTGGGTCCCGCTCGCGCCCTCGTCCGGCCGGGCCGGGCATCTTTTCGCCGACCACCAAGGCGCCCGCGGCCAACGCGTGCTCATGATCGGCCACCTCGACACCGTGCTGCCCGGCGGCCGCTTCGTGCGCGAGGGCGACCGCGCCCGCGGCTCCGGCACCAGCGACATGAAGGGCGGCGACATCATTCTGATTTACGCGATCAAGGCGCTGCACGCCATCGGCGCTCTGGCAGGTTCCCAGATCACCGTGGCGATGACCGGCGACGAGGAGTCCATCGGCCGCCCCGTGGAGGATTCGCGCCGCCCGTTGATCGAGGCCGGCAAAGCCTGCGACGTGGCGCTCTGTTTCGAAGGCGGCAGCCGGAACGAGGCCACCACCGCGCGCCGTGGCGCCAGCAACTGGGAACTCGAGGTCACCGCGCCGACCGGCCACTCCTCCGGCATATTCTCCGCCGCGATGGGCAGCGGTGCCATTTACGAGGCGGCGCGCGTGCTCGATCGTTTCCAAACCGAGCTGCGCAAACTGCCCGGCCTCACCGCCAATGTCTCCCTGGTCTCCGGCGGCGCGGAAGTGACCGAACAGCCCTTCGGCGCCAGCGCCACCGGCAAGGCCAACATCATCCCCGCCCGCGCCATCGCCCGCGGCGACATCCGCGCCGTCACGCCCGAGCAACTCGATCAAGCCGAGCAACTGATGCGCGACATCGTCGCGCAGCACCTGCCGCGCACCGAAACGAAGTTCCGCCTCGAACGCCGCTACCCGCCCATGGCCAGCGGCCCGCGTCACCTCGAAGTGCTCGCGCTCTACGACCAGGCGAGCCGCGACCTCGGGCAGGGTCCCGTCGCCGGCAACGATCCCACCCGCCGTGGTGCGGGCGACGCCGCCTTCGTCGCACCGTATTGCGGAACGCTCGATGGGCTGGGCATCTTCGGCAGCGGCGCCCACGCCGACCGCGAAAGCGCCGATCTCAAATCCCTCGTATCGCAATCCACCCGCGCCGCCGTGCTGCTCTACCGGCTGACGCGGTGAGCCAGGAACTCCTCGCGAACACGACCAGCGGTCCCGAGCAGAACCGAAACTTGCTTCAGGGGCCCTTGTCGCTAACCTGACCCCGATGAGCGTTCAGGAAATCAAGCAGCAGATCGCGACTCTCTCGCTGGATGACCAGGCCCAGTTGGAGTCGTATCTGAGAGTGACCCGGGCCGCGCGCGCGCCGGGTTTCCAAGAGCACATCGAGGCCGCCCATCGGCGGATGGATGCGGGCCAGGCCATTTCGTCGTCAGAACTACGGGCCATGCTGGCCACCGACCGGTCGGCCGATAGTTCCCGGTGAGCTACGATTTCTCGCTGGATCGCGAGGCTGTCGCCACCTTTCAGGCCGCCACCGTCCGCGAACGCCGGCTGTTGTTCGACGCTTGTGAAAACCTCGCCCGCCATCCCTTCACGCGCGGCGACTACTCGTTCGTCGACGCCAATGGCCGCGAAAATCACGTCATCGATTTGGGAGACTTTGTGCTGACTTTCTGGACCGATCACGCGGCGCGGATGGTGCGGATTCTCAAGCTGGAAAGAGCGCAGTAGCCCGGCGGCCATCGCACCGTCGGTCGAATTTTCCCCTCCTGCGAAGCTGGCTACGCTTTGCCTGTATTCCCGGAGACTCCTCGGCTTGGTCTGTCTGTCACTGGTCAAGCCATGACTCTCTCTGGCTCCTACGATTAGGCGGCGCGCTGCTTTGAGCGAAGCAGCCGAAGGGGTCTGGTGGTATATCTTAACGTCCGCCGCACGCGTGGCAGGGCATGCGAAAGCAGGCGTGGCCGAAGCGGAAGCCGCCTTCATCCTTGCCCGGGATATTTGTGTCGATAGCGTGAGGTCCATGGATGCCGTCCTTCCGCTCGATCATATGACCACGGAGGAAAAGCTGCGCGCGATGGATGCGCTGTGGGCGGATCTCTCGCGCAACGCCGACACCTACGAGTCGCCCGCGTGGCATCGCGACGTGCTGCGCGAACGCGACCGTCGCATCACCGAGGGCAGGGAGCCGTCGGCCAATTGGGAAGAGGCCAAGCGCAGACTCCGCGAACGCCTCCTGTGAAAGTTCGGATTCGGCCTTCGGCGGAGGACGATTTGGCTGACGGTTTTGCCTTCTACGAAAGCCAGCAGGCCGGATTGGGCCGCTACTTTCTTGATTCGCTGTCAACCGACATCGACTCGCTCGCACATTCCGGAGGAATACATCGCCAAGTGTTTGGTGCTCACCGGTTGCTTTCGCGCCTATTTCCGTTCGCCGTTTACTACGATGTCGTGGGCGACACGGCTCACGTGAAAGCCATCTTGGACTGTCGTCGCGATCCGAAATGGATTCAGACGAAGGTGCGTGCAGCCCGTTGAGCGCGTCACCGGGCCGAACCTACCGCCAAGGGAATATTCACGTTCGCCACCGACTGCGTGAGCGCGTCGATCATCGTCGCGGGAGCGACGCCGAGGGCGACGATCAGGATGATCAGGGCGATGCAGAGAGCGCGCGTGCCGGCGTCGAGAGTGATGGGGGCGGCGTTTTCCTGCGGGTCGCCGAAGATCGCTTCCTTCACGACGCGGAGGTAATAGTAGACGGCAACGGCGGCGTTGAGCATCGTCACGATGACGAGCGCGAGGTGTCCCTTGGCCAGCACGGCGGTGAGGAGCGAGAGTTTGCCGAAGAAGCCGACGAAGGGCGGAATGCCGGCGAGGCCGAACACGCCGACGATCAGCGTGAGGGCGAGCAGCGGCGAGCGGCGGTGCAGCCCCGCGAGTTCTTCGATGGCGACGTTGGTGCCGTCGCGCGACACGCGCGAAATCACCACGAAGCAGGCGAGCACCATGAGCACGTAGCCGGTCACGTAGTAGAGTGCGGCGCCGAAGCCTTGGCTGCTCAACGCCACGAAGCCGACCACCGCGTAGCCCGCGTGCGCGATGCCGGAGAATCCGAGCAGGCGCTTGAAGTCGGTTTGCACGAGCGCGATCAAGTTGCCGAACAGCATAGAGGCGATCGCGAGGCCAGTGAGGAGCGTCGCGACCGAGGAGTTTTCGCCCGACGCGAGCGAGACCAACCGCGCGAGCACGGCGACGGCGGCGACCTTCGGGAGCGAGGCGATGAGGCTGGCGGTTTCGTTGGACGCGCCCTGGTAGACGTCAGGCGTCCAGAAGTGGAAGGGGAAGACCGCGAGTTTGTAGAAGAGCCCGGCGAAGGTGAACGCGAGACCGGCGATCGCGAGCGGCGAGTGGAGGACCGGCGCGAGCTTGGCGGCCATCAGCGGCAACGAAGTCGTGCCAGTCAGGCCGAAGAGGTAGCTCAGACCGAAGAGCATCACGCCGTTGGCCGCGACGCCGAACATGATGTATTTGATCGCCGACTCCATCTGGCTGCGCTGGCCGTCGCGCTCGCGGCGCATCGGCACCATCAGGTAGAGCGGGAACGACGACAGCTCGAGGGCGATGACAAGCGCGATCACGTCGACGCAGCTCACGAGCATCACAAGGCCGGTCACACTCAGCGTCAGGAAGAGGAAATATTCCGGCTGCGTGCGCTCGCGAATGTCGGGCAGGCGTCCGCTGACGAAGAGAATCGCGACGTAGCCGACGGCGATGACGAGTTTCAACAACTGCGAGAACTGATCGACGCGGTAGGCGCCGCTGAAGAGCACGGCCTGCTGCTTGAGCGCCAACACGCACGCCACGACCGTCGCGATGGCCGTGGCTATGGCGACGAGCCGGGCGCGTTGCGCGAGACCTTCACCGATGGAGACAAAGAACAGCGCCAACCCGCCGGCCAGCAGGACAAGTTCGGGGAGGAAGGCGGTGAGAAAGGCGGAGGTCATGATGCAATCGCAGTGTGCTGGCGCAGAGGGGTGGGCCAGGCGCTCCGCGCGCGGTCGGATTGCGCGCCCCAACCGGGCGCAATTGGACAGCCCGGGGCATCGCCCCGGGAAACGAACGAACAAATTCCAAGCCCTGTGAGGGCGCAATCGTCGCCCGAAAATGTCGCCCCTTCAGGGCTCTGACGTTTTTCCGGATTGATCACCCAAGGTTGCACCTTGGGCTGTCGAATGGCGCCCCGTTGGGGCACAAGGCCGCGCGCGGAGCGCACGGCCCACCCACGAGCCGACGCGCCGGATGTTGCTGAAGGTTTCGCGGGCATGGTTTCGTTTTTATGGCAGCGCACTCGCCACCTGCGTGACGGCCGGGCCGGCTTGCTTCAGGAGGTTGAGCACCGTGGCGTGCATCGCGTGCACGAACGGCTGCGGGTGCAGGCCGATGATCAAAACAAACGCGAGCAGCGGCGTGAGCGTTATGATTTCGCGCGCGTCGAGGTCCTTCAGGCCGGTGTGGTCGGGGTTGGCCGTGCCGCCCCAAGCGACGCGTTGGAGCATCCGCAGCATGTAGGCGGCGGCGAGGACGACGCCGGGGACGAGGATGATCGTGATGGTCTTCGAGGCGGCGAAGCTGCCGGCCAGCACGAGGAATTCACCGATGAAACTGTTGGTGCCCGGGAAGCCGAGCGAGGAGAGGCAGAACACGCCGAGGAAGCCCGCGAACACCGGCATGAACTTGCCGATGCCGGCCGCTTCACTGAGGTCGCGCGTGTGCAGGCGCTCGTAGATGATGCCGACGCAGATGAACAACGCGCCGGTGGTCACGCCGTGGTTGATCATCACGAGCGTGGCGCCTTCGAGGCCGTTCACGTTGAGGGCGAAGATGCCGAGCGTCGCGAAGCCCATGTGGCCCACGCTGGAGTAGGCGACGAGTTTCTTGAGGTCGGCTTGCGCAAGGGCGGTGAAACCGCCGTAGAGAATCGCCACGGCCGAGAGCGCGAGGATGTAGGGAGCGAAGACGTGCGTCGCGTGCGGCGTGATCGGCAGGCAGAAGCGGAGGAAACCGTAGGTGCCCATCTTCAGCAGCACGCTGGCGAGGATCACGGAGCCGGCGGTCGGCGCCTCGACGTGCGCGGCTGGGAGCCACGTGTGAAACGGGAACATCGGAACCTTGATCGCGAAGGAGAGGAAGAACGCGCCGAAGACCCACAGCTGGAACGTCGGCGAGTAGTTCTGCCCCATCATTCCCGGGATGCTGAAGCTGCCGGTCTGCAGCCGCAGCGCGATGAGCGCGACAAGCAGCAGCACCGAGCCGGCCATGGTGTAGATGAAGAACTTGATCGAGGCGTAGATTTTGCGCGGGCCGCCCCAGACGCCGATGAGCAGCGCCATCGGGATGAGCATCGCCTCCCAGAACACGAAGAACAGGATCGCATCGAGCGCGCTGAACACGCCGACCATCGCCGCCTCCATGATGAGAAGGCAGATCATGAATTCCTTCACGCGTTTCGTGATGTAGCGCCAGGAGGCCAGCACGCAGAGCGGCGTGATGAGCGTCGTCAGCAGCACGAGCAGCACGCTGATGCCGTCGAGGCCGAGCGCGTAGTCGATCTTGAGGAAGGGAATCCACGCGACCTGCTCCTTGAACTGGAAGGCGGCGGTCTCGGGGTTGAAGCGCCACCAGAGCGGGAGCGAGATCACCGCGATGACCGTCGTGCTGATGAGCGCCCACCAGCGCTGGGCCTGTTCGCCGCGGAGGACGGCCGCGATCGCCGCGGCGACCAGCGGGCTGAAGATCAGCACGCTGAGGAAAGGAAAGTCGCTGGTGGCGGGGTTCATGGGAGCGGAATCGACGGGACGCGCCGCGGAACGTAGCGGCCGAGGTCACGAGGCCGGAAATCGCGGATGGCGGGCACGCCGGCCTCCTCACGTCGGCCGCTACCAGAGGCGAACCACCACCTGCCTTGTGTATCTGTGCCTTTGTGGTTCATCGATCGTTCAGAGCATCACGACGAGGATGACGACGAGCACCGCAGCCACGCCGAAGGCCACGGTGAGATTTTCCTGGAGCGCGCCGCGTTGCGCGGTGCGCAGGCGGCCGCCGAGATCGCGGATGGAGGAGGCGAGTCCGTCGACCACGCCGTCGATCACGCGGCCGTCGAAGACGGCCGAGGCCCGCGCGGCCGACATGAGCGAGGAGATGCCGCCGTAGCGGTAGATTTCGCCAACCAGGTTGTCGACGGCTTGGATCGGTTTGCGCGAGAGCCAGAGGACGGCTTGGCCGGCTTTCCGGTAGGGCCAGTCGAGGTCGAGGCTGATCTTGGCCTCGGGCTCGAGTTTCTTGATGAGCAGGAAGAACCCGAGCGCGGTGAAGAGGAGGATCTGGAGCGTCTCCGAGACGTGGTAGGAGCCGTAGACGACCTTGGCGTATTCATGCGCCGGCTCCTGGTAGGGCAGCATGTCGTAGAGATACGGCGTGTAGCTGCCGATGAAGATGCAGAGCCCCGCGGTGATCGCCATGGCGGCGTTCATGTTCCACGGCGGTTCGGCGGCGCGTTGCCACGTCTCCTTCGAGCAGTGGTTTTTGCCGAACCAGATGAAATACGGAACCTTCAAGCCCGTGTGCAGGAATGTGCCGGCCGACGCGAGCATGAGCAGGAAGCCGACCCACAGCTTGTGATCCTCAAAGCCGGCGGCGACGATCATGGACTTGCTGACAAAGCCGCTGAAGAGCGGGAACGCCGAGATGGAGAGACCGCCGATGAGCGTGAAGAGGAACGTCCACGGCATCTTCTCCCAGAGACCGCCGAGTTCCGTGAACTTGCTCTTGCCGGTCATGAACAACACGGAGCCGCAGCCCATGAAGAGCAGGCCCTTGTAGAGGATGTGGGCGAACGCGTGGGCACAGGCGCCGTTGATCGCGAGTTCGGTGCCGAGGCCGACGCCGGCGACCATGTAGCCGACCTGGCTGACGATGTGGTAGGCGAGCAGGCGGCGGCAGTCGTTTTCGAGCACCGCGTAGACGACGCCGTAGAGCGCCATGGCCACGCCGAGGGCGATGAGAATTTCCATGCCCGCGAAGCCGCGGATGAGCGCGTAGACGGCGGTCTTCGTCGTAAATGCGCACATGAACACCGAGCCGTTGAAGGTGGCCTCGCCGTAGGCGTCGGGCAGCCACGCATGGAACGGCGGCACCGCGGCATTGAGGATGAAGCCGATCATCACCAGCCACGCGCCGATGGATGGGTGCTTCACGTCGAAGAGCGCGAACTCCATGCTGCCGGTCGCCTTGTAGTGGAGCATGATGCCGGCGAGGAGCGCGACGCCGCCGGCCATGTGCACGAGCAGGTAGCGGTAGCCGGCGCCGAGCGACTCCTCGCGACCGCGGAACCAGATGAGGAACACCGACGACAGCGCCATCAGTTCCCAGAAGAGGAAGAGCGTAATGAGATCGCCGGCGAGGATGGCGCCGAGCGAACCGGCCACGTAGATCCATGCCACCGAGTGCTCGACCGCACGCTTCACGTGCATGCCGTAGAGCGAGCCGATGATGCACATCAGCCCCATGATGTAGAGGAACACGTTGCTCAGCGCGTCGACGCGGCCGAACGTGAGCGTGAACTTCAGGAACGGAACGACACCGAACGTGCCCTTCGCCAGCGCAACGATGCGCCAGAAAGTGAGCGCCGGGATGAGCAGCAACCAGCCCTTGCGGAGCTTCTCGGGCACGAGCGGCAGCAGGAGCGCGCCCGCGATCAGGATGAGCGCTGGATGCAGCCAGAACCCGGAGGACGGAAGACTGAGGTCGGAGGACAGGGCCGCCATGAACGGAGCCAGAAGATCACTCATCGTAGTAATCCTCCCGGGTCATGATGCCCGAATGGCCGAACCATTTTGAAACGTAGACGATCACCACGCAGGCCACGAAACCGAAGGCGGCCCAGAAGCCGGGGATGTGCTCGGGCTTCGTGTGCGCGTGATGCTTGTCGACGATCGCCGGGATCGCGTCGGCCGCGATGAGCAGCACCAGCACGACGAGGCACACCCAAATGACGGTCTTCAGGTGGGCGCGGAGAAATTGGATGAGGCGGAGGAGGTTCATGGGGACCGGAAGTAGCGAGTAGCGAGTAGCGGGTAGTGAGCAGGCCAAGCCCCCGAAGCATGATGCTCGCTACTCGCTACTCGATGCTCACTACTTGGTTTCATTTTACGACGGCCTCGGCGAAGCGCATGAAGAAGTCCGGGTAGAAGCCCAGCACCACGGAGATGGCGGCGGTGAGGCAGAGCGGGATGACCATGGCGAGCGGGGCTTCGCCTTCGTGGTGCTCGGCGGCGCCGTGTCCGCCGTGGTCGTGATGTTGCTCCGTAGCGGAAGCCGTGAGGCTTTCGCCACCATGCGAAACGCTCACGCGTTCCGCTACAGACGGCTGGCCGAAGAAGGCTTGGTAGATGACCGGCACGAAGTAGGCCGCGTTGAGCAGCGTGCTGGCGACCAACACGACGAGGATGCCGATGGCACCGGCGTCGAGCGCGCCGACGAGCAGGTAGAGTTTTGAGATGAATCCCGCGACCGGCGGCGCGCCGATCATGCTAAGCGAGGCGACGGCGAAGGCGCCGAAGGTCCACGGCATCTTGCGACCGAGGCCGCCCATCTCGGAGATGTTCTTCTTGTGGGTCGCGACGTAGATCGCGCCGGCGCAGAAGAACAACGTGATCTTCGAGAACGCGTGGTTGGCGATGTGGACGAGACCGCCCTCGATCGCGGTCGGGCTGAGGAGCGCGACGCCGAGGATGATGTAGGACAGCTGGCTGACGGTGGAGTAGGCGAGCCGCGTCTTCAGGTTGTCCTTGCTGAGCGCGATGATCGACGCGGCGAGAATGGTGAACGAAACGAAATACGCGGTCGGCAGACCGAGGTTGAGACGCGCCATGAGATCGACGCCGAACACGTGGAGCATCACGCGCACCGTCGAAAACACGCCCACCTTTACGACCGCGACGGCGTGGAGCAGCGCGCTGACAGGCGTCGGCGCCACCATCGCGCCCGGCAGCCAGTGGTGCAACGGCATCACGCCGTTCTTCGCGAAGCCGAGGATGCACGCGGCGTAGAGGCCGACGATGACGGCGTTGTGCGCGGTGGCCGGGAGGATGCCGGTGTGGACGTTGGTCGCGAAGTCGAGCGTGCCCGAGAGCACGTAGATCAGCACCATCGCGGGGAGGATGAGACCCTTGGCCGTCGTGGTGAGATAGGTGATGTATTTCCGCGCGCCCTCGTAGCCTTCTTCGTCCTGGTGGTGGGCGACGAGCGGGTAGGTCGTCACGCTCACAATCTCGTAGAAGAGGTAGAGCGTGAGGAGATTGTCGGAGAACGCGCAGCCGATGGCGCCGAAGAGCGCGAGGGCGAAGCAGGTGTTGAAACGCGTCTGCGCGTGCTCGTGCAGCCCGCGCATGTAGCCCGCCGAATAAAACACCGCGAGGATCCAGAGGAACGACGCGGCGACGGCGAACATCATCGACAGCGCGTCGGCGCGCAGCGTGAAGCTCAGGCCGGGCAGCAGTTCGAAGAGCGTGTAGCGCAGCGCCCGGCCGGCCTGCACATCGGGCACGAGCGAGGCGACGATCCCGAACAGCGTGACGGCCGCGAGGAACGAGCACGTTTCGCGGACGTTGGGCCGCTTGCCGGTGGCCATGACCAAGCCCGCGCCGACAAGCGGCGCCAGCACGGCGAGGAGGAGGCGGATGTCGGTTTGCATCAGGAATTTGCCGCGGCGAAACGGCGGTGCGGCGTGGAATGCGAAAGCGCCGAGGCGAAGCGGACGGTCGCATCCAGCAAATTCCTAAGTTCGCCGCAAAGCGGCGAAGAGAGGTGGGACGTCGTTTGCAGCGCGCAGCGCTGCCTTAGCCGCCGGGCGGAACGGCCGGCGGCGATAGCGAGAGGGAGGAGCGAAAGAGGCATCGTTTTCATGTCGCACCTGCCCGGCGGCTAGCCTTTGAGCTCCGACATGTCCCCGGAGTGGATCGAGCGGTAGTTGCGATACACCGCGATGATGATGCTGAGCGCGATCGCGACCTCGGCGGCCGCGAGGCCCATGATGAAGAGCACGAAGATCTGGCCGACCGACGGATCGGGCGCGAAGAAGCGGTTGACGGCCATGAAATTCAGCGAGGCCGCCGCGAAGATGAGTTCGCCCGCGATCAACATGCCGATGAGTGTGCGGCGGCGGATCAGGCCATAGACGCCGGCGGCGAGGAGGAAGGCGGCGACGATGAGGTAGATCGCCGGGCGTTCGTGGAGGTGGAGGAGCGCGTTCATTCTTTGGTCCTCCCTGAACGGGCGATCACGAGGGCGCCGAGAATTGCCACAAGGAGCACGGCCGAGATGAGTTCGAACGGCAGGCTGTAGGTGGTGAGCAGCGAAAGACCGACGGCGCGGACGGAGCCGTCGCTCACGAGCTTCGCGGGCGCGGTCCACGGGCCATGCAGGCTGAGCCAGGCAACACCGGCGAAAACAAGCGCGGAGACCGCGAGGGCGCCACCGCTCCACAGGCGGGCGTGACGGCGCTTCTCTTCACCGGCGGGCTCGTCGGGCTCGGAGAGCATCACGCCGAACACGATCGTGACGCACACCGCGCCGACGTAGATGAGGATTTCCATCAGCGCGAGGAACGGGCTGTTCAGGAAGTAGTAGAGGCCGGCGAGGCCGACGCAGGAAATCATCAGTCCGGAGACACCGCGGATGATGCGCGTGCTGAGCGCCGCGATCAGCGCGCCGCCCACCGTCAGGCCCACCGCAACGGCAAAGATGGCGAAGACAAGGTAGTCGGCGAACGGGAACGGCTTCATGTCGGCTTCTGCTCCGGGGCCGCAGGCGAGGCGGCAGCCGGCGCCGGAACCGGCGCGGACGTTGCGGGTTTCGCGGGAGTCGCAGCAGGCGCGACCACCGGCGCAGCAGCGGGGGAAGACGTGGCGGCGACCGGAGTGGCGGGCGTCGGAGTTGCCGCGGGCGCTGCCTCAGCAGGCGGAGCCGGCGGGGTCGGATGGGTTTTCTTCCACTCCTCGGACTCGGCTTGCAGTCGCTTGTAGATGTCCATCTTCGCGAAGTCGTCGCGGTCGCGGCTCACGACGTTGTATTCCTTCGAGTATTCGATGGCGTCGCTCGGGCAGGCTTCGACGCAGCAGCCGCAGAGGCTGCAGGTGGTGAAATCGAGTTCGTATTTCGAGACGGATTTTCTCTTCTCCCCTTCGCGCTTGGCGCCGTCGACTTCGAGGGAATTGCTCGGGCACGCCCGCACGCACAGGCCGCACGCGTTGCACTTGGCCTGGCCGGTCGCGGGATCGAGGATGAGTTTCACGTGCCCGCGGAAGCGGTCGGGCATCGGGAGGGTCTCGTGCGGATACTGGACGGTGATCGTCGGCTTGGCGGCCTCGCGCGCGGTGATGCGCATGCCGGTGATCAGGCTCTTGAAGCCGTCGTAGGTTTCGCGGATGGCGGTCTTGAGGCTCATGGGATCAGTGGAGTGAGGGGAACACGAACGGCATCAGCTTCATCATCGCGCCGGTGAGCAGCAGCGTGCCGAGCGAGACGGGGATGAGAATTTTCCAGGAGAGGTTGAGCAGGCTGTAGAACTGCGTGCGTGGAAACGTCCACCGGATCCAGATCACGGTGAAGATGAGCGCATACATCTTGCCGAGGAACCACACGGGGCCCCACAGGCCGCCCGAGAGCGCACCGATCGGGCTTTGCCAGCCACCGAGAAAGAGGATGGTGGCGAGGCAGCAGCCGACGACGATGTTGGCATACTCGGCCATGAAGAAGACGCCGAAACCCATGCCGCCGTATTCGGTGAACGCGCCGGCGACGAGTTCGCTCTCGGCCTCGGCCATGTCGAACGGCGCGCGGTTCGTCTCCGCCAGCATGCACGTGAAGAAGATCACGAACGTGACCGGCATCAGCGGGTTCACCCAGACCTTGAACAGGTTCCAGTGCCAGAACCAGCCGGCCTGTTGCTTGACGACCTCGCTGAGATCGAGCGTGCCGGTGACCATCAGCATCGTGATCACGACGAGCAGCATCGGAATCTCGTAGGCGACGCTCTGCGAGACGACGCGGGCGGCGGAGATGATCGCGTATTTGTTGCGCGAGGCCCAGCCGCCGAGCATCAGCGCCATCACGTTGATCGAGCCGAAGGAGAAGACGAAGAGCAGGCCGATGTTGAGGTTGACGGCCACGATCGAGTCGCCGAACGGGATCGTCGCGAGGCACATGAGCGGCGGGGCCATCACCATGAGCGGCGCGGCGCGGAAGAGCAGTGCGTCGGTGCCCGGCGGGACCATGACCTGCTTGGCGAGCAGCTTGATACCGTCGGCGAGTGGCTGGAGGATGCCGGCGGGGCCGGCCTCGTTCGGGCCGGGGCGGCGCTGGATGCGGCCGGCGCCCTTGCGCTCGGCGAGCACGAGGTAGGCGGCGTTGGCGCCGACGAACGCGCAGATGGCCACCAGATAGAGGAGGATGCGGACCGGCTCGAGGTTGAGGAAGTCGATCATGGCTGCACCTCTCTCCCAAGCGACCGACGATGCCTGCGGCCTGCGCCCCAACGGGGCGCGATTCGACAGCCCAGGGCAACGCCCTGGGAATCCAGAACCGAAAATCGCTCAAGCCCTGAAAGGGCGAAACTCCCTTGCGCCCCTTCAGGGCTTGAAAAATTCGCAATCAAGAACCCGGGGCCTTGCCCCGGGCTGTCGAATGGTGTCCCTTCGGGGCACGAGGCAGCCACAGGCTGGCACGGAGTAAGTTTCCCGAAAGAAACACGGTGGCTGGTCGACGCCGTTTTCATCGATCGATGTCGGGGATGACGAGATCGAGGGATCCCATCATGGCCAGGGCGTCGGGCAAAATCATGCCTTTGCTCGCCTCCTCGTAGAGACTCAGGTTGGAGAACGACGGCGCGCGCAGCTTCACGCGATACGGGATTTCCTTCCCGTCGCTCACGATGCGCACCATGAAGCGGCCGCGCGCGGCCTCGACGGCGTAGCAGTAGTCGCCAGCCGGCGGCTTGATCACGCGCGGGACTTTCGGCGCCATGAACGGGCCGGCCGGGATCAGGTCCAGCGCCTGCTCGATGATGGAGAGGCTTTGCTCCATTTCATCCATGCGCACGAGGTAGCGCGCCATGGAGTCGGCCTGCGGGTAAGTCGGGATCTTGAACTTGAGCTTCGGGTAAACCGAATACGGCTCGACCGTGCGCACGTCGTAGGCGACGCCGGCGCCGCGGATCACCGGGCCGGTCGCGCCGTAGCGGCGGCACATGTCGGCGCTGATCGGGCCGATGTCGGTGAGGCGCTTGCGGAGGATGATGTTATCGGTGACGAGCTCTCGATACATCGTGAGCCGAGGCTTCATGTGCGCCACGAAGTCGCGCGTGCCCTTCAGGAACGCGTCGTCGACGTCGTTGTAGAGCCCGCCGAAGCGATAGTAGCAATAGGTCAGCCGCGCGCCGCAGAGGCCCTCGAGCAGATCGAGGATTTTTTCGCGGTCATCGAAGGCGTAAAGGATCGGGGTGAAGCCGCCGAGGTCGAGGAGCAGCGCGCCCCACCAGACCATGTGGCTCGAGATGCGGTTGAGTTCGGAGGTGATGACGCGGGCGTATTCCGCGCGCTCGGGGACCTCGATCTTCAGCGCGCGCTCGACGGCACCCACGTAGGCGTGGGTGTAGTTCATCGCCGAGAGGTAATCGATGCGGCTGGTGTTGGGGAGGAACTTCGCCCACGAGCGGTTCTCGCCCATCTTTTCGTGCATCCGGTGGATGTAGCCGATGATGGGCTCGGCACGCTGGATCCACTCGCCGTCCATCGTCATGAGCACGCGGAGCACGCCGTGCGCGGCGGGATGCTGCGGACCGAGGTTGAGCGTGAACGTCTCGTGCGTGCCGTCGCTCGCGTGACCGGAGGTGATCAGGCCTTTTTCTGCGATCATGGCGCGTAGTCCTTCCGCAGCGGATGGAAGTCCGCGTCCTCCGGCAGGAGGAACGGTTTCATATTGGGGTGGCCGGAAAAACGGATGCCGAAGAAATCGTGCGTCTCGCGCTCGTGCCAGTTGGCACCGGGAAACACGGGCGAAATCGTCGGCAATTCGGGCGTGGCGCGCGGCACGCGGGTGCGCACGACGACGCGGAGCGAAGCGGTCGGGTGGAAGTAGTCGTAGACGACCTCCATCTCGTTTTGCGCCATCCAGTCGACGCCGGTGACGGCATCGAGGCCAAAGCCGGCGCGGTCGAGCAACTGCGCGGCGGCGACGACCTGATCGGGGGCGACGGTGGCGTTGAGATCGTAACCCTTGAGGGCGTGCGCGACGGATTGGACGGGGCTCGGTTTTGGTAGGTCGGGGTTTACCCCCGACGTGTCGGGCGTAAAGCCCGACCTACGCCCCGACTCGACCGAGGAAGCGGTTCCGTCGGGGCATAAAGCCCCTCCCACAACTGGCAGCGAAACGCTGGCGCGTTCCGCTACGAGGGCGGCGAACTGCGCGGTGAGTTGCTCGAGAGTCGGGTTCACGACGAGGTTTCCTTGAGCTGCGCGACCGGGAAGCGACGCTTGCCGGTGATTTTTTCCTCGAGCTTGAGGATGCCCTCGATGAGCGCCTCGGGCCGCGGCGGGCAGCCGGGCACGTAGACATCGACGGGGAAGAGCTTGTCGACGCCCTCGACGACGGCGTATTGGCCGGGATACTTGAACGGGCCGCCGGAGAGGGCGCAGTTGCCCATGGCGATGACCCATTTCGGCTCCAGCATCTGGTCGTAGAGGAGCTTCACCGCGCCGGCCATTTTCTTGTTCACCGTGCCGGCCACGATCATGACGTCGGCTTGGCGCGGCGACGGACGGAACACCTCGGCGCCGAAGCGCGAGAGGTCGAAGCGCGCCATGCCGGCGGCCATCATCTCGATGGCGCAGCAGGCGAGGCCGAAGGTGAGGGGCCAGAGCGAATTGGCGCGGCCGAGCGCGAGCAGGTCGTCGAGCTTGGCGAGTTTGACGATTTGCGAGCACTCGACGGGGATGCCGGGCTCCCCGGGGGGCGGTGTCTTGCAGGCGCACTCGGCGGGGGCGGGCGCCGGCGTTGGGTTCAGTGGCGCGTCCATTTGAAAACTCCTTTTTTCCAGGCGTAGACGATCACGAGCGACAGGACCCCGACGAAGAGACCGAGCTCGACAAAGTCCCGCCATACAAAGCCCGCCCGCCCATAGACCAGCGCGACGGGAATCAGGAAGAGCACATCCACGGCGAAGGCCACGAAGACCAGCGCGTAGAGGTAGTAGACAGCGCTGTAGCGGATCCACGCGTCGCCGATCGGGTCCATGCCGCACTCGATGGCCTGGCCGGTTTTGTCGAGGGTCGTGCGCGTCCAGCGCGGCGCGAGGAAGTAGACCAGCACGAACGGCCCGAGGGCGAAGGCGAATCCTCCGAGGCAAAACACCGCGATGTAGATGAGGTCGCCTTTGAGGATGTCGTTCATGAGAGACGGAGGCGCCCGGGTTTCTGGTGGGCGCGGCGTCATCATGGCAGGGAGCGCGCGCCGGGGCATCGCACGCTTTGGCCATCAGTCCGCATTTATTGCGTCACCGGGCGGCGCGACTCCGCATCCCTTGGCGTCCGTCGAGCGTGCCCGCCCGTGACGGTCCCTAATACCCCGCGTTAGGCCGACGCTCCGGCGGCGGACTCCGCGGCTTCGGCGCGGTGCTTCAGGGCATCGATCAAACCGGGAAAAATAAACCGGTGAAACGGCACCACGGCATACCAGTAAAGGTAGCCCGGCAGGCCGTGCGGTTCGAAAAACGCCGTCTGCTCCACCCGCGCGCCCTCCGCGTCGGGCTGCACCTCGAACTGGAGCCACGCGCGGCCGGGGAGTTTCATCTCGGCGCGCAGCCGGAGCAGATGCGGCTCCTCCAACGCCTCCACGCGCCAGAAATCCACCGGATCGCCGACGATCAGCTCGTGCGGCCGGCGCCGGCCGCGGCGCATACCGGTGCCACCGACCATCCGGTCCATCAGACCGCGCAGCTGCCAGAGGAAGTTGCCCGCCGGCCAGCCCTCGTCGCCGCCGAGCGAACAGATCGCGTCGAACACCCGCTGGGGCGCCGCCCGCACCCGCCGCCGCCGGCTGTCGAGCAACATGCCCTCGAACGACCGCAACGCGTCCGCCTCCGGCTGATCCGGCGAAAAACTGGAGAGGCTCGACGCCCACGTGGTTTCCACGTCGTCGGCCGCGAGTCGGGCCAGCGCCTGCCGCACCGCTTCGTCGTAGCCCGCCGGTTGCACGCTGAAGGTGCGTCGCGCGCGGTCATCCCGCACGATCACCTCGGTCTGAATGCTCTCGACCAGGGGGTGCGCGATGCTGGACGGGATGGGGGTGAGCAAACCGATCCACAGGCTGCTGAGGCTGGGCCACGGCACCGGGAGAGGCACGATCCAGCGGCGCAGGCCGCGGAGGCGGGCGTAGCGCAGCATCATTTCGCGATAAGGCATCACGTCCTGTCCGCCAATTTCGTAGACGCCGCTGGCTTCGGGGTGGTCGAGCACCTCGAGGAGGTAGTTCATCACCGAGCGGATGCCGATGGGCTGGCAGCGCGTGTCGAGCCACGGCGGCGTGATCATGATCGGCAGGCGTTCCGTGAGGTGCCGGATGATTTCAAAACTCGCGCTGCCCGACCCGACGATCACCGCCGCGCGAAACTCCACCACCGGCACGCCGCCTGCCGCGAGACAGGTGCCGACCTCCTGACGCGACAGCAGGTGCTTGCTGCGCACGTGGCGCGGATCGCCGAGTCCGCCGAGGTAAACGATGCGCCGCACGCCCGCCTGGGCCGCCGCCTTGCCGAAGGCCAGCGCCAGCACCCGGTCCCGCTCCCGAAACGCCTCGCCCGCCATCATCGAGTGAACGAGATAATACGCTACCTCGATGCCCTGCAGCACGCGCTCGGGCGTGCCGGGCTCGCTGAGATTGCCGGCGACGATCTCCACGCCGGGCCAGGGATGGCTTTCCAGCCGGGCCGGGTTGCGCGCGACGCAGCGCACCGCATGACCCTTCGCGAGCAAGCGCGGCACGAGCCGTCCGCCGATATAGCCCGTGGCGCCGGTGACGAGGATGCGCATGAACTCCTTTGTGCGATTCGGCGGCGGGAGCGCGATGCACAAGTTATCGGGTTGCGACGACAGCACAGAAACCAATACCGGCGATCATCGGCGTGCGCAGCATCCACACCCGCGACAAAGCGACGCTGACGAAGTTTGCAGGGTGGTTCGGGGAGCGCACCCGTCTCGGGTCCCGGTGCCGGCGTCTCGCCGACACCCCGGAAGTCCTCGGCGGGACGCCGAGGACAGCCCGCGAGACGCGGGCGCTCCCCGAACCGCCGGACTTTCTTTCTGGCTGTTGTGCAAATCTCCGTAACGCCGCTTGGTGTAGGCAAGGCAGCGAGTCGGCCACAATCCAGCGCGTTGGGGGCAACGCGCTCCACCTCGAATAGAGACTACGCCGCCGCTTGTTTCGGTCGGAGGGCTTCCTGGCGTTCGCGGATGTAGTGGTCGTAGGTCTGCGGCGGATTCGGGTTCCGATAGAAGACGCCCGTGTAGAGATCCGTGCCGTAGGTCTGGGCGAGTTCCATCGCGCGCAGGCGGTTGGCGGGATCGTGGCCCAGGTCGGAGAGTTTCTTCATCTTCGCTTTCTGCACCTTCGCCTGATCCTCCGGGTCGCCGAACGTCACGCACGGTGACTGGATGTTGACGAAGGAGAAACCGGGATAGCGGATCGCCTCCTCGATGACTTTGGTCATGCCGTCCATGTCGGACGGGATCGCCTGGGCGACAAAACCGCAGCCGTAGGCGAGCACGTAGAGCAGCGGGTTCACGGGCTCCTCGATGCTGCCGTAGCTGCTGGTCGAGGTCTTCGCGCCGCGCGGCGTGGTGGGCGAGAGCTGGCCCTTCGTCAGACCGTAGATGTGATTGTCCATCACGATGTAGGTCAGATCGAGGTTGCGCCGGATGGCGTGGGGCACGTGGCCGCCGCCGATGGAAAAGCCGTCGCCGTCGCCGCCGGCGACGAGCACGAGCAGGTCGGGATTGGCCATCTTGATGCCTTGGGCGATCGGGAGGGCGCGGCCATGCACGGTGTTGAAGCCGTAGGCGGTCGTGTAGCCGGGGATGCGGCTGGAGCAGCCGATGCCGGAGACGAACGCGATCTCGTGCGGCGGGCGGCCGATGCTGGCGAGGGCGCGGTAGAGTCCGGTGACGACACCATAGTCGCCGCAGCCCGGGCACCAGATGGGCTTCAGGGTGCTGCGAAAATCCTTCGCGGTGTAGGTCTCGACGGGTGCGGCGGGAGGGCAGCCGCAATCAGCAGTGGTGGAGGACATGGTTCAGGCGGTGGGTGTTTGATTGAGGGTGGGCCGGGCGCTCCGCGCACGGCTGAGACGGCGGACGCGCTGAAGGCCGCGCGCGGAGCGCACGGCCCACCCGCCGAGGTGGGATGAGGAAAAGAATGCAGGCGGCGCGGGCATATTCTCGGTTCAGGCGGTGGGGACGAGCGCCGGCGAAGCGGCGAGGGTTTGGGAGATTTGGGTGATTTGCGCCAGCACGTCGGCCGGCGTGATGGGGTTGGCGCCGCTGCGGGCGAGCGCGGTGAATTTCCGCGGGACGTTGGTCCACATGCGGATGATGCGGTGGAGCTGACCCTGGTGTGATTGCTCGACCACGAGGCCGTGCTGCACGGAGGCGAAGAAATCCTGGTAAACCTCCTCGACGACCGGGTAGACGAGCTTGGGGATGAGGACCTTGACCTTGAGGCCCTGCGCGCGGGCGGCGCGGACGGCTTCGAGCGCCACACCGGCGATGCTGCCCCAGGCGATGAGGCCGAGCGGGGCGTCGGCGTCGCCTTCGATGACGAAGAGGTCGCGGCGGTTCTTCAACGCGTCCATCTTGTGGAGGCGTTTCTCGTTCATCCTGGCGTGCATCTCACCGCTGCTGGTGGGCGCGCCACTCTCGTTGTGCTCGATGCCGGCGGCGAGGTAGCTGCCGCCCTTCATGCCGGGATGACTGATGGGGCTGATGCCGGACTCCGTGAAACGGAAACGGACGTAGGGCTCGAGCTCCTGCGCGGTGGGGGCGAGGCGGTCGACGAGCTTGAATTTCGAGGTGTCGACCGGGTCGATGATGTCCTTGCGCTGGGCGATCTCCTGATCGGAGAGGACGACGACCGGGGTCTGGAATTCCTCGGAGATATTAAACGCCTCGACGGTGACGCCATACATGTCCTCCACGCTGATCGGCGCGAGGATGGGGCGCACGGTGTCGCCGTGCGCGGAGAACGCCGCGGCGAACAAATCCGCCTGCTCGGGCTTGGTCGGGATGCCGGTGGACGGACCGCCGCGCTGGACGTTGACGACGACGAGCGGCAGCTCTGACACGCTGGCGAGACCGAGAACCTCGGCCTTGAGCGAGAAACCGGGGCCGGAGGTGGCGGTCATGGATTTCTTGCCCGCGTAAGTCGCGCCGACGGCGGCGGCGATGCCGGCAATCTCGTCCTCGGCCTGCAGGAGCGAGCCGCCGTGTTTCCAGATATCCTTCTGGAGATGCTGCATGATTTCGGTGGCGGGCGTGATCGGGTAGCCGCCGAAGAACTTGCAGCCGGCGAAGAGCGCGGCCTGGGCGCAGACCTCGTTACCGTCGGTGACGATGCGCTTGCCGCCGCTGCCGGCGGGCGGGCTCATGCGTTTGTCGGTGCCGATGGGATTCTGTTCGGCATACTCGAAACCGGCGGCGAAAGCCTGCTCGTTGCCCGCGAGGACATCCTCGCCCTTCTTGCCGAACTTGCGGCGGATGCCCTCAAGGATCGCCTGGCGCCCAAAGCCGAACCAGCCGGCGAGCAGGCCGATGACGACGTTGTTTTTCGCCTGAAGCGTTTTGGCGGCCTTCATGGCCATCTCCGACATGGGCACGGCCATGACGACGGACGGTTTGATTTTCAGCGGGATGTCAGCGGGCGCGACGCCGGTCTTCTTTTCGTAGATGACGACGGTGTCGGGGCCGACGGGCAGTTCACCGCCGAATTTCAGGAAGTCCTCCCAGTTGAGCACGACTGCGACGGAGAGGGTGCCGCCGGGGTTGAGCACGGGCGCCGTGGCCACGCGCAGGCGGCAGGAGGATTCGCCGCCGCGGATTTGAGAGCCGAAGCTCTTCGTGAGGATCGCGTAGTAGCCCTCGCGCGCGAGCGCGGAGATGAGGGACTCGCCGGCGGAGACGATGCCGTCGCCGCCCGATCCGGCCATGCCGATAATCAGGTCATTCATTTTGGGGAAGGCGTGGTTCAGGCCGGGCCGTCGTTGCCGATCGAGTTGGTGGCGCAGGCCGCGAGCGCCTCGTCGGCCAGTGCGATCTCGTCGGCGGTGGCGGGCTGGCGTTTCACGAAACCGAGCCCCGTGTCGTCGTTGCGGCCGAACAGTTCCGGCGCCATCACGCGACACTGGTCACAATCGATGCACGAGTTGTCCACGTAATACGGCCCGGGGACGTTGTCGGGGGTGCGGTCGGAGAACGTTGCCATGACTACCACACTAGCACCGACGGGCGCACTTCGCCGTGCGCCGGCTGACCAAGATTGCGCAGATTTTGGCCTGCCAGTGCGCCGCGTTTGGCGCCTTTTGGGCGGATCAGAGCAACCGGATGACCACCGACGGGGCGAGGCCCAGCGCCACCAAGAGCGCCGCACAGACGAGCAGCACGAGCGCCGGGAGCAACGGGGTGGCAATGGGGGGCGCGGAGGCGTCACCTTTCGCCACCAGGGCCTGTTTCAGCACGATCAGATAATAGTAGAGCGCCACGCCGCTCAGGCCGATGGCGATGAAGGCGAGCCAGCCGGCGACGCCCGCTACGCCGCCGATCTTCAACGCCGCGGCAAACACGAGGAATTTTCCGAAGAAGCCCGCGAGCGGCGGGATGCCGGCGAGCGAGAGAATGAAAACAGCGAGGCAGCCCGCCAGCAGCGGCGAGCGCCGATAGAGGCCGGCGAGATCGGTGATGTTCTGGCAACCCGACGGATCCGCGCGCTCCAGCACGGCGATCACGCCGAAGGCACCGACCGTCGCGATACCGTAGGTGGCGGCGTAGTAGAAGAGCGGCCCGACGCCCGAGCCGAGTCCGCGCGGTCCCGCCACGATCACGCCGAGGAGCAACACACCGGCATGCGCGATGGCCGAGTAGGCAAGGAGGCGGCGGAGGTTGGACTGGGCCAGCGCGCCGAGATTGCCGAGCAACATCGAGGCGAGTGCGACCACGGCGGCGACCGGCAGCCAGCCCGGCGCGCCCTGAAAAGTCGCCACGCTGCCCGACACCGGCCCGAGGCCATGCCAGAGCAGACGCGCGAAGAGCGCGAAACCCGCGAGCTTCGAGGCCGACGCGATGAGCGCGGCGCTCGGCACCGGTGCGCCCTGGTAGGCATCAGGCGCCCAGAGGTGGAACGGCGCCGCGGCGGCCTTGAAGCCGAAGGCCACAAGGATCATCACGAGCGCGACGATCACGAGCGGGTTGAGGCCGGCGACACCGAGCTGCTTCGCGATCTCTGGCAGTTCGATCGAGCCGGTCAGGCCATAGATCAGGCTGAAGCCGAACAGCAGAAACGCCGCCGACATGCCGCCGAAGAGGAAATACTTCAGCGCCGCCTCCGCCGAGGCCGGGCTGGACTTGTCGTAGCCCGCGAGGATGTAGAGCGAGAGGCTCGCCAGCTCGATCGCGAGGAAGGCGAGGAGCAGCTGGTTGGCCGCCGCCATGAGCGTGAAGCCGGTGGTCGCGAACAACAGGATCGCCACGTATTCGGCCGGGTGGCGCAGCACGCGGGCACCGCTGGTGACGCCGAGCGTCAGCAACGCCAGCCCGAGCACGCCAAGGCGGGTGAGCACGGCGAGGTTGTCGAAGACGAGCACGCCGCCGAAAACCGTCCCGCGGGCGCCATACGCCACATGCACGATCGCCACGCCGACCGCGAGCGCGCCGATCCAGAGGGCGAGTCGCAGGCGTTCGGCCAGCGTGTGCCGGCGGAACACCGCGAGATCCAGCCCCAGCGCCACGAGGGCGCCGAGCACGAGCGAGGCCTCGGGTCGCAGCGCGCGGAAAAGTTCGGCGTAGTTCAGGCTCATGGCGTGCCCCCCCTCAACGCCGCCTGCATCAGCGGCGATTGCAGCGCCGGCGTGATCCAATCGAGCAGAGCGTCAGGTTTGAGGCCGATGTAAACCGAGGTGCCGATGAGCAGCATCGCGCCGACGCGTTCCGGCCAGGTGATGGGGTCGAAATGATCGTGGTGGAGCCGGTTGACCTCAACCGGCTCAAGCGCGTTGGGGTCAACGCGCTCCACCTTGTCAGTCGCCCCGAAGAACGACACCTGGATGACCCGCAACGTGAACGCCGCCGCCACCAACACGCCGACGCCGCCGAGCGCGGCCCACCCCGGCTGCGTTTTCCACGCGCCGATGAGGATGGTGAGTTCGGCCGGGAAGCCGGAGAAGCCCGGCATGCCCATCGACGCCATCCCGGCGAGCACGAAGGTCAGCGCGGCAAACGGCATCAGCCGGTGGAGCGGCATGGCCCGCAGATCGGCGAGCTGGCGCGTGTGCGTGCGTTCGTAGACCATGCGTCCGACCACGGCGAAGAGCAGGCCGGCGATCACGCCGTGAGAGAACATCTGGAGCACCGCGCCGGCGACCGCCGGCGGATTGGCTGCAGCGAGTCCGAGGATGACGAAGCCCATGTGGCTCACGCTCGAGTAGCCGATGACAAACTTGAAATCCTGCTGCACGAGCGCCACGAGCCCGGCGTAGATGATCCCGATGATCGCGAGCCCGGCGATGTAGGGTTGCCAGTAGGCGAGCCCGACCGGGAAGAGCGGCATCGCCACGCGCAGGCAGCCGTAGGCGCCGAGTTTCATCACCACGCCGGCGAGCAGCATCGAAGCCGCGGTCGGCGCCGCGACGTGGCCGGTAGGCGCCCACGTGTGGAAGGGGAACATGCCCGCCAGCACCGCGAAGCCCGTGAACACCAGCGCGAACATCCCGATCTGCTCGAAGCGCGAGAAGTGCGTGGCGGCCTGCGCGAGCTCGGCGAGCCCGAAGCTCTTGCCACCGCCCGCCGCGAACGCCCACAGGAGGCCGGCCAGCATCACCGCGCTGCCGACGAAGGAGTAGAGCGCGAGCTTCATCGCACCGTATTCGCGCCGCGTGGAGCCCCAGTTCGCGATGAGGAAATACTTCGGCACGATCGCGATCTCGTAGAAGACGAAGAGCGTGAACGCGTCCGCGCTGAGGAACACGCCGTAGACGCCGCCGATGAGCGCGAGGTAGTAGGCGAAGAACTCGCCGGCGCGCTCCTCGATATTCCACGAGAACAAAATGCCCGCGACGGCCGCGAGTCCGGTGAGCACGACCAGCGTGAGGCTGATGCCGTCGGCCGCGAGGTGGTAGCGGATGCCGAGCTGCGGGATCCACGGGTGGTTGACCAGCGTCTGCAGTCCGGGGCCGGGCACGAAACCCATCGCCGCGGGAACCGTGACCGCGACCGCCGTGAGCGCCGCGATTAACGCGACCACGCGAGCCGTCGCCGCCGAGCGCGCCCCCGCCACCAGCGCGAGCAGCGCGCCGGCAAACGAGATGTAGATCGTGCAGGGCAGGGCGTTCATCCGTTAACCGCAAAGAACGCAAGGAGCGCAAAGGAGTGGATCGCGGCCTCTGCGATCTTTGCGTTCCCTGCGGTTAATTAATCTGGAAAGGTTCATGGCAGCACGAGGTGGCCCGCCCACGAGGTGACGAGCGGGTTGATCAGACCGGCGAGTAGTTGCGGGTAAACGCCGAGAACAAACATCAGCACGACGAGCGGGAGGAGCGGGGCGAGTTCGATGGCGTTGAGATCGGCGAAGCCGTTTGGGGTGGGAGGGGCTTGATGCCCCGACGGATCGGTGGCCGACGACGAGTCGGGGCGTAAAGCCCCTCCCACATTTGGCCCGAGCGGACCGTGGAAGACTTTCTGCCAGAAGGTCAGCAGGAAGATCGCCGTCGCGAGCAGGCCGAGGCACGCGACCGTCGCCGCCGCGCCGTGCAGCCCGAACACCCCGCGGAAAATCAGGAACTCGCCGACGAAGCCGTTGAGCCCCGGCAGGCCGAGCGATGAAAAGAGCGAGATACCGCACAGGCCCGCGAAGAGCGGTGCCGCCGTGCGCACGCCGCCGAAGTCGCCGATGCCGCGTTTGCCGCCTGCGCGCGATTCGAGGACGCCTACGCAGTAGAACAACGCCGCGGCGGAAAGGCCGTGGTTGAACATCTGCAAAATCGCGCCGCTGAGCGCGGCGGTGGCGGCTTCGCCGTGCAGGCCGTTGCGGCCGGTCGCGTAGGCGACGGCGAAGAGCGCGAGCAGGCAGTAGCTGAGGTGGTTGATCGAGGAGTAGGCGACGAGGCGCTTGAGGTCGGTCTGGCGCAGCGCGGCGTAGGCGCCGAGCACGACGCCGGCCACCGCGAGCCAGATCAGGCACGGCGCCGCGGCGTGCAGTTGCGCCGGGAAGATCGGCCAGAGGATGCGGAGGAAGCCGTAGACGCCCATCTTCGACATCACGCCGGTGAGGAACATCGAGCCGCTCGTCGGCGCCTCGGCGTAGGCCGGCGGCAGCCAGGTGTGGAAGGGCCAGAGCGGCACCTTGACCGCGAGCCCGAGCAGCACGCCAAGGAAGACCCAGCGCACGCCGCTGGCGCCGAGTTTCGCGGCCAGCGCGCCGTCGGCGCCGTGTTGCGCGAGTTGGTGGAAATCGAGCGTGCCCGTCGCCACGAACAGCGCGGCGAAGCCCACCAGCATGAACGCGCTGCCGCCGATCGTGTAGATCACGAACTGGTAGGCGGCGCGTGTGGCCGGCGCGTCGCCGCGACCGGAGGCGCCGCCCCACAGCTTGATGAGGAAGAACGCCGGCACGAGGCTCAGCTCCCAGAACACGAACCAGTGGAAGAAATCCAGCGCGAGGAACACGCCGAGCGCCGCGCCTTGCAGCAGGAGGAACAGCGCGCCGAACATCCGCGGGCAATGCTCCTGCCGCCACGCCGCGAGCAGCGCCGCCGGCGTGACGATGCCGGTGAGCAACACGAGCACGAGGCTCAGGCCGTCGAGTCCGAGGCGGTAGTGGACGTTGAGCGCGGAGATCCAGAGGTGGTTCTCGACGAACTGCGGCGCCGTGCGCGCGGGATCGAAGGCCGCGGCGGCCACCAAGCCGAGCGCGAGCGGCGCCAAGCTGAAGGCCAGCGCGAGCGTGCGTGTGACCGAGACGCTCGCGCCGCGGAGGAAAGCCAGCAGCGCCGCGCCGATCCACGGCGTAAAGATGATGAGCGAGAGGAGCGGGAGGTTGTTCATGCGCGACCTCCGAGAACCCCGCCCGGGATCGAATCATTCGGGGGAGCGCCTGCGTCCCGCAGGCCGTCTTCGGCGTCTCGCCGAAGACTCCGGAGGCCCGGGCGAGACGCCCGAGCCTGCACGCGGGACGCGTGCGCTCCCCGAACCGCGAAAAACACCCGCGCCTTCATCGGCGCCCTCCCAGCATCACGATCAGCACCAGCAGCACGAAGCCGATGGCGACGGTGCGCAGGTAGCCGTGGGCGTCGCCGGTCTGGGCGCGCGAGTAGGCTTTGCCGGTATCGCGAAGCGATTCGCTCGTGGCGTCGAAGCCGCCGTTCAGGCCGTCTTCGTCGGTCTCACGGTTGACGAGCCCGGCGAAGATACCGATCTGCGCGAGCAGTCGCACCGCGGCGTCCCAGACGTAGCGGTCGAGCAGGTCGGCGGCGGTCGCGAGCGCGGCGTTCAGTTGAAAGACGGTCGCCGCGTAGAGTTCGTCGAACTTCATCCGCGCCCCGAGAAACGCGATCACGCCCGGCACGCGCGCCGCGAGCGGATCGGCGGAGGTGGCTTTCTCGCGCGTCGTGCGACCGTAGATCGCCCAGCCGGAGCCGATGCCGATCGCGACCAGCACGATCGAAAGCACCATGAGGCCGGCGCCGCCACCCTCGGCGTGGGCCTTGGGGTCGAGGATGTGTTGCAGCCACGGCGACGGCCACGCGAGCAGGCTGAGCGCGACCGCGCACACGGCGAGAATCACGAGCGGGATGGTCATGCTCGCGGGACTTTCGTGCGCGTGCTCGCTGGCGTGCGTGCGGGCCTTGCCGAAGAAGGTCTCGGCCATCAGGCGCGTCATGTAGAACGCCGTGAGCACCACCGCCGTGAGGCCCATGTAGAACGGCAGGTGCGAGACTTCCCAGCCGTGCGCTGCGTGAAGGATCGCCTCCTTCGACCAGAAGCCGGAGAACAGGAACGGCACACCGGCGAGCGCCATCATGCCGATGGCGAAGGTGGCGAACGTGACCTTCATCGGCCCGCGCAGGCCGCCGAGCGAGCGGATGTCCTGCTCGTGGTGCGCCGCGTGGATGACGGAGCCGGCGCCGAGGAAGAGCAGGGCCTTGAAGAAGGCGTGCGTGAGCAGATGGAAAATCGCCGCTACCCACGAACCCACGCCGATCGCGAGCATCATGTAGCCGAGCTGCGACACGGTGGAGAACGCGAGGATGCGCTTGATGTCGTTTTGCGCGACGGCGATGAGCGCGCCCATGAGCGCCGTGATCGCGCCGGTGAAGGCGATCACCTTGAGCGCGTCGGGCGTAAGCAACGGGTAGACGCGCGCCATCAGGAAAACACCCGCCGCGACCATCGTGGCCGCATGGATGAGCGCGGAGACGGGCGTCGGGCCCTCCATCGCGTCGGGCAACCAGACGTGCAGCGGGAACTGGCCGGACTTGCCGACGGCACCGCAGAAGATGAGCAGACCGATGACGGTTGAGAGGGCGAGTCCGCCGAAGACCAACTGGGCGTTGAGATTCGCCACTGCGGTGGGCTCCAGCACGCCATGGCCGCCGTCGTAGAAGAGCAGCGAGCCGGTCGAATCGTAGAGCCACAGCATGCCGAGCAGCAGCCCGAGGTCGCCGATGCGCGTGGTGATGAAGGCCTTTTTCGCCGCCGCCGCCGCCTCGGGTTTGTGGAACCAGAAGCCGATGAGCAGATACGACGCGAGGCCGACGAGCTCCCAGCAGATGAAGAGCAGCAGGAGGCTGTTGGCGATGACGACGCCGAGCATCGCCGAGGCGAAGAGACTGAGGAAACAGAAGAACTGCTTCGCACGCTCATCCTCGTGCATGTAGCCGGTGCTGAAGATGAAGATCAGCGCGCCGACGAACGTGACCATCACGAGCATGAACGCCGCGATCGGATCGAGCACCCAGCCGAGGCGGAGGGTGCCGGCGCCGAGATCGAACCAGGCGAAGTTCGCCGTGGCGTGCGCGGCGGGGTGGGCCAGCGCCGTGGCGAGCGCGCCGCACGAGAGGAAAAACCCGAGCACCATCGCGCCGATCGCGGCGGCCGAGGCGATCTTCACGCCGCCGCGGGGCGTCACGGCACCGATCCCCGCCGCGAGCAGCGGCAGGAGCGGGATGAGCCAGACGTATTGGACGGGGAGGCTCATGGGGAACGCCGACAGCCCGGCTCGTGGGTGGAGCGCGTTGACCTCAACGCGCTTGGCTGGTGCGAACGTCCTGAAAGCGCGTTGGGGTCAACGCGCTCCACCTCCGGAGACTGGGTTCGAGACTTCATCCTTTGAGGCGATTCGCTTCCTGCAGCCGGATGTTTTTCTGGTGGCGGTAGATCGCGATCACCAAGGCGAGGCCGACGGCCGCTTCGGCGGCGGCGACGGCGATGGAGAAAATCACGAACATCACGCCCGTGGCCGGCGAGGGCGACGGACTGAAGCGCCAGAAGGCGATGAAGTTCAGGTTGGCCGCGTTGAGCATCAACTCGACGCCGAGCAGCACGAGGATGGTGTTGCTGCGCGACAGCGCGCCCACGAGGCCGACGCAGAAGAGGGCGCTGGAGAACAGCAGGCAGAGTTGCAGCGGACTCAGGCTCATCGCGCGCCTCCCCGCAGCCTCAGGCTGCCACTCTTTCTCTTTTCTCTTTCTCTTACTCTTTCGTCAGAGTCCGAGCTGAACGCGGCAAAACCGTGCTCCAGACGGCGTGGGAGAAAGAGAAAGATTACGAGAAAGAGGAAAGATTGGGTGTTCATCGCGCGTCCTCCTTGCCGCCCTCGCGGTCCGTCGACGCGATCACCACGGCGCCGAGCAGTGCGACGGTGAGAATCACGCCGACGACCAGCAGCGAGGCGGCGTGGGCGCCCATGAGCTGTTGGCCGATTGCGCGGACCGATGCGGTCGGCGCGGCCGTCGGCGCCACATCCAGGCGGGTGGCAAACACGGCGCCAAAGAGCACCCCGAGCACAGCGCCGCCGGCGAGCATCGCCCCGAGGCCGCGGCCGATCGCATCGGGCGCCACCTCGAGGTCGGCGCGCGAGCGGCGGGTGAGCAGCACGGCGAAGAGCACCACCATCGACACGGCGCCGACGTAGACCAGCACCTGCGCAAACGCCGCGAACTCCGCGCCAGCCCAGAAGTAGAACGCCGCGATGCCGGCCCAGCTACCGATGAGCAGCAGCGCGCTGTGGATGAGATTGCGCAGCGTCATCGCGATCGCGGCGACCGCGATCGTGAGCAGGGCGATGATGACGAGCGGCAGGATCATGGTTTTCCGGTAGCCGCGAGCGTGAAAACCCGGCGGCATTCGTTCAGCCGCGCGAAGTGTAGCGGAAACCGTGAGGTTTTCGTGGGATTTGGCCCGCGTTCGGGCGAAAAGCTCACGCTTTCCGCTACAACCGTCACGTTCTCACACAGTCTGGTGAGCGAGTGGACGACACACGCAGGTGTCCACTCGCTCACGCTCGCGGCTACGAAGAAGGCGGTGCGGCGAGGTTTCATGCGGCGTAGCGGTAGGTGCGCGGGGCGTAGCTGGCGCTCTGCGCGCGGCCCAGCCAGACGAAGGGCACGACGATGATCGCCGCGCACACGGGCCAGCGGGCGAGGGCAAGGGCGGGCGAGCCGCCGGACATGAGCGCCCACACGACGGTGTTGCCGAGGTTGATCAGCGCGAGCGGCACGAGGAATTTCCAGGAGAAGCGCGTGAGCTGGTCGATGCGCAGGCGGGGGAACGTCGCCCGGATCCACATGAAGCCGAGGATCAGCGCGAGGAGCTTGGCCCCGAACCACGCATACGACGGGATGAACTCGAGGAACGGCAGCGGCGCGCGCCAGCCGCCGAGAAAGAGCGTCACTGCCATGCCGCTCAGCGCGCACATGCCGAAATACTCCGCCATGAAGAAAAACGCATACTTGAACCCGCTGTATTCTGTGAGGTGACCGGCGATGAGTTCGCTTTCGGCCTCGGGCAGGTCGAAGGGCGAGCGGTTCGATTCGGCGAGCGCGGCGACCATGAAGATGACGAACCCGGCGAAGCCCCACGGCGTGAGCACGTGCCAGTGCGGGATGAAGCCGAATTTCCAACCCGCCTGCGCTTCGACGATCGCCACGGTGGAGAGCGATCCGGCGATCATGACGACGGGCACCCAAGAGAGCAGCAGCGGCAGTTCGTAACTGATGAGTTGCGCGAGAGCGCGCATGGCGGCGAGCAGCGAGTATTTGTTGCGGCTGGCCCAGCCGGCCATGAAGACAGCGAGCTCGGTCGCGGCGCCGGCGGCGAAGAAGTAGAGCACCGCGGCGTCGAGCTGCAGGGCGACGAGGTTGCGGCCGAAGGGGATGACCACGAGCGTGAGCGTGGCGAACGCGAGTAGCGCCACCGGCGCGAGGAAGTGCAGCACCTTGTCGGCGCCGTCGGGCACGATGTCTTCCTTGGTGAGCGCCTTGACGCCGTCGGCGAAAGGCTGCGCGAGACCGTAGGTGCGGATTTTGCCGAGAAATTTGGCGAACGGGAACGTCGGCGTGGGCGCGCGGTTGGGGCCGGGGCGGTTCTGCACGCGGCCGAGGATTTTGCGCTCGGCGAGCGTGAGGAAGGCGAAGAGCAGTCCGAACACCGCGAAGATCGCGACGATGGCAAAGAGACCGTTGGCGATCCAGCGCCACGGGTCGGGGAGCAGGCCGGTGACGGCGTCGCGCAGCATCACCGGCGCGCATTCGAGGAAGCGATCGGTAGCCGTAGCGACGAGCGCCAGCGAGTCGACGACCCGCAGGGCAGTCCACTCGCTGGCGCTCGTGGCTACAACAACGACGCTCATGCGGCAGGCGGAGGCGGCTTCGGGGCCTCCGCGCTGGGCGCGGCGGGCGGTTGCGGGGCAGAAGTGGCTGGTGTGGCACGGGTCTCTTGACCCGTGTTCGTGTTCGCGGCCGCCGGATTCACGGGTCGGGAGACCCGTGCCACGTCGGCCTTCGCCGCGGCCGCAGCTTTGGCGGCGGCGGCCGCCTTCGCTTTTTCCTCCGCGGCTTTGCGCGCGGCGACCAACAGCGCATCGACCGCGGCGGCTTCGGTCGGGTGAATCTGGTGGTAGTAGGAGTTGGGTTTCGCGAGCTGCTCGCGGTTGAGCAGGAGCCCGTGGAAGCGGTCCGTGGTCGCGATCTCGAATTCCTGGTCCATCTTGATCGCGTCGAAGGGGCAGACCTCGACGCAGATCTGGCAGCTCATGCACACGGAGGTGTCGATCGCGAAGGTGGCGGGGTAGAGCTGCGCTTTGCCGGAGGCGTCGAGCTTCTTGTCCTTGCTCTTGACGATGTAGATGCACTGCGGCGGGCACTCTTTCTCGCAAATCTGGCAGGCCACGCAGCGGAGCGTGCCCATCGGGTCTTCGGCGGTCTCGCTGACAAGGAAGGGAAAGTTGCGATAGTTTTCCGGCAGCTTCGGCTTCACCTCGGGATACTCGACCGTGGTGTAGCGCTCCGGATCGTGGAACGAGCCGACCAGGTTTTTCGCGGTGACCGCGAGGCCTTGGATGAGTCCGGTGCCGAGCATGAGGTTTTTGCTCCGCAAAAACCTAAGCCTTCCGCTGGCGCGGAAGGGAGGTGGCGGAGAGGTGGGGGTTCATGGTTTGAGCAGCGAGTAAGTTTGAATCTTAGGTTTTCGCGCAGCGAAAACCTAGCGGTCGACCTCCCCGAGGACGATGTCGACGGAGCCGAGGATGATCACGGCGTCGGCGACGGTCTGGCCGAGGCACATATCCTCGAGCACGGTCAGGTTGACGAACGACGGGGCGCGGACGCGGTAGCGGTAGGGATTGGGCGTGCCGTCGCTGATGAGGTAGAAACCGATCTCGCCCTTCGGACCCTCGATGCGGCCGTAGGCTTCGCCGGCTTTCGGCCGGAAGCCGCGGAGCTTCGCACCAGGATCGATGATCGGGCCGGCGGGGATGGCGGCGAAGGCTTGCTGGAGGATCTTGATCGACTCGCGCATCTCGAGCACGCGGATCATGTAGCGGTCGTAGACGTCGCCGTGGTCGCCGAGCGGGACGCGGAAATCGAAACGCGAGTAGATGCCGTAGGCATCGACCTTGCGGAGATCGTAATTGACGCCGGTGGCGCGGAGCATCGGGCCGGTGATGCCGGCGTTGACGGCGAGTTCGGGCGAGAGGCGGCCGGTGCCCTGCGTGCGCGCCATGATGATCTCGTTGCCAGTGAGCAGCGTCTCGAACTCGTCGAGGAAGCGGCCGTAGCCGTCGGTGAGCTGCTTCGCCGCCGCCAGCCAGTCGGCGGTCGGATCGAGCCGGCAGCCACCGAAGCGCTGGTAGTTGCACATCATGCGGGAGCCGCTGAGGGACTCGAAGAGATCGAGGATCTTTTCGCGCTCGCGGAACGCATACATGAGCGGCGTGCCGGAGCAGCCGAGGTCCTGCATGAGGAAGCCGGCGAGGCACGTGTGGTTAAGCAGGCGGGTGAGCTCGGCGAGGATGACGCGGACGTATTCGGCGCGCTCGGGCACGGGCTGGCCGGCGAGCTTCTCGACGGCGAGGGCGTAGGCCCAGTTGTTCGTCATCGAACACAGGTAGTCGAGCCGGTCGGTGTAGGGCATCGACGCGAGGTAGGTGGTGTTCTCGCCGATTTTCTCGTGGTTGCGGTGCAGGTAGCCGAACACCGGCTTGAGCTTCACGATCGTCTCGCCGTCGAGGGTGACGATCATGCGGAAGACGCCGTGCGTGGACGGGTGGTGCGGGCCCATGCTGACCTCAAGGAGGTCGCCGTGGAATTCGTCGTGGACGGCGCGGACGTGAGCGCCTTCGGCGGAAGGACTGAAAGGCTGAAGAGCTGAAGAGCTGAAATTGCGTTCGGAAACCATGTTCAGCCTTTCAGCTTTTCAGTCCTTCCGCCTTTGCCGCGGACACCGCCGGCTCCGGTGCGGGAGGCGCGGGATAATGAGCCTTTGCCTTTTCCAGCACCGCGCCGTGCGGCGTGGGCTCCCACTCGTAGTCGTCGGGCTCGACGTAATCGCGGCGCATCGGGTGGTCCTTAAACTCGGGCCACATCAAGATGCGGCGCAGATCGGGATGCCCCTCGAAGACGACGCCGAAAAGATCGAAGACCTCGCGCTCCTGAAAATCGCAGGAGCGCCACACCGGCATGAGCGAGGGGATCGTGACGCGATCCGTGCGGTTGCCGGTGCGGACCCGGAGGACCACCGGGCCGTGCCGCAACGCGATCGAGTAAAGGTGGTAGACGACCTCGAGGCAGCCCGGCTGGATGCGCTTGGTTTTCTGCTCGATGGTCTTGGGCGCACCGCCGGCGGGGTCGGGCATGGTGATCTTGGTGGTCTCGACGATCTCCTTTTCCGGCCAGTCGACGCCAGTAACGTTGGAGCACTGGTCGAGCTTGAGCGCGGGATCGTCGCGGAGGAATTGGGCGATGGCGCGAGCGTGGGCCGAGCCGACGAGGAGCGAGTGCTGGGCGGACGGGCTGGAGTTGGAAACGACGGAAACTTCCGCGCCGGGGACGGCGGCGAGCAGGCGGTCGCGGAGTTGTTCGAGGGTTTCCATGCGCCGGGTCAGTGAGTGGAGCGCGTTGACCCCAACGCGCTTTGCCGATGCGCGAGTCCTGAAAGC
>JACRKC010000133.1 GCA_016235555.1 Verrucomicrobiota bacterium
AACCTCGACCAATCGCCATGAACTCGCCGCTTCCGCCCCCTCAGCGTCGTTTGTCGCTCCGCTCGTGCCTCGCCGGTATTGGTCTTTTCCTCCTCGTTGCGGGCGCCTACGCCCAGGCGCCCGCCAACGACAACTTCGCCAACGCGCAGGTGCTGGCCGCGGGCGGCGGCACGCTGTCGGCCGACTCCACCAACGCCACGCTCGAAGCCGGCGAGGGGAGTTCACCCACCAACACGCTCTGGTATTCCTGGACCCCGGCCACCTCCGGCCGCATGCAGATCACCACCACGCAGGCCAACAACGGCATGGTGCGTTACGTTTATACGGGCAGCTCCCTCACCAATCTCCTCCATGTGGCGAACGTCTGGGGCGGCACCGGCGTCCCCCTGACGTTCAACGCCACCGCCGGCACGACCTACCGCATCATGATCGGCGCGTCCGGCACGGGATCGGCCGGTGTGTTCACGCTTTCGTGGGGCGCCACCTCGCTCGTTCCACCGACGATCTCGTCGCTGCCATTGTCTGTCTCGGTTGCCGAAGGAGGGACGACCACGTTGAGCGTCACGGCCACGGGGCCGGGCGTATTGTCTTACTCATGGTATCGGATGCCGGCCGGCCCCTTTGGCGAAAACATTGTGTCCAATAACTCGACCTTCAGTGGCGCGACGACGGCCAGCCTGACGATCACGGGTGTCACCCCCGCCATGAACGGCGATCGCTATCGCTGCTATGTCGATTCGAACACCGTGCTGCCGGGCGCTGGTTCGAACTACGCCACTCTCTTGGTCGTGCCCGTCATCACCGCGCAGCCGGCCAGCCAAACCGGAACCGTGGGTGGCTCCGCCACGTTTGCCGTGGCTGCGAGCGGGGGCAGCCTCACCTACCAATGGTTTCGCAACGGCCAGGCGCTCGCCGGTGCGACCGGCGCAACGCTGGCCCTGACGAATCTCCAAGTCGCCGATGTCGGCTCGTATTATGTCCGCGTGTCCAACGGGGCCAACGCGGTGGCAAGCAATGCGGCGACGCTCAGCGGCACCAATGCGGTCCCGGCGATTTCGACGCAGCCGCAAAACACGACGGTCACCGCCGGGCAGGCGGTCGTGCTTTCCGTCGCCGCCAACGGCGCGGCTCCGCTCGCCTACCAGTGGCGCCGCAACGGACTGCCGGTCTCCGGCGCCACCTCGGCCACCTACCCGATCGCCAGCGCCAGCCGCAGCGATGCGGATTTCTACGATGTGCTGGTTTACAGCGGGCTCACGCCCGCCACCTCGCAGCGCGTCCGGCTCAGCGTCGCGCCGACCTCCTATCCCGGCGCCGTCGCGTTCGATCGCAGCACCGCGGCCTTGCTCGAGGATGCGAACAGCGGGGGCGTGCAGCAACTCGTGGCGCTGGCCGGCGGGAAATTCCTCGCGGCCGGCGACTTCGCCTCCATCGACGGCCAGCGCCGGCTCAACCTCGCACGCTTCAACGCCGACGGTTCGTTGGACGCCACCTTCACCGGAACCGAAATCGACGATATCGTGCTGTCCGCTGCGACGCAGACGGACGGAAAGATCCTGATCTGCGGCTATTTCACGCGCGTGGGCGGCCTGTCCCGGGCGTATCTGTCGCGGCTCAATGCCGACGGCACGCTGGACGCCTCGTTCAACCTCGCCGCCGGCAGCAACGTCTATTCCCTCGTGCCGCAGACCGACGGGAAGATTCTGCTGTGCGGCTACTTCACGAGCCTCGGCGGGCAGACGCGCAACCGGGTCGCGCGGCTCAACGCCGACGGCACGCTCGACAGCGCGTTCGTCCCGCCGGATTTCAACACCGGAGTTTACCGGGTGGCGCCGGCCTCTGGCGGCAAGGTGATCGTGGCCGGATGGTTTTCCACGGTCGGCGGGCAGGCACGCACGAACCTCGCGCGGTTGAATGCGGATGGCACACTCGACGTGGCATTCGACCCGGCGGTGAACAGCCAGGTCGAAAGCCTCGCCTTGCAGTCCGATGGAAAGATTCTCATCGGCGGATATTTTTCGACCGTCGGCGGGCAGACGCGCAACCGCCTCGCGCGACTCAACGCCGATGGCTCGGTCGATGCCGGCTTCAACCCCGGGATGGATAACGCCCCGGAGATCCTCGTCGTCCAATCCGACAACCGCCTCCTCGTGGGTGGCTATTTTTGGACGATTGCCGGCCAGTCACGCTATGGCTTGGTGCGGCTGAATGCCGACGGCACGCTCGACACGACGTTCAACCCTGCGCCCAACAGCTCGGTCATCGCCGTGCTGCTGCCCGGCGATGGTTCGGTGCTCGCGGGAGGCTACTTCACCTCCATCGGTGGCCAGACGCGCAATCGGCTGGCCCGGCTCAATGCCGACGGCACGGCGCAAGCCGGCGTCAACTCCGCCTTTCGCGCCACCGGCGATGTGCGCGCCCTCGCCCACGCCCCGGGTGGAAAGATCTACGTGGGCGGCCGGTTCACGCACCGCAACGGCCAGTCCGTCTCAGCCAACCTGATGCGCCTCAATGCCGACGGCACGGTCGACACCGCCTATGCCTCCGCCCCCAACGGGACCGTCGCCGCGCTCGCGCTCCAGGGCGATGGCCGCCTCGTCGTCGGCGGCTGGTTTGGCTCCATCGGCGGCCTCAACCGCTCTATGCTGGCGCGGCTCAACGCCGACGGCACGGCCGATCCCGCCTTCGGTAACCCGGCGGTGGGCGGCTGGGTTTATGCGGTCGCGGTGCAGCCGGACGGGAAGGTGGTGTTCGGCGGGGAGTTTTCGCAGGTTTCCGGGCAGACGCGCAACCGGATCGCGCGGGTCAATAGCGACGGTTCGCTCGACACCGCGTTCGATCCCAATGTCACCTACACGGACTACTACTGGACGGTGGTGCAGTCGGTCGCAGTGCAACCCGACGGCAAGGTCGTGTTTGGCGGCCGGTTCTCCACCGTGGCCGGCCAGACGCGCAACTACCTCGCCCGCGTCAATGCCGACGGCACCCTCGACACCGCGTTCAACGCCAATGTGGACGGCTACGTCGTCTATACCCTGAACGTGCAGTCCGACGGGAAACTCCTCCTCGGCGGCGACTTTTATTCAGTGGGCGGCACGTCGCGCAACGGCATCGCGCGGCTCAACGCCGACGGCACGCTCGACACCAGCCACAACGCCAACAACGCCGGTTTCGGCTATGCTTACAGTCTGCTCCCGCAGGAGGACGGCCGGCTCATCGCCGCCGGCTACAGCAGCCTCGCCCGCCTCAACGCCGACGGCACGCGCGACACCGCGTTCCAATTCGCCGCGGGTGCCAGCGGTTTTCGACCGGCCTACACGATGTTGCTCTCCGACAGCGGCCAGCTCTGGGTGGGCGGCTCCGAGGACTTCGGCTACGGCCTCGCGCGCCTGCTGCCGGCTACGGCGCCCGTCATCTCCGCGCAGCCCATCAGCCAGACGGCGAGCCCGGGCGGCACGGTCACCTTCTCGGTCACGGCCACCGGCACGCCGACGCCGACCTACCAATGGAATCTGAACGGCGCGCCCCTTGCCGGCGCCACCAACGCCGCGCTCACACTCACTAACGTCCAACTCCCGCACGCCGGCGCCTACACCGTCACGGTGGCCAACGGCATCGGCACTGTCACGAGCAACGCCGCCACACTCGGCGGGACCAACGCCGCGCCGACCATCACCTCGCAGCCGCAGAATACCACCGTCACTTCCGGCCAGACGGCGACCCTTTCCGTCACGGCCACCGGCGCCGGCACGCTTGCCTACCAGTGGCGGCGCAACGGCTACGCCATCGCCGGCGCCACCGCCGCGAGCTACGCCATCGCCGGCGCCACGCGGGCGCTCGCCGACACCTACGACGTGGTCATCAACGACGGGTTGTCGGTGCGCGTGTCGGCCCCCGCGCGGTTGAGCGTCGCGCCGACGAGCTACCCGGGCGCGGTGGCGTTCGACCGCACGAATGCCGTGTTGCTGGAGGATGCGAATGGCGGCTACGTGAACCACGTGCTGCCGCTGGCGGGCGGGAAGTCCCTCGTCGCGGGCGAATTCATCTCCGTCAACGGCCAGCGCCGCGCCGGCCTCGCGCGCTTCAATGCCGACGGCACGCTCGATCCCACGTTTGCGCCGGCGGAGGTTAACGATACCGTCAACATGGCCGCGGTGCAGACCGACGGGAAGATTCTCATCTGCGGTTACTTCTCGACCGTGGGTGGGCAGTCGCGCTGGTTGCTCGCTCGCGTCAACAGCGACGGCTCACTCGATTCCAGCTTCAATCTCACCACCAGCAGTGACGTTTACTCGGTCGTGGCGCAGCCCGACGGCAAGATTATCCTTTGCGGCTACTTCACGACGTTGGGCGGGCAGACGCGAAACCGCGTCGCGCGGCTCAACGCCGACGGCACGCTGGATGCCGGCTTTGTGCCGCCGGTGATGGACACCGCGGTCAATCGGGTGGCGCCACAGTCGGACGGCAAGGTCGTCATCGGCGGGTGGTTTACCACGGTCGATGGCGTGGTGCGCAATCGCATCGCGCGGCTCAACGCCGACGGCTCGCTCGACACGAGCTTCGATCCCAATGCGAACAACGAGGTTCGCTCGTTGGCCGTGCAGCCGGATGGGAAGATCGTGCTCGGCGGCTATTTCACGAGCGTTGGCGGCACGACGCGCAATCGTGTCGCGCGGCTCAACGCCGATGGCACGCTCGACGCCGCATTCGATCCTAATGCCAGCAGCACGGTGCGGACCATCGCCGTGCAAACGGACGGCAAGATTCTGCTCGGTGGAAGCTTTGGCTCTGTGGGCGGCCAGTCGCGCAGCCAGATCGCGCGGGTGAATGCCGATGGCACGCTCGATACTACGTTCAATCCCGGCAACGGCGGGACCGTTCAGTCCATCGCAGTGGCGGCCGACGGTTCGATCCTTGTCGGCGGCTACTTCAGCACCATCGGCGGCCAGACCCGCAGCCGGGTTGCGCGGCTCTCCGCCGCCGGCACACCTGACGCGGCGTTTGCTCCGACGCTGCGTGCTTCCGGTTACCTCTACGCGCTCGCGCACGCGCCGGGCGGCAAGGTCTATGCCGGCGGTTATTTCACGCACGTCAACGGCACGGCCCTGAGCCACCTCGCGCGGTTCAACGCCGACGGCAGCATTGATCCAGCCTTCAGCCCCGCGCCGAACTCCGAAGTGCGTGCGCTGGCCTTGCAGGGTGACGGAAAACTCCTCGTGGGCGGCGGCTTCGGCGCGATCGCGGGCCAGAGTCGCAACTGCTTCGCCCGGCTGAATGCCGATGGCACGCTCGATGCCGGGATTCGGGCCGACACCAACGGCTCGCTATACACCATCGCGGTGCAACCGGACGGCCGGATCGTCTTCGGCGGAGATTTCTCGAACGTCGCCGGCCAGACCCGCAATCGAGTCGCACGCGTTGGCGCCGATGGCACGCTCGATACCGGTTTCGACCCGAATGCAAACAGCACCGTCCGCAGTCTGGCCGTGCAACCCGACGGGAAAATTATCTTGGGCGGACATTTTGGAACAGTCGCCGGCCAGACCCGCAGCTACCTCGCGCGCGTCAACGCGGACGGGACGCTCGATCCCGCCTTCAACGCCAGCGTGAACGGCTACGCCGTTTACGCCCTGAACGTGCAGTCCGACGGGAAGCTGCTGTTTGGTGGCGACTTTTATTCGGTGGGTGGCACCTCACGCAACGGGGTGGCGCGGCTCAACGCCGACGGCACGCTCGATACCGACTACACCTCCACGAACGTCGGAATGAACTTCCCCTTCAGCCTGCTGCCGCAGGAGGACGGCCGCCTGATCGCCGCCGGCTACGGGCTGTCCCGCCTCAACGCCGACGGCACGCGCGATACCGCGTTCCAATTCGCGGCGGGTGCCAGTGGTTTTCGACCGGCCTACACGATGTTGCTCTCCGACAGCGGCCAGCTCTGGGTGGGCGGCTCCGAGGACTACGGCTACGGCCTGGCGCGCCTGCTGCCGGCGACCGCGCCCGTCATCTCCGCGCAGCCCATCAGCCAGACGGCGGGCCTCGGCGGCACGGTGACATTCTCGGTCACGGCCACCGGCACGCCGACGCCGACTTACCAATGGAATTTGAACGGCGCATCCCTTGCCGGCGCCACCACCGCCGCGCTCACGCTCACCAACCTCCAGCTCGCCCACGCCGGCGCCTACACCGTCACCGTCGCCAACGGCATCGGCACCGTCACGAGCAACGCGGTGACGCTCAGCGGCACCAGCGCGGCGCCGACGATTTCCACCCAACCGGCCTTCATCACCGCGACCAGCGGTCAGCCGGCGACGCTCAGCGTGACTGCCTCCGGCACCGGCACGCTTGGCTACCGCTGGCGCAGAGCCGGCTCCTTCGTGGCGGGCGCGACCGGCACCACGCTCGCCATCCCCTCCGCCACGCTGGCCGACGCCGCGCTCTATGATGTGCTCGTCAACGACGGCCTCAGCGTGACCACCTCGCAGCCGGGCCGCATCACCGTGGTGCCGGCGAGTGTGGCGGGCGCCTACCGGCTGGATCCGAGCTTCGCGCCGCTCTTCGAATACGACTACGGCTACGTCTATGCCGTGGCACGCGCGCCCGACGGTGGGTTCTACGCGGGCGGCTCTTTCACCACCATCGCCGGCCAGCGCCGCCACGGCTTGGCGCGCTTCGCGGCGGACGGCACCTTGGTCGCATCCTTCTCACCGGTGCACGACGGCTACATCTACGGCTTGGTGGTGCAACCCGACGGACGCTTGGTGGTCGGCGGCAGCTTTCGGATGGTCAACGGGGTCGCCCGCGCCAATATCGCCAGGCTCAACGCCGACGGCACGCTCGACACCAGCTTCGACCCGGGCAGCGGGTTCAGTTCGACGGTGCAGTGTCTCGCGCGGCAGTCGGACGGAAAGCTCGTCGTCGGCGGCTATTTTGGCTCGTTCAACGGCCAGTCCCGTTCCTTCATCGCGCGCCTGAATGCCGATGGCTCGTTGGACGCGAGCTTCAACCCCGGCAGTGGCGCCAGCGGCGGTGTGCAGGCCGTCGCCGTGGGCACCGATGGCAAGGTCGTGCTCGGTGGCGATTTCACTTCGTTCAACGGCGTCACGCGCAACCGCGTCGCGCGGCTCAATGCCGACGGGTCGCTCGATGCCGGCTTCGATCCCGGGGAGGGCCCGGTGGGCGACTACTCATGGACTTACTACGTGCGCACCGTGGCGGTGCAGGCCGACGGCAAAGTGATCGCGGGCGGGCCGTTCACGCGCTTTGGCGGGCAGACCGCCGTCCGCATCGTCCGACTCAATGCTAACGGCACGGTCGATGCCACGTTCGCCACAGGCACGGGATTCAGCAGTGATGTGCAGAGCCTCGCCCTGCAGGCGGACGGCCGCGTGTTGGTCGGCGGATATTTTGGCACCTTCAACGGCACCACCCGCCAGTATCTGGCCCGGCTCAATGGTGACGGCACGCTCGATTCCACGTGGGCGTCAACCAGCGCGCCGAGCGACGCGGTTTCAGCGATTGAGGTCGCCCCAGACGGACGCGTGCTGGCGGGCGGTTACTTCAAGAATGTCGGAGCGACCGCGGCCAGCGGCGTCGCGCGCTTCACCTCCGCCGGTGCCCTCGATGCTGCGCCAACGGGCGCCCTCTATTCGCGGGGTGCGGTGATCTCGGTCGCTCCCGTCACCGGCGGCAAATGGCTCGTCGGTGGCCAATTCAACCGGGTCAACGGCACTTCGCGCAATCATATCGCCCGACTCAATGCCGACGGCACGCTCGATGCGGCCTTCAACCCGGGCACGGCTTTCGGTTCCAGCTACGCTTACGTGTATGCGCTGGGCGTGCAGGGCGACGGTAAGGTCGTGGCCGGGGGCTATTTCACCTCGTATAACGGCGCGAGCGCCTCCCGGTTGGTCCGCATCAACCCCGATGGCTCGCGCGATGCGACATTCGATGTGGGCTCCGGACCGAACAGCGACGTTTACCGGTTGGCCCTTCAGGCCGATGGCCGGGTGGTCGTGACGGGGTATTTCACCACCATCAACGGCACGGCCCGGCAGCGCATCGCCCGCCTGGCCCCGGATGGCTCGCTCGATTCCACGTTCGCCACCACGTCCGGTCTCTCGGACACCGCGAGCGCCGTGGCGCTCCAGCGCGACGGCAGGATCGTCCTCGCCGGTTATTTCACCTCGGTCGCCGGGCAGACGCGCAACCGCCTCGCGCGGCTCAACGGCGACGGCACGCTCGACTCCACCTTCAACGCGGGCGCGGGCTTCAACTCGCAACTGAACGGGCTCCGCTTGCAGGACGACGGTCGCATCGCGGTCGGCGGTTACGTTTCCAGCTATGACGGCATTTCTTTCCCGTATCCGATGACCCGGCTCAATGCCGACGGCACGCTCGACTCCACGTTCAGCCAGTGGACCGGTGCCAGCTCCTACGTCTCGGCCCTGGCGCCCGCCCCCGGCGGCCGGCTGCTGCTCGCTGGTCCATGGTTCACCGCGGTCAACGGCGCCGCGCGCAACCGCGTGGCCGTGATCAATGCCGATGGTTCGCTGGAGCCCGCGTTTGCCGCCTACGATACGATCGAAGGGCAGTGGGTGGAAGGCGCCCAGTTTGCCGACGATGGCCGTCTGCTGGTGTGGGGCCCGTCGGCGGTGCGAGGCACCAATCTCCAGCACGAGCTGTTCATGCTCAAACCCGACGTCGCTCCGCAGCCCGTCATCGTCGCCCAGCCCACGAACCAGACGACCACCATCGGCGGTTCGGCGACGTTCACGGTCGCGGTCACCGGCGATGCGCCGCTCGCCTACCAGTGGCGCAAGAACGGCATCGCCCTCTCCGGTGCCACCGGCAGCTCGCTCGCGCTCACCAACGTGCAGGTGGCCGATGTCGCCGCCTACACCGTCACGATTTCCAACGCCTTCGGCTCGGCCGCGAGCAATGCCGCGACTTTGCTCGACAGCAACCCCGCGCCGGTCTTCGCCGCCCAGCCGCAGAACGTCACCGTCGCCGCGGGCCAGAACGCGTCCCTCTCCGTGACGGCCACCGGCGGCGGCAGCCTCAGTTACCAGTGGCGCCGCAACGGCCAGGCCATCGCCGGCGCCACGGGTGCCACGCTCAGCCTCGGCACCGCGACGCGCGCGCTGGCGGATAGCTACGACGTGGTCGTCTACAACGGCCTCACCGCCGCCACCTCGCAACCCGCGCGACTCGCCGTGGCGCCCACGGCCTATCCGCAGGTGCTCGCGGCGGACACGGCCTTCAACGCCAACTTCGAAGTCGGTGGTGGCCAGGTGCAGAACTTCCTCCGCCTCTCTTCCGGGCAGGTGATCGTCGTCGGCAGCTTCACGCGGATCGTCAACACGCCCGCGCGCTGCGTCGCGCGGCTCAATGCCGATGGCACCGTGGACACGACCTTCGCCTCCAACGTCATCGACAGCACGGTCAACGCCGTCGTGGCGCAGTCGGACGGCAAGCTGATCATCGGCGGCTCGTTCTCGACGATCAACGGCGTCTCGCGCAGCGGCCTCGCCCGGCTCAATGCCGACGGCACGTTCGATTCCACGTGGGCCGGCGGCACCCAAGGTTACCAGACCACCAACGTGCTCGCCTTCCAGTCCGACGGAAAACTCCTCGTCGGCGGCAGCTTCTCGAACCTCCTGCACCGGCTCAACGCCGACGGCACGCGTGACACGACCTTCAATCCGTCCCCGAATAGCACGATCTACGCACTGGCCGTCCAAGCCGATGGCAGGATTCTGACCGGCGGCGTCTTCTCGTCGATCGCGGGCAATGCGATGAACCGGCTCGCCCGGCTCAACGCCGACGGCACACTCGACCCCACGTTCACGGTGGGTTCCGGCTTCAACAGCGATGTGCGGGCGCTGCGCCTGCTCGCCGATGGCCGCGTGATCGTCGGCGGCTTCTTCGGCAATTACAACGGCGCCACGGCCAGCGGTCTCGTGCGCCTGACCACGACCGGCGCCATCGACTCCACCTGGGCGGCGGGTTCGGGGCTGGGCGGTGGACTCTATGCGATCGAGGTGCAGGCCGACGGGAAGATTCTGCTCGCCGGATCGTTCAGCAGTTACAACGGCACCACGCTTTCCAACTTCGCGCGGCTCCTCGCCGACGGCGCACTCGACCCGACCTTCGCCCCGGCGGCGCTCAACAGCGCGGCCTTTGCCGTGGGGCTCCTCAACGACGGATCCATTCTGGTGGGCGGTTTCTTCAGTTCCGCCGGCACGACTTCCACGATCGGTCTCACCCGGTTTGCGACTGATGGCAGCGGCCCCGTCGCCGGCCTGGCGCCCGGCTTGATGACCGTCGGCACCGTCAACCGGATCGTGCCGCTGGCCGGCGGTCGCGTGCTCGTGGGCGGCTCGTTCACCCGCGTCAACGGCGCGACGGTGCCTCACCTCGCCCGGCTCGATTCCTCCGGCGCCCTCGACGCCACCTTCAACAGCGGCGGGACCGGCTTCGGCAGCTCCGTGATCGACTTCTTCGTGCAGGGTGACGGGCGCATCGTCGTCACCGGCGCGTTTGTCGGCTACAACGGCGTGACCCGCAACCGCCTCGCGCGGCTCAACGCCGACGGCTCGCTCGACACCACGTTCGATCCCGGCGCCGGCCCCAATACCACGCTTTCCCGCATCTATCCGCTCGGCGGTGGCCGCGTGCTGTTGGTCGGAAGCAACTCGTTCACGGCCTATGCGGGCACGTCGCGCATCGCGCTCGCGGCCGTCAATGCCGACGGCTCGCTCGACGCGAGTTTCGACGCCGGCTCGAACAACGGCTCCGTGCTGGCCGCGGCGGTCCAGGTCGACGGAAAAATTGTCGTGGGCGGCACGTTCACCTCCCTCAACGGCGTCACCCGCAACCGCCTCGCCCGGCTCCTGCCGACAGGGGCGCTCGACACCGCGTTCGCGGCCGATGCCGACAACCAGATCAACGACGTGGTGCTCCAGCCCGATGGCCGGATTGTCGTGGGCGGCTTGTTCGTCACGCTCAACGGCGCCCCGCGCCATCGCGTCGCCCGGCTCAATGCGGATGGCACTTTCGACAGCGGCTGGAGCCCCGGCACCAGCGCGAGTTCCACGGTCAGCCGGCTGCTCGTGCAGGAGGATGGCCGCATCGTGCTCGCCGGTTCGTTTGCCAACGTGAACGGCCTGTCGAACACCGGCCGTCTTGCGCGGCTCCTGCCCGATGGCTCGCTCGACCGCTCGCTCGCGATGCCGACTCTCCTCAGCTCGCCGAGTGCGCTCGCGATGCTCGACGACGGCTCACTGCTCGTCGGCGGGAGCTATTTCCGGTTCAACGACACGCAGCGCTACGGCCTTTTCCGCGCGACGTCGTCGGCCGGCCCGGTGTTCACTTCGCAACCCGGCGGAACGTTCACCTACTCGGAGGGCGCCACGATCACCTATTCGGTCGCGGTTGCCGGTGGCAGCGACATCTCTTATCAATGGAGGAAGAACGGCACGGCCATTCCCGGCGCGAACGCCCCGAGCTTCACGCTGTATCAAGCCCAGACGGCGGACGCCGGCGTCTACTCGGTCGCCGTCACGCACAGCGGCGGCACCTTGATTTCGACCGACTCTACGCTGAGCTTTGTCGCGACGGCGCCCGGGTTGAACTCGAGTTCCATCTCCGGTTTCTCCGGCGCCCTCAAGGCCGGCAGCCGCATCGTGCTGTTCGCGCCCACCGTGGGCATCGGCACCAAGCCGCTCACCTACCAGTGGACGAAGGATGGCGTTTCGATGGCCGGTGCCACCGGCCCGAGTTATGCCCCGGCTTCCTGGCAGACGGCCGACAGCGGCGCGTATACGGTCACCGTCTCCAATTCCGTCGGCAGTGTCACGACCTCGACCTACAACCACCTCGTCACGGATTCCGCCGATTGGACGCCGCGCTTCCCCGGTCCGCAGAACAACCCGCTGCTCTCTGTCAGCTATCTCAACGGCCGGTTCGTGGCCCTGGGCGCGCGCGGCACGGTGCTCACCTCGACCGACGGTCAGGCCTGGACTGTCTCGCGCCTCGGCGTGAGCGAAACCAATCCGTCGCTCGCGTATGGCAACGGCACCTACGTCGCCACGTTCCAGTCCGCGAGCGTGTTCACTTCGACCGACGCGGTGAACTGGACGCGCCGCGCCCCGAACCTCGGGAGCGACGGCCGCCAGTTCAGCAGCAATCCCAACGCCCTGACGTTCGGCGGGGGCCGCTTCGTCGCCGTCGGCACGCTCGGCCTCGTCGTCTCCTCGACCGATGGCGTCAACTGGACCGTCGCTCCGACCGCCACCGGTGATGCCCTTTCGTCCGTCGCGTATGGCGCCGGCAAATTCGTGGCGCTCGGCACCTCCGGTCGCACCATCACCTCGACCGATGGCGTGACGTGGAGCCCCGGCCCGGTGCTGCCCGAAAGCGTGACGCACCTCGCGTTCGGCAGCGGCCTGTTCGTGGCGGCGCAAAGTTCGAACTATCTCTACACCTCGCCCGATGGCGTCGCGTGGACTCGCCGCACGCTGCCCACGACATCCAGCGTGCGCACCGTGCAGTTTACCGGCGCCGGCTTCCTCGCGCCGCTCACGTCAACCGCCCCTGGCGAATACGTCGTCTCCACGGACGGGCTCGCGTGGACCAAGCGCCAGCTCAATTTCAACCTGGCCGCCACCGCCAACGCGATGACCTTCGGCGCCGGCCGCTACGTGATCGCCGGCAACTCCCCCGACACGCTGTTCTCGTCCGCCGACGGCACCACCTGGACCCGGGCGGGTTTCAGCTCATTCTTCAACTTCCTCGCTGCTGCGGCCAGTCCGACGATCGCGGTGGCGGTCGGCACCGGCGGTAGCTATTCCTCTACCGACGGCACCACCTGGGCCAGCCGCGCCAGCGGCACCTCCAATCAGCTCAATGACGTCGCCTTCGGCGCTGGCAAATTCGTCGCGGTCGGCACGTCCGGTGTCGTTCTCACGTCGGCCGATGGCTCCATTTGGGCCATCGGCACATCGGGCACGACGAACCAGCTCCGCGGCGTCACCTTCGTCAACGACCGCTTCATCGCCGCGGGCGACGCCGGCACGCTGCTCGCCTCGACTGATGGCCTCGCTTGGACCGCCCTGACGTCCGGCACCGCGCAGAACCTCTACCGGGCGGCCTTCGGCGGCGGCACCTATGTCGTCACCGGCGCCAGCGGCACCGTGCTGACCTCGACCAACGGCACGGCTTGGACCCTCCGCAGCACGACGATCACCAGCGCAATTCAGGACATCGTCTTCGGCAACGGCCTCTTCGTCATCAGTCCGGCCAGTCACGTGCTGCACACTTCGCCCGACGGCATTACATGGACCGCCCGCGTCAATCCGCTTTCATATGGGACCACGTGGCTGGCCTATGCGGGCGGAAAGTTCTACGCGGGCTCCGTGCTCACCCTGAACTTCCTGACCTCGACCGACGGCCTGACGTGGACGATGGCGCAGCACGGCTCCGCCAATTCGCTCACCGACCTGGTGTCCTTCGGCGGCACGCTGTTCGCCGTCGGCAATGCCGGGACGATTCTTTCCGCCCCGCCAGGACCGGCTATCACCACGCAGCCGGTTGCGCAGACTGCGACAGTCGGAAGCAGCGTGACGTTCACGGTCGCGGCTTCCGGCAGCGGCCCGTTCACCTACCAGTGGTTCAAGAACGGCACCGCCATCGCCGCCGCGACGGGCGCCTCGTTCACCATCGCTTCGATCTCCGCCGGTGATACCGGCAGTTACACGGTCGCCGTTTCCAATGCGGCCGGCACCACGCTCTCCAGCGCCGCCGTGCTTGCCGTGCAGGGCGCCGTCGCGCCCACGATCACGGCGCATCCGCAGTCGCAGGCGGTCAGCGCGGGCCAGAGCGTGACGTTTTCGGTCGGCGCCAGTGGCAGTGCGCCGCTGAATTATCAGTGGAAGAAGGGCACGACGGATATCGCGGGCGCGACCCTCGCCACCTACACGATCGCTGCGGTCGCCACGGGCGACGCCGGCAGCTACAGCGTGGTGGTCACGAACGCCGCCGGCTCGGCCGGTTCCAACGCCGCCACCCTCACGGTGCTCCCCGCCGGGTTTGCCGCCACGCACGGCTTGGTGGGCGCCGGTTACCAGCCCGGTGGAACCGTCACGATCACCAATACCATCACCTATGCCACACCCCCGAGCGTCAGCGCGCTCGGGTGGAACGTGTTGTTGCCCGATGGCTGGAGCTTCGCCGCGACCACGTCGGGTGACTCGCCGCCGCAGCCCGGCGACACCTCGGTATTGACCTGGGCCTGGCTCACCATCCCCGCCAGCCCCCACACGTTCACCTACACGCTCAACGTCCCGGCCGGCGCCACCGGTGCGCAATCGCTGGTCGCGCTGCTGCAGTTCCGGCAGAACAGCACCCTCTACTCGCTCGTGGCGAAACCCGATCCGCTCGTCCTGAACAAAGTCACGTTCCACAGCGCGGATACGATGGGCGCGACGAGCGGCTCCGCGCCGGACAACAAGATCAGTCTCGCTGAGTTGCTGCGGGTGATCGAACTCTACAACTATCGTGCCGGCACGGTTCGCACGGGCCAATACACGATGCAGGCCGGCACCGAAGACGGCTATGCGCCGGGCCCCGCCGGCGCCGCGATCACGGTCTACCATAGCGCCGACACCATGGGTGCGACCCCGGGCACCGCTCGTGACGGCAAGATCAACCTCGCCGAGTTGCTCCGCGTGATCGAGCTCTACAACTACCGCAGCGGCACGGTCCGCACCGGCCAGTATCACGTGCAGGCCGGCACCGAGGACGGCTTCGCCCCGGGACCATGAGCGCCCGGAATGTTCCCGCCACCGGTGAAACGCCGCACACACAGACGCCTGCCGCGAATCCGGTGGACTGCCGTTTACGGCCTCCGCGGTCGTCTCGAAACGGTGCGATTCCCGCGCCCTCCAGGCTTGATCGTCCGCGCGAACGCGGCCCACTTCCTTGCTCGTTGGGAGGAACGTGCGGTGAACCTCGGCGGCGGCCCTCCTGCCGCGGCCATCCAGCCTTGCAAGAAAGTGAAATATGTCCGCTCCCCGCGCCGCACGTTTTTGCCCATCGAGCCGCCGCGCCTCGCCGGCTGTGAATGGGATCCGCCTGTGGCCCGCCGCGAGTCGCCTTCATCTCCGGGTCGGCCCCGCAATTCACCACCATGAACCAATTCTCCCTCACGCTTCGGTGCCTGGCTTTCGCGGGGATGTTGCTGGGATTGTCCGCCCGCGCTGGCGCCGCCACCAATGTCGGCGGACCGATCTTGAGCGACACCAGTTGGCTGCGCTCGGCCGGTCCTTTCGTCGTTACGGCCGACGTTCAGGTTGCGCCTGGCGTCACCCTCACCATCGAGGCTGGCGCCGTTGTCCAATTCAACGGTGCCTTCCAAATTCTGGTGAAGGGTGTCCTCCTGGCGAACGGCACCAGTGCATCGCCGATCCTGTTCGGCGCGACCATCGCCGGCATTTCCTCCGGCGCCACGATGCTGAAGTTCGAAGGCACGAACCTGGCGGCCTCGCAATTGAGTTACCTGCAGTTCGCCGACGCCGCGCGCGCGATCCTCGTCGGGGGCGGTGGCGGGGAGTTCAACCCCGGGCTGCCC
>JACRKC010000135.1 GCA_016235555.1 Verrucomicrobiota bacterium
CTATGGTGGCGCCCCGGGCCGCATCGACTGGCAGGTGCTGCTCCCGGCGGGCTGGAGTTTTGCGAGCGCGACCGGCACCTCCGGCGCCGCGCAGCCGGCGGCCGGCGCCACCGATCTGGTCGAGTGGTCGTGGACCACGCTCCCGGCGAGTCCGTTTACGTTCACCTACACGCTCAACGTTCCGGTCGGCGCCCGCGGCGCCTATCCGGTCGCCGCGCTGCTCACGGTGCAGGAGTCGGGCAACGTGCTCAACGCGCTCGCGCAACCCGATCCGCTCCGGCTCGGCCAGCTCCACTCCGGCGATACGATGGGACCGACGACGGGCACGGCGCCGGATGGGAGGCTCAACCTCGCCGAGTTGCTGCGCGTGATCGAACTCTACAACTACCGCGCCGGCACGGTGCGCACCGGCCAGTATACGCTGGCGACGACGGCGACCGAGGACGGCTTCACGCCCGGGCCCAACGGCACCGCCCTCACGACAGTCTTCCACAGCGCCGACACGATGGGCCCGACGCCCGGCACGCCGCCCGACGGCAAACTCAACCTCGCGGAGCTGCTACGCGTAATCGAACTCTACAACTACCGCGCCGGCACCGTGCGCACCGGCCAGTATCGCATCCTCGCCGGGACCGAAGACGGCTTCGCGCCGGGACCGTAGTCCGCACCAGGCCCTTGCGGACGAAGGGAATTTGAACAGCCTGAGCCCATGACAATCGAGCTGCCCGATACTCCCGCGACGCGCGAGCTCACACCGGAGATCGCGCGCTTGGAACTGGCCTGTGCGCTCTACGCCCGCGGCAAGATCGGCAAGGCGGCCGGGGCCGAGCTGGCCGGCGTCGATTTTTTTGCGTTCCAGCACGCGCTGGGTGAGCGCGGAATCGAAACCTATACGGACGAAATGCTCGACGAGGATTTGATCGCGCTGAGCCGGCTGTTCCCGGCGTGATCGTCGTCGCCGATACCTCGGTGTTGTTGAATCTGACCTGCGTTGGTCAGGCAGAGTTGCTCCCGGATTTGTTCGCCGTGGTCCATGCGCCGCCCGAGGTGCGGACGGAGTTTGAGCGCGCCGCCAGCCGTTTTCCGCGGTTCGCCGGGCTGATTTTTCCCGACTGGGTGAACGTGCAGGCACCCGCGCAACCGTGGCCGGCGGGATCACCCTCGACCCCGGGGAGCGGGCCGCCATCGCCCTGGCCGCCGAAATCCGGGCCGATGCCGTGCTCATCGATGAGGCGATGGGGCGCAAGGCAGCCGCGGCCGCGGGGCTGACCACGTTCGGCATCCTTGGTGTTTTGCTGCGAGCCAAGCAGGCCCGACATTTGCTTTCGGTGGGTCCGGTTTTGGACGACCTGGCGAATCGTGCCCAGTTTCACTTGGGCGCCGAAGTGCGGCGGAAAGTGCTGCACAGCGCCGGTGAATCCGCGTGAGATTTCAACGGTGCGGAGCGCATGCCGTGTCGGCGCGGGATCAATGAAGAAATTGCAGCGGAATGGCAGCGGGCGGCCGGCACCTGCGCACCGGCCAGTATCGCATCCTCGCCGGCACCGAAGACGGCTTCGCGCCGGGGCCGTGACGACGGGTAAGGGAGGGCGTCGATCTGACGTCGGGAAGAAATCCCGACGATAACCTTCATCGTTGCTGAGGCTGCCGCGCGACCTAAAACTCAATGAGGTCATGCGTCGACTATCGTTTGGATTGAGTGCGTGCAAAAGCTGGATGCATTTCCTGATTTGGGCGGCGGCTTGCGTTACGGTGCCCTTGGCAAGGGCACAGGTGCCGACGATCAGCGGAGTTTCGACTTCGCGACAGGTGGTGCCGGTGGGGCAGAATCTCACGCTTGGTGCGACCGTTGCCGGCGCCACATCCTATCAATGGAAACGCAACGGCCGGGCCGTGGTCGGCGCTACGGCGGCAAACCTCGTGCTGACGGACGTCAAGCCTGCGCGCGACGGCGGTTGGTATCAACTTGTTGCGATGAACGCTGCCGGCAGCACCACCAGCGCCGTCGTGTTTGTGAATGTGGCGGTTGAGCCGGCGCGGTTGATCGGATTCGGCACCGCCACCTACGGTGAAAGCGTCGCCCCGTCCGGTCTCACGCCAACAGTCACAATAGCGGCAGGTGGTGGTCACAGCCTTGCGCTCAAAGCCGACGGCACGGTGGTCGGCTGGGGACGCAACGACTACGGACAGGCGAGCCCGCCGAACGGTCTCGGCGGCGTGGTCGCGATCGCGGCAGGAGGATTGCACAGCCTCGCGTTGAAGTCCGACGGCACGGTGGTCGCGTGGGGCCACAACGGTTTGTTGCAGACGGCGGTTCCCGTCGGACTTGGCGGTGTGGTGAGTTTGGCGGCGGGAGATGCGTTCAGCCTCGCACTGAAAGCGGATGGGACGATCGTGGCGTGGGGCGGAAACGGCGGCGGTGCGACCACTTTGCCACCAGCACTGACCGGAGTTGTGGCGATTGCCGCCGGGTCCTTTCACGGGCTGGCCGCGAAAGCAGATGGCACCGTAACAGCCTGGGGCAACAACTCCCACGGGCAGGCGACCGTGCCACCTGGCTTGAGCGGGGTCGTCGCGCTTGCGGCCGGCAACGCACACAGCGTGGCGTTGAAGTCCGACGGCACTGTCGCGGTTTGGGGCGCCAACTCCGCTGGCGCAAACCAACTCGGCGTTCCTGCGGGCTTGACGGATGTGGTGCAGATCGCCGCGGGTTTTGCCCACACCATCGCGTTGCGCGCCGATGGCACGACGGCAGGGTGGGGCAGTAATCAAACGGGCCAGCTTACGACACCACCGGCAGGAACGCAGGTGCTCGGTGTCGCTTCCGGCGCGGGCCATGTGATGCTGCTCACGTTGGAAACCGTTTACATCACCACGCAACCGGCGGCGCAGAGCGTGGTCTCAGGCGGTTCCGCCACGATGAGCGTCGCTGCCGGAGGGAGCGGGCCGTTCACCTATCAGTGGCGCCGTAACGGTGTCCCCATCACCGGTGCAACGGCCTCGTCCTGCACCATGGCAAACGCGACGCGGGCCGACACCGATTTCTACGATGTCGTCGTGGCCAACGGAGCAGCCAGCGCAATGTCGCAACCCGTGCGACTGACGGTCGCGCCCACGAGCTACCCCGGCGCCGTCGGCATCGATCCTTCATATGCGGTCGGCGTGGAGTCGCGTGGCGCCTGGGTGGAGAAAGTCCTCGTCCTCGCAGACGGCCGCGTGCTCATCGCGGGGAATTTTCTGCGCGTGAACGGCGTGCGCACCAGTGGCGTGGCCCGCTTCAAGGCCGACCTGACCATCGATCCGTCGTTCTCGGCGCCGCTGTTCGAGGGTTCGGTCGATGCCCTCGCGCTGCAATCTGACGGAAAGATACTCGCGGGAGGGCGGTTTGCCCGTGTGGCTGGACAGGAGTTCTCGTATCTCGCCCGGCTCAACGCCGACGGCAGCCTCGACACCAGTTTCGTGTTCAATGCGGTGAGCGCGGCGGTCTTCGGCGTTTCTGCGCTGGCCACATTGCCCGACGGCAAGATTCTCGTTGGCGGTGGCGGCTTTTTGATGCGGCTTCATCCCGATGGCCGGCGCGATTCGACGTTCAGCCCCGCTTCCAGCATCGATGTGAGGGCCATCGTGCCGCTGTCCAATGGCGATGTGCTGATTGCCGGCGGGTTCGACACGATCGGCTCCACACCCCGGGCTGGTGTCGCGCGACTGAAGCCGGATGGTGCGCTCGATGCGACCTTTGGCGTGGCCAGCGGAGTCAACGGCAGGGTCAACGCGCTCGTGCCGCTGGCCGGCGGAAAAATCCTGATCGGCGGCTATTTTACCGGCTTTGGCGGGACGGCGACGCCACGCTACCTGCGCCTCAACGCCGATGGCACGCGCGACGTCACGTTTCCGGGTGGCACCGCGACCTATGCGGGGACCAGCGTCAATGTGATCGCTGTTCTCGACAGCGGTAAGATTCTTGTCGGCGGCTGGGGCGATGATACCGGCACCGGACTGGCGCGACTCAACGCCGACGGCACGCTCGATACGTTGCTGGCGGCGCCCGTGGCTGGAATTCCGAATTTCTACTCGTTTCCCGGCTATGTGGACGCGATTGCCGTTTTGCCCGATGGAACGGCATTGGTCGGCGGCTATTTTAAGAAACTCGGCGCCGCCGCACGCGACAGTGTCGCCCGCCTCAACGCCGATGGCTCCCTCGCCGGCACAGTGACAACGACAGTCCTTCGGCGCGGGGTGATCTCCTCGGTCCTGGTGGATGCGGCTGGACGTGCCACTATCGGGGGAGCTTTTGATTCGGTCGACGGAACCGAGACGGGGCCACTGGCCCGCGTCACGGCCACAGGCGCCGTCGATTCCTCATTCGCACTCGCGCAGAATGTGATCGGTGCGGCAACGGAGATTTGGCGGCAGGCGGATGGAAAATTGCTCGTGCGCGGCGAGAAGGCGGGCGCGAGTGGCGCAGCGGTGCCAACGCTGGTGCGATTCAATGCCAACGGCTCACTCGATGCGGGCTTCGCACCCGGGCTGGCCGCCGGCGCCAGTCCGCTCGCCGCCGCCTTGGCACCGGGTGGAAAGATTCTCGTGGCCGCGAGTCGTCAGTCGCCGCCCGGCACCTGGCGCACCGATGTCTTCCGCCTGCACGCCGACGGCTCATTGGATGTGAGTTTTGACACCACCGCTGCCGCGGGCAGCGACGGCGGCATCCACGGGCTGATTGCGGATGCAGGTGGCCGCGTTTTGGTGACTGGCGGGTTCACCCGTTTCGCGGGAGCGGAGCGCAAAGGAATCGCCCGCCTCAACCCCGATGGCTCGCTCGATCGGACCTTCGATGCTGGCGTCGTGTTCGGAGGCAGTTGGGTCTGGAAACTGGCAGAGCTGGCCAACGGCGAGATTGTCATTCCCGGGTGGATTTCAGATGCGAGTGGAAGGAGTGGTGCCTTGCTTGTGCTCGGTGCCGATGGTCGGGTGCAGAGTCGCTTCGCGCCCCCGGCCGATTTGTTCCACTGGGGCTTGCAAGGGTTCATGGTGCAGGACGATGGAAGGCCCCTTGCTTGGCAGTCGACCGGCGGCTACCAAGATCCATTTGGAACGAATCGCGATGATGCGGCGATCGTCCGTCTGAAGAATGCCGGAACGACCGGAGACGGAAGCGTCGATCCGTCATTCTCGCTTTCCGGCCTGCGGCCAACCGACGGGATATCCGCAGCCGCGATGGGGGACGATGGTCGGTTGTTTTTTGCGTTGGGCAACACGGGCCGGCTGCACGTCACGTCAGCCGCGGTTACTCCCGTGGTGTTGGCACCGCCGCTTTCGCGCACGGTGAAGGCCGGTGCAAGCACGTGGCTGACCGTGCTGGCGGGCGGCGCTCCGCTTCCGGCCTACCAGTGGCGCAAAGGCGGTGTCGCAATTGCTGGCGCGACGAATCCCAAGCTTACGATCACGAGTGCGCACGCCACCGATGCGGGTAATTATGATGTCGTCGTGACAAATTCCGGGGGCAATGCCACGAGCGCGGTGGCGGTTGTGACGGTTGATTCCGGAGCGAGTCCGACCGTGGCGATCACGTCGCCGGTGAGCGGGACAAGCGTCGAGGTTTGGCCGACGCCGTTTACGAGTATTCCCGTGCAGGCAACGCCGGCCGACAGCGACGGCACGATCGTGCAAGTGCAGTTCTTTGCGAACGGTGCTCTCTTCGGCACGGCGTTGGCGCCGCCGTATGCCGCGGACTTTTGGCCCACGGCAGCGGGCAGCTACTCGCTCACGGCGATCGCGACCGACAACCAAGGCAACACGACAACCAGCGCCGCGGTCGCACTCGTTGCTACGGCCTCGACGGCGTCTGCTGTGGCAATCACTTCACCAGCTTCTGGTGCAAGTCTGCTCAGCAACACCCAGACGGCTATCGAAGCTGTGGCAGTAGCGCCGCCCGGTCGCACGATTGCATCGGTGCAGTTCTTTGCCAATGGCATCCCGATTTCAGCGCCTGATACGACGGCACCCTATGGCGTGAACTGGTTTGCGCCATCGAGCGCGGGCTCCCGCAGCTTCACCGCCGTGGTTACTGATAGTAGCGGTGCCACGGCCACCTCGGCTGCGGTAGCGACCACCGTGACCACGATTGGACCTCCGTATGCTGGCATCGGCTTCCCCACGTTTGGCAGCAACCTTCCCATCGGTGTTCCGGTGGCTCTCCAAGCAACGGCGACGGCGGTGACGTTGGGCGCGGAAATCGCATCGGTCGCATTTTACGTGAATGGCATTCTGGTCGGCAGCGACAGCAGCTTTCCCTACGGAATTTGGTTCACTCCTACGGCCATCGCTACTGGCGTTTCCATCACAGCGATCGCCACCGACACATTCGGCAATCGCTCCGTTCCGATTCCCATGATGGTGAATTTTGTGCCACCCGTTGGCCCGACTGTCGCGATCACTGCGCCGACGACCACCAGCACGGTGGTCGCCGGCACCGCTACAATGGTCACGGCGATGGCGGCAGCAGTTGCGCCGGGAGCAACGCTCATGTCCGTTTCTTTTTTTGCGAACGGATCGGAGGTCGGCACGAGATTCTCGGCTCCTTACTCAGTGAGCTGGATGCCGGTGATCGCGGGCACCTACGAACTGAAAGCGAGAGCCTACGACAGCAACTTCTCGAGCACACTCTCAGCTGCGGTCTCGATCACCGTCTCGCCGGGCACGGCGCCCTCAATCACGGTGCAACCACAAGGCCAGGCACTGGTCACCGGGGGCAGCGCGACGTTTGGCGTCACGGCTACGGGGACGGGGCCGATTACCTATCAGTGGGTGAAGGATGGCGTAGATATTCTGGGGGCGACCGGGGCAACATTTGCGCGCGCCAGCGTCTCGATGGCAGACGCGGGAAACTACGCCGTCATCGTGACCAACGCGGCCGGCACCGTGACCTCCCAATCCGCCACCCTCACGGTGGTGCCGGCCGGATTCTCCGGGCTCCAGATTGTGGCGGGTGCCGGGTATTTCCCCGGCCGCCCGGTCACCATCGCCAATACGATCAATTACAGCGGGACACTCTCGAGCCTCGGTTGGCATGTGTTGCTCCCCGACGGTTGGAGCTTGGCGTCGACGACTTCAGGAGATGTGCCGCCGAGGGTCGGCGATACGAGTGTCCTCGACTGGGCGTGGTTCGACAACATTCCGCCAAGCGGCTCGACATTTACCTACACGCTGAATGTGCCGGCCGGAGCCAGTTCGCTGCAGACCATCGTCTCGCTGCTCACCGTGCGACAGGACGTCAGCCAATACGCATTACTCGCCCGCCCGGACCCCCTCTCGTTGACGAGGGTCCTTTTTCACAGCGCCGACACGACGGGCGCCATGGCCGGCACGTCACCCGACGGTCGAATCGACCTCGCTGAACTGCTGCGCGTGATCGAACTCTACAACCACCGCGTCGCCACCGTGCGCACCGGCCAATACACGCTCCAGAGCGGCACCGACGATGGCTTCACCGCCGGCTCCGGCGGCGCGACGCTCACGCGCTTCCATTCTGCCGACACGATGGGCCCGACGCCCGGCACGCCGCCCGACGGCAAACTCAACCTCGCGGAGCTGCTGCGCGTGATCGAACTCTACAACTACCGCGCCGGCACCGTGCGCACCGGCCAGTATCGCATCCTCACCGGCACCGAGGACGGTTTCGCACCGGGGCCGTGATTGAAGATTCGCTGCTCGACGAGCAGTTCGTTCCGATCGCCACGGGCGCTGTATCGGATTATCAACGATTTTGTCCAGTAATCACCTTTGCGCTCAGGTGATTGCCGACCATGCTCGCGCGGTCAGGAAGCGTCCACCCCCTCGTCCGCGTTGCCCCCTCCCCGATGGCTGGTCCGCCAAGTCACGGCTGCCGTGCCCCCGCCCGCTCGCGCGGGACCGGACTGCAATTGTTGTCACGCATCGGGCCCGACCGGCCCGTGGCCTGGCGCTGGGTTGTGCTCTGGCTTGGTTCGATGGTGGCCGCGCACGGGACCCCGCGCTGGCCCGCGGTGAGTGGGGTGCAGGCGTCGGTGGCTGGAAGCACGGTCAACGTCAGCGTGTTCGATTCCGCGCTCGGGACGACGAAGAGCGCCAGCTATGGCAACACGGCCGTCTTGCAGCTCACCAATGTCGGCGGTGTCGTCGCGTGGATCGATCGCCAATCGACGACGCTGGATTTTCTCCGCGCCGCCATTTACGACCCGGTGCGCGGCAGCTGGCAGTCGTTCTCGGGCGGCAACACGGCGGTGATCACCCTGATCAATGCTGATGGGGTCGTCGCATGGCTCGACCGGCAGTCGACGACCCTCGATTACGTCCGCGCCGCGATTTACGATCCGGCGCGAGGAAGCTGGCAGTCTTTCGCGGGCGACAACACGGCGGTGCTCTCCCTGGGCAATGCCGACGGGGTGATCGCATGGCTCGACCGCCAGTCGACCACGCTCGATTACGTCCGCGCGTCGACCTATGATCCCTCGCGCGGAACCTGGTCGTCGTTCGCGGGCAACAATACGGCGGTGTCGTCGCTCGCAAACACGGGCGGGGTCATCGCGTGGGTCGACACGCAGTCGGCCTCGCTCGCGTATGTTCGCTCAGCGGTCTATGATCCGGTGCGCGGGACCTGGGCATCCGGCACTTTCGCCAACTCGGCCGCGATCAGTTCGCTGAACATTCAGAATTTCTCCGTCGTCTGGACGGTGTCGGGCTCCAACCAGACCCGGGGTTACGATGCCACGGGCGGCACGTGGTCGTCCGCGCCCACCGTGCCGTTCGCATATTTCAGTGCGTCACCGAAGACGGGGAATCCCCCGCTGGGCGTCTGGCTCTGGGACATGTCGATCGCCACGACAGGGTGGAATTGGAACTTCGGCGATGGCGGGTCGAGCAATGCGCGAAGCACCTATCACTCCTACGGCGGGGCCGGGTTGTTTACCGTGACGCAGACCATTTCCGGGACCGGTAACTCGCTCACCAAGACCGACACCATCACGGTCGGCACGGCGCCGGCCATCGGAACCCAGCCGATCAACGTTACCGTGAATGCCGCCAGCAGCGCCACGCTGTCGGTCGTCGCCACCGGGAGCCCGCCGCTTTCCTACCAGTGGAAGAAGGGTGGCACCACCGTCGACGGTGCGACCAATGCCGCGCTGACCTTGGCGAGCACGCAGGTCGCCGACGCCGGGAGCTACACGGTGATCGTCACCAATCCGCTCGGCAGCGTGACCTCGATCGCTGCGACTCTCACCGTCAATATCGCCCCTCCCGCCATCACCGCGCAACCACAGTCGCAACCGGGGCTGATGGGCGGAAGCGTGGCGTTCAGCGTGTCCGCCAGCGGATCGGCGCCGCTGTCCTATCAGTGGAAGAAGGACGGCGCGGATCTGACCGGGGCGACCAGTTCCACCCTGCTGGTGTCGAACCTGCAGGCCGCGAGCGCCGGCGGCTACACCGTGATCGTGAGCAACAGCGCGGGCAGCGTCACGAGCAGTGTGGCGGCGCTCACCGTGTTCACGGATCCGGGCATCACGACGCAACCTGCGTCGCAGACAGTCGCCGTCGGCGGCAGCGTGACGTTCGCGATCGCCGCGATTGGGACACCGCCGTTGGCCTATCAATGGCGCAAGGATGGCATCGCGATCCCTGGTGCGACCAACGCCAGTTTGTCCCTCGCCGATGTGCAATTGGCCGATGCCGGCAGCTATGTGGCGGTCGCCACCAATGCCACCGGCAGCGCGACCTCGGGCGCCGCCGTGCTCACCGTCAACGCGGTGCTTCCGGCCATCACGACGCCACCCGGAAACCAGACGGTGGTCGCGGGCACGAGCGTGACGTTCAGTGTCACGGCCACGGGCGCGCCGGCGCCGACCTATCAATGGCGCAAGGGTGGAGTGAACATCGCCGGTGCCACCAATGGCTCGCTGACGCTCGCCAATGTGCAGATTGGCGACGCCGGGAGTTATGATGTGATCGTGTCGAACACCGCCGGCAGCGTCACCTCGGGCGCCGCGACGCTCACGGTCAATGTCCCGCCCGTGATTTCCACGCCGCCGGCAAGCCAGACTGTCGTCGCCGGCGCGAGTGTGACGTTCACTATTGTTGTCACGGGCACGCCCGCGCCCACCTACCAGTGGAAAAGAAGCGGGGTGGATCTCGCTGGTGCGACCAATGCGTCCCTCACGCTGGCAAATGTCCAGGGCGGCGACGCCGGGAGTTACACCGTGGTCGTCACGAATCCCGCGGGCAGCCTGGTCTCGACTGCGGCCGTGCTCACCGTCAATGCCGGCGTCGCTCCCGCGATCACCACCCAGCCGCTCGGGCGAACCGTGGCCGCCGGTGCCACCGTCACCTTCACCGTGGTCGCGACCGGGACGCCCGCACCGGCCTACCAATGGCGCAAGGGCGGCGCCAATCTCGCCGGTGCCACCAACGCGAGCTACACGATTGCCAGCGCAGCTTCGGGCGATGCCGACGGTTACGATGTGGTCGTGAGCAACAGTGCTGGCAGCGTGACCTCGAATTTGGCGGTGCTGACGGTGATTTCCGTGGCGGTCGGTCCGACGATTACGACGCAGCCCGTGGCTCAGACGGCGATCGCGGGGGGCAGTGTGACATTCTCGGTGGTCGCCGCGGGGACGGCGCCGCTGAGTTACCAGTGGCGCAAGGGTGGTGTGAATATCGCGGGCGCGACGAGTGGCACGCTCACCCTCGGCAATGTCCAGCCGGCGCATGGCGGAAACTACGATGTCGTGGTGTCCAACGACGTCGACAGCGTGGTGTCGAATTCCGTCGCACTTACGGTGAACGTCGCGCCCGTCATCACCACGCAGCCCGTGGCGCAGAGTGTGATGGCGGGCGGGTCCGCCACCTTCACGGTCGTCGCCACCGGCACGCCGGCGCCGGTTTTTCAGTGGCGAAAAGATGGCGCGGATATCGCGGGTGCGACAAGTGCGACGCTGGTGGTGGGCAACGTGCAAGCGGCTGCCGCGGGCAGTTATGCGGTCGTCGTCACCAATCCGGCCGGCAGTGTGACCTCGAATCCCGCTGCGCTTTCGATCAGCGCCAGCGTGTCGGTCGCGCTGCCGGCGGTGAAAGACAACACGATTTATGGCAACGGCGATGCCAGCCTCAGCAATGGCGCCGGAGCCGAGCTGTTCGTCGGAAAAAACGGCCAGGGTCGCGTGATGCGCAGCCTGGTCACGTTTGACGTCGCCGGCCAGGTGCCGGCCGGCGCGACCATCACGGCGGTCGACCTGGTGCTCACCGTCAACACGCCCCACAGCAACACGGCGACAGTCGGGTTGCATCGCGCGACGGCGGACTGGGGGGAAGGGACGTCCGATGCCACGCGAGGCGGTGGGGGCGGTGCGCCGGCGGCGACGGGCGACGCGACTTGGAACGCCCGCTTCTTCAACACCGCCAACTGGACGACGCCCGGCGGAGATTTCTCCGCGACGATCAGCGGCTCGCAGACCGTCACCGGCACGCCCGGCGCCGTGACCTTCGCGACGACGGCGGGCATGGTCGCCGACGTGCAGGCCTGGCTCGATCAGCCGGCGGCGAATTTCGGCTGGCTGATGAAGGCGCAGAACGAGGCCAATCCCGCCGTGCGTTTCTCGTCGCGTCAGGGCGCGGCGGCGCCGTTGTTGCGGGTGACCTACACTCCGCCGGAAACCATCGGTCAGACGATCGTCGGCTGGGGGCCGGACACGAACGGCCAGTTCGCGAAGCCGATCGGCCTGGCGCCCTTCAAGGCGATTGCGATCGCGAATGACCTGACGCTCGCGGTGCGGATGGACGGAACGGTCGCCGCCTGGGGGGCGAGCAGTTGGGGACGGCTCAACCTTCCGGCGGGGCTGGCCGACGTCGTGGCCGTCGGTGCGACGAGCTACTACTGTGTGGCGCTCAAGCGCGACGGCACCGTGGTCGCGTGGGGTGATTTCGCCGCCAACGTGCCGGTCGCCAGTCTGACCGACGTCAGGGCGATCTCCGTCTTGGGTGAGGGCGTCGCGCTGAAGCGAGACGGCACGGTTGTAAGCTGGGGCACGGACAATCCGCCCGCGAACCTCACCGCCGTTGCCGTCGCTGCGGGCAAGGGCGCGGTGGCAGTCCGCCCGGATGGCACCGTCGTGCAGTGGGGCGAAGGCAGGGTGCGTTATCCCGTGCCTGACGGGTTGAGCGGCGTCGTGAGCGTAGCGGCATCGGCCGATCACCGGCTGGCCCTGAAGTCCGACGGCACGGTGGTCGCGTGGGGCAGCAACAATCACGGTCAGCTCGACGTGCCGCCGGGGCTGGGCAACGTCGTGGCGGTCGCGGCCAGCGGCACGCACAGTGTGGCGTTGAAGGTCGACGGCACGGTCGTGACTTGGGGTGGCGACGGTTCGAGCCAGATCGCGGTGCCCGCGGGACTGTCGGAGGTCGCCGCGATTGCAGCAGCCGACAACCGGACGTTGGTGTTGCAGCGAGATGTTTATCCGCGGGTGGCGCGCGTGGGCCGTGTGGCCGGGAGTTTTCCGCTCAGCGTCAACGCCACCGGGACTTGGACGGTGAGCAACTCCGTGCCGTGGCTCAGCGTGTCACAAGCCGGCGGCTCGGGCAGCACCGCCCTGACGGTCACGACGCAGGCGAACCCCGGCGCCCGGCCCCGGATCGGCTCCTTCGTCGTGGCCGGGCGGGGTGTCACCGTCTACCAGCTTGGCGCCCTCCCGGCTAACGGGTCGATTGTCACCTGGGGCGGATCGGTCGCGAAGCCGCCGCCGGCAGGACTGGGCGCGGTCACTGCAGTTACCGCGGGCAGCAACTACTTTCTTGCGGTCAAGGCCGACGGCACCGTCGCGTCGTGGGGCGATGCCAACGATTCCACCGGCAAGCTGACCGTGCCTGCGGGCCTGAGCGGGGTCGTCGCGACTGCCACGGCCTATGACTACAGCTTCGCGCTAAAGGCTGACGGCACGGTGGCCGCGTGGGGCAACGGCGCCGCTGCAGTGCCGACCGGCGCGTTGAGCGGTGTCATCGAAATCTCGGGTGAGGAATACAACAAGGGCCTCGCGTTGAAAGCGGACGGAACCCTCGTCGAATTCAAACCCGGGGAGACGCCGACGCCGCCCGCCGGCGTGCCAGCGATCGCCGCCTCGTCGGGCTCCGGCAATTCGATCGCGCTCAAGCCTTCGGGCACGGTCATCGAGTGGGGCGGCGATTTTCCCAACAGCAACGTCCCGGCCGGGCTTGCCGGTGTGGTCGCGGTCGCCGCCGGCTTCAGCCACCGTCTGGCGCTCAGGGCCGACGGGACCGTCGTCGCGTGGGGTGGCAACGGCAGCGGCCAGACCGATGTGCCCGCCGGCCTGAGCAACGTCGTCGCGATCGCCGCGGGCAACGCGCACAGCCTCGCGTTGAAAGCCGACGGCACCGTCGTCGGCTGGGGCGCGAGTGCGGGCGCAAATCTGCCCGCCGGCCTCGCCAACGTCACCGCCATTTCTGCTGCGGCCAACCGCAGCGCCGCGCTCGTGGAAACGCCGAACGCCGCCCCCGTGATCACCGCACACCCGCAATCGCAGACGGTGGTTTCGGGGGCGAACGTGACGCTCAGCGTCGTCGCCAGCGGCCTGCCGGCACCGGCCTACCAGTGGAAGAAGGGTGGAGTGAATATCGCGGACGCGACCAACGCCACGCTCACGCTTTCTTCCGTCACGACCGCGGCCACGGGGCGCTATGCGGTCACGATCACCAACTCCGCCGGCTCCGTGACGAGCGATGCCGCCGTGTTGCTCGTGCAATCGGGCACGGTTTCCGCCAG
>JACRKC010000131.1 GCA_016235555.1 Verrucomicrobiota bacterium
CCCCCGCCGCTACCAGCGCCCACACGCTTTTCGATGCTCACTGAGGCGGGACGCCTCAGCCACGACTACTTCGCCTTCGCACACAGCTCGCGCAACGCGGCGTGCAGCAATGGCGCGGTCTCGGGGCCGAGGGAGTTGACCTCGCCGTAGACGGGCTTTTTCGCGCCGTAGAGATAGGGCGGCCGCTGGTCCCACTCGCTCTTCGGAATGATGTAGCCGACCTCGTCGTTCGCGAGGCCGAACACGAACTTCACCTTGCCGGGCATCAGCTCGCGCAGCGACGGCACCTCGACGGGCGCGATGCCGAAATCTCCGCCCTCAGCGCGCTCGACCCCGCCGTTGACGATCTCCGGGTAAATCTCGCCGGGGATGCACGCGATGCTCGCCTCGCCCACCGTCACGAGCGCGACCTCGGTGCGCATCCGCAGCCAGCCCGTGTGACCGCGATCGAGCACACCGAGGATGGGCGCGAGGAGAAAGAGTTTGTTGTCCACCGGCAGCGAAAGGGTGCGCGCGCGGATGGCGATAGGTGCGTGGGTGGTGGCGGCCGCGCCGGGTTCGGCGAGGCGCGCGAGGATGCGCGACGCGAGCTGGCGGCCGACGGCGACGGACTTCGCGTGCGACGGATCGCGAATCTCCTTCTTCAAATACGGATCCTCGACGGTGACGGTCGGGTGCGTGGTCATGAGGCCGCCGACCGCGCCATTGACGAACACATGCACGCCGCCGAGACCGGCGGCGAGTTGGCGGCCTTCGTGGGTCACGCCGTGCTCGAGCGCGTCGCGGAGCGCGCCGGGGAAGTCCGCGGTGATCTCGGTGTTCTTCGACCAGACGGTTTCCGGGTGATTGCCCCAGCCGACGAGCGTGCCGAGGGTCGCGCCCGTGTCGGGTCGCGTGAAGTGCATCATCCGGATGTCCGCGTCGAACACGATCGGTTTGCGGGTGTCGGTGACGATGTTCTCCGGCGGCGTGCGGATCTCGTGCAACGCGAGCTGGGCGGGCTGGAGCGAGCCCACCGCCGCGGCCACGGCCTTCGCCGCCGCATCGATCACCTGCTGGCGGTAGGCGGGGTCGATGCCGCTGTGCAGCAGGTCGGGTCCCCACAGGCCCATGAGGTCGGGCGTCGAGTGGTTGTGCGTCGCGCAGACGATCGTGTAGTCGAGCTTGAGGTCGGCCGCGAGCTGCCGGCGCACGGCGATCACGTCGTCATGAAAAAATCCGATCGCATCGAGCGCGACGACGCCGAGGCGCGTGTGCCCGTCGTCGAGCACCACCGCGACCGCCCAGAGGTCGTCGTGAATCGCGGTCGCCGCGCGGTGCTGGCTGAAACCAGCCAGCCACACCGGCCGGCGCGGATCGGAGAGGTCGGGATTGATTTTCACGCGGCCGAAACCGACGCGCAGCGGGCGGGGTTCGCGCGTGGCCGTGGCGCCGTCGAGATCGAGGCGGACGGCATAGCCGGGATTCCGGTCCCGAAAGGACCACCAGGTGCGCGCCAGCACCAGGAGCCCAAGCGCGCCGACAAGAATGAGAACGATTCGGGCGATTCGTCGCCAGCGTGGAAGGGGAGAGATTGGACGATGCATCGGCGTCGGGAAGCGCTACCAGCGTCGGCGTGGAAACGAAAGCGCGGAGTCGCCCGCGCGGGCAACAGGCAGCGCCCGTCAGCGAACCGCACGGCGCAAACGACACGCTCCGAAACGCGGTTGACCGTCGCGGGCCGCGCGCGCGCAATCGGCGCCGATCGCCATGTTACTCCGTTCCTCGCCTTACACGCTCGAACTGCGCCACGCGTTCGGCATCGCCTCCAACACCCGCACGACCACGCCCGCCACGCTCGTCGAGGTCGAGCACGACGGCGTGATCGGTTACGGCGAGGCCGCGATGCCGCCCTACCTCGGCGAATCGCAGGCGAGCGCTGCGGCGTTTTGCGCGCAGGCCGCGCCGCTGCTCGCGGCGTGCGCCGATCCTGTTCAGTTGGAGGAAATCCTGCCGGCCATCGATGCCCTCGCGCCGGGCAACCCGTCCGCCAAGGCCGCGATCGACATCGCGCTGCACGACTGGGTCGGGAAAAAACTCGGCGCGCCGTGGTATCGCATCTGGGGCCTCGATCCGCAGAAAGCGCCCGTCACGTCGTTCACCCTCGGCATCGATACGCCCGAGGTCGTGCGGCAGAAGACCCGCGAGGCGAGCATCTACAAAATCATCAAAGTAAAACTCGGCCGCAGCGCCGAGAGCGACCGCGAGATGATCGAGACGATCCGTTCCGTGACCGAGACGCCGATCACGGTCGACGCCAACCAAGGATGGAAAAATCGCGACGACGCGTTGCGGATGATCGAATGGCTCGCGGGGCGCGGCGTGGTGTTCATCGAGCAGCCGATGCCGAAAGAGCAGCTCGACGACACCGCGTGGCTGCGCAGCCACAGTCCGCTGCCGCTGATCGCCGACGAAAACTGCCAGCGTCTCGCCGACGTGCAGCGCTGCGCGGGTGCGTTTCACGGCATCAACATCAAGCTCATGAAATGCACCGGCCTCCGCGAAGCGCACAAGATGATCCTGCTCGCGCGCGCGCTCGGCCTGAAGGTGATGCTCGGCTGCATGACCGAGACGTCGTGCGCGATCAGCGCCGCCGCGCAACTCTCGCCGCTCGTCGACTGGGCCGACCTCGACGGCGCCGTGCTGATCAAGAACGACTGCTTCGACGGCACGACGATTGTGGATGGCAAACTCACGCTGCCAGATCGGCCGGGCATCGGGGTGGTGAAACGTTGAAAGACGCCGCGCCATCGTCATCCTCGCTCGCAGCAGCTTCGTTCCCCCATGCCCGCCCCAGCTGGAATCCGCCCGTCTATCACCGGGCGCACCTACGAGCGATTCCTGGCGGAGCTGAGAAATCGCGTTGAAGCCGCGCGGGTGTCGGCAGCGCGGGCGGTGAGCCATGAGCTGGTGGCGTTGTATTGGGATATTGGCGGCGCGATTGTGGAGAAGCAGCGTGAGCAGGGTTGGGGCGATGCCGTGGTGGAGAAGGTGGCGGCGGACCTGCGACGTTACTTCCCGGGCATGGCCGGATTTTCGGAGGCGAATGTGTGGCGCATGCGCCAACTTTACCTCGTCTGTGCGGCGGAGGAATTTCTCGCACAGCTTGTGCGAGAATTGGAATCCCGCCCGGCGACCGCAGGGGCCGTGGCGCCGGCCCGTCGCGCGAAGCGTCCAATTCTCGCACAAGCTGTGCGAGAATTGGTGACGGCAGTTCCGTGGGGCCATCACGTGCTGTTGCTGGGGCGAACCGAGTCGCCGGCGGAGTTGATTTACTACCTCCGCGCCACCGCGCGCTTTGGCTGGAGCCGGAATGTGTTGCTCAACCAGATCAAGGCGCGGGCGTTCGAGCGGTCGCGGCGCGAGGGCAAGTCGCACAACTTTCCCGTCGCGCTTCCCGCGCATTTCGCCGAGCAGGCGGCGGAGGCGCTCAAGAGCAGCTACAATCTCGAGTTTCTCGGTCTCGGCCGTGCGGTGCGCGAACGCGAACTGGAAGACCGGCTCGTCGAGCGGCTGCGCGACTTCATTCTGGAGCTGGGTTATGGTTTTTGTTTCGTCGGCCGCCAGCACCGCCTCGCACTCGGGAAGAAGGAATACTTCGTCGACCTGCTTTTTTATCACCGCTTCTTGAAGACGCTCGTTGCGATCGATCTCAAGGTCGGGCCGTTCGAACCGGAGTTCACGGGCAAGATGGATTTCTACCTCAATCTGCTCAACGACCGGGAACGCGCGCCCGATGACCGGCCGTCGATCGGCATCATCCTTTGCGCGGAGAAAGACAGCCTCGAGGTCGAGTATGCGCTGCGCACCAAGGGCAATCCGATCGGCGTGGCCGAGTATCGGTTGCAGCCGAGCCTGCCCGCGGAGTTCAAAGGCAAACTTCCCACCGTCCGCCAACTCACCGAAGCGATCCGGTCGATGCTGCCAGCCGGCGCGAAAGCATAAGGAACTCCGACGGGCGCGTTATTTCACCGCGACCGGCACGAGCCGCACGGGGCCGGAGAGGCCGGATTCGATCGGGGAGAGATCCTTCCACGGCTTGCGCTGGGAGATTGCGATGTTGGTGCGCGTCTGGCGCGACGCGGCGGGAAGAAACGCATCGGCGACGAGGCGGTTGTGCCAGGTGTTGATGACTTCGACGGCGAGCTCGTTGTCGCCGTCGCGCAGGGCGGCGGTGCAGTCGACGCGGAACGGCGGCGTCCACAGCACGCCGAGCGATTTTCCATTGAGGAAAACTTCGCCGATCGTCCAGAGGCGGCCGAGGTCGAGCTCGATGTGCCGGCCGGGCGTGCGCCAGCCGGCAGGCAGGGCGAAGGTCTTGCGGTAGGTGCCGGTGCCGGAAAATCCCTTGAGCGCCGTGTCGCCGGCCGCGGTCCACGGACCGACTTGTGGCAACGTGACGCGCGCGGGGGCGCCGAGCGGCGAAGCGAAGTCGATCGTCCAATCGCGATCGAGGGCGAGCGGGGCAGGCAGGCCGGGGGCGTTTTCATTGCGAACTTCGAGCGGTTCCGCCGTGGCGCGTTCGCGAAAGACCACGAAGATCGAGCCGTGCGCCGCCAGCGAGAGCGGCAGTTCGACGCCACCGGCGGTGGAGCGAAACTTGGGCGCTCGGGCGATTTTTCCACTGATCGGATCCCAGAGTTCGGGGGTGCGTGGGCCGGCGCGGAAGGTCGCCGTCGCGCTCACGGGGGCTGCGGTTTTGTTGCGCACGAAGTAGATTTCTCCCTCGGTGTCGTGACGGTGAGTGAAGTCGAGTGCGGCGACGGCGGTGAAGTCGGGGGCGATCCCGAGTTGCTGCAACACGGCGCGCTCGGTCACGCCGGTGAACACGCGGCCGCGGCCATGCGCGCGGGTCGTGCGTGCCTTGCCGTCGAGATCGCCCCAGAGTTTGGCGGCGAGTTCCCGGACGCGCGTGTCGCTCGCGGGGAAGCCTTGGAGGCCGGTGGCACGGGTCGGACGGCGGCCGAGCACGGTCGCGCCGGCGGCCACGAGCGACTCGATTTTCTCGGGCACGGCGGGCGTGAGGTCGTCGCGCTCGGGCAGGACGAGTAACGCGTAGCTGAGCCCGTCGGGGAGCGTGAGGCGGCCGTCGCGCACGGAGAGACGCGTGAGCAGCGCCTCGGCGTTGGTGACGTCGTAGTCGTAGCCGGGGCCGAGCGCGGGCGGGTTTTTGCGCGGGCCGACGAAGTTCATGCCGTCGTCGCCGTAGTAGTAGAGCACGTCGGCGACGAACCGGCCGCGTTGCAGCAGAAACGAGCCGCGCGCGAGATAGTCGAGGAACGGCCTCGCCTTCGGCCACCAGGTCACGCTGCGGCTGAGGTGGGTGCCGGCGCCGTAAACGAGGCCGGGCAGGCCGAACTCGGGCGCCTGATGCGTCCACGTGTGCCAGACGAAGTGGTTGCCGCCCTCGCAGAACACGCGGTCGGCGCTTGGCTTCAGATCCTGCGGGCCCTCGGCCCAATGATGGAACGACGTGAACGACTCGAGGTGGGCGCGCGCTTTGCCGTAGAGGTGCGCGGCGGAGGCGGTTTCCTTGATGACGTTGATGGCGTCGTTGTCGGGCCAGAACGGCCAGAATTCGCCTTGCACGCTGTCGACGGAGCCTTGGGCCAGCAGCGCGTCGACCGGCGGTGTGTGGATGGGTGGACCGGGCCCGCCCGACTCGGACTTGATCGTGAGGCCGGCGGCGCGGGCGATCTCACGGGCGGTGCGGTAGTAGGCGTCGACCACGACCTCGCCGAGCGTTTTTTTGTAGTCGAAAAGAAAACGCTCGGTCGCGAGATCGTCGCCGATGCGTGCGCCGAAAATCGCCGGCAACCACTTCGTGAGATCATAGCCGCGGCGGCGCTGGAATTCGCCGGCGAAGACCGGCGACCACACCTTGCCGACGACTTCGTAGCTCGCGAGGTAGAGATTGCCCACGCCGCTGCGCGAGAGATCGGCGCCGAGGCCGGCGCGCAGTTGCGCGATCACGTGGTTCATGTGGATGCGCGTGGCCTCGGCGCTCAGGTGATCGCTCGCGAGGCCGTCGGAGGCGGGGCTGGGCACCTTGAGTTTTTCGCCAGTGATCATGCAGACGTAGCGCAGAAGCGTCCACTCGCCGGGCGGCGCGGCCCAGCGCAAACGGCCCTCGCGATCGACGTGAGCGGTGACGTCGATGAGTGCAGACTGATCGGGAAGATCGAAGGCGGGCCGGCCTGCGCTGGCGAACACGCCGCCGGCGCCGGCGCGGCCGCCATCGTTGATGCGGGCGGCATTCCACGTCGTGTAGGTGAGCGGCACGGGCGCGCGCACGAGCAGGGCGCCAGAACGCTCCTGGGTGTGTTGGTGCGAGGCGGCGACGTTGCGGCCGGCGCGGTCGAACACCTCGAACTCGCCGAGCGTCCAGCGAGAGCGCGCGGCGTCGTGGCCGCTCCAAAGGCGGAGTTGCACGTAGCGCGCACGGGTGCCGGCGGGGAGATCGAAGCGCTGCGGGCCCGCGGTGGCGGCGAGATTGCCGCGTAGCACTTCGCGGAAATCGGCGTCGCGCGTGCCGGTCGTCGAGAGGGCGAGGCTGAACTCGCGCACCGGTGTCATCGTGGCGGCGAGCGGGGCCGGGGCATTGGGCGTGCCTTGATCGAGGGCGATGGCGGCGAGATCGTGTTCGCCGTCGGGATCGAGGCGCAGCACGAATTCATGCGCGGGCAGGCGCCGCGGCGCGAGCACGGCGAGCACGGCGACGTCCTGCCAGAAAACCGGACGACCGTCGGCGCCGAGCGGCGCGGCGCGCTCGGGTGCGGGAAACGGCAGCACGAGATCGAGCGGCGTGCCGGCGACGGCGGTCGCGGTGGCCTCGGTTGCGTAAAGGTTCATGCTCGCGTGCCGTGGCTCGATCCACGGGCCGCCCATGTCCCAGCTGCTGATGACCGAAAGATCGAGTTCGAGGCCGAGGGCCTTGGTGTGGGTGGCGACCTCGCGCAGTTGGGCGAGCCACTCGGGACTCAGGAAGGCCGGGCCGGGGGCGGGGATGGTGGCTTTGTCGCCGCGCGCGCCCATCTCGAAGAGCAGCACGCCACCGAGGCCGGCATCCTTCATCGCCTGGAGTTCGGCGGATGCGGACGGGAGGTCGACGCGGCCGTTGAGCCAGAGCCAGTAGGTGTGCGGACGGGCGGCGGGTGGAGGCGTGCGAAAGCCGGCTTCGAGCGAGAGGGTGGGCGCCGGCTCGGCCGCGAAGGCGGAGAGCGTGAAGGCGGCGACGAGGGCGAAGCGCACGAAGTCCCGCTTCTCACGAAGCGGGCGACGCAGACGAAGTCGCCCGGCTCGTGAGAGCGGGGACGAAAGGGGCGGACTCATGGTGATTTCTCCGAGTTGATGATCACGGTTTCGAGGCCGAGTGACTCGCCGATGCGGCGGAGCGATTGGGCGCGATGGCCGAGGCCGAGCGCGAAATGGTGCGTCGGCCCCTCGGCGACCCAGCGTTTGAGGAACGTGCGCACGTCGGGGCGGAAGAAGCCGCGGGTGTTGGTGTTGCCGGTCGCGGGGATCGGGCCGTGCACGCTTTCGCCCTCGGCGATGATGAACTTGAACTTGCCCTGCGCCGTCACGCCGAGGCTGAGCATCGTGATCGGGCCCTCCTTGAGCTTGAACTCGACGCTCGCGCCGTGGCCGGGCTTGCCGTGGTATTTCACGAGACTGCGGAGGACGGGCTTGGCGGCGGCGATGTTGAGGTGGTGGGGGCCGTCGTGGCCCACGAGCACGAAGCCCTCCTTGAAATCGACCGGATGAAACTCGGCGAAACTCCCGCCGATCCCGAGGCGGTCCATGATGAGCATGGCCACGCAGGTCTTCAGATCGGACTCGCCGCACATGGGGAAGCCGGCGGCGGTCAGGAGCGAGTTGCCGACGATGAGGTTGGTGACGAGTTCGCGCAACGGGCTGCCGGGCTCGCCCTCGTGGTAGTAGGCGAGGCCGTCGAGTTCGTGGTGCGCGATGAACCGGTCCAGCGCGACGGCGGTGCGCGCGGCGGTGTGGAGATCCTCGTCGGTCAATTTGCGGGTGAGCGGGTCGGCCTTGGGATCGGGCGTGTCGAAGAGCGCGAGAATCTCGGCGCGTTTCGCGGCGATCTCGGCGGGCGTGATGTCGCGGCTGACGCGGAGCAGGTCGTCGGCCTCGGTCTGCACGATGTGGCAGCCGAAGGCCGCGGTGAGCGCGGTCTGATCGGTCTGCATGTCGAGCATGTGCTCGATCGGGTGGCCGAAATGCCCGAGGCGCGCGCGCTTGAGATCGTGCAGCGCCATCGCGATCTCGCACCACTCGGTGAGCTCGGCTTCGGCCGCGGGATCGTCGTGCAGCGTGCCGAGGATGACTTCGGGCGGACGCTTGCCCATGCGGATGGCGACGCCGGTGAACTCGGGCACGGAGCAGAAATCGTCGTTGGCGAGCTGCAGGTGCGTGGTCGCCTTCGCGTAGTCCATCGCGGCGAGCGGCTGGAGCGCGACGAGCACGACCGGCACGTCGAGTCCGCGGATGATCGCGCCAAACGTGGCCGACGTGGCGTAGGTGACCATGTCGCAGAAAACGAGATCGAGGTCGGCGGCCTTGAGCCTCGGCAGGAGCGCGTAGGCGTCCTGGGCTTTGTCGACCATGCCAAAGTTGACGACGGTCGCGCCGGTGGCGGCGGCGCGGCGCTCGAGCACGGCGAGTTTGGCGAGCAGCTCGTCGAGCAGGCCGGGAAACTGGCCCCAGTAGACGTGGTAGCCGACGGCGAAGACGCCGATGCGGGCGGTGCGCGGTTTGCGACGGGGGATGCGAGGGGCGGAATCAGGCATGAGAGGAAGCGGGTGAGGCGCGGCCGACGCGCAGGATGAGCCACGCGAGCGGATAGACGACGGCGGACGCGAGGAACACCGGCCCGAAGCCGCGCGCATCGACGGTCGGGCCGATCACGAGGTTGGACAACATGCCGGCGACGCCGCCGCAGAAGCCGGTGAGGCCGACGGTGGTGGCGACCTCGGCCGGCGCAACGGTCTCGCCGACGAGCGTCATGAAATTGGTGATCCAGATGCCGTGGGCGAACATCAGCACGGCCATGAGCGCGATCGCGAGGCCGGGCGTGTCCGCGAGCGAGGCGGCAAACGAAGCCGGGGTGAGCAGCGCGGCGATGAGCATGAGCATCATCCGCGCGCGCGGCCGCGGCCAGCCGCGGGCGGCGAGCAAATCGGAGACGTGGCCGGCCCCGATGTTGGCGATCTCGAGGGCAACAAACGGAATCCACATGAGCGCGCCGATCTGGGCGACGGACATGCCGCGTTCGCGGGCCAGATACTGAGGAATCCAGAACATGTAGAAGTAAAAGACGGGATCGAAACAGAAGCGGGCGGCGAGCAACCGCAGCACGTCCGGCTGGGCGAGCAGTTCCGACCACCGCGGGCGTGCGGCGGCTCCAGTGTTACGAGCGGCTGTCGCCGGCAGGCCGCGAAAGGCGAGTTGCCAGGCGACGAGCCACACCGTGCCCAACACGGCGGTGCCGAGAAAGGCGCCGCGCCAGCCGAAGCGGCCCGCGGCCCATGCGGTCAGCGGCGGCGCGAGCGTGGAGCCGAGGGCGGCGCCGCTCGTGACGAGGCCGACGGCGAGGCCGCGGCGTTTCCCGTCCATCCATTCGACCGCGCCCTTGATGGCGGCGGGGATGGCGGGGCCCTCGCCGAGGCCGAGCAGGAAGCGGGCGGCGCCGAGCGACCACGGGCCGGTGACGAGGGCGTGCGCGGCGCTGGCGAGCGACCAGAAGCCGACCGCCAGCGTGAGGCCGCGCCGGCTGCCGAGCGCATCCATGACGCGGCCGCCGAGCGCGAGCATCAGCGTGTAGGCGCACACAAACGCGAACACGATGCGCGAGTAGGCGGTGTTGTTCAGGCCGAACTCCTCCGTGATGCGCGGGGCGAGCACGCTGAGCACCTGGCGGTCGAGGAAGCAGAGCGCGGCCGAGAAGAAGAGCAGCACGCAGAGCAGCCAGGCGCGACGGGGAGGGATCATGAGCGGCGAGTCGGCCAATCTTTCTCTTCCTGCTTTCTCTTTATCTTTCTCCTCCGAATCCGGCTCCTGGACGAAAGAGAAAGATAAAGAGGAAAGAGAAAGAGGAGTGAGTGACGACGAGTTTTGGTCGAGATTTAGAAGCCCAGCGCGACGGAGAGGCGGAAGCTGCGCGGCTCGCGGGGGACGACGCGCCAGTAACCGTCGCCCACGCGATTGAGGCGGATGACCTGGATGCGGTCGCTGTCGAAGAGGTTGGCGATGTTGAGTTGCGCGCGGACGGTCGTGCCGCGGCCGAGCGGACCGGCCTTCAGCTTCGTCGACCAGCCGACGAGAGCGTCGACGTTGTAGATTTCGGGGCCGTAGAGGATCTTGCCGAGGATGTCCTTGCCGAGCGCGTCGAAGCCGACGATGTCGCGCTGGAGCACGTTGTGGTCCTGCCAGCGCACGCCGGCGCCGGCGAACCAGCCGTTGAGGCGGCCTTCGCTGAACGAGTAGCGGGCGAAGGCGTTGGCCTTGTGCGGGCGGTTGTTGTAGCCGAGTTCGTTCAGCGCGAAGAGATTCGCGACGCCGGTCTCGATCTGGGCGATCTCGGTTGCGACCGGGAGGTTGGCCGTCGTCGCGAGCGTGGAGGGGAAGCGGCCGTAGTAGGTTTTCTGCGCGGCGAACCACGGATACCAGTCCTGCCCGAGGTTGCTGCGCTTGAGCTTGGTGTAGGAATACGAGGCGGTGAGGGACCAGTTCTTCGTCGGGTTGGCCTTCACCTCCAACTCGTAGCCCCGGGTGGCGAGGTCCGACATGAAGTCGCCGAGGTAGGCGTTGAGCGAGCGCGCGTCGGCCTCGGCCTGCGTGATAAGGCCGGCGTCGCGGTAGGCGGTGATGATGCGGCGGTGGGCGACGATGAAGGCGTTGTCGCGCACGGTCGGGTCGTTTTTCGAGTCGGTGTTGAAGGCCGTGGCGCGGGCGAAGAGGCGGCCGTCGAAGAAATTCATGATGACGCCGTAGTCGCGGCCCCGGCCCTCGGGCGGCACGGGCAGCGAGGCGTCGGGCAGCATGCGGCGGTTGGTCTGCGGGGCGCCGTTGTTGTTGGACTCGTTGTAGAACGCGCTCACGCCCTGCACGAGGCCGAGCACGGCGCCGGCGGTATAGGTGTCGAAATCATACTGGCGCTTGTTCGCGGGGTCCGCGCCGAGCAGTTCGTATTCGTTGGCGATCTTCGCGCCGGAAGCGACGCGCGGATCGGTCGCGGCGATGCGCGCGTTTTGGAACGGCGTGATGTCGACCTGGTCGCGGTGCAGGCCGCCGGTAAAGATCAACCGTCCCCCGAAGAAACGGCTCTGCGTCGCGAGCATGAGGCTGTCGATCGCGCGGATGGCGCCGTTGGCGTTGGCATTGGTGATGAGGCGCGGGACGTAGGTCGCGCCGCCGTAGACGATCGGCCGCGCGTCGAGGCGCGAGCCGGCATACCAGGTCTCGGGCGCACCGGCGGAGACGTAGCTGCGGCGGTAGAGATGATTCTGGCCGTTCTCGGGGGCGGCGGCGTTGAGGATGGGCACGCGGGTGGTGGCGTTGACGAGGATCTCAGGACCCTGCGTCGTGCGGTTGGTGGCCTCGGAGCGCTCGAACATGCCCGCGAGCCGGTGCTCGCCGAGCCGGCCGAGGCGGAGCGTCCATGAGCCCGTGCCGCGGAAGACCTCGTTCCACACATCCTCGATGTTGTGATACCAGATTTGCTCGACGTAGAGCTGGCCGGCGCGGGGGTTGGCGACGCGCGTGGCGGTGCCGTCGGGGTTGGGTGAGAATTGGTTGGGATCGCCGAGGAGCGCGAAGTCGCCGGACATCTGGTGCGAGAAACCGCCGCCGTGCTCGCGGTTGTAGGCGAGTTCCACGAAGCCGTCGCGTCCGAGCTGCTGCTCGACGCGGAAAAACTTGCGCTCGATCGCGTTGGTGCGGACGGCCTCGGGGCCGTAGTAGTTGATGTCGTAGGGCGAGCCGGGGAGGCCGTTGGCGAGGGTCGTGACGGGCAGCAACGTCTGATACGCGCCGGACTCGAGGCGCGGCGTGGCGATGCCGCTGCCGACGCCCGCCTCGTAGCGGCCGGCGCTGCGGTAGACGACGGTGTTGGCGCTGCCGGTGCGGGAGAAGACGGGGCGGCCGTCGTTCGAGACCCAGATGTTGCGGAGGCCCGCGCCGCGGGTGCCGGAGGCATTTTGCACGGCGGTGGTGCTCGTGCCGAAGGCGGTGTTGTCGATCGTGGCGCGGCCGCGCTCCCACCAGAAGGAGAGATTGTCGATGCGGTTGAACGGCCGCTCGGACGGCGTGTGCAGGTCGCCCTTCTCGTAGAGTGCGGTGACGGTCGTGGTCTGGAACGGCTTGAAGCCGCCGGTGATCGTCCAGCGATCGGTCCGGCGCCCGGCGTAGCGGCGCCAGGTGTCGCGCTCGTCGTGCACGCCCAGCACGCGAAGGGCGAGGCGGTCTTTTTGGGCGACGACGTTGAGGTCGGCCTCGGCGCGATAGGCGCTCCACGAGCCGGCGATCAGGTTGACGTTGACCGCGCCGCGGCGCAGATCGGCGGCGCGGGTCTGGGCGTTGACCATGCCGCCGGCGGCACCGAAGCCGAAGAGCACCGAGTTGGGCCCGCTGGAGACGTCGAAGCGGCCGGTGTTGTAGGCGTCGATCGGCAGCGTGGTCTCGAGGAAATCGACCGTCTGCGAGGCGAAGAGGCCGCGGTTGTTGACGCGCACGCCGTTGAGCAGCGCGCCATCCATGTAGAAGAAACTCGGGGCGGTGGAGACGGCGTTGAAGTCGGCGTTGGCGTTGACGCCGTATTCGAGCACGTCGGCGAGGCTCGTGGCGCCGAGGTCCTTGAGGAACTCCTCGGTGAAGACGGAGACGGACGCGGGCGTCTCGCTGAGCTTGGTGGCGAGCCGGCTGCCGGCGAGGGTGTTGCCCGCCTGGTAGCCGCGGTCGTCGGAGGAGGTGACGGTGAAGGGGCTGAGCACGACCGGCGCAGGATCCTCTTTGGCGGGGGCGGGCGTCGCGACGGACTGGGCGTGGAGCGCCGGGGACAGGGCGGCGAGGAGGGCGGGGACGAGGGGGAGCGGGTGGAGTTTGGTCATGGCGGGGTGGGTCCGGGCGGGGGAGGGGTGGCCGGACGGGTCGAGTAGGGGGGTTGAGGGAGGATTGGGAGTCCCCTCAAAAACCCTCACCTGGGCTCAGAAAGTATGAGCCTCCGAGGTGAGTCCGGCCGCCCAGAGCAAGTCCGCCGGCCGCCGGGTTGATTGGGAGGGTCCGGGCCGCTCCACCCCGGCATTCGCAGAGGTTTGGGAGGGTTTCGGTGAGTCCGGCGCGCTCGTTTAACGCGTCGTTTTTGCCCAGTTTGAACATCAGAAAAACGTGGTTTGGCCGCTGTCTTCTTTTCGAGTCTTCGCCGCCCGCTTCTGGCTGGCAAGCACCCGATGCGCGGCTGCCAGCGCATCCATCGGGTCCGGGCCGACCGGCGCTTTCGGTGCGCCGCCCTTCAGGATGCCGAGATCGAGCGCGTCGCGGATGCCTTTTTGCCGGTAATATAGCTCCTCGCCGTTGTGGACGAACCAGAGGCGGACGCAGTGTTGCAGGTAGCTCGGGAAGTATTCGATTTTAGCCAGGTCACCGTGCGTCGCGATGCCTGTGACGATCTCGCGCAAGATTTCGCGATAGCGGGCCACGGAAAGGCTCACGCCGCGCGTTTTGAGCCAGCCCGCAGGCCAGGTAAGCGTCATCATCAGCGGCTTCTGGTCCTGGAGCCATTTCTGCGGCGGCCGGCGGCCTTGGTAAAACCGCCGGCCGATGTCGGCGAGCAGCTCGGACACCATGCCATCAGGTGACTCGCGGGCCGGCTTGCCGTCGCGTTTCGCCTGCTTCGCGGCCGCATCCGCATCGTCGTCGCGCTGATCCAGGTAGAAACCGTCACAGATGAGCGTTCCAAACTGAAACGCATTCCACTCGAACCCACAGCGATCAAGAGCCGCGTGGAGTTGCCGTGGCGTCATGCCTTCGCTTGGGAACACTTCCAAGACCCGCGCGACGGGGATGCCGAGGAGCATGGCCAGGCAAGTTTGGTTGCACGCATAGGGCGTGGGCTGAATCTGGTGAATAATCTCCATGATCAGAACGGCACATCGACCTTCGGCGACTCGTTGCGCACCGGCGCGGACGGCGCGGTGCTGGCCGATTCTTGGCTGGCCAACTTTTGGCCTTTCTCTCGCCGCAGTTTCCGCTGATGCCGGCTCGCGACCGTCAAATGCCGCTTCCGCACCTCGTCGGCGTCGAGCGCTTCGAGCGGGCCGCCCGCCGCCGACGCCGCACCGCCGAAGCGATCGCGATCGAGCCGGTTCCTGCCCGCGCCATAGGTCTCGCGCTCGTGCCAGTCGGCCTGCTTCGCCCGGTTAAACGTGCGATAGTCCTCCTGGCACGTCACCCACCGGGCCGACTTGTCCAGGCTCGCGGGATTGCCCAGATGGCGCAGGTAGGTGAACAGCGCCGTGATTTCGTCCGGCCCCAGGGCGCCCGTCGAGTCCGTCTGTGGCCCGCGCACCAGGCGCATGGCTTCAGCCGTCACGGCGCGCCGACGCGCCTCGTCCTTCACGTCCCACTCGTTGGCGAGACATGCCTCGGGCCACAGGTGGCCGAAATAGGTGTTGCGCTCGCCCTTGGTCATGCGAGCGCGAGGGTTTGCTCCGCGGGCGCCTTCACGGCGTTGCGGATCTCCGTCTGCCGGCCACGGATGTAGCCCGCGTAGCGCGCCGCCGCCGCGCTCGGATCGGCCATACCCTTCGACGAGGTTTCGCCGATGTGCTGTGCGATGTAGCCGTCCATCGACAGCGCGAGTTCCGTGCCCCTGGCCTTGCGCTCCGCAGCCGGCGGCTCGGCGTCGGCGAGCTTGGTGTAGAGCCCCTCGAACATGCCGTGCACGTAGCTGTAGCGGTTGCGCAGCCGCCCGCGGTGCAGGCGCCAGCAATAGCCGAAGTGCCGCACGAGGAAGTGATACACGTAGAGCGCGATCTCGATGTCGCTGGCCGTGCCCACGAACGACAGCTTTTCGCCGCCGCGCGGCCAGCCGTCGACGACATGGACCGCGAAGCGCACCACCGGCCGCACGCGGAAAAACCGCTGCGTGATGATCGCCGCGAACCGCCGGTCGTAGCCGAGGCGCGCCAGCGAGTCCGTGTCCTGATGTGTGAGGAGCGGCGCCATCGCGTCGGGGTTGAGTGCATCGACCGCCACGCGGTGTTCCTCCGCGAGCTGCAGCGCCCGCTGCATGGCGAGCTGGGCCTCGTGCGGGTTCGCGCTGCGCGCGAGGCGCAGCAGCTTCTTGATCCGCTCGACGATTTCAGCCGGCGCGCTCATGCCGCCTCCGCCCGTGCGCCGCGGTGCCGGGCGCCGTGGTAGCGCGTCACGTCCGCGATCGGCAGGCACTCCAGGTTGTCGAGCCGCAGATCGCCGTGGTCCGCGTTCTTGAACGTCACCTGCCAGCCCGCCGGGATCGGGCCGTGGGCGTCCTCCCACAGCGCACGATGCAGCGGCCGGCGGTCGCCCGCCGTGGCCCGGTAGTAGCCGTTTTTGCCCGGCGTATAGGCGCGCCCGCGATACTCGATCTTGGCGTGTAAGCGCAGGTGCCGCGGGCGGAGCCGCAGGCCCCGCACCCGGAACACCTCGTGCACCGACTGCCGCGTGCCGCCGAAGATCGCCGCGACCTCGGCGCACGACCGCCCGGCGCAATACTCGGCATACATCGCGCGCCAGACGTGCTCCGGCAGCCCCCGGCGGCCCCACGCCCCGCGCCGGCCGGACCGGTCGCGCCGGCCGTCGCGCACCAGACGCGCGAGACCGCGGCGCGCCTCCTGCGGCGTGGGCAGCTCCACCGGCCGGCACTGCGCCGCCAGCGCGCGCACCTGCGCCGGCGTGAGGCCGATCTTGGTGACGGCCGTCGCGGGCGGCTCGTGCTTGGCGAGCAACGCGAGGATTTCGGCGGCGGCGCTCATGCGGCCCTCCCGGCGCGCAGCGCGGCGATTTCCTTTTCCTCGCGACGGATGCAGTGCAGCGCGAGCGCGCGGTAGCGAGTCCGCGTCTCCTGATCGACGCAGTAGATCGACAACACGTCATCGGGTGTGCGCACCGCCTCCCACTTCGCCGGCCATTCGCCGCCGCGCTTATGCACGATCTCGTCGATCTCGCGCTCCGCCGCCGCGAGCAGCGCGTGCGCCACCATCAGCGGCAGCCGCTCCAACATGCTCCAGGTGATCGCGCTCATCCCTGCCTCCCCAGCGCCACCGCGTCGTAGTTGCCGTCGATGAACAGCAGCGGCACGGATTTCCGCGCCCACTCCTCGATCATCGAGCCGCGCAGGCGCTCCACGCACCGCGTGGTGCGCGCGATCGCGCGCCGCGCGTCGCGCAGCTTGAGGAACATCGCCACCGGCGCGCCCGCCTGCCCTGAGCCCGCCGAATGGGGCAGCAACACGCCGCCCTTGTGCAGGCCGCTCACATTGGCGAGCGTGCAGGGCAGGCCCTCTTTCAGGACGATATAGCCGGCCGTCGTGAACGACGCCGCGATCGGCTCCGGTTTCGGGTGATTCTTTTTCATCGGCGGCTCGGGTCGGGGTATTGCGGGTTCGCCGGGCGATAGATGTCGGGGTCGCGCGGATCGGCCGGCCGCGGGCTGGCACAACCCGCGATCCAGAGGACTGAGGTCAGCAGCCAGAGCACGGCCAGGCGCACGCCCCTCCGTCCTCTGTTTTCCGTGTTCTGTGCTCCGTTCATGACGCGAGGCCGAACCACGCCGAGGCGCGCTCCGCGGTGTTGAGTTCCACGCCCGTGCCCATGCCGGGCTCGAAGAACCGCACGCGGCTTTCGTAATCGACGAACCAGTTGATGCAGTGCCCGCCCTCGACCGAGTAGTTCTCCAGGCGCGCCGGCCCGGCCTGGTAGAGCAGGAAGCCGAAGGCGAGGCCGCCCCGTCCCGCGCTGGCCCGGCGCGCGGCCAGCGCGTTGCCCACCTGCCCGTGCGCCATCAGGCCGATCGCGAGGTTGTCGCAGTCGTCGGCCTCGGCCAGCCACAACGGGCGCTGGCGCACGGTCTTGCCGCCGCCGATGTCGGCGAACACGACCAGCTCGCGCGGCCGGGCCTCGAGCCAGGCGAGGTGGTTGTCCGCCACCCAATCCATGCTGACGGGCTCGTAGGCGAGATCGGGGAGCTGCCACAGCACCGCGGGCAGGCCCGCGGCGGTGAGAAGATTTCGGAGATCGGATTGAGTCATGGTTCGTTTTTTTTGACCGCGGATAACGCGGATTATGCGGATGGTTTGAGGTCTCTGGTCGCTAGTCTCTGGTCCCTGGTCGGCGCCCACAGGCGCGCCAGCACCGCATCGCGGTCCTGGGCGGTGAGAAACGTGAAGCCGTCGCCCGGCAGCATCAGCGCGGCGAAGTTGCCCGTGTTGATCGACTGCACCTCGATCGTCGGGCAACCGCCCATCGTGCCGCCGCGCACCGCGTGCCCGTCGCGCTGCGCGACCTCGCGCACCGTGGCGATCCACGCGTCGGGCACGGCGGCGGCCGTGATGGCGGGCTTGGCGAGCAGCGGGTTCACGACTTCGCACCGATCTCGTGCACCGCGCCCTCCTTGAGGATGCGCTTCACCAGTTTCCGCGCGTCGCTGTCGGTGTCGCTCACGACCACATAGTCGCCCACGCCCTCCACCGTCACGCCCAGCTTCGCGAGCACCGCGGCGTCGAGCTGCTTGAGGCCGTCCTTCGCGGGCGTGACCGCCGTGTGGAGGAGCTGCGCGAGCATCTCCTCCTCGCCCTTGAACAGCTTCGCGATGCGGGCGACCAGCTCGTCGTCCTCGATCTCCCAGTCGAGTTTGCCGGCGCCCTTCTGCAGGCCCAGCTTCACGCCGCGCAGCACGAGCGTGCGCTTCTCCTCGAACATGGGTTTGTTCCGCAGCACGGCCGCGACCGCGGCGTCCTGCGCGCTCTTCGCCTCGCCGAGCGCCTTGCGGATGCCGGGGAGTTTGCGGCGGTAGAGCTCGCGCAGCTCGTGGTCGAGCTCGTCGACGCGCGCGGCCACGCTGTCGGCCGCGGTGCGGTAGGATTTCGCGGCCGAGTCGAGATCGAGCAGGCCGGCGGTGGTGGGTGATTCGGTGGTGGTTGGCATTTTTCGAGTTGGGAGCTTGCCCGCCTTTGGCGGGTTAGGATTGTGGTTCTTGGGTCTCGGGTGCGGTGAGTGAGGCGAAGGTGGCGAAGGCATCGGCGAGCGCCTTGAGGTCGCGCGCGGCGTCGCGGTGAAAAAACATCTTGGCCTCGCATTTCTTCTGGGAGGCCCAGGCACCTTCGCAGTCGGCGGCCCGCATCTTCCAGCGGGCGCTTTCCTCCTCGTGCCACTGCGCGAGATCGCGGAGTTGCTTGAGGCTCATGATTCGTCCTCCCCGTCGAGCGGGCCTTCGTAGGCCGCGCCGAGTTTTTGCTTTTTGCGGGCCTCGGTGAGCATCGCCCAGGCGAAGAGCACCCAGAACAGGATCAGCCCGCCGAGCGCGAGCGGCAGGCGCAGGAGGCAGCGCAGCGGGTTCATCGGCGGCCTCCCCTCGTCGTCCGCGAGTGGCGAGTGACAGTGGCGAGTGCTGGGTGCCGCCGCAGCCGCAGCGGTTTCAGCGATCCGTGGTCTTTGGTCTCCTTGCCCGCCTCTGGCGGGTGAAGTCCCTGGTCTCCGCCCGGCTCGGCGGGCGGCCACGCCAGCGCCTGCAGCAGCGCGTGCCAGCCGCGCGCGTCGAGCACGATGCCCTGGTGTGACGGCAGCAGCGAGATCGTCCCGCTGATCCGGTTGCGGAAAATTTCGAGCGTGGCCGGCTCGGTGCCGAAGCGGCCGGCCACGCTCGTGTGCAGCACCGCGCCGTTGAGGGCGATGGTCGGCTGGCTCGCGGTCCCTTGTCCCTTGGTCCCTTGTCCCTTGGTCCCTTGTCCCTTGGTCCCTTGTCCCTTGGTCCTTGGTTTCATCGCCCACCTCCCGCCAAAAACGACCACGCGGCCGACAGCGCCGCGCCGATCGCGAGGGGCGCAAAAATCCACCAGAAGAGCTTCGCCCCCTCGCCGCGCATCTGCGCGGTGAAGAGGCGCGGGCCGGCCCGCCGGAGATCGATGCGGTCCGGCGTCACGCCCAGGAGCAGGCCGGCGAGCTGCCGCGCCGCGAGTTCCGGCGTGGTGCTGTCGGCCCAGGCGCAGCCCGACTCCGCGCGCCACAATCCGTCCGGCTGGCGCGTGACGACCAGCGTCACGAGATTGCGCGCACTCATGGCCGGCCTCCCTTCGCGCCCGGCCCCGGCCGCGGCGCGCACGCCGTGAGATACTCGCCGGCGGGTTTCAACACCACGGTCACGCAGTTCATGCGCGACCAGGCCAACCGCTAGACGCCATGTCCCCCGCCGAACTCGAACGCCTCCGTTTCCGCCTGCTGGAGACGCTCCGCGAAGTCGCCGGCACCGAGCTGCCGGTGTCCACGCTCCTCCAGGCCGCGCGCCTCGCGGGCTTCCGCAGCGCCGAGCCCGCCACCATCGCCGCCGAACTGAGCTACCTCGCCGACAAGGGCTTCGTCGCCGCGGCCGACAAGGCGCTCTCGCCCGAAATGCGCGAGTGGCGCGTCACGGCCGCGGGCCGCGACTACCTCGCCTCCCGCGGGATCTGAACCATGCCCGCCCGCCCCGCCATCGTCCGCAGCTTTTCCCGCGCGCCGGGATGCGCGCGGTCAGGACGCGTGATACGCCAAACCTCCGCGGGCGCCGTCGTAGCGGCCGGCGCCCGCGGAGCAATTTCCGCTCAAGGTCTCTGGTCCCCTTGCCCGCCTCTGGCGGGTGAAGTCTCTGGTCCCTGGTCCACGCCGGAGGCGTCCTGATGCCCTCGAAAATCGAAAGCAGCCTCACGCCGGAACAGTTCTGGTCGTTCTGCGATGCAGTCGCCAAACTCAAGGGTGGCCGCAAGGGCGCCACGCTGAGGGAAATTCAGCGCCTCGCCGCGGAGTGGGACATCGGCTACGTCTCCACGAACAGCGCGAAGGCGTTTCGCGACGGCGCGTTCTCCGAGTTCCTCGCGGATCTGCGGGCAGACAAGGAACTCGCCGCGCACATCGCCGGCGTCACGCAGGCCGGCCTCGGCCTGGACGACGCGGCCTCGAAGGTCCTGGAGAAAAAAATCTTCAAGACCACGCTCGGCATGGGCGACCACGTCGACCCCGAGACGGCCGACCTGATGTCGAAATCGATCGAGCGCATCCGCACGAGCAACCGCCACGCGCGCCGGCTCGAGTCCGATCTGCAGGTCGCCGCGAAAAAGATCGAGGTGGCGGACAAGCAGCTCGCGCTGCGCGACGAACAGATCGCCAAGCTCACGGCGGAGCGCGAGGAACGCGAAGCGAAGCTCCGCGCCGTCGCGCAGCAGGTCGATCGCGCGAAGAATGCGCCGGCCGCCAGCGCCGACGAGGTGCGCGCCGCCGCCGTCGCCGAAATCGATCGCATCATGGGCATCACGCCGAAGGCGCCCCCGGCGGAGAAAAAATGACGCTGCTCCTTTTCATGGCCGCCCTCCTCACCAGCACGATCGATCAGCCCGCCGCGGCGTCGCGCTACTGGCTTCCCTACCAACTCCAATGGATCGAGGACGCCTCGCGCCTCAAGAACTGGGAGAAGTCCTTCCGCATCGGCGCCACCCACTGCGATGGGTTCGCCAACGTCCGCAAACGGCTCCACTACGCGAAGCGCGACTACCTGTTCGCCACGAAGGACTGGCCCTCCGCGCTCGAATACATGTCGGGCTGCAAACTCTTCTGCGACATCTACGGCGTCGCCAGGAGCATCGTCTCGCACGGCGAGGAGCTGGTGCGCGTGCCGATCTTCAACCAGGACGGCAAGGACACGGGCTTCACCGAGGAGGTGAAGATGGGCGTGATCAAGTTCGACAACGGGAGCCGCATCATCGCGTTCACCTCGAATCCGAATGCGATGCTCGTCTACGGCGGCGACGTGGGCCTGGACGAATTCCCGCGCCACCAGCGCGCCGAGGAGCTTTACCAGATCGCGCAGGCGCGCGTGACGTGGGGCTACGATCTCTCGATGTGGGGCAGCCACAAGGGCAACGACACGCTGTTCTACCAGATCTGCCTCGACGCGCGGAAAGGGAAGGGCGGCTGGTCGCACCACTTCACCACGATCGAGGACGCGGTGGCGCAGGGCCTCGTCGAAAAAATCAACGAGACGCGCGGCACGCAGTTCACCCGCGAGCAGTTCATCGCCGATTGCAAGCAGCGCGCGCGTGACGAGGCCACCTACCAGGAGAGCTACATGTGCAACCCCAAGGGCGGCACGGCCTGCATCGTCAACTGGTCGCAGATGGAGCTGTGCATGCAAAACTACGAGGGCGAGCGGCTGCACCTGGAGCACGCGCAGATTGAATCGATCTTCGGCAAGTTCACGCTGGCCGGTCGCGAGGAGCGCGCGCGCAAGATCGAGCGCTTTCTCGACGGCGCGTTCCCCCAGCTCTTCGCGAAGGTGGCGCGGCACAATCTCGGCTACGATGTCGCCGCCTCCGGCGAGGGCGACCTCGCGGCGCTCTACGTCGACGAGAAGGATGCGGCCGGCGCCTGGCTGCGCGGCCTGCTCACGTTCCGCACCGACGACTGGGATTTTCACGACGTGGTCACCCATCACTTCATGCGGCGGGTGACGGCCGTGCGCGGCGCCGGCGACAAGACCGGCCTCGGCATGAAAATCTGCTGGGAGCTGGAGCAACACTTCCAGGGCCGCTTCGAGGGCCACAACTTCGCGAGCGAGAAACCCGAGATGGGCTTCGCGCTCATGAACCAGCTCGCGACCGGCGAGAAACGCTTCCCGCGCGCCTGGCAGGATGTGGCGATGGATTTCTTCGCGCTGCGCAAAACGCACACGGGGAAAAAATGGATCTTCAGCGAGGGCACGAACAACCTGCTCGACTACTCGCACTGCGACATCGCGTGGGGCGGCGCGCTCGCCACGCGCGCGGGGCTGACCGCCGGCTACGTGGGCGCCAGCGAAGACATCCAGGCCTGGGGCGCGCCGCGCGGGCGCGGCGAGGACGGGAGCCTCGAAGGGTAGCCATGCAAGAGCCGCTCCATATCCGCAATCTGAACCGCGCGCGCGATTGGTATAATCCGCTCCGCGGGCTCAACGTGCAACGCGTGGTCGCGCTCCTCGAGGAGGGCGAGCGCGGCAAATACGACGCGCTGCAAAAGCTGAACCGCATGGCGGAGAAGCGGCACCCCACGCTGCGCGCGCTCAAGCACCGCCGCCTCGCCGCGCTCAAGAAACTCGACTGGGACGTGAAGGTCCCGAGCGAACTCCCCGCCGGCATCACGGCCGCGCAGGCCGCCGCGCAACAGCGCACGCTGCGCACCGCGTATGAAGCGATCGGCAACCTGCCCGAGGTGTTCGAGTGGCTGGCGCTCCCGACGTTCCGCGGCTTCTCGCACCTGGAACCGCGCCATCTCGACGACGATCCGGCCGCGCCGATCGTCCGCCTCAACCCCGTGCCGCAGTGGCACTGGGGCCGCAACCCCGACAATTTCGACGAGTGGCTCTACGACGCCGAGGCCCGCGGCAGTCTCACCTCCGCGGTGCCGGTCGATCCAGCCGGGTTCATCATCCGCGAAGTCGACGATCCGCTCTACGAGATCGCGCTGCTGTGCTTCCTGCGCCGCAACCTCGCGAAGAAAAACTGGACGGTGTTCCAGGAGGACTACGCGCTCGCCTCGATCTTCGCGATGCTCGGCGAGAACACGCCGCTCGACAAGGTGAAGGAGTGGCTGGAACTGGTGAAGGGCGTCACCGGCAACAGCCGCGGCGCCCTCCCGCCTGGCGCCAAGATCGAGGCGCTCGACCTCGGCAACCTCGACGGCGTCCAGTTCGAGAACTTCATCAAGGCGGAGGATGCGGACCTCGTGCTCGCCGGCACCAGCGGGCTGCTCACCATGCTCACCGCGGCCGGCGGCCTCGGCAACGAGGCCCAGGGCCAGAATCACCAGGAGGCGTTCGACACGCTCGCGCTCGCGGAGTCGATGGACATTTCCGCCGTGCTCCAGACCCAGTTCGATCGCCGCATCCTGGCCGCGGAGTATCCGTCGCAGAAACCGGTCGCCTACTTCCAGCTCGCGGCGCAGGACGTCGAAGACCTCGACGCGCTCGCCGAGCGCCTGGTGAAACTGCGCAACGCCGGTTTCACCGCGCTGGCCGATGAGTTGTCGGAAAAGTTCGGCCTCACGCTGGAGGCGGCGGCAGGGCAGGGCCCTGCACCCGCCGGTGCTGGCGCACCGGGTGGCGGCGACCAGGGCGGCAGCGCGGGCGGTTCGCCGCCGTCTGTCGAGACCGCGCTCAAGAACCGCGAGACGCCCGCGCAGAGGCCGGCGAGCGTCGCCGCCGGTCTGGCCGCCGGCTTGCCCGCCGAAGCCTCGGCGAAGGCGGGCCGCGAGGCGCGCTTCATGGCGGCGGCCGAGGCCGCGTTGGCTGAGGCCGACCGGGCGGTGATGGCGCCGCTCATCCACCGCGTCGCCCCCATCCGCGCCGAGCTGGTCCGCCTGGCTGGTTTGGATGAAAAAGACGACGCGACGTTCGCGGCCGGCCTGGAGGCGCTACAGCCCAGGCTGATCGCCCTGCAGGCCGACATCCCGGCCCTGGAGCGGCAGGTGCTCACCGGCCGCCCCGACCTGGAGGACGCGTTCACCGACATTGTCGGCACGGCCTTCGTCAGCGGCGTCGTCCAAGCCGGCGAGGCCCGGCAGGCCGCGTTGAAGGAGGCGAAGCCATGAGCCGGTCTCTGGTCTCTTGCCCCCTTGCCCGCCTCTGGCGGGTGAAGTCTCTGGTCCCGCGCAAAGCGCGATTCCCGAAATCGCGCCAGCGGCCCGATCTCCCCGGCCTCCGCCACAAGGTCCGCCTTTCCGGCCCGAGGCCCGCGTTCGCGGGATTAAACGGCCTTAAACGCGTTTAACGCGCCAGCACCTCCGCAACCCCCTCGCTCATGGAAGGGCAACGGTGCCGCCGGCGACGTGATCGAAATCGCCGACCTCGTCGAGGGCCAGCCGCTCGTCGCCAGCGCCGATGGGCTCACGGCGCTCAACTTCACCGCGGGCGGCGCGACCGGTCCCGAAGTCGCCGCGCTCCGCGACGCCGTCAAGGCGATCCTCCAGGCGCAGAAGCTCATGGCCTGAGCCGCCGCGCTGAAATCGAAAATCGAAATTCCAAAATCCAAAATCGATGAAATCTTCCGTCACTCACAATCCGGCCCTCTCGGCGACGTTGAACAAATACTACGTCGACTCCGCCGGCTTCGTCGGCCTCACGCTCGCCCCGCTCTTCCGCTCGGGCGAGCAGGCGGCCTTCTATTATGTTTTCGATCGCGAAAACTTCCTCAACATCCCGCGCCTCGCGGCGCGCGCGCCCGGCACGCCCTACGTGCGCAGCTCCATGAAGCTGTCGGATGCCACCTTCGCCTGCAAAAATTACGGTTCGGAAATCCCGGTCGCCGACGAGGAGCGCAAGAAATACGCCGTCGCCTTCGACGCCGACCAGGCCGCGATCCGGCGCAACGGCCTCATCATGCTCTTCAACCACGAGGTGCGGGTGAAGGCCATCTACGACGCCGCCGGCGTGCCGCACGCCAACGCGCCGGTCAAGTGGGACGACTTCGCGAACGCCGCCAGCGATCCGGTGGGCGACGTGAAGGCGGCCAAGCGCGTCATCCAGGTCAACTCCGGCCTGATGCCCAACGTGCTCGCGATGAGCCAGACGGTCTACGACAAGCTCACCGAGCACCCGAAGGTCAAGGGCCTCTATCCGTTCGCGGATGGCCCGCTCACGCGCGACCAGATCCGCAAGGCGTTCGAGGTCGACCAGCTCATCATCGCCGGCGCGGTCGAGAACAGCGCGGCCGAAGGCCAGGCGCTCAACCCCGCCTACCGCCCAGCCTCAAGCCGCTCGCGATCCGCATGGCGCTGCGCGAGGGCCAGAGCCGCCTCAACGCGGCCGGCGCGCTCCCGCTCTCCGACGACGAGCGCACCGAGTGGAAGGAGGATCTGCGCTACCTGGAGCGGATCGCCGAGGGCCGCATCAGCGTTGAGACGTCCACCAACCCCGCGAGCTCACCCACCGCGCAGGCCGCCTCGCCTTCGCCGCTCATCGGCGCCCCCGAGCGCCAGTGGTCCGCCGCCGCCCAGGACGGCATCTGAGCCATGTCACACCGGAAACAGCTTTGTCGGATGATGCCAGCCGAAGCACTCCTCCTCAACCCATACCTGGCAGCCGCGCTGCAGCAGCACGGTGCGCAGCTCACCGTAGATCGTTTTCACTTTCTGGCCGGGGGTGAACTGCGGGTAGGGCGTCGTCATGGCCGCATGCACGCTCCGCCGCCGGCCGCGGTCGAGTCGATTGGCGGTGGAAACCCCCGCCGCGATTGGAGGCGCGCCGCATGACGCAGCCCTGGCAACACGAGGAGCCCGAGCCCGAACTGCCGCGCGTGCGGCCGGTGATCGGCTGGCCCGGCGGCAAGACGCGCATGTTGTCGCACCTGCTGCCGCTCATCCCGGAGCACACCTGCTATTGCGAGGTGTTCGGCGGCGGCCTCGCCGTCTTCCTCGCCAAGCCGGAGAGCCGCGTCGAGGTCATCAACGACATCAACGGCGAGCTCGTTGCGTTCTACCGCTACTGCAAATTCCACCTGGAGCCGCTCCTGGACGAAATCGATCTCGTGCTCAACGCGCGCCAGGAGCTGCGCGACTACCTCGCGCAGCCCGGCCTCACCGAGCTGCAGCGCGCGGCGCGCTGGTTCATCCGCAACCGGATTTCCTTCGGCGGCATGGGCGGCGACTTCGCCGTGTCGCGCCTCCAGCCGCTCGGCTCGCGCGTGCAACGCCAGCTCGCCATCCGCGCGCTCAACCGCCGCCTCGATCGCACGGCCGTCGAAAACATCTCCTGGGAAAAGTGCCTCGCGATCTACGATGCCCCCGGCACGTGCTTCTTTCTCGATCCGCCCTACCTCGACAGCGGCGGGCGCGCCTACGCCGGCTGGAGCGAACACGAACTCGCGCAGTTCGCCGCCGCGGTCACGCGGCTCCAGGGCAAATGGATCGTGACCTACCAGGACTGCGACCAGGTGCGCGCGGCGTTCGCCGGCTATCGCATCCAGGCGATCGAGCGGGCCAACGGCATCGGCAACAATGGCGGGAAGCGCGGCCGGGTTTACCGCGAAGTCATCATCACGCCCGAGGCGGCCACCGCCGGCCGCGCGCGGAGAGGGGCGAGCGCATGAAATACGCGAAGCCGCTCCCCTTCAAGGAGGCCGCCACGGCCGCGCAGGCGCGCACGCTGCTGCCCACCGCCATGCGCACGGCCGAGTTCGAGCAGCTCGTGGCCGATGGCCACGCGGCCGTCCTGGAGCGCGCGCGCTTCTCCGCCGGCGTGCGCAAGGTCGAGCACCTGCAGGTGCTCGACGATGGCATCAACGATCTCGTCGCCGGCCAGACCGATCTCGCGACCGCGCGGCTCGCGGTGAAAAGGTTTGTGCGCGGCACGGGCTACCTGGCGCCGGCCGAGGAGCGCGGCACGCTCACCGATCTCGCGAGCGATGCCCGCACCAACCTGCAGCTCACGATGGGCGTGCAGCAGGCCCAGGGCTACGGCTGGTGGAAACAGGGCCAGCAGGAGGACGTCCTGGACGCCTTCCCCGCCGATGCGTTCGTGCGCGTGGAGTCGCGCGTGAAGCCGCGCGAGGACTGGCCGGAGCGGTGGAACGCCGCGCGCGCCGCCACTGTCACCGATGGCGCGACCGATTCCTCCAGCGGCCGGATGGTCGCGCTCAAGAATCACCCGATCTGGGCGAAGCTCTCGCGCTTCGGCACGCCCTACGAGCCCTTCGATTTCGGCAGCGGCCGGGGCGTCGAGGATGTGAGCCGCAAAGACGCGATGGATCTCGGGCTCATCGGCCGCGACACGCAGATTTTCCCGCAGGACCGCCCGTTCAACGAGGGCCTGCAGGCCGCGCCCGCGGTGCGCAGCGAACGCCTGCGCGCGCTCCTCGAATCCACCGGCCTCGGGAAGTTCAACGCCGACGGCGTCTTCGTCGCCACCACGCCCCAAGCATGAGCCACAGAGATCACAGAGCGCAGGCACAGAGGCCACCGAGCAATGCCGCGGTGAATTGCTCCGTGCCCTCGGTTCGGACCTCTGTGCCCTTTGTGTCCAAACTTCAGCGATCCCTGGTCTCTGGTCCCCTTGCCCGCCTCTGGCGGGTGAAGTCCCCTTGCCCGCCTCTGGCGGGTGAAGTCTACGCGCGGCCGGAGGCGCGCGCGTCATGAGCCTGGCTGTCACCATCGATCTCCGCGACGAGGCCCGGCCGCACTTCCGCCGCGTCGTCCAAAACCTCGAGCGCGGCGACGTGCGCCGCGTGATGGGCCGCGCGATCGCGACCACGCTGCGGAAGCACTTCACGCGGCGCGATGAGGCGGGCAACCGGCTCGGCGGCCAGCGCACGCACTTCTGGGGCCAGGTGCGGCGCAGCGTGCAGCAGCCGCAGCTCATCGGCGGCGATGGCGTGCAGGTGGCGATCAACCACGTCGCGTTCGCGCAGAAAGTGTTCGGCGGCGACATCGCGCCGGTCGACGCCGAGTGGCTCACCGTGCCGGCGCGCTCCGAAGCTCACGGCCATCGCGCACGGGAGTTCAACGATCTGCACGCCGTGTTTTTCAGCGCCAGCCTCGGCGCGCTGGTGCAAAACGATCAGACGAGCCTGGGCGGGCGCGTCGACGGCAGCATCACGCCCACGCGCCGGAAGCAAGGCGGGGAAATCGGCGGTCTCGTGTTCTACTGGCTGGTCGAGCACGTGCACCAGGAGCCGGACCCGGAGGCGCTCCCGCCCGAAACCGAACTCCGCGACGCCGCGCTCCAGGCCGGCGCCGATTACCTGCAAACGCTCGACGAGCGCGGAGGCCGCAACTGATGAAGCCCTCTTTCAAAAACCGCTTAACCGCAGATTGCGCAGATAACGCAGATGGTTCGTGGCCTTCCTGCCTTTATCCGCGTTATCTGCGGTCAACCAGATTGGTTGGATCGAGGTCCCTGGTCTCTGGTCCGCTTGCCCGCCTCTGGCGGGTGAAGTCTCTGGTCCGCGCCGACGAAGGAGGCGCCCGCTGATGCCCGCGAACCCCGACAACCGGAGCGGCTCGATGCCGCGGAGTCCTGAGCGAAGCGAAGGATCAACCCATGCCTAACGCTGAAAATTTCGAGGAGCGCCTCCTGATCGCCACCGATGCGTTTGCGGCACTCATTGCGGCCGACGCCTATTTCGCCACCGCGCCGGCCGTGCCCGTGCTCACCGAGCGCACGGGCGACATCAACCAGACGATCGCCCAGGCGCTCGCGAAACTCGGCCTGTGTGTCGTCGTCGTCGCGGCCGATGGCGATTCGCTCGTGCGCTCGGGCAACGGCCTCTCGCTGCGCGTGCGCCTGGTCGCGCAGATCTCCGAGCTCTACCTCATCAACCAGGGCGCGACCGGCACGCACAAGCCCGCGCTCGCCGCCGCCACGCGCGTGATGAAGGCCGTCGATCGCCAGCCCAACGGCCTCGATGTCGGCCGCCACCTCGCCGGCCTCAACGAGTTCCTCCTGCCCGAGGAGCAGCCCTTCAAACTCACGAAGGACGCGCGCTACGTGGTCTACCAGGTGACCGCCTTCACCACGATCGAACTCTGACCCATCTCCCCTCTCCGCTTTTGAGCTCAACCCATAACCAAATCCGACCATGCCATTGAACAGCCAACTCCATCACTCCCGCGCGGAACTTTCCGGCGCGTGCCGCCTCCTCCTCTCGCTCGATGCGTCCACCCGTGCCGCCGCCGCCCTCGCCGGCTTCGAGGAGTTCGGCGGGCTCAAAGGCTACGAGCTGCAGGGCGAGTCCAAGACCGAGCCCGTGCTCAAGCCCTTCTTCGGCGTCATGCGCCAGGTCGACGAATCGCCCGGCCTGCTCACGCTCGGCTACGAACTCACCACCACCGAAATCGCCGATGCGCGGAAGCTGAAATACTTCCTCGCCGGCACCGCCGGCCAGGACCTCGCCCAGGCCGCGCTCGCCGCCCAGGTGGCCGACGCCATCGTGTTCTCCGCCCAGGTGCCCGCGGTGCTCAACCGCTGGTATGACGTCCTCAAGAACGGCGTGCGCGTGCGCCAGCTCTCCGCCTTCGCCATCGCCGGCAAGGTCGAGGGCGTCGACTTCATCGTCGACTACGAGAACGGCGCGGTGCGCTTCCCCAGCGCCGCCTACCTGCCGGCCGCCAACGTCGCACCCACCATCAGCGCCCCGGCGATCGACGCCACGCACGCCAAGTTCATGCGCGGCCTGCGCCCGATGCAGAACCAGATCTGGCGCGGCTACGCCCGGCTCTACAGCTACGACCAGAACCAGGCCAACCGCCTCGTGATGGCGCACGAGGATTTCTCGTTCACGCTCACCCTCGGGAAGAACTTCGGCCTCAAGCACGACGGCAACGCCGAGGCCAGCATCAAGCTCATGATCGCCGCCGACGAAGGCGTCGTCCTCCACCGGGACTAAGGACCAGAGACCAGGGACTGGAGACCACAGACATCTGCGCTCTTCGTGCCCTCTGTGTCCCAAATCAAATCTCAACCATGAATCTCATCCTCGAAACCACGACCGGCCAGCTCATCCCGGCCGGCGTGGCGCCCAACCTCCCGCGCGGCGGGCTCGCGCCCGCCTTCTTGCAGTTCGTCACGAACAATGTGGCGGCCCTGCTGGCGGGTGGCGCGCCCATCGCGCTCAAGCTCTACTCGCCGGCCGATCTGGTGAATCCGCTCGCCACGTTCAACGCGTGGACGGCGTCGCCGGCCGACGCCGGCTACACCGCGCCGCTCGACACCCTCGCCGATGGCCTCGCCTACCTGCCGCGCGGCACGCTCGTCGCGAAGATCAGTTATGCGAATCCCAATGTGGACTCGCAGGCCTTCCTCGTGAACTACGGCACCGGCGCCAGCGGTGGCGGCTCGCCGGTCACGCCGATCGTGATCACCCAGCCCACCGGGCCGGTGAACTACGTGCAGCCGATCGGCCAGTTCGGCGGCCGGCTCGCCGTCAACCAGGTCGAAGGCTTCTGGCGTGTGAAAGCGCCATGCAGCCTCCTCGGCCTGCAGCTCAACGCCCAGGACGCGCCCACTGGCGCGAATCTCCTGGTCGACGTCGTCAAAGGCGGCGTCGCGCAGAACAAAATCGCGCAGCTCACCGCCGCGCAGAAATCCGAGGAGACGATCTTCGGCGCGCCGCTCGCCCTCGCGATCGGCGACATCGTCCAGTTCAAGCCCACGCAGATCGGCTCCGCCAAAGCCGGCTCGAACCTCGATGTGAAAGGCATCGTCACGCTGTTGTAGGAGCCTGCTGGCAGGCGATTCCTCCACGACGAAACACCCCCAACCCACGAAATGAAAAATACACTCTACCGGATCGGCCTCTGGTCGCTGCTCCTTGGTCTCTGGTCCGCGGCCTTCGCGCCGCTCCCCGCCCAGGTCGTCACGCCCTGGGCCGACGTCGACAAAACCGGCGCCAGCCTGGCCGATCTGCCGACGCGCGACTTCTCGCACCTGCAGAACAAACCGGCCCTCGCGCCGCGCCAGGCGCTCGTCTTCGCCGGCACGGCCGGGGCCAGGGTGCTCAACCTCCCGGCCTTCGGCCCGGCCGATTTCACCTTCGCCTTCTGGCTGCGGCCCGACGCGCTCCCGGCGTATTCCACGGTGTGTTACGGCGGGGCGGGTTCCTTCTACGCCTACTACACGGCGGCCGGCAGCATCGTGGTGGAAAAGGCGGGTGGTGGCGCGGTGCTGGCGACCGCGGCCGGCACGATCGTGGCGGGCGAAACCCACCTGTGGTCCATCAGCCGGACCGGCGGCACGACCACGTTGCGCAAGGATGGTGTGGCCGTCGCCTCCGCCGCGGATGCCCACGACTACACGGCGGCGGTGACCGCCCTCGGCTGGACCGGGTCGACCGAGGTCGTCGTGGGGAGCCTGGCCCCCGTGTGCTTCAACCGCGCCCTCAGCGCCGCCGAGACGCTCGCGCTGGTCGCGCAAGGCGCGCCCCACGCCAACGATTACAACAGCGCCGGCGCGAGCAACCTCCTCCCCGGCGACAACAGCACGTTTGCCTCCGCGGCGAATTGGGTCGTCACCGGCGCGACCACCATCGCGGCCGGCAAGCTCAACCTCGCCGACGGGGACATCTGCTACAACGATCTCCTGCCGTTGATCCGCGGCCGGCCCGTGCGCTTCGCCGTCACGATCGACAGCCTCACCGCCGGCAACGTCCAATATTTCGACGGCGATAGCTGGGTGATTTTCGCGACCACCGCCGGCACCTACAGCATCACGTTTTCTCCGGTCGCCACCTACGCCGCCGGCCTCAACCTGCGCGCGAGCGGCGGGGCGGCCGTGCTCGATAACGCGCTCGCCTACCGCTGCGGTGTCCTGCTCGCGCCCGCGGCGCACGCCCCCGGCAACGGCCTCGTGTGGTCCGACCAATCGGGCAACGGGGCGCACCTCGTGCTGCCCACCACGGGGGTCGTCTGGGCGCTGCCGGACCCGGCGTCGAACGTCCTGCGCGGCTCGACCGGCACCAACGGCAACCAGCAGCTCCACGGTGCGGCCACCCTCTCGGCCAACACGCAGATCACGCGCATCCGCGCGCGTGCCCTGAGCGGCACGCCCGCCATCACCCTCGGCACGTCGAGCGGCGGCAGCGACCTCGTCGCCACCGTCACGCTCTCGCCGGCCTGGCAGGACCTCACGCTCGCCCTCGCCGGCGGCATCGTGAGCGCCGACTCCTCGGTCTGGGTCGGCTCCAACTCCACCGATGTGGTGCAGCTCAACCTCGCCCTCGCCCCGCTCACGCCCTGAGCGCTGCGCCACGAGAATCCAACATCAAAACCGAAAATGAAAAAGCTCCTCGCCCTCGTTCTCTCGCTCGCGCTCTGCGTGAGCCTCTTGGCCGCGGCTGCCCCGAAGCAGATCGCGTTCGATGCGCCGGTCGATGCCAGCCGCTATGCCGCCGGCGCCGCCACGGTCACCCAAATCCTGCCCCTCTCGTTCGACTTCCAGACCGGGCAGCTCCGCTTCCAGTTGCTCGATGCCGGCGGTGCCACCGTGGCCGGCGGCGCCGTCTTCGGCGTCCTCTGCGCCGATAGCGCCGACGCCACGATCAAGGCCGCCGTGCTCGCCGCCCTCGCCGCCACCGCTGCGCCATGAGCACCACGCCCACCATCCTCCGTCCGACGATCACCGTGACGCTCGCCAGCGGCCCGGTCGAACTGCGCGACCTGCCCTGGCAGGATGCGCTGGAATTCCTCCGCCGGCTCTCCTCGCACGCGAAAGACATCCTGGCCTCCGCCACGGCTGGCGACGGCCGCGTCGACCTGCAGGCGCTCCTGCCGAAGCTCACCGAGCTGGTCACCAACGTCGGAGAACTCTCCACGTTCCTGCTCACGAAGAGCGCCGGCAAAGATGAGGAGTGGCTGAAGCAATTCGGGACGCTCGAAACGATGGCGCTCCTGGACGCCGCGCTCGAAGTCAACCTCTCGGACGGCCTCCTCGCGCTGGGAAAAAAGGTCGCCGGCCGGCTGGCTCGGGTGCTGCCGGCGAAAGCGGAGACGACGAGCGCTACGCCGCCCTCTGCGACTTCCTGATCGCGCAGGGCCACCCGGCCGACGCCGTGCTGTGCCTGCGCCCCTGGGGCTACACGCTGCGCCAGCTCGACCTCTTCACCCGCACCGCGACCGAACGCATCAAGCGGCAAGGCCCTAGGCTGTTTTAACCACAGATGACACGGATGAACCCGGATAAAACCCACGCTGTCGCGCCAGCGTATCCGTTTCATCCGCGTGATCCGCGGTCAAACCCTCCTCAGCGCCTCTTCCGCGCCGGCACGAACATCAACCCGCAACCGAAAGCCGCGATCGCCAGCACCGCTGGCACCGCCCCCGAGTGCCACGCCGCCACCAGTTGAGCCCAGACCACCATTCCGCACACGCCCGCGCACAGCAGGCACAGCGGCAGCAGCAGAAAACCGAGGAGCATTCCAAACATGGCAGGGCCGAATAAAATCGAAGTCACCCTCTCTTTCAAGCCGATCCTCGACGGCCTGAACCGTTTCACCGCGGCCATCCACTCGCGGCTGGCGCAGGTGCGCACCTTCAACGAGCAGATCCGCAACGGCGACGCTGCGCTCCAGCGGATGGTCGGGCAGATCGGCGCCGTGGTGGGCGCCGCCGCGATCGCTCGCTATGCGCGCGAAGCCCGCGAGGCCGACAAGGTGCAGCAGCAGCTCATCCGCACCCTGGAGCGCACCGGCCAGAGCGGCGCCCTCGCTGCGCTCAATCTCCAGGCCACCGCGCTCCAGCAGCTCACGCTCTTCTCCGACGAGGCCGTGTCCACCGTGCAGCGCCTCCTCGTCAGCTTCGGTCTCACGGCGCAGCAGGCGCAGGGCATGGCGGAACTCGTGCTCGATTTCGCGCAGGAGACCGGCCAGTCCGCCGAGAGCGCCGCCATGCTCATCGGCCGCACGCTCGGCGGCGATAGCGAGGAACTGGGCCGCTACCGCATCCAGCTCGATCAGACCAAGGGCAAGGTCGATGCGCTCACCGAGGCGTTGAAAAAATTCGCGGCCGGCGCGGCGCGCGGCGCCGTCGCGAGCCCGGCCCAGCGTGCGGTCGACGCCCGCTATGCCGACGCGACCGAAACTCTCGGCCGCGCCGCCAATCGCCTCGCCACGCCGTTCCTCGAAGCGCTCATCCCGCTCTTGGAGCGCGCGGCCGACGCCGCCACGCGTCTCGCCGCGCAGCTCACGCCCATTGCTCCCATGCTGGGCGACATGGCCGCGGCCGCGGTCCCGCTCGTCGCCGGCCTCGGGGTGCTCGCCGCCGGCTTCACCGCCGTGCGCATGGTCGTCAACCCCTTGCGCGCGCTCATCGTCCTGCTCGCCGGCACCTCGCTCGTCGAACTCTCCACCCGGCTCTCGGCCGTGACCGCGCGTTTCGGCGCGACCGCCACCGCATCGATCCTGCTCAAGGATGGTTTCACTTCGCTGGCCGGCGCCGGCCGCCTGCTGGCGGTCGCGGGCGGCATCGCCGCCTCCGCCTTCGCCGGCTGGTCGCTCGGCTCGATGCTCAACGAGCTGGAACTTAGCGGCCTCAAGATCAAGCAATGGGCCGCCCTCTGGGTCGCCGCCGTGCAGGACACAATCGTCGGCGCCTTTTTTGGACTCCAGCAGGCCTGGACCAACGTCAGGTTCACGCTTCAGGAAGGGCTCACCGCGCTGCTGCTCTTCATCCGCGAAAAACAACTCGCCGTGCAGGAAGGCATCAACGGCCTGCTCGCTTCCTACAACCGCCTCGCGGACAAAGTCGGCGTCAATCGCGCCGCGCTCTTCGACACGAAGGATCTCCGCGGAGAAGTCGCCGCCCTCGGCCAAAAACTCGGCGAACTGGAGCAGCAACGTCTCGCGGCCATCAAGGCCATCGGCGCGGCCCGCAAGGAAGCCGCCGCCGGCACGGCCAGCGACATGGCCTTCATCGCCGAGGGCGACGCTGCCTTTCGCTCCGGCAAAAAGCCCGGCGCGGCAAAGTCCGCGACCACCCGCCCCGATCTCAATGCCGATCACTTTGGCAAGACCGACGACAAGGCGGCGGCCGACGCCGCCGAGCTCGCCCGCAAGCGCGCGCTCTTCGATCTCGAAACGATGGCCATCGAGGCCGAGGCGCGTGGTGATCATACACGCGCCGATGCCCATCGCCGCGAAATCGCCGAGATCGAGGCCCTCGCCCAGCTCGGCAAGGAAGCCGAAGGCGAGATTGCCCGCCGCTTTGCGGCTGAGGATGCGCTCAAAAAACGGGAGCGCGAACGCGCCGAGCAGGAGTTCAATCTCACCCGCGATCTGGCCAACCTCGATCAGCAGATCGCCGCCATCGAGTCCGACCGCTACCGCACCGCCGAGGAGAAGCAGCAGAAAATCCTCCCGCTCCTGCAGCGGGAAAACGAGCAGCTCGCCGAGCGCATCCGCCTCCTCGACGAGGAACTGCTGCGCCTCGATGCGAACGACCCGCGCCGCCTCGATCTGCGCCGGGAGCGCGCCGATCTCGCCGACAAGCAGGTCGGCGTCGGCACGAAGATCGGCGAGGCCCGGCCCCAGACCATCGGCCAGGGCCTCCAGCAGGGCGTGTCCGGGCAGGGCGGCTTCCTCGACTCGCTCGGCACCGCCGCGCAGAACGCTGCGGGCGCCGTCAACGCCACCCTCAACAGCGCCCTGCAGGGCACGCAGAACCTGCTCTATAATCTCGCCACGGGCTCGATGACGTTCCGCCAGGCCTGGGGCACGGCCATCCTGCAGGTCGGCCAGCAATTCCTCCAGGCCACGACGGAGATGGTGGCGAAGATGATCTGGCGCGCCACGATCGAGCGCGCGCTGATCGCGCTCGGCGTCACCACGCACGTGGCGGGCGAAGGCGCCAAGACGGCCGCGACCGTGAGCGGCGGTGCCATCCGTATCGCGACGGTCGTGAAAGAGGCGCTCGCGAGTGTCTATCACGGCGCGATCGAGGCGTTCAAGGCGCTCGCGTCGATCCCCTACGTTGGCCCGTTCCTCGGCGCGGCCGCGATGGCGGCGGCACTCGCCGGCGGCATCGCTCTCGTGTCGAAAATCGGCGGCCATGCGGAGGGCGGCTTGATCTCCGGCCCCGGCACCGGCACGAGCGACTCGATCGTCACGCGCCTCTCCCACGGCGAATTCGTCGCCCGCGCCTCCGCCGTCGACCGTTTCGGCCCGACGTTCTTCGAGCGGCTCAACGCCGGCGTGCTCGATCTCGCCGCGCTCCCCGGCAACGTCACCCGCGGGCTGGCCTCGCCCGCTGCGGCGCCGGGCGCCGCCGCGCCGGCCGGCGCCGACTCCTCCCGCGACGATCTCCGCACGCTGCTCGGCGATTTCGCCGGGCGCATCGTGCTCGTGAACGTGGCCGGCGACACCGAGGCCACCCGCATCGCCCGCCGCTCCCGCGCCGCCGGCGACGTCGTCCAGATCGTGCGCGACAACCGCGACAGGATTTTCCGCCAGGGTCCGGGCTGAGTCCGCCACCCGCCACGCGCACCTGCCACTCTCATGCCTTGGTTGGAACCCATCGTCATCGACGGCCTCGACTGCCTCCTGGTCCTGCCGGAGATCAACTGGCGCCGCCGTCCGCGCCTCACGCTGCATGTCGCGACCGACGAAGCCGAGGGCCGCACCGGCATCGAGGCCCGCGCCTCCGGTCATCACGAGGTGCGGCTCTCGCTCGACTATTTCTGGACGCTGAAAACCGCGCAGGCCCAGGAATTTCACGCGGCACTGCTCGCCCTCGATCCGGACGCGCGCCTCGCGCTGCCTCTCTGGCCGGACAAAATCCCGGCGGCGGATTATTTCACGAAGCGCGTCTTTTACTCGACGCACTGGGTCAACCTCAATCCGGCCACGGGCGCCGCGGCCGTCGATGCGGATGTCGGCTATCCCGAGACCGTCGGGCTGGCGATCGTGTCGTTGCTTGAGCGCCCGCGCTTCACCCCGAAAACGCACGGCGAGGCCGACGTGGGCCTGCGCCTGGAGGAAGACTCGCCGTGGGAGAGTCGCGTGGAGATCCAACAACTGGAGCAGCTCGGGTGGAATTTCGAGGCCGACTGGTCCGCGCTGCCGGACGATACGAGCCGCTGGCAGCTGGCGCGCCGCCGCCTCGGCCACGGCCGCCTGTCGGCCCGCACCGGCACCGAGGGCGCCACGAAGCACGGGCAATCGGCCACCTATCGCTTCCAGGGTCGCGAGGAACTCCGGCGCGCGCTCACCTTCTGGGCGGGCCGGCGCGGGCCGCACAGCGCCTTCACCGTGCCGCTGGAATTCCGGCCGGGCTGGGATGGCGCGCCGGAGACGATCCCCTCCATGCAGGCGCGCTTCGCGGAGGAGTCGCTCACGCTCGAGTTCAGTGCGCCGGACGTGGCCAGCGCGCGCATCGCGTTTGCCCAGGACCTCATCCTCACCGGCGGCGAGCCCAGCCAGGCGCGGCCGTCGCGCGCCTACCTCTACAAGCTCTGGTGGGAGGGCTCGGCGACGGTGATGGCCTGGACGGATTGGGCGCGCAGCTACTCGCACGCCGGCCTCGACTACCTGCCCACGATCGTCGAGCACCAGAGCAGCACCGAGACGCTCCGCGCCGGCCAGACCGAGTGGGAGCTGCTGGTGACCGACTTCGCAGGCAACCCCCTGCGCGCCTTCGGCCTCCTCGCCCGCGAGCGCGCGCTCAACCTCGAAATCCGCGAGTGCGATCCGGCGGGCGCCGATACGGCCACGCTCGTGTTCGTGGGTGAAATCACCGAGGCCCCGAACAAGGGGCCGGTCTACACGGCGAAGGCGCGGCTCTTCGGCGGCGCGCTGCACGCGCTCATCCCGCCCCACTTCTGCCAGCAGGGGTGCAACAATACGCTCGGCGACGAGCTCTGCGGCGTAGACCTGGAGGCCCTCAAGGTCGCCGGCACGATCGCCGCCCTCGACGGCACCGTGGTGGACGTGGCCTGCGGCTCCGCCGCCTTGGCGGATTATTACGCGCTCGGCTTCGTGCAGTTCACCGCCGGAGGCGAGATCGAGCTGCGCTTTATCCTGCGCTCGGCGCCGATCGCCGGCGGCCAGCGTCTCACGCTCCACCGGCCGCTGTGGGCGGCCGTCGTCGGCGCCGCCGCCGCGCTCTATCCCGGCTGCGACCAGCAATACGCGGGCGGCTGCGCCCGCTACAACAACCAGCCGCGCTTCTTCGGCGCGCCGCACAAGCCGGCCTACCTCGAGACGGTCGACAGCGGCTTCAAGGCCCGCACCGGCAAGTAACACCGGCGTCCCGCCCGCCTCCGACCATGACTCCCTTCTACCGCACCGATGCCCGCCGCGCCGCGCTCCTGCAGGAGGCCCGCTCCTGGCTCGGCACGCCTTTTGCCGAGAACTGCGCGATCAAGGGGCCGCGCGGCGGCGTGAGCTGCGAGCGCTACCAGCTCGCCGTGCACACCGCGACCGGCGCATGCCCGCCGGTCGCGCTGGCGTCGCTGCCCGTCGAGGTCGTGCGCCACTGGCACGAACACCACGCCGAGAGCCTCATCCTGGGCTTCCTCGGCCGCGAGGAGGTGCGCGGGCGCGTGCGCCGCGTCGACGACGGCGGGCCGCCGCTGCTCGGCGATCTCGCCATCTTCCGCTTCGCACAGACCGAGCATCACCTCGGCCTCTGGTGCGGGCACGAGCTCCTGCACGTCGCGATCCCGGCCGGCGTGGTGGTCCACAGCACCCGCGACCCCAAGCTCCGCGCGGCGCTCCGCTGCCTCTACCGCATCCACGAGGCTCCGCCGTCCGCCCTCGGTCCGCCGTCCTCCGTCCTCGGTTCTCCGTCCTCCGGCCCATGAGCTTCCTCACCCCCAAGGTCGAGACCGGCGTCAACACCGGCGACAACACGCCCGGCCGCACCGCCACGCAGAGCCCGCGCCAGACCCTGCCGCTCGTGCTCGGCCGCGGGCGTGTGGTGGTGCAATGGGTGACGCCGGTGCTCGAATGGTTCCCCCGCACGACCAGCCGATCACAGTATTGGTTTTTCTCGTGCTACGGCTGGCTGTGCTGTGGGCCGATCGACGAGATCGAGCAGCTCATTGTTAACGACAAACCCTACTTCGCGCTCTCCAAGCAACGCGAAGACTATCCTGGCACCGACTATGTCGACGATGTGCTCTCGAAAGAGACACCGGAAAAGTTCCGTCTCTATTGGGGCCGCGAGGACGGCGGCAGCCGCACCGCCCACCTGCACAGCCTGATCGTCCCGCAATATGCACCCGGCCTGATCGAGCCCGACGGTATCACAATAAAACCCTTCCCCTACGATCTCGGGATTGCCGCCCTCGCAGTGCAGCACATGGAAGCGGGGCAAAGTGCCGACGGCCGGACACCACCACTGCCGAAAGTCGAAGCCATCGTTTATCGCCGCAGCCCGGCGGCCTACAGCTTCGGCTACTCCGCCAAGGGCACGCATCCGGTCGGCCTCGTGAAGGACCTGCTCACGCTCAAGCGGGGCGGGCGCGGCCTGCCGGCCGCGATGTTCGACGACGCGGACTGGACCGCCAAAATGCAGCGCCTGATGGACGACGGCGTCGCGACGATGAAGGGCCACGATCTCTACCTGTCGCTGGTCGCGGCCGAGGCGAAGGAGGTCGACCAATACGTCGCCGATGTGCTCGCCTACCTCGGGGGCTGGCTGGTCGAGCGCAACGGCCAGCTCTACCTCGACTGGCAGCCCAACGACGGCACCTCGCTCGACGAGACCGGCCTGCGCGTGATCACCGAGCATCACCTGGCCGGCGAGGTCGACGAAGACCCCGGCCACCTCGACGGCGTGCCCTCGCAGGTGATCGTCACCGGATTGGACTGGACGGCCAATCCGCCGCTCACCGAGGTCAGCGAGTCCGCGCCGGTGCCCTTCGTCTCGCGCCTCGTCAAGGGCCGCCGCGAGCCGGAACAGCTCAACCGCCCCGGCTTCACCGAGCGCGCCCAACTCAAGAGCTACGCGACCATGCTCGCCGCGCTCCGCCCGAGCCCCGAGGCCAGCTTCACCGTGCCGCTCCTGCGCCAGTATGCGGTGCAGCCGGACAACCTCACGCCGCTGCGCCCCGGCGATCGCTTCGTGCTCAACCTCGCCGGCAACGGCGGCAAGCGCGTGGTCGTGCGCGTGACCGAGCGCAGCGGCGAGGATGCCGTGCGGGTCACGCTCAAAGGCCAGCGCGAGCGCGGCACCTACCCGCAGCCGGCCCAGCCCGTGCTCGACCCCCGCATCGATCCCACGATCGACCCTCCGGCGGACCTCGCGCGCTACGCCGTCGCCCAGCTCCCGCCCGATCTCAGCGATCCGGCCGACACGCTGGTGGCCGCCCTCGTCGAGCGGCCGTCGAGCAGCGTGCATGCGCACCAGGTGCATCTGTCGCCGACGAACAGTTGGCCCGGTCAGGTCATCGCGCCGCGCAACGTCAACTTCGCCGTCGCGGCCGTCCTCCAGACCAACCTCGGCGTGAGCTATGCCGACGCCACCGTGAACGTCGACACCGTGGGCCACGAGTGGAGCTACCTGCGCAGCCAGAGCGCGCTGGAGCAGGGTGACGATCAGCTCCTGTGCTGGCACGGGGGCGAGTGGTGCTCGATCGGCGCGATCACGCCGCTCGGCGGCGGCAGCTACTCTATGACCATAAAACGCGCCCGGCTGGGCTCCCTGCCCCTCGCGCACGCCATCGGGGCGGTGCTGTTTCTCATCCCGCGCAACGATCTCGTCGCGCTCACGCACGCCGAATTCGCCAACGTCGAGGCCGCGGGCAGCTACGATGCGGCCACGGCCACCAAGTGGTTCAAGCTCCGCCCGCTCGGCGCCGGCGGCCTCGAAGGCAACCTCACGGCCGCGTTTTCCCTGCCGTTGCGCGATCCCACGCCCGACGCCGTCACCGACCTGCAGGCCCGCACCGGCACGGGCAAGCTCGTCGAGCTGCGCTGGACCAAGATCGCGACCGCGCTCGTCAACGAGTATCATATCTACCGCGGGACCGGACCGGCCTACGCCGACGAGGCCAAGGTGGCCGAGGCCGGCGGCGAGGAGTCGCGCTGGATCGACATCGGCGTGGCCTTCGGCGTGACCTACCGCTACCGCCTCAAGGCCATTACCACCGATGAGCACGATTCGGCCTTCTCCAACGACGTGCTCGCCACGCCCGGCGTCGTCAGCGGCCTGGATGTCGACTACACGCCGCCTGCGAACCCCGGCAACATCACGCTCGACTCCAGCGGCACCTACCTCGGCGACGATGGCACGGTCTTCTCCTACGTCATCCTCAATCTCCCGCCGCTGCCGGCCGGCGCGATCGGGCAGACCGTGAAGCGCCGCCGCGCGGGTGAGGCCGGCGCATGGGAGGACGTGGGCCAGACCTTCAACGCCGCCGCCACCACGATCCGCCAGGACGATCTCACTCCCGGCACAAGCTATGATTTCGCGTTGGAGGCGTTCTCCTGGAGCGGCGTGCCGAGCGCGATCGTCGTCCCGCCCACGTCGCCCTATCTCGCGCCGAAAAAATCCACCAACCCGACCGCGCCGGGTGCCATCACCTACACGGCGGGCAACAGCACTTCGTTCAACCGGCCGCCGGTTTTCAGCCGCGACGCCAATGGCAATGTGCAAATGTTGATGTCCGTGCTCATGACCTGGCCGACGTCGACGGACAAGGACATCGCCGGCTACGAGTGGGTCGCCACGTCGGACTCCAACACGGCGGCTGACAACGTGGCCGCGGCTGGTCTCGCCACCTTCACCGTGATGCCGGAGGCGATCTACTCCTTTCCTACCCCGGCCCCGCTCTATTTTCGCGTCCGCTGCGTCGACTCCAGCCGGCGGCGCAGCGCTTGGTCGGGCGGCGGCACCGTCCTGAGCGGGTTGATGGCGTTGCCAGCCGGCAGCATGTCGCAACAGCAAGCCAGCGCCGTCGCCATCAGCGGAGGCACGGCCACCGGCCTCACGCAACTCGCGACCACCGGCCTCACGATCGGCGCCGGCACGTCTCAGCGCAAGGTGATCGCCCGTCAGCCCATCTACGCCACGATCGATCTCGTCGGCGGCCTGGCCCAGGAGACGATCGATTTCAGCCTGGCCGGCTTCGGCTTCAGCACGCGCCCGGACAGCGGCTGGATGCAGTCGGCGGACTGGGATGGCCTGCTGATCCGCTACGATCTCGACGACTCCACGTCGACGGTGGCGAAGCTGCGCGTGACGATGGCCAACGGCGGCAACACGCCGGCGGTGACCGGCCTCGAAGTCACCGGGGAGTTTCTCGAATACGACTGACCAAGCACATGGCCTTTCAAAAAAACCTCGCCCTGCCCACCGGCGTCTCCGCCGACTATTTTCGCCTCACCTCCTTTCGCTGGGATCGCTCGGCGCGGGAGGCGTCCGCGCTCTTCTCGCTCTTCAAGGATGCCGCCACGGCCGCCGCCGGTCAGCCGCTGGTGCCCGTCGTGGCCAAGCTGCGGCTGACGGCCGCCGAGTTTGACGCCTTTCTCGGTCCGACCGCCCTGGCCGCGGCAGCGGATGACGTGGTGGCGCAACTCTACGCCGCCGCTCGGGAGACGTGCGAAGACCGGCACGAGACGGGTGAGCCGACGCCCGGCGCCGAGTTGATCTCGGACCACGGCCCGGACCTCTTTTGGGATGCGGACGATGTTTGAAGGCTGGAAAAACAGCCTTTCAGTCGCCGTTCAAACGAGGTTTAACCGTGCCCGTGTCCGCGCCCGTTAAACGCCCGGAATTTCGCCGAGACTCCCAAACCTCTGCGAAACCCTCCCAAACCTGACGGCGCGTTACCCGAGTGAAGCGGCCGGCGGCGCGGGAAGACAAGGCCGGAGTTCGGTATTGCGTTACGATGTTCGGTTTAGCCGAACAATGGGCTTGCCGGCGGCGCGGGGCGGTCCTTGGCTGCGGGACCTCCTCCACCATGGTCCAGTCCGTCGAAAAAGCCCTCCGCCTGCTCCAGCTCCTCGACCAGCACCGCGAGTGGATCGGGGTGCGCGAGCTGGCCCGCCAACTGGTGTTGTCGCCCCCGGCGACGCACAGCCTGCTCCAGACGCTCGTTGCAGCCGGGTTTGCCGAGACCAATGCACTGACGCGTCAATACCGGCTCGGCCTCTCCGCGGTGCGCCTCGGCGGCGGGATGGATCCGCTGCGAAAAATCCGGGGCTTCGCCCGGCCGCACATCGAGCAACTCGCCGCCAAGTTCGACGAAACCATCGTGGTGCTGGCCTGGCATGACGAGCAGGCGCAGGTGGTGGACTGGATTCAGGCCGGGCACTCGCTGGCGGTCACGCATCATCACGGCGTGATCGAGCATCCCACCGGTCTCGCCTCGGGCCGCGTCCTGCTCGCCTATCAGGATCGCGAGACGCAGGTGCGTCATGCCCGCGCGGAGAATCTCGCGGCGATCGGGGCGAACTCGCCGCGCACGGTCGCGGAGTTGCTGGCGGTGCTGGCGAAGGTGGCGGCGGATGGCTGCGCGGTCACGCGCGACATCGGCAACAGCGGCGTGGTGGCCGTGGGCGCGCCGGTGTTCGATGCCAATCACCAACTCGTGATCGCCGTCGGTTGCAGTGCGCCCATCTCGCGCATGCCGCCGAAACGGCTGGCGGCCGTCCGCACCCAACTGCTCAAGCTGACCGGCGCGATGACCCGCAGCCTCCAGGCCGGCGCGCGCGACAGACACGCCGTAGCGATGTAGCCGTCCGTAGCAGCCGACGTGAGGAGGCTGGGATCACAGCCTCGTGACCTCGGCTGCTACCTCGCTGCGCGGCTTTCGACTGCATGGTTGCGGATAAGCGTTGTCGCGGGGACGGGACGCGGGCGAGATTCGCCGGCGATCACTCCTGCATGAACTCCGTCTCCGCCTCGAATCTCTCCCTGCGCGAGAAGATCGGTCAGTTGCTCAGCGTCGGCTTTCGTGGCGCTCGGCCCGACGAGTGCGCGCTGATCGTGCGCGACATCCGTGAGCAGCACATCGGCGGTGTGATTCTCTTCGATCAGGAAATGGCCGACCCGACGACGAAGCGGCGCAACATCGAGTCGCCGGCGCAGGTGAAGGAGCTGCTGGCGTTTCTCCAGTCGCACGCGCGCATCCCGCTGCTCACCTCGATCGACCAGGAGGGCGGGCGCGTGAACCGGTTGAAGCCCGTCTATGGTTTCCCGGAGAGTATCTCCCATGAGGAGCTCGGCCAGCTCGACCAGCCGGCCGAAACTTACCGCCAAGCGGCGGCCACGGCGCAGACGCTCGCGGGTCTCGGCCTGAACTGGAACCTTGCGCCCGTGGTCGACCTCGCGGTGCGCGCCGACAACCCGATCATCAAGGGCAAGGGCCGCAGCTTCTCCGGCGATCCCGAGGCGGCGGCGCGGCACGCGGCGGAGTTTGTGAAGGCGCACCGCGCGCACGGCGTGCTCACCTGTTTGAAACATTTTCCCGGCCATGGCAGCGCGACGGGTGACACGCACCACGGGCTCGTGAACGTTACCGATACCTGGAGCGAGCAGGAGCTGACGCCCTTCCGCCGCCTGATCGAGGCGGGCTTGTGCGATGCGGTGATGAGCGCGCACGTGTTCAATGCGAAGCTCGATCCGGAGCGGCCGGCCACGCTGTCGCGCAAGGTCATCACCGGCATCCTGCGCGAGCGGCTCGGCTTCCGGGGCGTGGTGTCGAGCGACGACATGGAGATGAAAGCGATCTCGAGCCACTACGGTCTCGAGAACTCCGTGCCCGACGCGATCAATGCGGGCATCGACGTGCTCTGCTTCGGCAACAACCTCAGCTACGATCCCAACCTCGCGCAGCGTGCGGCGGATATCCTCGTGCGCGCGGTCGAGAGCGGTCGCGTGCCGGCGGCGCGGATCGACGAAGCATGCGAGCGCGTGCTCGCGTTGAAGCGGAAGGCGGGGTTGATTGGATGACACTGTTCATGCGAACGACGCGAGCCAGCCGATGTAGCAGCCGAGGTGACGAGGCTGGTGTCTTCGATGCGCAACCGGCCGGCCTCCTCACGTCGGCCGCTACGCTCAGGCGATTCTCACGCTAACATGGACGCCCCCAAATTCCGCAACCCCTGGGCGTGGATTCCCACGCTCTACTACGCGCAGGGCATCCCCTACGTCGTGGTGATGACGCTCTCGACGGTGATGTATAAAAACCTCGGCGTCTCCAACACCGACATCGCGCTCTACACGAGCTGGCTCTACCTGCCGTGGGTGATCAAGCCGCTGTGGTCGCCGTTCGTGGATCTTTATGGCACGAAGCGGCGCTGGATTTTCGCGTTGCAGTTCGTGATCGGCGTGGCGTTTGCGCTCGTGGCGGTGACGCTGCCCGGGCCGATGTATTTCCGGATGTCGCTCGCGGTGTTCTGGCTGATGGCGTTCGGGTCGGCGACGCACGACATCGCGGCGGATGGATTTTACCTGCTCGCGATGAAGCAGGGCGATCAGGCGGCGTTCGTGGGCGTGCGCAGCACGTTTTACCGGCTGGCGACGCTCTCGGCGCAGGGCGCGCTCGTGTGGGTGGCGGGCAGGTGGGCCGAGCGCTCGGGCAACGTGGTGCAAGGCTGGGTGCTCGTGTTTGCGCTGCTGGCGGCGGTTTTCCTCGCGGTGGGCGCGTATCACTTCTTCGCGCTGCCGAAACCGGAGAGTGACCGGCCGACGACCGGTGGGCAGACGCTCGTGAAGGAGTTTTTCCAGATCTTCGGGGAGTTCCTGCGCAAACCCGGCATCGGGCTCATCCTCGCGATGCTGCTGCTTTACCGCCTAGCGGAATCGCAGGCGCTCAAACTGCTATCGCCGTTCCTGCTCGATGCGCGCGACAAAGGCGGTCTCGGCCTCACGACGCAACAGGTCGGCATCGTCTACGGCACGGTGGGCGTCGCCGCGCTCACGATCGGCGGCATCATCGGTGGCGTGGTGATTTCGAAGTTTGGGCTGCGGCGGTTGCTGTGGCCGATGATCATCGCGATGCACACGCCGATCGTGGCGTTTTTGCTGCTGGCGGTTTACCAGCCGGCGAGCGTGTGGATCGTCGGCACGGCGCTGGCGGTGGAGCAGTTTGGCTACGGCTTCGGATTCACGGCCTACATGCTCTACATGATGATGGTGGCTGATGGTCCGCACAAAACGGCGCACTACGCGATCTGCACCGGCTTCATGGCGCTCGGCATGATGCTGCCCGGCATGGCCGCCGGCTGGATCGAGGACCACGTCGGCTATGTGAAGTTCTTCGGGTGGGTGCTCGCCTGCACGATCCCGTCGTTCGTGGTGATCGCGCGGCTGAATATCCCGCCGGAATTCGGCAAGAAAGTGGACGCGAAGTAGCGAAGCTGGGATCGGGTGCTTTCGCGCAGGGGGTGGGCCGTGCACTCCGTGCGCGGCCAGTCGTGGCGGATACGAGATGGCCGCGCGCGGAGCGCACGGCCCACCCTAATACAGAGTTACTTCACCATTCATGCCGTTCACGCGCACGCGCTGGCCGTTGGTGAGGGTTTGCAGGCAGCCGGAGACGGACATGACGGCCGGGATGCGCATCTCACGGGCGGTGACGGCGCCGTGCGACAACGGGCCGCCGCTCTCGGTGATCACCGCGGCGGCGCTGTAGAAGAGCGGCGTCCACGTCGGGTTGGTCGTGCGGGCGACGAGCACGGAGCCTTTGGGGAACTTGGCGAAATCGTCGGCATGAAGCACGAGATAGACGGGGCCTTCGGCTTCGCCGGGACTGCCGGGCAGGCCGTGCAGATGGCGGCCGTTGGGCGAAGTGGCGGCAAGTGAGGGACGGGTTGCGCCGAGCGTCCACTCCGGCGTGCGGACGCGGTCGGCGAGGTAGACGGTTTTTTGGCGGCGCACGGTCGCGGTGAATTCCTGCCACGCGGTATCGCGGTCGGCGGCTATGGCAGCGTCGATTTGCGCGCGGCGGGCGAAGAAAATGTCCATCGGTTCGTCGAGCACTCCACGACGGACGAGGCGTTGGCCGAGTTCGCGCAGGGCGCGGCGGAGCGGCAGCGCGAGGCGGGTGGTCTGGTAGTGCTCGAGGTCGTCGAGGCTGGTGTAGGTGCGGGCGAGGCGGAGGATTTCGGAAAAGAAAAAGTGAACTTCGGCCGGCAGGCGCTGGAACAGTTCGCGCTCGGCTTCCTGTGTGCGCACGCGCAGGGCGCGCTCCTTCTCGGCGGGGGTGGGCGTCATCGGCGTTTGCAGAATGAGCCGCAGGTTATCGAGGACGATCCATGGGGCCTCGAGCCAGGTGGCGTGATACATGTCGAAATCGACCTCGCGGTGGCCGTGGTCGCGCAGGAATTTTTGGAAACGTGTCTCGAAGGCCGGAAAACCGGCGAGCGTCTGGTCGTCGATCAGTTGGCGCGAAGCGGTCGCACGGAGCAACGGTTCGAGGCCGGGTGTGGCGCGGGCGAGGGCGGCGAGTTCGAACAGCTCGCGGTTGATGATGCCGGTCTTGGTTTCGCAGAAGGCGAGCAGGCCGTCGAAGAGGCGGTTGGCGTCGGCGCCGGCGAACATCTTCAGCAGCCGGTGCAGAAGGTGGTGAAGCGTGCCGTGGGTGATCGAGATCGCGATATTGGGCTGGAAATACTGCGCGCCGCGTTCGTTGACGCGGATGACGAATTGCCAGAGCTCGGACAGCGATTTGTCGGCGAGCGGTTCGGCGAGATACTCACCGAGGTTGAGCAGGTAATCGTCGAGGTCACGCGACCATTGCACGGGAAGTTCGAGCACCCAGCGGTATTCTTCGCGCAGGCGGGGGATGACGGTTTTGAGTTCGTCGAGCGACGAGGCCTCGAACGGCGCGCGTTTCAGGTAGAGGTCGACGACGTTCTGGTTGCCGTAGATGTAGTGGCCGTGCATGCCGAACCACTTGCCGTGGCAGGGCGGGTTGCCCATCAGGCGGAAGGAGTAGGCGAGCGAGCGGTGAAAACCCTCGTCGACGAAATCCCACGTGAGCGGCGTGATGACGTTGGGGAAACGCTCGGCCGATTCGTCGCGCGTCCAGCGGGTGGGGATGGTGGTGACGGGACGCGATTGCAGGAGGAAGAGCTCGCTCCCGGCGAAGCCCCACTCGATGTCCTGTGGGAAACGGTAGCTGCGCTCCACGCGCAGGAGCAGATCGGCGAGCGCGGCGAGTTGCGCGGCGTCGAGGCACGGGCGCGCGGCCTCCGCGCCGGAGAGCGCGACCTCGGTGGTGCCGTCGGCGGTGCCGACGATCTTGGCGGTCTTTTGCGCGATGCGGGAGCGGCGGAGCGAGCGGTCGGACTTGGCGAGTTCGAAGTGGTCGACGGGGGTCTCGCCGCCGACCACGGATTCGCCGAGACCGAAGTTGGCGTCGATGACGAGCTCACTGAGATCGCCGCTCACCGGATTGATGCTGAAACCGACGCCGGCGACATCGCACGGCACCATCTGTTGCACGACGACGGCCATCGCGGCGTGCGCGTGATCGAAGCGTTGCTGCTGGCGGTAAGCGATGGCGCGATCGTGCCAGAGCGAGAGGAAGCAGGCCTTGATTTTGGCGAGCACGGCGTCGGCGCCGGTGATGTTCAGGAAAGTGTCGTGCTGTCCGGCGAAGGCGGCGCTCGCGAGGTCCTCCAGCGTGGACGAGGAGCGGACGGAAAACGCCTGAGTGGGTGGGAAGCGCGTGAGCGCGGCGCGCACGTCTGCGATCAGGTCCGGTGGCAGCGGCAGCGCGGCGAGGTCGGCGCGAAGTTGTTCGCCGGCGCGCTGCAAGGCGGGTGCGTCGCCCACGGGCAGTGCGGCGATGCGCGCAGGTAGTTCGGGAAAGGCGCGGATGAAGTCGCGGTAGCCGGCGGCGGTGACGACGAAGCCGGGCGGCACGGGAAAGTCGCGCTGCGTGAGGAGCGAGAGATTGGCGCCCTTGCCGCCGGAGATGTTGGTGGCGGTGGCTGCGGGATCGGTGAAGAGGATGACGTAGTTCATGGCTTTTCCGTGGGGAAGGCGCGCTGGACGAACCAAAGAGCCGCGGCGGAGAGCGCGAAGCCCGCGAGCACGTCGACGAAGTAGTGGTAGCGCAGGTAGAGGGTGGAAACCCACAGCCCGACGCACGGGACGAGATAGAGCCAGAAGCGCCAGCGGCGGTGGCGCAGATCGAAGAAGAGGATGTAGCTCGAGATCGCGCAGTGCAGGCTCGGGAAGCAGTCGACGCGATTGCTGCCGGAGAGGACGATGCGGGTGTTGAGATCGGTGATGGGGCCGTGGAAGGGCGTGAATTGCGCGGCGAGTCCGGGCTCGAGGTGCGGCCCGATGGCGGGCACGAGCAGGTAGCCGAGAAAACCGAGACCGTAGATCGCGAAAAAGCCGCTCCAGAATTTCTGCGCGAGCCGCAGGTCGGGCTGCGCGAGGTAGGTGATCCAGGAGAAGAGGAGATACGGGAAAAAGATTACGTAGCAGAAACTCATGAACTCCGTGAGCGCGGGATGGGCGAAGCGTTGCAGCCAGAGGCTGGCGTTGCCGCCGAGTAGTGTGTGGTCGGCGGCTTGGAGCGCGGCGTCGTAGAGGCGCGGGTGCAAGGCGGGGACGGCGGTGCGCAGCGCGAAGTAGGCGGCGTTCATCGCGACCGGATAGAACGCGAGCCGCACGCACCAGCGGGCGCGGCTGGCGCCGGCCGGACACCACCACACGAGCGCGCCGGCCGTGACGAGCAACGCGGCGAAGAGGAGCGTGTCGCGCGCGATGGGGCCGACAACCACGGTCAGCGCAGAGGTGAGGAGCGCAAGAAAGCCGCCGAAGACAATCTCGTGCGGAAGCAAACGGAAGCGGGGCGAGTCACGCATCGGGCAGGGCCTCCTGAACCAGACGGTGGAACGCGAGCGCGCGGGGCCGGAGATCGGCGTGGAAGACGGCGTTGTGTGCGGCGACGAGGATTTTGTGTGCCACGCGATAGCGACTGAGCCCGACGGCGGTGAGCGCGGCGTAGCCGGCAAACCACAGCGCGTGGCCCGTCGCAGACGTCGCCACCGCCACGACGGCGATCCAGAGCAGAAACGCCGGCACGCCGACGAGGATGCGCCAGAGGGAGGTCACGTTGCGATCGTCGGGAAAATTTTGGCCGGCCCAGGCGGCGGCGAGAAACGGCGGGGCGTTGACGGCGAGGGCGGCGAGCATCACCGGCGTGACCAGCAACGCGGCGGCGACGTAGAGCCACGGCGGGCGGATGGGGAAGAGCGGGATGCCCTGATGCCGCCACAGGCGGCGGCGGGCGCATTCGGTGTCGAGGCTCTGCCACGCGTGGGCGACGGTCGGAGGGATGTGGCGTTCGAGAGATTTGAGCGCGGAAAAATAGGAGCGCGACGTGCCGAGCGTCGCGATGTAGGCGAGTTGCTCGATGGTGCGGAGGCGCTCGGCGGATTCGACGTTGATGCCGACGGCTTCGAGGGCGGGCTGGATGCGGCGGCGCAGTTCCTTGAGGCGTTCGAAGGCGGTCGCTTCGGCCGGAAGATCCGTGGCGATGGGCGGACCGACGACGACCTCGACCTTGCTGCGAAAGCCCCAGGCGCAGTCGTAGTGGATGCCGAGCGGCACGACGGTGATCGGGCGACCGGTGGCGAGATGGTCGGAGAGCAAACGCGCGGCGCCGCTCTTGAACGGCAGGTGGCGCGGACCGAGCGTGCTGGTGCCCTCCGGCATGATGAAGAGTTCGCGGCCGGCGGCGAGATGGTCGAGACAGCGCTGGAGCGCGCCGGCGTTGTGCGGATCGTCGGCGCCGTCGGTGGCGCGGTCCTTTTCACGGACGACTTCGATGCCGGTGAAGAAGAGGCGACCGAAGGCGTTTCTACGGAGTTGCGCGGCGAGCATGAAGACGGCGCGCGGCAGGACGCCGTGATAAACGAAGCCGTCGACGGCGCCGTTGCGGTGGAGGCCGAGGTAGAGCACCGGGCCGGCGGGCGGCAGGCGTTCCGCATGGATCACCGACACGCGGTGAAAGTAGACCGCGTTGCAGAAGCGGTGGAACCAGCGATACCAGAGATCAGGCATGGAGCGGGGAGGCTTCGCGACGAGTGACCGGGGTGGGCACGGCGCGACCCGGGCGCCAGCCTTCGGCGATCCGGCGGAGCGCGTGGCGGGCCGCGCCGCCATGGAAGAAATGGGCGCGGTCGCTGCGCAAGCGAAGCACCGCGGTCACGAGTTCGAACGGTGCGGGTCGATCGTCGTCGCCGTGATGGAGAAAATGCCCGGCGAGATCGTCGCCGGTGAGCGTGTAGCGGCCGAGGCGCTTGACCAAGCTGAACTCGCAGCCGCCGCGGCGGTGAAAGCTGCGGTAGATCAGCTCGGTGCAGACGATGCGGTGCGAGATGTTGAAATCGAATTCGTAGTCGTAGGGTTTGCCGAGATGGGCGAAGGCCTCGCGCAGCGCCGTGCGGAGTTCGCCGGGGGCAAGCGACGGACGAAAGACGGCGACGTGGTCGGCCGAAAGGGAGCGCGAGAGCGGATTGAGTTGAACGCGCGGGCTGATCGCTTCGATGACCCAGCCTTGCGCAGATTCCTCCGAGGGGAGTGCCGCGATTGTCGTGGGGCTCTGCCTGCCGTCAGTCAGTCCGAGCGACTCCCAGTCGGCGCGGTCGCCGAGGTAGATCGCCGCGTGGGGCCAGAAACCCGGGAGCAACGCGGTCGTGAGTTTCTGTTCGGCGCGGATCAGTAGCACGTCCCCGGGGCGCAGATGGGGTTTGAGCTGATCGAGTGTGGCGGGGTCGAGGGCGGGGCGATAGCGCTCCGTGGAGGGCTCGGCGGTGACCGTGCGCGCGACGCGCGACTCGAGCTTCTGGCGCAGCAATCGCACGGGACGCCAGGTCTTGCGCCACAGGTCGCGCCAGTCGTGCCGCAGGCGGCACCACAACACGCGCGCGAGGCGGCGGCGCATCGCGGTGCGTTGGAGCCGGATCGTGTCGCAGAGCCACGCCCAGTCGCCGCCGTCGGTGCGGCGCAGCCGTTCGATCGCCCGCAGATGACTGCGCCAGAAGCGCAGGCCGGTCATGATCGCGCGGTAATTGCGGAGCGAGCTGTAGGCGCGGATGACCTCATCGAAGAACCCGGTGGGCAGACCGAATTTCTCGTCGGGCTCGTTCAGCTTGCGGCGGACGAGCGGCTGGTGCTCGTAGGCGCCGACGAGTTTCAGCGATTTCGAGTAGAGGGTGAGCCCGGCGGCGAGGCCGATGAGCAGCTGGCGGATCTGTTGGTCGGGCGTCGGCGCGATCGCGTAGTGCTCGTGGCGATGGATGATCGCGTAGAGGGCGAGGCGGTAGTTGCGGTAAGCGAGGAGGAGCTGGCGCGTGCGATCCTCGTCGTCCGGCGTGAAGTAGCCCCGGCGCCGGACACGGGTGGCGAGGCGGCCGTCGCGCAAGGAGCCTTCGAGCCGGCCGACAGCGCCGATGATGTCGCGCAGGGTGTCGATGTCGTCGCGGAGCTGGCGGTCGAATTCGGTCGGGTTCATGGCGGCGGATCGGTTGGGGTTGCGGCCAGAGCATAGCCGAACCGCGCGCGGGGCCGTTAATTGATAAACCTGATCCGGGCTATCGCGCCGGGTGATGGGGGCGGCCGTGACCAAGCTGTAGAAATAGCCAAAGCAGAATAGCAGCCGAGATAACGAGGCTGAAGTTGAGATGAGCCTTGGGCGATTTGTCGTCTATCATCCAAAATCCCGCAATTGAACCGCAGAGAGCGCAAAGCGCGCAGAGAGAAAAAACTCGTTTGTTGCCCTTCATGCGCATTCACCCACGAGGAGAAGGTCTCCCGCCCGCTCAGAAAAGCCGGAGCGTCTCGCTTTGAGTTCTTTGCGCTCTTTGCGGTTAATACCAACTGCGCCTTTTGGGATCATCCAGGGCGTCAGAAGTCGCGGTGTAGCGGCTGGCGTCCCGGCCCGCCGGTCCAGGTGTTCGGCCAAACCTCGGCGGGCAGGGACGCCCGCCGCTACGCGATCGCCAATCCCGGTCGGAGACTGCTGACACTCTGGATAGATGACAATTGACCCGAGGCCGGCCTCCTCACGTCGGCCGCTACCGCCGACAAATTGGCTACGCCCGACGTCAGGGCACGATGTAGACCTCGACCAGCGTCTGGCCGGTGGTGGTGCCGGCGCCGGACGCGATGGCGGTGTAGGTGCCGGGCGTGAGCATGGGCAGGGCGGCAGCGTCGCGGCTGGTGGGCGCGAGGGCGAAGGCGGCGACGCTCGTCGCGGCGGCGGTGATCTCGGGGGCGAAGACGGAGGCGCCCCAGTTGTCGTTTTGCGCGAGAGTGACGCCGGCGCTGTTCACGACGCGGAGCTGCGGATCGGTGAGGGCGCCGGTGACGCCGAACGCCGTGAGCGCGGGGCCGGCGGCGCGGACGAGGACGGGTTGCGCGCCCGTGCCGCCGAGGCCGAAGCCGACGATGGCGGTTTGCTCGCCGGTGCCGGAGAAGGTGCGCGTGGAGAGATTGACGAGGCGCGCGGGCGCATCGGGCGCGAGATCGTAGAGTTCGACGAGGGCGACGCCGCTGGTGCCATCCATGCTGCGCACGACGGCGGAATACTGGCCGGGTGGCAGTGAGACGACCGCGGCGGCGTCGCGGCTGGTCGCGGAAAGGGCAAAGGCGCCGGCGACGGGGAAGATCGCGGCGAGTTCGGCGGCGGTGCCGGGCGCGGAACCCCAGTCGTCGTTTTCGGCGACGGTGGCGCCGGCTTGGTTGACGATGGCGAGGCGCGGATTGGCGAGGGCGCCGGTGAGTCCGAAGGTGGCGAGGGTGGGGCCGATGGCGCGGACGAGCAGACGCTTGGTGCCGGTGCCGCCGACGACGAAGCCGGCGATGATCGTGTCGTCGCGCGCGGCGAGGTAGGCGCGCGTGGAGAGGTTGGTGAGCGTGGCGGTGGTTTTCGTCGGCGCGGTGGCGAAACGGGCGCGGAAGGATTTGCCGCGGGCGCCGGCGACGTTGACGGAAAGGCGCAGTGTCGGGGCGAGCTGGACGACGGTGATGCCCGGGTCGGCCTGGAGGGCGGACGTTGCGGCGGTGTCGAGTTCGACGATGATGGAGCCGGGGTTGGCCTGCGTGGGATCGGCGAGGGCGAGGGTGAGCTCGCCGGCGCCTTCGTCTTGCACTACGACGCTCGCCTTTTTGTCGACGGTGAGTCCGCCGATGGTGGCGCGGCCGTCGTTCCAGAAATTGGCGGCGGTGATCCCGAGCGTGGTGTGGCGCACGGCCTGGATCGCGGGGGAGTTTTCGAGAAGGATGACGGTCGGCGTCGTGGCGAAGTCAGCCACTTCGGCGGCGGAGCGGTTGGGCAGGAGGTAATAGGCGTAGGTGGCGTTGGTGGGATTGGCGCCGTGCTCGAGCCAGAGCGTGAGGTAGTTGCGCGTAATGGCGGTGGTGGGGCCGCCGCCATTGATGTCGGACCACGCGCCCGTGCGGGCCTCGCGCAGGGCCTTCACGGTGGCGCCGCCCGGGAAATAGTAACCGATGTCGGCGGCGGTGGTGCGGCCGGCGAGGTGCGCCCAGCGCGCGCCGTCGAGCGCGGCGGACCAGCCGAGCGTGGTGGGCTGTGGGGTGTCATCGACGGTGAACGCGCCGGCGGCGGTGGTGTTGTTGAGCAGGCGGTTTTCGACAGTGGTCTCGATCGGGCGGTTGTCGGTGCTGGTGATGCCGGCGCCGAGGCACGCGATCTCGTGCTCGAACATGAACCACGATTTTTTCGCGGTGAGCGTGTTGCTCCAGCCGTCGAGCTGCATGCCGGCGGCGCCGTAGCGACCGAGGGAAACACCGCCGACCCAGTTGTAGGTGGGGTTGGTGCTCTGGCCGGAGGCGTTGGCGCGCGACTGCGTGGCGTCGACGGTGGTGCCGGGGAGGCGGCGCGGGTTGACGGTGGGCCAGTAGGCGTCGCTGAAGTGGGCGAGGTCGTTGTTGTAGAGGTAGAGCAGGCCGTCGCCCGTATACCAGCCGCGGAGGTTTTCGGTGTTGATGCTCTCGTAGGTGTAGATGCGCGAGGAGGACAGCGCGAGGCCGGCGGCGAAACCGGGCCCGAGGTGGACCATGCGGTCCATGCTGCCATACATAACGTTGCCGCGGAGTTCGGCGCGCGGCGTGACGGCGGGATCGGCGAGGAGTTGTTGGGCGTCGGCGATCTGCGGAAGCGGCGCGGAGGCGACGAAACTGCGCGAAGTGTCGGATTCGGCCCAACCGCGCAGGAGGGCGCGGAGGCGGGTGCGGTCGGCCTCGGGCGCGAGCTCGGAGAGGCGGAGGAAGTTGAGCATGAGGCCGTGGCCGAGGCCGTGTTCGCTGGTGCCGTTGCGCGAAATGGCGCGGCCTTGGAGCATCGCCATCATGCCGCCGCGGTAGATGACCGGCTCGTAGGCCTCGTAGATCCAGCGGAAGATGTTGCCGAGATTTTGGTCGGTGACACGCCAAGTGGAGCCGGTGGGGCTGTCGGCGTTGGGGCCGTTGATCAGGGCGAGAATCGGCGCGATGGCGGACATGAGCGCGGCGCCGTAACTGCCGGTGTAGGGGTGGCGGTTATGCTGGATGAACGAACCGTCGACGTAGAAACCGTCGCCGCTCGTGACGTAGAGGAAGAGGTTGCTGAACGCATCGCGGGCGGCGCGGAGCTTGGCGTCGTCCTTTGCGAGGAGGCCGCGGATGGCGACGACGTAGATCTTGTCCATGCGGTTCGCGCCGGTGAAGGTGCCGGTCGAGCCGCCCGGCGCCTGCGTGGTGGCGGACGGCACGAACTTCTCGACGGCGCGCAGGTAGTTGGCGAGCTGCGTCGGGCTCAGATCGGCGTAAAGGAGCGTGACGGCGTCGACGAAGAGCTTGGGCGAGCCGATTTCCCAGTCCCACCAGTTGTCGTAGATGCGCTTGGTCTCGTTGTAGCGATTGGCATACATCCAATCGAGGCCGCCGAGGATGTCGTCGCGGAGGGCGGTGTTGCCGCGGAGCGTCGAGCCGGTGGTCGCGTAGGCGAGGGCCATCGCGCGCAGCCGGGAGAAGTTGGTGCTGAGGTGCGACGAGTCGGTGGTGCTGGCGGCGTCGCTCCAGAGGGAGGTGCGCGTGGCGGATTTGTTGAGGGAGTTCCAGTTCGAGTTGGCGGTGTTGGTGATGCTGGTGATGGCGCTGGCGGTCTGGGTGTCGGTCAGGCGGAGGCTGGCGCCGCCGGTGAGCATGTCGGACCACTTCTGGCGGAGCGTGTCGAACTCGTCGGCGCGGGCGGAGAGAACCGTGAGGGCAAAGATGACGACCACGAACGCATGCACGCCTGATGATGAGCGGTGTCGACGGGCGGGGGTAGCGGCCGACGTAAGGAGGCCGGCGCGAGGTGAAGCGCATTCGCCAGCCTCGTTACCTCGGCTGCTACACCAATTCGTGGCACGTGATCGCATGGTTACGATTCAGTAGAGCAGGGAGGGCTTCCGCATCTCGCGGAATTTCTCTTCGGCGGCGCGCCACGAGGCGACGATCTCAGCGGCGGTTTTGCCGGCTTGGAGGGCGAGGCGGGTGGCGTCGGTGCCGTTGACCTTGTCGAACATGTCGAACTTCTTGCCGGCCTTCACGGCGTCGTCGAAGACGTCGCGGCCGGCGGCCTTCAGCGCGTCGAGCAGGTAGTAGTTGATCGCGGTGAGCGGGGCGGCGGCGGGATCGGTGAAGTGCAACTGCACGCCGCCGACGACCTCGTCCTTGAACGTGGCGTAGTAGGGCTTGTAGGTGAGCGGGCGGAAGTGCACGCCGGGCAGGCCGTAGGCGTTGAGCTTCGCGGCGAACGCATGCGGATCGAGTTTCGGCAGGCCGACGACTTGGAAGGGCAACGGATAGCCGACACCGACGCTCACGGTGCCGAGCTCGCCGAGCATACCGGTGGCGACTTGGAAGAGTGGCGACTCGCCGTGCGGGATGTGCGGCGAGGCGGGCACCCACGGCAGACCGGTGTCGCGCCACACCATGGTGCGCGTCCAGCCGCGCAGCGGGACGACGGTGAGCTTGCAGGATTGCTTGAGGGCGCCGCGGTCGTTGAGGAGGCGGGCAACCTCGCCGCAGGTGAGGCCGTAGACGTAAGGGATGTCCCACTGACTCACGAACGAGCGGAATTTTTCCTCCACGAGCGGGCCCTCGACGCGCACGCCGCCGAGCGGGTTGGGGCGGTCGAGCACGATGAACTCGATGCCGGCTTCGCCGCACGCCTCCATCGCGAGCCCCATCGTGCTGATGAACGTGTAGGAACGCGCGCCGGTGTCCTGCAAATCGTAGACGAGGGCGTCGAGGCCTTCGAGCATCTTGGGCGTGGGTTTGCGCGTGGCGCCGTAAAGCGAATGCACGGGCAGGCCGGTGCGGGTGTCGGTGCGGCTCTCGATTTTGTCGCCGGCGGGGACGTCGCCGTAGATGCCGTGCTCGGGGCCGAAGAGCGCGACGAGCTGCACGCCCGGCGCGGCGCGCAGGACTTCGATGGTGGTGGCGAGGCGGGAGTTGACGCCGGACGGATTGGTGATGAGGCCGACGCGCTTGCCGGCGAGTTCGCGGAAGCCGTTTGCGGCGAGGACCTCGTTGCCGAGTTTGACGCGGGGTTCGGCGGCGAGAGCGGTGAAGGCGACGGCGCCGAAAAGGGGGAGAAAGCGCAGCAGACGCATGGGGTGAGTTTCTCTCGCGCCATGAGGCGAGGCGAGACGGATGTGGTGAACCACTAAGGCGAGACGCCTCAGCCACGACTGAGAGCCGTCGTGGACGAGGCGTCCCGCCTCGTTTCCGGCACCAGCCTTTCGCGTTGAGCCGGCGGCGGGTGTGGCCTCGTATAACGCGATGCGTCTGTCACCCCGTTCGCTCATCCTGTTGGTCGTTTCAATTACGGCGCTCGCCGTCACCGGCTGCCGCACCACGCCGGGCACGCCGCTCGCGCGCAAGGGCGACGAGATCGTCGTGGCAGGACAACTTTTCCATACGGGAACGCGCGTCGTCACCTGGATGGATGCAGGTGGCTACGATGCGTATCGCGTGGAGCGGCGGTTCGCGCCGATTGAGGAAAGCAATTGGGACAAAACGAAAGCGGCGGTGAAGGATCTCTCGTCGCCTAATCGCTACGGCCTGCGCCGGTCGGGTCTCACGCCCGAGGAAATTGAGAAAGTGCGCGGCGGTGGCTGGGACCTGTCGCGGCTCCAGTCAGTGGTCGATCAGTTCGTGCTGCACTACGACGTGTGCGGCATCAGCAAACAGTGCTTCAAGGTGCTGCACGACCTGCGCGGGCTGAGCGTGCATTTCATGTTGGATATCGACGGGACCATTTACCAGACGCTCGACCTGAAGGAGCGGGCGTTTCACGCGACGACGTCGAACGACCGCTCCATCGGCATCGAGATCGCCAACATGGGCGCCTATCCGCCCGGGGCGCACAAGGCGCTCGACGAATGGTATCAACGCGACGCCTCCGGGCGCATCGCGATCAAGGTGCCCGAACGCCTCGGCGATCCGATGATCTTCACGCCCAATTTTACCGGCCGCCCGACGCGTTCCGACCTCGTGCCCGGCAACGTGCAAGGCACGCAGCTCCTGCAATACGACCTCACGCCCGAGCAATACGCCGCACTCACCAAGCTCACCGCCGCGCTCTGCAAGGTCTTCCCGAAGATCACGCCTGACTACCCGCGCGACGCGGCGGGCAAGCTCGTCACGAAGAAACTCCCCGACGACGAGCTCAAGAAATACGGCGGCGTGCTCGGCCACTATCACGTGCAGACGAACAAGACCGACCCGGGCCCGGCCTTGCAGTGGGACGCGCTCATCAATGGCGCGCGGGATTTGAATGGGCTTTCGCCGCTGAAGGCCGGCGCCGAAGGCAGCCGGTAGCAGCCGAGGTAACGAGGCTGGTTCTCCACGCGACCGACCGGCCTCCTTACGTCGGCCGCTACGAGCGACGGGCTACATGCTTGCGGTGTTGCCGATTTTTCCGAGGTAGCCGCGTGCGGTCGCGGCGGCGTAAATTCGCCAGAACTTTTCCCAGAAGCCATCAGCCAGAGGACGCAGCACCGGATAGCCGGGCACGATGCAACCGGTAAACGGCCACGCAGTCGTGGAATTGGCAAGCCCGGCGCGGATGGGATTTTCAGCGATGTAGTGGCAGGTGCTCACGAACGCGCCGCGTTTTCGCTCGTCGTCACGCAAAACGTGGTCGTGTGGCTGATGTTGCCAGCGGGCCGGTGCGAGGCGCGGTTCAAGTTGATCGCGCAGGAACGAGGTCGCCGGCCGCTGTTCCGAAGAGGCGCTCACGCCCATCCAGATCAGATGAAGGTGATCGGGCATGAGCGTGTAGATCGGGCAAAGAAGTTGTTCGCGGGCTGCGGCGTGCAGCATGAGTTCGCGGAACGCCGTGTGAAATGTCGCGTCGAGCCAGCCTTTGCGGCGGCGGGCGATCGTGTGCGTCCAGAAGACGACGGCTTGGCCGCGATACCATTCGGGCGGGAGGCGCGGTAGGAAACTGGATGGCCGGCGGAGCGGGGGCTCGGGTGCGCGCATGGGCCAGCCTCGTTACCTCGGCTGCTACCCAAGGCAAGCGTTGCTTGACCGCGTAGCGGCCGAGGTAACGAGGCCGGCACGAATCATCCGGTGCGGGGGCGAAGCGCCGGCCTCCTTACGTCGGCCGCTACGAGTGAGTCCGGTTCACGGCCGATACCACAGCGACTGCCAGTAGCGTTGCTCGACTCCGCGGAAATCGGCGACGGTGGCGGGCGCGGTGTTGGGGGGGAGGACGCCGTAGCGGATCATTTCGCGGACCCAGGCGGGGCGGGGGCGGAAATCGGCCATGTCGAAGCGGCCCATTTTTTCGAGGCGCGCCTGGCCGGCGCGGATTTGCGTGAGCAGTGTTTGGTAGTCGGGGTCGGTTGCGTCGGCGAAGATCGTGCGCGGTTCCTTCGTCTTCGGGTCGCGGCAGATGGACCAGCCGCCGGCGGACTCGGCGAGCGGGGCGAGGAGCATGAGCGATTTTTCCGGGCGCGAGAGATTGAAGAGGATGTGGCGGCTCGTGAGCAGGCGCGGGTCGTTCCAGTCGGGACGCCAGAACGAGACGCCGCGTTCGTCGGCGAGGGCGCGGGGGAGGAGTTTTTCCTTTTCGCCGTGACACGAGGCGCAGCGACGGTCGATCACGGCGGCGGCGGCGCGGGTTTCTGGCCAGTCGAAGTCGGTTTCGATGGGTTTGTTTTCGGCGTAGCCGCCGATCATGCCGGTGCCGAGCGCGGCGTAGGTGCCGGGGTAGGCGGCGCCGGAGTCGATCCAGAGGCGCAGGCGCTTGAACTCGTCGGACGTGGCTTTCGCGCCGTAGTGCGAACCATCGACGAGCTTGAGGATGCGGCTGGCGGAGGAGCCGAGCGTGCGCGGGGCGTAGTTGCTCTGCGGTTTGTTGCGGCCGTCGGAGAAGAGGCGCGCGACGGTCATCATATAGTAGCTGTGGCTATACATCGGGCCGCGGTCGCCGGTGAGCACGAGGCGGCCGGCGCGCGGGCCGCCGGCGGCGGTGCGTTCGTAGCCGTGGCAATCGACGCAGAGCCGGTCGAGAATCGGCTGGATGTCGCGCGGGTAGTCGAAGACGTCGGGCACGCCGGTGATGGGCTCGATGCGGCTGGCGGGGCGGCGCGTGGCGGCGAGTTCGTAGGCGGCTGCCGACGGAGTCTTGGTGCGTTGCTCGTGGCAGCCGAGGCAGCTCGTGACCTCGCCGGGCTGCACGGTGAGGAAACTCTGCATGCGCTTCACGGCGAGGTCGTGTTCGTCGAGGGCGACGAGGAAGAAGCTGCGCAGAGCGGGCAGCTCGAAATACGCGGAGCCGTCCGACTCGACGGGCACGGTGCCGACGATGCGCTCGAGCGTGAACGTGCCGCCGTAACTGAGCGGTTCCATGCCGCCGGTGTAGTGGATCGGCATCGGGAGCGTCTCGAGCACGAGCAGTCTCTTGATCTCGCCGGGCGTGAGGCCGGTCATGTTGCGGCCATCGTAGATGTTGGCGAGGATGAGGCGGCCGGTGGATTCGTCGGGCCGCACGCGGGCGGGCATGGCGCGCTCGCGCGGGCGCGGTGCGATGGGACGCGGCTCGTGGATCAGCCAGCCCTCTTTGGCCTCGGCGGCGGTGAGGCGGACGATGTCCTGCTGGCGGCCCTCGCCATCGATCGCGACGACAGCGGGGCCGAGGGCGGCGAGGAAACAGCTTTCGGAGAACGCCCACGGGTCGCGATACGCGGCGGCGCCCTTGGTGATCTGGCGCGCGGATTTTTTCTCGTCGGGGCCGGCGCGCGGATCGACGAGCGTGACGTGGCCGGCGTGATCGCGCGCACCGTGACCGGGAGAGAAGATGGAGACGATGAGGTCGGAGCGCGGGATCGGCTTGGCGTCGATCATCACGACGCCGGGGTGGAGGTTGCCATACCACACGGTCTGCGCGGTGCCGTCGGGGTTGGCGGCCCAGAGATGGTGGTAGTCGACCTGGCTGCGATCGACGTATTCCCAGCGCGTGTAGAGCAGGCGGCCGTCGGGGAGCGGCCACGGGGTGTTGTCGTGCTCGTTGTTGCTGGAGATCGGGCGGAGTTGCGAGCCGTCGGGGTTGCAGCGGTGGAGGACGGCGACCTGCGTGAGCCAGCAGTTCACCCAGCGTTTGCAGCGCGTGGAGATGAACACGATCGAATCGTCGGGCAGGTAGGTGGGCTCGAAGTCGTCGTAATCGCCGTCGGTGATCTGGCGGAGGCCGGAGCCGTCGATACCGATCTCGTAAAGGTGATAAGCTTCGGTGCCGCCGCGGCGGTAGCTGAAGAGGATTTTCTTGCCCGAGTAATGCAGCTGCGGGTCGCGCACGCCGCCGAGCGGATCGTCGAGGAGGTTGGAGAGTTGGCGGGTCGCGAGATTGTAGCGGACGAGGCGGCCGCCCTCGCGCCAGGCTTTGCGGGTGGGGTCGTCGGCGTAATAGCCGATGTTCGCATACCAGTGGCCGTCGGTCTCGTTGGGCTTGCGCATCGCGAAGGCGATTTCATCGAAGCCGGCCATGGGGCCGCCGGGCGCGCGGAAGTCGGGAAGGAGGTTGGCAGCAGGCGGCGGGGCGGGGGCTTTGGGGGCTTTCTTCGGGGCGGGATCGGCGGCGAACCCGTTCGACAGGCTCAGGGCAAGCGTGGTGGCGGCGAGGAGGAGAGAAACGAAGTGCCCGCTGGACACGGCACGGTTTGAAGGGGATTTCGTAGGGGCGTCGCTTGACGACGCCCGCGGGCGCCGGCAAGCGGCGCCCCTACACGAAGCAGCGAAGTTCGTTTTCATAACGACAGGAGGTAGGCGACGAGGTCGTCGAGTTGCGCGGGCGTGAGGTGCGACGTGCGGCCGTGGCGGTCGGCGGCATTTCGGTCGATGAGCACTTCGCGCATCGTGCGCGCGGAGCCGTCGTGCAGGTAGGGCGCGGTCCGCCAGATTTCGATGAGCGTGGGCGTGTCGAACGGTTGCTCGGGCGGATCGGTGCGGTTGCTGGTGCCGACGGCGTAGCTGTGCAGGTCGGTGAAGTAGCGGCCGGAGTGGCAGGAGGCGCAGGCGACCTTGCGGTCTTCAAAGATTCTTTTGCCGCGCTGGGCGGCGGCGGAGAGGCGGCCGTTTTCGAGGAGCGGGCTCGGCTCGGGCGTGAGCGATTTTAGCCAGGCATCGACGGCGCTGGGCACGTCTTCCGGCGGGTTGGCGAACTGGATGTGGCGGAAGCCGGCGCGCACGGCGATCTCGGCGGATTCGCGGACGCCGATGCTCATGGCGGGCGGCGTGCGGTGCGCGTGGAGGAGGCTCTTGGCGTTTTTCGGGTTACCGATGCCGTCGTTGAGGTTATCCCAGTTGAAGCCGTCGGCACGCGCGTCCCACGAGTGGCAGGAGAAGCAGCTCTGCCAGTGCTGGAAACAGTAGGTGGCGTCGTTGAAGTAGAGTTCGCCGAGACGTTCGCGCGACGGGCGCGGCGGCGGGCCGAGCGGGATCAACTGCGGAGTTTTCTTGGGATTGGCGAGGTCGACGGACTCGAGGGCGTCGGAAAAATAATGGGTGACCCATGCGCGGTCGGCGGCCCGTTCGGCAGGCTCAGGGCGGGCGATGGCGAGGGCGCGCGGGCCTTTGCCCTGCAACGGCACGCGGCGACGGGCGCCGAGCAGGAAGGCGAGATCGGTCGCGGCGGTGGCGGGTGCGCGGGCGAGGCGTGCGAGCAGCTCGGGAAAATCGATCACGCTCAACTCGTGCGTGCCGGCGTGGGTGACGACGAGTTGCGCGCCGGTGGAGGCGAAGGCGACGGCCCAGGGGTTGGCGGCGCCGGCGTCGAGCTCGTCGAGCAGCACGGTGGCGAGCAGGCGCGGTTCGGCGGCGTCGAGGAGCGTGAGGGCGGCGCTGTTGATCCAGCCGCGTTCGACCTGCGTGGTCGGGAGTTGATAGCGGGCGAGGTTGTGCGTGATGGCGACGTGACGGCCGTCGGGCGGGATGGCGACGCCGAGCACGAGGCCGCTGCCGTTGGGCAGGCGCAACGTGTGCGAGACGGTGCGCGCGGCGGTGTCGATCACGCTGATCATGGCGGAGACGATCGGAGCGTCGGCGGCGTCGGCGGGCAGGTGGTTGGCGACGAAGAGCCGGCGGTCGTCGGGCGTGAGCGCGGCGGCGAGGGGCTGGCGCACGACGGGGAGGCGCGTGAGCGTGGCGCCAGTGGCGAGGTCGAGCAGGGCGACCTCGTCGTTGAAGCGGTTGCAGATCCAGAGCGTGCGGCCGTCGGCGCTGAACACGGGCGCGGTCGCGGTGTGGCCGGCGCGCAGGCGGGCGGTGATTTTGCCGGAGGCGAGATCGACGAGGGCGACGGTGCTTTGAGGCGCGGCGCAGGTGACGGCGAGGGTGCGGCCGTCGGGCGAGAGGGCGAGGCCGGTGGGCGCGGGATCGACGAGAAATTTGCGTTTCAGTTCACCGCGGGCGGCGAGTTCCTGCACGGTGGCGGCGGCGGTGTTGGCGACGAAGAGCGTCGAGCCGTCGGCGGTGGCGACGAGGGCGACGGGGGCGAGGGCGTTGCGGTCGGCGGCGGGGAGGGGGCAGGCGGCGGCGAGGCAGAGTGCAGCTGCCGACGTGAGCCGTTTCGACCAGCTCAAGGCCCCGAGCCAGTCGAGGGGGAGGCGGGCGAGACCCGATCGCAGTGCGCCAGCCTCGTGACCTCGGCTGCTACGAATGGAGTGCGCCGTCGGCGGAGGAGGCGGGGTTCGGCGACCCCGCCCTACAAAGCGCGTTGAGGTCAACGCGCTCCACCTTGCGAGAGTGCGGCCGTGGGTCAGTGGAAACTTCGGGTGGGAACGGCCGAAGTTTTCCATGCGTAGGGTATTGTTTTAGTATTCGCGCTTCACCTCGATGCCGGGGCGAGGGATGGGATATTTGCCGGTGATGGGATCGAGTTGGAGCGGCGAGGGGCCGTCCATCGTGAGTTTGTCCACGTCGGGCGCGAACTCGTGCTCGCAGTTGAGCATCTGCTCGTAGGTGATGATCTGGCCGGTGTGCGCGGCCATGCGGCCCATGGAGCCGACGAGGCTCGCTTCGACGCCGCGCTTCACTTCGTTGTAAGGAAGGTCCTTGCGGATGGCGTTGATGAGGTCGTCCCACTCGAGCTGGTAGGGGCTCGGCTCGGGCTGCGGGAAGGCCCACTTGAGGTTGGGGTCGTTGAGGTCGATTTTGTCCTTCGCGGTGAGGATGCGCGGGATGTTCTGGCCGGAGTAGATGCGCACCTGCCCGGGGGCGTGCGAGCGCGTGGTGATGACGGCGGAGCCCTTCGAGCCGTGCGCGTAGCTGGCGAATTCCTGGTGCACGCCGGGCATGTTGCGGCCCTCGTAGTAGAGCTTGGAGCCGTCGGGATAGGTGTATTGGACGGAGTAGGTGTCGAAGTTCTGGTCGAGCGAATCGCCGCGGTAGTGGCGGCCGCCGATGGCCATGGCCTCGACGGGCCACGCGTTCTTCATCCACGAACACTCGTCGATCTGGTGGATGTAGTAATCGGAAAACACGCCGCCGCTCAGCCAGAGGAACGCGTGGAATTTCGAAATCTGGTAAAGCACCTCGCTCATGCCGGCGGGCTTCGGGCCGGCGGTGCCGCCGCCCGCGCCCATGCGATAGGCGCGCATCGCGACGATGTCGCCGATCTGGCCATCGCGAATGCGCTGCCAGAGCTCCTGGCGGCCCTTGCAGTGGCGCACCATGAGACCGACGCCGACTTTCAGGTTTTTCGCGGAGGCCTCCTCGCCGAGCTTGAACATGCGTTTGCTCGTCGGGCCGTCGACCGTGACGGGTTTTTCCATGAACACATGCAGGCGCTTCGCGATGGCGTAGGTGAACATGACCCAGCGGAAGGCTGGTGGCGTGGAGAGGATGACGACATCGCCGGGCTTGAGGGCGTCCATGGCGGACTTGTAGCCGTCGAAGCCGATGAAGCGGCGGTCCGGCGGCACGTCGACCAGCGAGGCGATCTGGGGATTCTTGGAGAGTTTTTCGTAGGAGCCCGAGAGCTTGGCTTGGAACACATCGGCCATCGCCACGAGCTTGATGGGGCCGCTGGTGGTGGAGAGCGCCTGCTGGGCGGCGCCGGTGCCACGACCGCCGCAGCCGACGAGCGCGACCTGGATCAGGTCGCTGCCGGCGGCGTGGACGTAGGGGATCGAGACGCCCGCGAGGGCGGAGACGGCGGCGACGCGGCCGGACGTTTCGAGGAAATCGCGACGCGTGACGAGGCGGGGGGCGGAGTTGTTCATGGCTGAAGGGGTGAGGTTGGCCGCCGGGCGGATCGCGCGGCGGATTTGGGGCGAGCCGGGAACGCGGGTATTTGCAGCCAAGACGGCGGCGATAGCGAGCGAGTTTCCGCCGCATTAACCGCTTTTCACGGCGCGCGGTTTGCGGTTCGCTTCCCGCAACCTCCCCGCCGTATGAAAGTCACCCCATCCACCCGCCGTCAGTTTCTGAAAACCTCCGCCGCCGCGGTCACCGCGTTCACAATCCTCCCGCGCCACGTGCTCGGCGGGCCGCGTTTCGTGGCGCCGAGCGAGCGCGTGAACATCGCGATCGTCGGTGCGGGCGGCCGCGGCACGCAGAACCTCAAGGCGCTGCTCGCGCTGGCCGATGCGCAGATCGTCGCGGTGGCGGATCCGGCGGAGACGTTTTCGCTGGAGAACTACTACTACAAGGGCGTCGGCGGCCGGCTGCCGGCGCTGAAGATCGTCGACGATCACCACGGCAAGACCACGCCCGGCTACAAGGCCGCGGGCTATGAGGATTTCCGGGTGATGCTGGAAAAAGAGAAGGGGCTCGATGCGGTGTTCTGCGGCACGCCCGACCATCTGCACGCCTACGTCTCGATCCTTGCGATGCGTGCGGGCAAGCACGTCTACTGCGAAAAGCCGCTCACACATAACATCTGGGAGGCGCGTGAAGTCGCGCGGGTGGCGAAGGAGACCGGGCTCGCCACGCAGATGGGCAACCAGGGACATTCGCAGGTCGGCATCCGCGAGTGTGTCGAACATATCCGGGCCGGCACGATCGGCGCGGTGAAACAGATCTATTCGTGGGTCGGCACCAAGCGCTGGAATCCCGCGCTCACGACCAAACCCGCCGCGGGGCAAAGCGTGCCGAGTGGCATGAACTGGGATTTGTGGATCGGGCCGCGCGAACCGCGGGCGTTTCACGCGGCCTACCACCCGGTGTCGTGGCGCGATTTCTGGGCCTTCGGCACGACGTCGATGGGCGACTTTGCGTGTCACGACATGGACGCCGCGACGTGGGCCTTTGACCTGCCGGCGCCCACGCGAATCGAGTCCTACGCGGTCGGCCCGACTGACGCAGAGATCGCGCCGCACGGGTGCATCATCCATTTCGATTTCCCCGCGCGCGGCCAGTGGCCGGCGCAGCGGCTGACGTGGATGGATGGCGGGCTGCGGCCGGCGGCGCCTGAGGCGCTCGGGAAGTTCGCGCTGCCGAACCGCGGCACGATGTTCATGGGCGAAAAAGGTGTGATCCAGTGCGATGGCGCGGGGGCGCCGCCGCGGATTTTCCCGGAGAGTTTGCGCGCGAGTGTGCAGAAACCCGCGGCGACCATCCCGCGCTCGAAAGGCCATCACCGCGACTGGCTCGACGCGATCAAGGGCGGTCCGGCGGCGAGCAGCAACTTTGCCTACGGCGCACGGCTCACGGAGATCGGTCTCCTCGGCGTCCTGGCGCTGCGGCTCGGCAAACCGTTTGAGTGGGATGCTGCCGGCATGAAGGTCGTCGGCAAACCCGACGCTGAGCCGTTGATCCGCGGGACGTATCGCGAAGGATGGAAGATCGGGTGAGCGGTGGATCGAGCTGGGGCAGTCCCTGGCCGGGCCTATTTTGGGCGGCGGAGTGCTTCAAACGCCGGAGTGTGGCGCTGCGTGAAGGTTTCGCCGGTGCGGACGAAGAATACGGCGGCGATTTTTTCGCGTGTCGCGAGGGCGAGGCCTGCGTCCTCGCCGAGGACAAAAAGCGCGGTGGCGAGGGCGCTGGATTCGGCGCAGGTGGAGGCGATGACACTCACGGCGGCGAGGGTGTTTGCGACCGGGCGGCCGGTGCGTGGATCAAGGATGTGGCCATAGCGGCGGCCGGCGAGGGTGACGACGTTGCGGTAGTTGCCGGAGGTGGAGAGGGCGTGGCCGCTGAGTGCGACGACGGCGGCGAGGGTGGCGGCGTGTTCGCGCGGCTCCTCGATGCCGGCGCGCCACGCGGCGCCGTCGGCGGCGTGGCCGCGGGTGCGGATGTCGCCGCCGATTTGGATGAAGTGCTCGGGGGCGCCGAGGGAGACGAGCAGTTCGCTGAGGGCGTCGGCGGAAAAACCTTTCGCGACCGAGGAAAAATCGGCGGCGAGAGCGGCGTTGGTTTTGCGCAGCGCGGGCGGCGAGGGGCGCGATTCGAGGCGGTGCCAGTCGACGAAGGCGAGGGCGGTGTCGATTTCGGAAGCGGTGGGGAGCGAGGTATCGGCGCGCGGCTGTGGACCGAAGCCCCACAGGCGGAGGAGCGGGGCGAGGGTGGGATCGAAGGCGCCGGCGGTAAATTCGCTGATGCGGCGCGAGGCGGTGGCGACTTCGGCGAGTTCGGGCGAGACGGGAAACCAGCCGGTGGACGTGGTGGCGTTGAAGCGGGAGAGCTCGGAGGTGGGGCGGTAGGTGGAGAATTGTTGTTCGAGGGCTTCGAGGCGGGCGGAGATTTTTTTGGAGACCGCGGCGGGAGCGAGGGGCGGGGCGGGTTGGAGAAATCTTGCGGACCACGTGGTGCCCATGGCGCGGCCGGTGAGGGAAACGGATTCGGCTGCGTAGGCCGCGGAAAGGAGTCCGAACCAGATGAGGCAGAATTTTTTGACCACGGATTACACGGATGGCACGGATGAAGACCGACGCCGGAGGAAGCCATCCGTGCTATCCGTGTAATCCGTGGTCAACCGGTTTGGTTTCATCGCTACACGCCCTTCACCCAGTGCAGAATCGGGAGGTAGTAGTGGTTCAGCGCAGCGGCGAGGGCGACGAAGGCGAGGGCGGCGGCGTCGCGGGTGCTGAAGCGATCGGTGGTGCCGCGGGTGCGGACGAAGTTCAGGAGTGCGCCGGTGGGGCAGCCGAAGCGGCAGTAGGCTTGTGGGACGAACCACGAGGCCACGAGGCCGACGCCGGCGATGACCAGAGTCGCGACGCCGGCGGTGCGGAAGATGTAGGCGGCGAAGGGTTCGACGCCCGCGAGATCGAGCGGCAGCACGAGCGCGGCGATGATGCGGGCCAGGAGGAGGAAACCGTAGGGGAGGGATTCGAGAGCGCGGATGACGTCGGCGCGAAGGACGAGCGCGCGTGGCGGCTTCGATTCAGGCGGTTTTACAGGAGGGCGCGGAGGAAGCAGAGGCTGAGGCAGGGAGTTCGATGCTCTGCTACCTCTGCGTTCTCCTGTGAGAGGTTTTGATTGTCCGAGGCGGTGACGGAATTGCCAAAGCAACTCCTGCGCGGCGCCGTGGGGGCAGAGGTGGTGGCAGTAGAAGGGCTGGCGCGTGGTCCACGGCACGAGCAGTGCGGCGGTGGTGAGGAGCGCGAGGCCGGGGAGCGTCGTCCATTGCACACCGGAGCGCGCCCAGCCGGCGACGAGTTTGACCGACACGAAGTCGCCGGCGATGAAGCCGACGTAAACGATGAGCGCGATTTGCCACGGGCGTTTCCAACGGTGGCGCCATGTGGCGGGGCCGAAGGCCAGCAACGCAGCGAGGCCGACCACGACGAACAGGCCCGCGTCGCGCCAGCCGAGCCGCAGCGCGGGGCGCGCGATGAGCTCGTCCTTTGCGAGCTGGAGGCGCGCTTTCACGCTGCGGGCGATGGCCATGCTCGTCATCGTCGCGCCGGATACGCCTTCGATGCCGGCTTGCTTGAGATCGAGATCGGCGGCGGCGTCCCACGTGAGGCTGTTCCATTTCTTGAGAAACCGGCGGTCGGTCGCGATGCTGCGCACGTAGTCGGCGCCGTCCTCGGAGGCGTGGATTTTCAACCCGACGATCTTCCATTCGCGATCGAGGACGACGAGGGCGTCGGTGACGCCGGCGTAGCCGACGATATCGTGGCACTGCGGCTGCGTGCGGACGACGTAGCCGAGTTCGCGGCCGGCGCGGTCGAGGATGAAGAGGCCGTCGCGTGCCGAGGAGTCGGGGCGAAGCGACGCGGCGTCGGCGAAGAACGATTTCACCTCGTCGACGACGATGGGCGAATCGCCCTGCGTGCGCTGCCGCACCGCGAGATCGCGGATGAGCCACGCGATCACGGCGACGACGGCGAGGCGGTAGAGCTGGAGGGCGAGGGGTTTCAACCGCGAAGACTCGGAATTGTTTTAACCACGGATAGCACGGATGGACAACCCTGTGTTACCAAAAGCACAGTTGTCATTAACATACCTAAGACCAAAGGTTTCCCGCAAACCAGACGAGCCGAAAACGCTCGGGGACCATATCCGGCGGCGGCGGAGGGCGCTCGGGCTTCGCACGTGTGAAGTCGCCAGCCTGATAGGCACTACGCGGGTCTCGGTATGGAGCTGGGAGCACAACCGTTCGGCGCCGCAGCTTTGCTTCCGGCCCGCCGTTCTGGCTTTCTTGGGCTACGATCCCTCCCAGCAATCCGATACGGCGATCGCGCCCCGCAACGGTCTCACGCCGACGCTGCCCGCTGCCTGATCTCCTTGGGGCGGTAGAGTTCGCCGAGGATGGGGTCGTAATCGTAGCTGCGCAGCAATTGCACGCCCTTGGCCGCTGAAATACGCTCGACTTGGGCCTTCACGATGCCGGAGACGATCGTGTGGTAGAGCAGCCGCGTGTCGTGCCGGAAATACGTCAGTTCGCGGCGAGTTTCATACCACGGACCAATCACCGGCAGGTTCAAGAAAAACGAGTCGAGGTCGGCCAGCTCTTGGGCGATGAACGCCGGGACTTTCAGGGCCGGGCCGGCTTGGTCTTCCGCAGGGCCAACCGACTTCCTTGGCCGAATCAGCCAGCCGCCGGCAAGCATGATGGCGAGGCCGATGCCGATGCCCCAGTGGGGCTCGCGCATTTGCAAAATCAGAAAACCGAAGGCGGCAAGGACGAGCAACGCGAGCAGGAGGCGCGCAAGCAGCTCGAGCCAGCCGCCGCGCGGTTTTTCAACAAACCGCAGTGAAAAGAAAAAATCCCGGCCGAAGGGCGCGGCGCACACGTCGAAGGCCAGCCGTTCCCGCGCGAGGCGGAGATATTCGCGCTTGGCGGAGAGCAGGCCGCCCTCGTAATACTCCACGCGCGAGATTTTGAGCTGCGGCATCTTTTTCGCGGCGAGTTCCGTTTCGATCGCCGCATAAAACTCCTGCGCGGAAAAATGGAGCGCCTCGACGACGACATACCAGTGCGAAAGCACTTCCTGGGGTTGCGTGGAGCTGCTGCTGTGTAGCATGACAAACGCGACGGACGGCCGAACCAGCGTGTCCACAGACCGCCCCGAGTAAATCATTTCCCGAGCCCGTCGGCGCGTTTCCGGCGTGCAACGCAGTGGGATGCTGCCATGATTGCGTTGTCGAAGCGCACCCCGCTTTTCACGCTCTACCCCTGTCGTCATGCCGAGGATCACGCTCCGTTCCACGCTTGGCTGGGTGCTGGTCGCATTTGGCGCATATTGGACCGTGCTCAGTTTTTTTCGACTCCCGCACGCAGTCACTTATGATCTGACGCTCGACGGCAAGACGATCGGCCCGTTCTCTGCCACGGTTACGATCGACGGGGTGCCGTTCAAGAGCGGCATGAGCGTGCGGGGTGGCAGCCATCAGCTCATGGCTGAAATGCGTGACGCTGATCCTATCGCGCGCGACTTCTGGGTGCTATGGGGCGAAAAACCGCTCGGGACGCTCGCGCTCGCTTCGAGCAAAGGAGCGCTCGCTGTGACGGTTTCGCCACTGCCAGCGACTCTCGCGATCTATCGACAAACCACGTCGGTCGAGTCAGGCGATGCGCCGCTGAGAGCTGACGGGCTGATCGTGGGAGAATACTCAGTCGTCGCGCGCCACGGGGAATTTGAGGAGCGGCGGTCCGTCACGGTGCGACGTAACGCAACCGCTGCCGTGAAGATCGAGTTTCCGCTCGGAATCCTGAATTTGGCAGCGGAACCGGCCGATGCCGAGTTTGAGCTCTCGGGCAACCGCCGTGAGTGGAGGGGCAAGCTGCCGGCGAAAGTCGCTGACGTTCCGGTGGGCGACTATCGGCTTGTTGTTTCGCGCCAAGGTTGGCTCATCACCGAAAAGGTCAGTGTCACTCATGGTGACGGGCAGGCCCGCACGGTGATTTTCCCGTATGGCTCCATCGCCGTCACGAGTGAGCCCGCGGGCCTGACGATTACGAGCGACGGCGTGGCGAGTGGAGAGACGCCGCTGACGATTCGGGAATTACGGCCCGGCAATTACACGCTCACGGCCTCGGATGGGGAAAACGCCCTGACGGCCACGGCCGTCGTCGCTGAAAAGAAGGAGACGACACAGGCATTCCAGTTTCGTTACGGGTCAGTCGAAATCAAAAGCGAGCCGGCCGGCGCGACCGTGAACCGCGGCGGGCGAGCGCTGGGCGTCACGCCGTTTCGGATCGAGCGGGTCGCCGATGGCGTGAAATTCGAGGTCGAACTGCGGCTGGCGGGCTATGCGCCCCGCACGCTCAGTGTCATCGGGGGCGCAGCGACGGCCGAGGTGCGCCTCGTAAACGAGGAATTCAATCGGTGGATGCGGGTAGGGCGCGAAGCACTGGCTGGGAATGATCTGGATGCCGCCAAGACCGCCGTTCTCGCGGCGCTCAAGATGGAGCCGCAGGACGAGGAGGCCCGGCGTTTGGATACCGAGATCGCAGCCGCCATGCATCGCGAGTCGATCGCGGTGGTCGAGCGCGCCATCGTAGCATCCGGAGGGCGGCCAGCGGTGGGGCGGCTGCGCGAGTATCAGGCGGTGTATGTTTCTTCGGTGGAACGGCCCGATGCTCGGGTGGCCACACGGTTGACCGTCTATGTTTCTTTGCCGGACAAGATTCGCCTCGATGAAGAAATCACGGTGCAGCCCAAGGGCGCGCCGATGCTGGCGATCAATATTGGGCGGGCACTAGGCGTGCCAGCTGGACCGCCTGCGCCGGTGCGCACCGCACGCTGCCTTGCAGGTGGGAAGTGGTGGCGCAGTTCCACTGCGGGTGCGGCCTCCGACACGGACATGGACGCCGAGCTTCGCGTCCTGCTCGCCCAACTGCAATCGGCGGAAGCGGCCTCGCTGCTGCCCTTGCTCGGTGCCGACTATCGGGTTGATCTCGTGCCCGAGGCGACAAACGCGCCGGCCGGTGCAGCGGCCTTGCTCACGCATCGTCCCGGACGTCCGGACCTGACGTTTTACTTTAACCGCACGAGCGGGCTGCCGGCGGGATTCGACCGCGAGCCGACGGAGAATCGGAGAACGGGCGAGCGCTGGACGGGATTTCGGGCCTTCGACGGCCTGCGTTTGCCCGGCGTAATCCGGCGCGTGACTGACGGGCAGGTGAGCGCGGAGCTGCGCTTGGAATCGTTCGGACCGCTGTCGTCGCTGGCGGTGTTTCAGGCTCCCGCGAATCAGTGATTTCGTGTGCGTGTCACACCGCATAATGGTTACCATTGCGGCAACCGGCTATGTCGTAGGTATCGCATCTACGAGTAAGCGTAGCTCCGGGTGCCTCGTAGTTACGGGAACTCCAATCGGGTAGAGTGGAGGGATGGGAACTACGAGGCACCCGGAGCTACGCTTACTCCCTACTTCAGTTTGGCCCGGACTCATCACCGATGAAAGAGCCGGTGGGTTTCCTCGCCGTTGACCAAGGACAAGCGGCACGAGGTGGGCAAGTCGCTGTGATGTTTAGTTTGAAGTAAGCGATCTTCGCTCTTGAAACGATAGAGGGTTCGTAGCCGAGAAGCTGACCATGGCGTTTTCCTCATTAATTGGCACGCTGGTCTTCACCGTGCTTTGGTTTGACTTGTGGGTTCATCGGTTACGATACACCGCCTTTTCGAATTCCTATGACTTTCCACAATCCTTCTCGTAGCTCTAATACGTAGGTTGTCAAAGCCCAGTCTCGCGGTCCACCATTCCATACGACATCAATAACCGCTTCCGTCTGGCTCGCAAAAGAAAGTGAAATGCCAATGGCCACGCAGTCCATTCCTGTGTCAATATCAATGATCCCAGATGCACTCTCTCGAAATCGCCCATCGACCTTTATTTTAACCACAGCAGGAAAAGCATGAACCAATGCCTCAACTATTTGTGATTCCTCTGGGGTTTTTCCTTGTATATGAAGAATCCTCCCCGGCTCCTTGTTGAGGTCGGCATAATATGACGCAAACGCCTTAGCCACTTGCTTTGCTCTAGTGCCCGCATCGTCTACTGTTCGGCATGCTGCAAAAACAGCCATCATGAGCAATGCACCACAGGCCTTGATTAGGTCATGATTCATGGTCACCGGATTGGAGCTGCAAAATCGTTCATTAGATTGCGATATATGAAATCGATTTGATTTTGGTTAGGCATCGCCTTGAAATACATTATATCAGTAGGACTCGGAGAATGTCGATCAAGATCACTTCCTGGATCCCCCCCGTCACGGACATACCCCAGCACATGCCCAGTTTCGTGCGCCAACGTTGCCAGGTCCACACCAATTGAGCTACTTCTCAAGATGAGCCCAACGCCCTTAATTCCAATCCCGATTACGAAAGAACCTGCATTTACAAAAGGTGTATTTGTAATAAGAACTGGAATCACTCCCGGCTGGCTGCCGACCTGCGGTCGTTGGGTATTAACAGCGGCCGTTACAGCAGGCATTCCAAGTCGACTGAAGTCATATGCATCTGGTGCCGTCGGTGTCACACCCGTAAGATCGTAAGTCAGTAGAATCGAGCCCAGCCCGTTTGCATCGAATAGTGTCTGCATTTCGGCAATCTGGGCGTTGAAGCCTTGAATAGCTTTGGCTGTGTCTGTTACAGAGGAGTCAAAACCAACCCTAAACGTAATTGCCCTTGTTCTCACCGGCGTTGCCGACGGCGGTGAGATAATTGTCGTCGGACTGACGACAGCTCCCACCTGAAATGACCCCACTTGAGGCAATGGCTGAGTGGATCCGATTTCCGGCATTCCGCGGTTCCAAGGGGCGGGGCGATTGCCACTCTCATCGCGAATCCAGATCAAGTCGTTGTCGGCTGGTCCGTTTTCCTGATGATTAAGGTCTGCCAGTCGCACCGCACGATAGGTGACATTTGTTATGATCGGTGTGCCATCTGCGTTGACTCCAATTTCTTCAAGAACGGTGGCGGTTTCGTCGGGATATGTTGGCGCGTAATCGGGCTCCATTCCAAGGTAGTCCCAACGGTTGAGTGGATTGTTGTTGGTAAAAGCGTAGAGATTTCTGCCGCCCTTCTCCTCCTTTGGGTCCCTGCCGAGGAATCTCCCCTGACTTGGGCTGTAGTATCTGCGGCCGTAGTAGACCAAGCCGGTCTCATCGTCAGTAGTTTTGGTTGAAAAGCGATACGGGTTGGTTTTCGCGTAGTCACCCTCGCAGCGGAGCAGCTCGCCGTAGGGGGAGTATTCGTAGGCCGCCACGCAAGGGCCGCCGGAGCTATCGGCGTCGAACAGGGCGGCCACATTGCCGTTGCCGTCGTAGGCCGGAAAGTAGTCCTTTCCCGAACTGGCGTAGTCGTGGATTTGCAGAAGCGCGCCCACGCCGCCAGCATCAGTCAGCGTGCGCGCGATGTCGAGGCCCCAGGTGTAGGTGCGCGCGAGCGTGAGCGAGCTTCCCGACACCGAGAATTCCGCGATCACGCTCCAGCCGTCGTAGAGATACCGCGTAGTCGTCGTGGCCGTCGTGTCATACGCGGTGGCGGTGTCCGGCCAGAGAAACTCTTCCTTCTGCACTCTCCGTCCCAGATAGTCGTATTTGAATTTGAGCGACCGAGCCTTCGCCTTCGGTATCGGCCCGGAGGAGCCGACGAGATTCGGATTCGTGTAGACCCCAATAAGCCGGTTCTCGGCGTCCCAGCGGTAGATCCAGACGCTATCATTGATGGGGTTGCCGTCGTCATCGTAGGTAAACTCTTGATAGGCCGGGGGCAGAAACGCGTCGCGCTCGGCGGTGAAAATAGCGCCGGTGGAGCTGGTGCCAGCGGCGAAAATCTTCACCTTCCCGGCAAACGGCGCCGTCGCGTTGTCCACGATGACGTTGTCCCCCCAATGCCGGCTCGTGCCGCTGCGACCCGCATGGTCGAGCGCCTCGGTGCCAACGGCCACCGTGGCCGACGGCACGGAGGTGCCGCCGACGGCTAAGGTGTTGTTCTCCCGGGCGACGTATTGATTGAGGGAATTGGTCCAGTAGGCGTCGGCGAGGTTCGCGTTCCCGCTCGTGTTCGAGGAGGTGCGGTTGCCAATCGCATCGTAGGCAAACTGGTGCTTGCGCGCCGAGAGCGGAGTCGACTGGTCGGTGGGCGAGCTTCCCATGAAAGTGGCGGCTGTCTTCAATTCGCCGCGATTGTTGTATTCAAAAATCTGGTGGATTGCGCCGAGGTCTGCCCCGCTGCCACCGTAGTCGGCAAACACGTCGCCCGACTGCACGACCGACTGGCGCTGCCGCAGGTCGTTGTAGTCGTAAACAAACTTGGTCCGGGTGGCCGAATTCCACTTCGTCTCGACCGACACCAGCAAGTCTTGTTGGGACTTGAAGGTGCGCGAGACCGTGAACGGGTGACTGGTATCGACGGTGAGGGCGTTGAGCAGCGCCGAATTCGCCTCATAACCGTATTTGAACTCCCGGCTGGCTGCGCCGGAATTCCGTTCGGAAACTACGCCGGCCACGCGGCCACGGTTGCTCGTCTTATAGATGAACTCGAGGTCGGCCGCCGGGGTGGAACTGGTGCCCAGTTTCAGACCCTGGATTCGCCTGAGCACGGTGCCGATCGTGTGCTGCCCGAAATCAGGAGAAGTGGTGGCATTGGTCGAATTCTCGTAGGTGCGAGTGAGGTGGCGGGAATCGTAGAAGGCCGGGAGCTTCTCCTTCGCGAGCAAGGTGGGATAGGTCGAGTCGTAGTCGAAATCACGTTTATCGCCGGACGACGTTGAGAGGGCATCGATCACGGTGTCGGGCTGGCCAAGCCGGGTGTAGGCGTAGGACACACTCGGGGTCTCACTGTCGTTGTAGGAAATCCCCTTGAGCTCACCGGTTAATAGGTCACCGGAAGTATCACCAAAGTAGGAGTAGGTGGCGGTGATACGATTCGAGCCGGTCAGGCGGGACCAGTATCGGTGGCTGATCTGCCCGCGCGCGTTGTAGTCATATTCCACGAATTTTCCCTTCGCGTCGGTTTTCTTTTTCAAGAGGCCCGCATAGCTGTCGAACTCCCACGTCGTCTCGTCGAACGCCACTCCGGTGCCTGGCCACGTGGAGGAATCGGAAGCAAAGACGTTGGTGGTGTCGCGATACGTGCGTTGCTTGATGCGCGCGCCATAGTCGTCGTAAACATAGGACACGGGATAGGTGCCGCTGCCCCAGACCGAATCGACTTCGCCGCGGGCCGTGTAGAGGGTGCGGGTGGTGCAATTGTTGGCGTCTTTCGAGAAAACTACCCGGCCGCTGCTGTCGTATTCCGAATAGGCGAGACGCTTCCCGGCGGCATCGGTCACCTCTTTCACCCAAGTGGTCGAGGGGTGATACGTCGTCGTGACCCGGCCCGTCCGCGGTTCGATCCGGCCCACGACCCGCCCCAGCGGATCGAACACCACACTCGTCGTGAGTTCGTCATGACTGGTGCTGGAAGCGGCCAGCCCGTTGACGGAGATTTCCACCTGATCTTTGGCGAGGCCCGGGCGGGTAGTTGTCGTGGTGACCTTCTTGTTATCCGCGTCGACCGTTACTTTGACTGTGGTCTCGTTGCCGGCGATATCCGCGCTCACTTGTTCCGATCGCAGAGTCAGGGTGCGCCCGGTCAGACGGGTCTTCACAGTCGAGAGGGTGGTAGGCGTGCCGGAGTTGTCGACCGCATAGGTCTTTTGCACCTTGGTCCGCCACCATCTGCTGTTGGTGTCAACGGTGAAGGTTTCGCTGAAATCAGTAATCCGATCCGTTGACGCTTCCGTGAGTGTATCGCTCCCATTCAAATCCAGGCCCGAACGAATCAACTGCGCCATGGAGTTGTAGGCATACAAGGTCGGCGCAAGAGCCGTCTTCTCGGTCTTCGTCAGCCAGCCCTTGGTGTTGTCGTAGGTGCGCGCCTCGTCCATGGCGGTCCCTCCGCTGCCTGTCGCCCCTTCAAATCGCGGCTGACGGGCTTTGACCACGCGGCCCAGCATGTCCACCCACGTCTCCCGCTTCCGATTGCTGGCCGACGTGGCGAGGTTCACGCTCGTGTAGCTCTGGCCGGAGGAGTTAACGTCGTAAGCGTAGTGTTCCGCCACCACGCCCGTGCCAGCGACGGACTTCTTTCGCCCGTCCAGATAGTTCTCCTCGATGCGGGTCGCACCACTGGGTAACGTGGCCGTAACCCGGCGGCTGACAGGATCGTGATAATAAGTCGTTTTCGAAGGATTGGCTGTCGGCGACCCTGCGGTGGCAAATCCGGGCACGGTCTCCGCGATGAGGCGCCCCGTCGAGTCATAGGTGCGTGAAGTGACCAGCGTCTCGGCTGTCCCTACCCCGGACACCGTTTCTTTCAACACTCGCCCTGAATCGTCGTATTCGTAGGTGGTTGTTAGATCCGTGACCGTTACCCCAGCTGTGGTCGAACCCTTGCGTGTCTTGGTCTGCACGCGGTCATAGGCGTCGTAAGTGAATTCGGTCCGGATGCCGTTCTCATCCACCGTCGCGGTCAAGCGGCCCGCCGTCCAGGTGTTTTGCACGACCGACCAGATGTTGCCGCTTCCAAGCACGCCGCTGTCTCGCGTCGTGTGATCCAGATAGAGGCCGCTGGTGTAGAAATTCACATCACGCTGGATGATGGTCCACGTCGGCGCCGAGGTGGTCCCGGTGCAGATCCAATCCTCCGTGCTGATTAACGTGCCGTCCGCCGCTGTGATCACGGCCTGTGCCGTCGAGATGCCGGGCACGATGCGGAACGAGCTTTCCGTCGACTGCGTCTGGTCGCCGCGGGTGTAGCTGGTCAAAGACGTGGATTCCGAGCCCGCGGTCGTGGTGCCGTTAAACGTCACCTTCATTAGGTCGGTGCCCGACTTGCTCCCGGTGAAGGCGCGGACCGAGTCGCCCCGGTCATAGCTTCCACGAAAATAAACCGTCACGGCCATCGTGCCGTCGGGCTTCTTGATGGAGTGCAAGAGCCCGCGGAAGAAGCGAAACTCGGGATCGCTGTCCTCCCGGAAAGTTTTCGCGACCGTCGTCAAGTAGTGGGTGGAGTCGGAATAATCTTTTCGCGTGTCAACATGCAGCGTCATCACTGCGTTCGAGCCTTGGTAATTGCGGGAGTAATCGGTAAGAGTCTCGGAGCTGTAATCGTGCACAACCTTGGCCGAGAGAACATTGTTCACCTTCGTTTCCGTGGACGCGGGAAGAAGGGCGCGGCCCGTCCAGTCGTAGGCATACGAATAGGTCGTAACCTCACCGGTGCTGGAGGATGCCTGCGAGGCAACGGCCGGCGAATTCATGAACGGTTTGTAAACTTGCAGATACTGGCCGGTTGAATCGAAATCCGAGGAGTATTCCATCTTGGTCCAGCCCCCGCCTTCAGTCGTTATGGTGCTGACCCGCTGGCTGTCGTAGGTGAACGTCTTGGTTGGGACGATGACCGGCAGCGTGCTGTCAAACCACGCACCGGCGATTCCCTTCAAGTCCTTGGCGAGTTCCGTCCCCCAGGAATAGCGTGTGTATTTGCGCTGGGTGTAGTCCGAACCGACCAACGTTGATTCCCAATAGTTGTCGGAGTCGACGGTCGCATAGTTCCACGTCTTGCGGAGCCCGGTCGTGCCCGATGTCGCCCAGTCGTTGACGATCGACTGATTGCTAATGCTGTTGTCCATCTCGGTGACGGTGGTGCGAGTTCCGTTCTGGCTCACCGTGCGGGTAATGCGCAGCTTGCCCGACGACGGACTCTCGATCTTGTAGTCGAGATAGGGGGTGCCTGAGACCCCGTAGACCCCGGAAGTCTTGGCCCCGATTTGACCACTGTCGCGCAGGTAAAACCTCAAGTGATAGGTCGTGCTATTGTCGGTGACGATGTCGACGAGACAACCCGTCGCATAGATCTGGCGGAACACCCCGGCAACCTTGATCGATTCGACTTCCGGGCTCGCATTGTCGTAGACCAGCGCCGCCGGGCTGAACACGGACATGGTGGTGTCGCGCAAGGCGATCGCGCCGGCGGTGGCGCCGTTGGAGAGCACGCCTAAGCCGACGGTCCAGACGATCCGCCCAGGCCGCAACGAGGAGGCTTCTCCGACGGCGAAGCGCTCGTCAGTCTCGACGCGCATTTTGAACCCCACGCTGGTGTTGGTGTAACCGCCCGGATTCACCACATCAATGCGACTGCGCAACTGGTCGTTCAGGTAGACTCGATAACCCGGAGGCGCGGTAAACTGCACGGTGCAGCTGATGGCCTCAACAAAGTCGACCATGATCGTATAGTCTTGACCCGGCTTGAACGGGTTGGGCCCCGGGCCAAAGGAGTTGCCACCACCTGCCTGTGTGGCCCACGCACCACCGCCTGGACTGACAAATACGGCCCCGGAGGCCGTGCTGTCGAACCGTCCTTCAATCACAACGGGAACCGTAACGGCGTCCTTTTCCAAAATTTGGGCGGAAATCGGTCGCACGGCGAGAGACGCAAGCAACGCCCACGCGAAAATAGCCAGCCGCTGGAATTTCTTGCCACTCATGGGCGCGGGTTCGTTGCGGATTGGAGAGCCCGCTGGGCCAGCACCGCGTTGGCGGTGGCCTTCTCGACGGCTTTGGCCTCAATGGCGTTGAGTTGCGCGAGGCGTTGAGCGACGAGCTTGTTTCCGGGGTCGAGAGCCAAGGCTTCCGTGTAAGCGATCTTGGCCTGGGCAGGCAGACCGAGAACCTGTTCGTAGATGACACCATTGAGAGACGCTGAGGAAGCTCGTTCGGCAATCGACATCCGGGTTTTACCCTGCGTCGCACGATCGAGATGCAGGGCTGCGACGGCTGCTGCCTGAGTCAGCGCCCCGTTGTTTTTCAACTGAAAACTAATCGCGGCCAGGTGGGACGCGACCTGAGAATCTTCATTGGGCGCCCGTCCGCCACGCTGGACCGCAGCATTCAGCTTCGCCAGGCCGGCTGCCGTATTTCCGGTCTTGAAAGCCTCATAGGCATCAGCTCGTGCAGCCTTTGCGGTCGCCACCTCGGCGCGCGAATTCGATGACTGCGCAACAGAACACAGTGGAAGGAGCACGGCGACAGCAGCGCACGCCAGATGCCGACCGAGCGGAGAGCGTTGGAACGCGACAGGACGAGGTTCGGACCGAACTTTCATGGTCAGGGTCGGTGAATTTTGACTTCGAGGGCGTTGCTGGTGTCGGTGGAATTGGCGGTTCCGGTCTGCGTGCCCAAAATCGATTCGATCCGATTGGGGACGTTGTCGGAGTCCCCGTCGATCAGAGACGACGTGGTAACGGTCACGGAGTCGCTCGCGTCGGATTCGACCGATGAACCATTGAACGCCTTGACCGTGAACGTATGCTGGGTTCCTGGACTGAGCATCGTCACGGTGGCGGTGGTGCGCACTGCGCTGATTGTTCGGACCAGTGTCGTGGTCGTGGTGGTGTCGAAAATCTTGTAGCCGGTCGCACCGCCACCGGCGGGCGCGGTCCACACCAATTCCACGGCGGTGGTTGTCACGTGCGACGCGCTGAGTGCGGTGGGTTTGGCAATCGGAGTCGCAAAGGTAGCGGTGGCGCTACTGAGCGACTGGTTGCCTGAGGAGTCGTTGGCGCGCAGTGCCACAGCATACGAAGTGCCGGGAGTGAGGCTGGTGAGCGTCGCCGAGGTGGCGCTGCTGGAAATGCTCCCCGTGACCTGACCGTTTACCCGCAGTTCGTAGGCCCCGAGTGCCACATTGTCGGTCGCCGCGGTCCAATTCAGGGCGGCCGAGGTAGCCTGCACGTTGCTGACCGCGAGATTGGTAGGGGCTGAGGGACGAACAATGTCGCGCGGCACAATGTCCACCGTAATGGAGAAATAACCACCAACCGTTTCGTTCGCACCGCTCACGGTGATCCAATAGTTACCGGGCAGGAGTATCGATCCTGGGTTCTGCGAATTGCCATCGACGATGTTGGTGCTGAATAGCCCTCCGTCAGTCCCTGGCATGTCAACCACGGCCCCTCCGGGATAGCTCACCGTAAAACCAAACGTTACGGTGGTTGCAGAGTTGTAGTTTCCTTCCTCGTCTTCGTAAGCGCCGTGAATAAAACCGCTGTCATCAAGCACTCGCGTCGTGCCATTCGTGACGTAAACAGGGCGCGTGATTGAAGCCGAGCGATTGCCGCTATCGGTTGCCGTCAGCTTGACCAGATAGGTTCCTGTTGAGTTGAACGTGTGGGAAGCAGTCACGCCGGTGGCGTCGGTGCTTCCATTGTTGTCGAAATCCCATGCGTAGCCCGCCAGCGTGCCATTGATGGCGCTTGAGAACGAAGCATCGAAGGCCACCGTCAGTGGCACGGCGCCGGTTTCCGGGACCACCGCGTATTCTGCGATTGGCGGTGCCAACGGGGTCGTAATCAATACTGGTGAACTCCACTCCGTTCCGTTGGCACTCTGGACCGACACTGTATAGGACGAATTCGGGGTCAGTCCGGTGAGCGTCGCGTTCGTTGCAGAATAGGTGACCGTTACTACGGTATTCGCCGCGGAAACCGCCCGCACCGTATAACTTGACACCCCGGACACCGGCGACCAACTGACTCCCGCACTGTTCGCAGCAACATTGTTGAGATTGACCCAGGTCGGAGGCAACGGCGGGCCAGAACCACCCACGATAAGCCCGGAGACAGAGGCATACGCGTAGCTCGAAGGTGCGCCCTGATTGTCCACACAACGCACGCGGTAACGAGTGACTCCCGGGACGACATATTCCGTGTAGGTGTGGCTGCCGGCACCACTCCACAGCGTCTGCCAGCTGGTGCGGTTTGGATACTGCGCCTCGATCGTGAGCGAAACCACGAAGCCATCGGCATCGACGCCGGTGGCGGATAGCGTAAACGATCCCGGACTACTCAGGAGATAGGTCGATGCCGAGAGACCGGCGGTTGGTGGTTGATTCAGTGCGCTCGAAACGGAAATCGAAGCGGTCGGAGCTTCCGTCGGGCCGAAGAATTCCACACCGTATTCGAGCGCCGTGAAGGTGTAGGTTTTCGAGCCTGTAGTGGCCGGCAAGGTCAGCACAAAGCTGGGGGTCACGGTCGCGTTCGCTGCGGTGCCAGCCAACGAGGCATAATACTGCGGCACCCCGGCGGCATCCTTCACCTCGAGATAGTGGTTGCTCCCCCAAGCCGACCCCGTGTTGGTCACGCTCGCCGAAAAGGTGATCGTCTGCCCAGCGGAACCGGTCGTGGGCAGGCTGATCGTGCCCCACGAAATGCTATTGGCCGCCCACAGCGGTGCGGACACGAAGGCCAGCAGGATAAGAGAAAAACGAAAGGCGATCATGGTGGCGGCACGCTAGCGCAGGGCGGCTTCTCCAAGAATCTTGGGCAATTCGTCGATGAGCCCGAATCCCGCGACCGTGCGATCCCGATTGATGACGTAGCAGTAAGGATACTGGCGCACTTTTAGTGCCTCCGCCACCGGGCCACCGAATCCGCGGGGGTCGACACAATGCAAACCAGGAAACGGCGCCTGCGACTTTGCCGCGGTCAGCTGGGTCGCCGTGCCACCCAACGATACGAACACCCATTGGGTATCGCGGGGAACCCGTCCTTTGAGAGCGTTCAGCCCGCGAAGGCCATGTGGTGAAACTTGCGCCGACCAAACAACAACGACACTGAGTTGCCCGTTCTGCCGGTTCAGGTCCACCGGACGTCCATCCAAGGTATTGCATTGGAAATTGACCGCGCGGCCAATCAGGTTGCACCGGTCGATAATCGTCTGAGCCTCTCGTCGCACCCGTTGCGGCGCAGGCAACGCGATGATGCTCTGTGCCGCCCGACGGGCGACAGCCACATCGGAGGTGTCCGCGACGCCCAGGTAAAATCCAAACACCGCGGGTAGCGGCCGAAATTCATCATACAGACGCTTGGCAACCCGCTCGTGCTCGAGTGCGTCTCCAGCTAACGGTCTGCCTGCCGTGCGCATCTCATATTGCTTCCGCTCAATCAGCAACGCCACGTCAAAACGATCCTCGAGTGAATTGCTCTTATCCGCGCGGAAAGCCGCGGCGATCTGAATCGCCGGCTGGCCTTTGTCTTGGTCGGTCAGATGCACGCCCAGCACAGCACTCCTCGCCTCAAGTTTCTTGGCCTGCGGGACGCGGGAATCGGTCGGATAGCTTATGATAAAATTCCTGGCTGCTTGCGCGGCCTCCTTGAACTGTCTCGCCCTCTGAACGGCAGTGGCTGTCACCTGGCTTGGCGTGGCACCTGCGTTGGCAGGCGGTGGCGGTGGCATGGTCACCACCCGGGCCCAATCCGCGTCGCGTGCCGCGCTGGCGGCCCCATTCTGGGCATACGCGGTGGTGGTCGCAAAGAAAACTGTCGCCAGGAGAATGCAAAGAGGCGGGTTCACGATTGAAGGCGACAATGTATGTTGTTGTCCATGACAGCTGATCTCCGTTGGCTGCCACAGGTCGACCGCTTCGACAGGGGATAATGGTAAATACATGCGGATGGCTATCGGACCAGCTACTTGACGGCTGGTTGACGACGACATGGGCGCCGGCGTTTCTTGAGTCGAACGAATTTGAGGTGATCGGGAATTTTTCCCGATTTTGACTTTGCGCTTGCAATTGGCACGCACAACCACGCGTTGCGCTCTCCCTAGAGAACGCCGGCCACGGGGCGGTTGAAGGAAAACGCCCCTCGTAAGGGGCGTCGCAGTATCAGTAATCACGAGGAAGCAGGATGGTGGTGGCCGACCGATCCGCCTCGGTGATGATCCAGAATTTCACGCCGGCGGAGGTGCGATAAACCGAGAACAGGCGCGTGCCTTCGAGGAGGGCGCAGTCATTCAAGCCGCGATCCTCGGCGCAGACCTCGCCCCAGTCGCCGGAATGATGCCGTTGCAACGCACGAAGGATTTCCGAGTTCGGGATGGTCCCGATGGCATTGGGCGTGGCAAGGAGCCGCCCCAGGGGGAACTTGCCAGCAGGTGCAGCCATCATGGCCGCACCCCCAGCAACTGCGCTTCCTCGGGGGTGAGCATCTCCGGCTGACAACCCTCCTGGTCGAAAGCCACGACGCGCACGAACGCCCTGGCCGCCAGGCGCCGCAACACTTCGTCCCGGCCTTCGCGGCCGGCGTCGTCTTCGTCGAACATCACGATGACCTGCGACGAAGCCGTGAGGTGCTGCGCGAGCAGCGCCTCTTGCGCCGCCGAGAGCGAACTGCCCATGAGGGCCACGCACTTCTTCACGCCGAGCTGCCAGAGTTTGATCACATCGAAAAATCCCTCGACAATCACCAGCGGCAATTCCGGCGGTTCCTGCTTCGCTCGGGCGAGGTTGAACACCTCGACGGATTTTTTGAAGCCATCCGGCAGCCGATACTTGGGCCGTTCGTCCGGCGGGTGGCCGGGCCAGCGCCCCGCGTAGCCGACAAGTTCGCCGCCGACATTGTGAATCGGAATGGCGATCCGCTGGGCCATCACGCCCTTGGCGCAGAAGCCGAGCCCGAACTGTTGAATGGTCTCCGGCGTGAGCCCGCGTTCGACCAGATAGGGATGCGCCGCATCCAGTTCTAAATGGAAGCCCAACGGCTTGTTCACGCCGATCTCTTCCTTCGGCGGGCGCAAGGGTGAACCGTTCGGTTTCGGTCGCGGCGGGGGAGTGCGCAGTGGAAGCACGTCACCCCGCGGTGCGCCTTCGGCTGGTGCAACCCGACCGGTCGGTTCCGAATCCTCGGAATCATGCCCGGCATTGAGCACCGCGCGATCCAATTGAAACCATTCGACGAGCAGGTTGGCGGCCTGCATCGGCGCGACGTTCTCCTTCTTGGCGACGAAGTCCAAGACATTGCCGCCGCAGTGGCATTCGCTGAAGCAGTTCCAGCAATTCTTGCTGATCGAAACCCGGAACTGCGTCGGGTTGGTGCCTTGGTGAATCGGGCACGGCCCGCTCAGGCTATCCTGACCGCGTTTGAACCGGTCGAGGATCCCGTAGTGATCCAATACTTGCTCCATGGTAACGGCCGCTTTCACGGCACGAAAATCCACAAAGCGCGAGGGCTTGCGTTTGGGTGGGGACATTGTTGCTCCTGGGATGGGAATGAACCTGGCGGCCCGGAATGGGCGCGCCTTCCGCGCCCATCGTATCACCCCGCTTATGACACAGCAACGAATCCTGCCGTCCGCACCCTGCGCCCCGCGCCGATGCGGGCCTCAGGTTTCGCAGTTCGTTGATGCGCCCGGCGAACGGGGTGGTTCCCACATGGCCGCCGGCCGGCCCCGGCCGTCGAGCCACACCGGCCGGAATACGTCGGGCAAATTTCGGAGCGTCGCGATGTCCGTGAACAAGAACAGCCCGTGCCCGCGAGGCAGCTCGCGGCAGACGGCCGCCAGCCGCGCGGCCCGCTGGCTCGTCGTCGTGACCACGAGAACCCGCATCCGCTCGATCCCGTAGCGCTCCGCGGGCAGTTTCTTTTCCCAACACGCGGCGTAGGCGAGCAGCTTCCGCCAAACCGAAGTCTGGTGTAGCGAACGCCGGCGAATCGGCATCGTCGCGCGATCCGCCTCGACAAAGCAAAGGACGCGGTCGGAAGACTCACGCGGGGCGAGCACAAAAAGGCCGTCCGGGACGAGTCCGACCCGAACGGTCGTTTGGCGATCGCGAACAGACACTTTCCAGTCCGGCCTCACCGCGGCCGTGATGGCCGGCGCTAACTCGACGCCGGGAACCAGCTGAGGCGCGAGAGGATCGTGGCACGCCTTTTCAAGCGCGAGCATCGCGTCGGCCACCAGCAACGTGTGCTGTAGGTAGAGTTGTTTGACGTTGCTGTTGTCGAGCCGGCGGGGCGACCGGCCGGTTTCCGCGATGGCTTGCGCGCCCGCCTGGGTCAGCGCATAGACCAACGGCCGCGAGCCATCCGCGCTGAAGTAGTGCAGCTGGGCGCGCGGCCGGTCGACGTAACCATGGTGAAAAAGCCGCTGCAGACGCCTCAGCACGTGTTGTCCGCTGCCCGGAGTCACCGCCACGATCTGGCGCGAATGCAGGAACCGGTGGCGATCGATCTGCCGCAGCATTTCCAAGTCGCGCGGCGTGAGGCGCAGCGGCAGCGATTCCGGAACCCGGTGAAAGCGAGGAAGGCGCATCGCTCAGGTGGACTGATTATAACCCGGATTGGACCGCCAGCGCCCAAGACGCGCCTCCACGAGCGCGCGCGGGCGCGCGTATTTTTCGCGGGACCGACGGCGCAGGGTTTCCCGGCGGGCATGGGGCGCCAAGGCGGGCAGCCCGGTCCGACCGCGAAACGGCTCCCATGGCGTGCCGTCACGCAGCGTGCGCACGAGGATTTCGAAGCGATCGAGGTCGGCGAACTGCTGCGGCGCAAACGCGCCCCCGAACTCCTCCGCCAGCACGCGGGCGTCGCTGAAGCCGACCCGGAACGCGACGAGTGTGCCGACGTTGCCGAACACCGCGGACCGGGTCTCCGGCGTGAGCTGGTCGAGATACTGGTGCGCCAGCGTGAGGCTCAGGCGGTATTTGCGGGCCTCGGCGAGCGCGGTCGCGAGACTGTCCGTCGTGAAGTTGTGGAATTCGTCGATGACGAGGTTGAAGTCGCAACGCTCGGCCTCCGGCCGGTTCGCGCGGGTCATGGCCGCGTGCTGGAACTGCGCGGCGAGCAACGCGCCGAGCAGGTTCGCGGGTTCGGCGCCGAGCCGGCCCTTGCCGAGGTTCGCGATCAGCACCCGGCGGTGGTCCATCATGAACCGCAGGTCGACCTTGGGGCCGACCTGCCCGAGGATGTTGCGCAACAGGGGAGACAGGAGCAGTTGCCCGAGCTTGTTCTGGATCGGCGCGATGGCCTCCCGCAGGAACCGCGGATCGTAACGGGCGAACTCATCCGTCCAAAAAGCCCGCACGAACGGATCGCGCACCTGCCGCACGATCCACGCCCGATAGCCTTCGTCGGAGAGCATGCGGTTCACGCCGAGCAGGGAGGTGTTCTGCGCCTCAAGGAGCGCGGCGAGCGTGTGCGCGAGAATGTATTCGAGCCGCGGTCCCCATGAGTCGCGCCAGATGCTCTTGAACGCAGAAATGAGTCCCGCGGTGACCAGCGGGCGTTCGGCTGGCGGCACGTTGGCGAGCGGATTGAAGCCGACGGGGAAGTCGGCGTCCGCGGGATCGAAGTAGACCAAGTCATCCGCCCGGGCGGGTGGAAAATGATCGAGCAGTTCTTCCGCCAGGTCGCCGTGCGGATCGAGCAGCGCGACGCCTTGGCCCGCCGCGATCAATTGCAGGAGAATAGATTTGAGGAGGGTTGTCTTGCCCGAGCCGGTCTGGCCCAGGATATAGGTGTGCCGGCGCGCGTCAGCAACGCCGAGGCCGAAGGGCACGTCGGCGCCGTAACTGTGGCGCTGGCCAAAATGGATGACGTCCGGGTTCATGGTGGCGGAGCCAGTCGCGACTCCGTAAACGCAAACGCCGCCCCGTATCGTTTGGCGGCGTTCAGCATTGCTTCCGGCAAACGTGGTGGAACGAGCCGGCAGGGTAATCGCGACTGGCTGCGAGATCCGAACCATGGCCAGTATAGCAGGGAGTGAAGCCGTCGGCGAAAGGATGACACCTGCCGTTTCCCCGAAACCGTGGAGGAGTGTGGCGGGCACCAAGCGGTCGGACGGGTTTGGCGATCTGCGCGCAGCGCAGCCGAGCCAAATCCGCGCGTCCGCGACTGCCCGCAATTTTGGTTCTTTTTCCAAAAGAAGGGAGGAGCAGAGGGTCGCGCGTTGAGCTCGCTGTGAGCCGAAGCCACGAGGAGCGCAGGCGGATGCTGGCCGCTCGGGGACAGGAGACCGCCCAGCGACGAAGGGCGGAGGGGAACAAGAGCGAAACCCGCGACATTCTGCGGGCGGGCCACGTCGTCGCTCCGGGCCGCGGACCGCGCGGCGCGTTTTCCAAATGGTGGCTAAGTAAAGCCGTCGTCCGCCGTGGTGGTGGAACCCGTCGTCGCGGTAGCGCGGTCGTGCAGTCGTGCCCCCACAGGTGAGGACGAAGGCGGTTAGCCGGGCGGCCGACTTCGCGCGGTTTGGTGTGCAGCCGGCCGGCTAGGTCGGACCTCACCCGGTAGCCGCAGGAAAACGCGCGAAGTCGGGCGCGAGCCCGAACCTGTGGGGGAACCCGTGGCGGCTCAATCGAGCCGTGGTAGCCGGATACGGCGGGCGCTAGCCCCGACAAACCATGTTTGTCGCCTCGTATGTCGTGTCGCACATTCGCACTTTTGCGACACACTTTTTCTCGTTCGTCAAGGGGGTGTCCTTCATAGCGATGATCGATGAACGAATAACCACTGCGAGTTATCCACAGTGGCGTTTCTCCTTTTTCAAAGGAATCCGGTAACTGAATATTGTTAATACTGTATATTCTTCTATAGAGTGATTTCAGCGGGCTGAAGTCCGGATGTCAGCCCGCTGAAGTCTTGATTTTACCCTGTTAAAGTCTGGATTTTACTGGGTCGATTTTAAGCCGTCTTTCCGCGACCCACCTGAAAGTGGACGGTGTAGAGGTTGGTTTTCCCCAGCCCGCGGCGTTTGATCGAGATAAATCCATGCTTGGCGAGTTCCGCCGTGAAGTTGGATACGCTGGGCACGCTCATGCCCAAATCTGCCGCCAGGCGCTCTTGGCCGGGGAAGCAGAGGTCGTTGTGCCACGCGTAGGACAAAAACATCGCATACGTCAATTTTGCGCCAATGGAGAGCCTTGTATCACGCAGCACGAAGTTGGGCACCTGCGTGAAGCCGAGTTGGATGACCGGATCGACGCTGTCCAGTTGGATGTTCTTTTCGCGTATGACCTCGGCGATGGTTTTCATGGGTTTATTCTACCGCGCGAAAGCGCGGAGCGCACGTGGTCGAGGCTTGGGGATAACCCGCTTCCCTGTTCCAGCTCACAACAACGCGCGGAATTCGTCCTCGGTAAAACCGAGCTGCGCGACAATCTGCATCAGCATGCCGCGCCGCAAATCCCGGCTATGCAGGGAAAGCGTGGCTTGCCGCTCCTTGAGCGGATGGTAAAGAAACGCGTGGCTGCCGGTCTGGCGTTTGATGACGCAGCCGGCGCGAAGCAGGATTTTGAGGAGTTGTTTGTCGGTCAGCGTCGGCAGGCGGTCGGTCATGCCAGTGCCGGCAAACGCACGTCGATCCGCACGGCGGCGGTCCTTTCCCGCTCCACCGGGATCGGTTTTCCAATTTTCATCATGCCTTCGAGGTAGCAAAGGATCGCATCCTTGGCCATCGCCACGGCGTCCTCGTAGGTGTCGCCTTGCGTTAGGCAGCCCGGCAACGCGGGCACGGACACGACATATCCGCCTTCCTCTGCCGGCTCCAGCGTGACGGTGTAGCTATATTGGCGCTCTTGCATGGATATTATTTTACCATGCGTGCGGTGACCGTCAACCACCCCGGATTACGCCGCGTGTGGTATCGGCTGATCGGTTGCCGTGGGCGCGTCGTGGTTGCCAGCGTTGTTACCAAACCCGTCGCCTTGGTTATCAGCGTGGTTACCAGCCGGGGTGTTTTGGTTACCAACGTCGTTAACAGATTTGCGAGTTTGGTTGCCATCTTCGGTCACAACCTCGGCGAGGTCGGTCTTGCCGCCGGTCAGCCGGAGCAAATTTTGAATCTGATCTGCCTGCTTCACGGTCTGGCCGATGAGCTTTAGGTTCGTGTCGCTGAGGCTGCGGTTTTGCTCCGTGAGTTCGCGAATCTGGCCGTCTTTCACCTGCACCTGCGACTTGAGTAGGTCGATCATCTCGCGCTCCAAGCCGGGCACGGCGGGCTTGGTTTCAGGCAGGGAGGAGGGCTTGGTATCAACCGCTGGCGGTTGGTGAACAAAAGGCGGTGGCTTGGTTACCGATTCGTTAACCAACGGCGGCGTTTGGTTACCAAGGTTGGTAGCCATCGACTCGGGGTTGGTAACCGTGCCGGGCGGCGCCGTGGGTTTGGACGCGGGTTTTAGGCCGGTCTCGCGCATGAAACTGATGGGATTGACGCGCCAGAGAAAGTGCTGGTCGTCGACGAATTCGTCGCGGCGGTAGTCGGTGTTTTCAGCAAATTTGGCGGCCTGCACGAGCTGCCGCAGCCGGTAACGGATCACGCGGGAGGGAATGTCGAATTGGCGCGATAGCTCGTGGATCGTGAGGAACTCCATGTGGCCAGTTTACCACGGATGAGGCAAATCAGGTATTTGCCGTAAATTTTGTGATGACCATGAGGTGTCCAAGCAATGATACCGGTTGCCCCATTCCTTACAACAGCATGGCCCGTTCAGTCCAGAATTTGCCACTCTCGCACTACCAAGTCCCTGTTCGCGCGCGGCGGTGCGGCGGGCACCAGTCGTCGCGTGGGTCACGCGCCACCAGCGCCAGTTCAAACATCTTCAGACAGGCGGACCAGCGCCGGAAATCCTCTTGCGCCACCTGTGGCTAGGACGATGACCAAACCACCGAGAGGGATTCACGGACCGGTCAGCTCGTCTTTCGCCCACGCAGGTGGGGTATTGACAGTGTCTTTGCCGAGCGTATTGTCGCTTAAGTCAAACAAGAGAGATGTCTCTCCTCTCTCTTTTTTCCGTTAATCGAAAACCGCATACGCACCTGCCCTTGTTCATTAATACATTTGATGCAATAATGGATAGGGCTTTTATACGATAATCAAAAGGCCAAAATGGACAGCAACTAATTTCGAAAACCCCGCCAATTTAAGGCGGGGTTTTTGATTTCCTGTAGAGGTTAATCATGAGTTCCCACGGCAAATGGACGTCCACAGCGATGTATTTTTACTACATCACGGGATCGATCTATTACGCTTACAAGTGGTTTGTTATCCTTGGCGTTTCCGGCTTTTTCTTCTCTGGCGCTCTACTTTATTTTTTACGCCAAGCATTTGTTTTTCCAGTTCTTGTCGCAGTCCTGTCTGTATTGGCAATCCTGATTGGTGTCGCGTTTTGGAGGAAGACTGTTTCGCTCCGAGTTCACAGCCAAAACCCCAATATTCGTATCCGAAAGATGGAGATAGAATACACGATAGTGGATAAAACAAATTGCGATTACGCCCGAACTGTCGAATTTGTCGCCGTCGCCCCCGTCGACCATTATTCTGCGAGGTTCAATTGGACGGGCGATGGAAACGTGGAGTCACATGTTTTGTCGGGAGCCGATAGCGCCGTGGTGGAAGAGCATCCCCGTAGCCCAGAGCGGGTTTGCGTCGTAAGGTTTGGCCAAATGATCAACGCGGGCTGTAGCCATAAATTCTCCTATCGGCTCCGTTGTTTGAATGCAACGAAGCCAGTTAAGCCATTTCTTGGTTTCGACGCTGATACTTACGTTGAAGAGCTAGTGCAATGCGTGCATTTCGCGGAATCGCCGCCACAAAGATTCAAGCGGCAGATTCTTGCGGCGAGATTGTCTGAAGTTACCCTTCGAGAATGGGTAGATGACATTGACGGTAATTGGAAAAAGGAAGCAAAATGGACGGCGATAAAGGCGTTTCCCAGAAATTACTATCGGATCGCTTGGGAGTGGCCTAAAGCAAATTCAGGTTAAAGGTTTCAATATCAGTGTTCGCGGGTTCCGTTGGTGTTAAACAGCCAACAGAATGGCCTTACCTGATGGGTGCTCCTCATTCCGCGCCACGTTCTGCGATGCTATGATGATAGCATGATTGCTTTCTCATGGAGCATCGAACGCTGGCGCGAGATTCTGGAATTGCTAGGCACGCCGTGTGCATTACTTTTCACCGGCTTCGCGCTGCACATCGACGCACGGGTCCGGCGCGCCGAGACTCTCCTCGAAATCACCAAGCAGCACCGGGAATTGTGGAAATACTTTGATGAACAGCCGGAGCTGGCGCGCCTGTTGGATCAAGGCCGCGATCTCACTACCCAGCCGCTCACGGAGCGGGAAGCCCGCTTCGCAAACTTTCTCTTTCTGCACCTACGGGCGGCGTATGGCGCCCAACAGGGGAAGATTTTTCCAATGCCCGAGCATGTCGGCGAGGACTGGCGGGAGATTTTTCAGGCTCCGGCAATCACAGCGGCTTGGGAACGCATCAAGCACCTACATGACCGGCGGTTTGTCGCCCTCGTCGAGAAGTATCGCTCGGCCCCGGCACCGACCAACTAACCGCGCGGAATATCAGGTCGCGCTTTTATGAGAGTGGCGCGCGGAACCCACACAATCCGCTCGTCCGGCCCGCAACCGACGGTTGGCGGCAATCGGTCGAGCGACTGTGCAGTCATGTCGATGCCGATGACAGCGAAGTTGCCGTCGGCCAGTTCAAGAATGTCGGGACAGCCGTTGCCGGCGCTGGTCCTCGCACCGTTTTCGTGAGGATCGGGGCCAAGCCGGCGGAGGAACACGGGGACGGCGGGGACAGGAGAAATGTGGTGCATGCGGTTGGGCTCCGATCAACTAACCCGCCAATATGAGGCGTGGTTGTCAAACTCAATCCACGCCATTATGAGGCGTGCCGCCTCCCCGTCGAAAAGGTGATGACCTCCTGCTCTCGTGCCTCGGCGCAAACATTCAATCCGCACGGAAAGAGGCGGGCGTCACGCAAGAGCGGCTCGCCGAGCTGATCGACGTTCACTCGCGCATCGTGCAGAAAATCGAAGCCGGAGAGCTCAATCCAAAATCGACGACGCTTATGCGGATTCAGGCCGTGCTTGACTGCCCATGGGAGCGACTGATCCCGCGAGTTCGGCTTTGACCGCTCGTGCGCGAGGACAGCGTAAGCGGGACTGAACGCACGACGCCATGAACGGCATCTCGGAACGGCGCTCCGCCCAATTCCTCCAATGGGAAGCGCGCGGGCGCGGGTTCCGCCTCTGGCCCGCACCGGTGTGGCCGGAGCCGCCGTTTGAGCCGTTCGGCGTTCGCGGGCACACCACCCCCGAACCCATCGACGACGGACGGCGGCCCACGCTCCTCAGCGCGGCGTTCCAAAAAATGATCGGGCGCCTCGCCCCGTCCCCGCCGGGTCCGGAACCGGACCCCGAACCCGACGAAGCCACCCCGCGCCCGCTGGTGCGCCACGAACTCGTGGAACTGCAAGCCCACATTCCGCCGCGGCTCGACTTCGATGCCGGGCGCTACGCCCGCCTCTTCGGCAGCCTCGCCGTGTGTGCTGAACCCATCGTCTTTGAACTGCTCGCCACCGGCGAACGTGTGACGACGCAGTTCGCCGTGCATCCACAGGACGAACGTCTCGTCCTGCGGCAGCTCAACGCATTCCTGCCCGACGTGTCGTTCTTATCTACTCGCGGAACGCTGCCACGCGCCTGGGGCGAGCCCGGCGAAGCAGAAACCGCCATCGTCGACTTCGGCCTCGGCCGCGAGTTCCTCCTCCCATTCCAACCGACCCGCGGCGATCCCTTCACCGGCCTCGTCGGCGCCCTGTCCGAAATCGACCCCGGCGAGACGGCCCTCGTGCAGGTCATCTTCTGTCCCGCGACCGCCCCGTGGCATGAAAGCATCCTGCGCTCGGTCACCCACGCGGACGGCAGCGCGATGTTCATCAACGCGCCGGAACTCCTGCCCGGTGCGAAGCAGAAAACCGCGGAACGCCTGTTCGCCGCCGTCGTGCGCCTGGCGACCCGCTCGCCCGTATCGGAACGTGCCTGGGAAATCGCCCTCCAAGTCGGCGGAGCGCTTGGTTCCTTCGCCTCGGTCACCGGCAACGAACTCGTCCCCCTCGTCAACGACGGCTATCCAAGCGACGAACACGAAACGGACATCCTCGCGCGCCAAACGCGGCGCTCCGGAATGCTGCTCACTGCCAGCGAACTCGCCGGCTTCGTGCATGTGCCGTCCGCGGAAGTCCAGTCAGCCCGCCTCCGCATGGAAGACGAGCGGACCAAAGCCGCGCCGGCCACCGTGCGGGACACGCGCGGCCTGCGCCTCGGCCTCAATCGTCACGCCGGCCTCGAAACCCCCGTCCATCTCTCACGCGAGGCGCGAGTCCGGCACCTCCATCTCATCGGGGCCAGCGGCACGGGCAAATCGAGCCTGCTCTATAATCTGATCACCCAGGGGATCGAACGCGGCGAAGGTGTCTCGGTGCTCGATCCGCACGGCGACCTGATCGACCGCCTCCTCGGCGCAATCCCCCCGGCACGTCGGCGGGATGTCGTCTTGCTCGACCCCTCGGATGAGGAAAGTGTCGTCGGGTTCAACATCCTGGCCGCGCATACCGAGGCGGAGAACAACCAGCTGGCCTCGGACCTGGTCGCGGTGTTCCGGCGACTCTCGTCCGCGTGGGGCGATCAATTGAACAGCGTCCTCTCGAACGCACTCCTCGCCTTTATGGAAAGCGAGCGCGGCGGCACGCTGATCGATCTCCGGCGCTTCCTCCTCGAACCCGCCTATCGGAACGACTTTCTCTCGACGGTCCGCGACCCGAATATCGTCTATTACTGGCGCAAGGCGTTCCCCGCGCTCACCGGCAACAAATCCATCGGCCCGGTCGTCACCCGGCTCGACACGTTCCTGTCACCGAAAGCCATCCGGCGCATGGTCGGCCAGCGCGCAAACCGGCTCGACTTCGGCGACATCATGGACGCTGGCCGCATCTTTCTCGCCAAGCTCTCGCACGGCGCCATCGGCAAGGAGAACTCGCACCTGCTCGGGAGCCTCATCGTCGCCAAAATCCAAGCCGCCGCGATGCGCCGGCAGAACCAACGCGAAACCGCACGCCGCGATCATTTTCTCTGTGCCGACGAGTTCCACGACTTCCTAACACCTTCGCTGGCCGAGTGCCTCTCGGGCGCACGCAAATACCGCCTCGGCCTCGTGCTCGCTCATCAAGAGATGCGCCAAGTCGAGCGCGACGCCGACGTGGCGAGTGCCCTGCTCGGCGCCGGCACGCGCATTGTGTTTCGCGTGAACGACCGGGACGCGAAGTCCCTCGAAGCCGGCTTCGCCTCTTTCGAGGCACGCGACATTCAGAATCTCGGCGTCGGCCGCGCGATCTGCCGGGTCGAGCGCAGCGATGCCGACTTCAACCTCACTGTCGATCCGCCGCACTTTCCCGACGACGACTCTGCCCGGTTCGCCCGAGAGCAGGTCATTGCCGCCTCCCGGGCCAGCTACGGCACGCCAAGAGCGGAAATCGACCGCCTGCTCGCCGAGGCCGCAGTCGTCGAATCCCCGCCCAAGCCCCCCGTTGAGCCGAAACCGCCCGCATCTGCCGACGTTGTTACCAAAATCGCGCCGTTGGTTGACCACGTGGCAACCAACCCGCCGTCAGCGCCCCATGAACCCGCACCGCCTGTTCCCATGGCGTCCGCGCCGCCCAGCGCAGAAAACAAGCCGACCCCGCCGGTGGCAGACCTGGGCCGCGGGGGAGCGCAACACCAAGCGATCCAGAATCGCCTCAAGGACGAGGCCGAAAAGCTCGGATTCCACGTCACGTTGGAAAAGGAAGTCCTCGGCGGAGCAGGGGACATCGATCTCGTGCTCACCCGCGACAGCGAGTCCATCGCATGCGAGGTGACGGTGACGACGACGATCGACCATGAAATCGGCAACGTCGCCAAATGCCTCAAGGCCGGCTTCACGCACGTCGTGTTGATCGCCGGCACCGCCGACAAAGCGGAAAAGCTCCGCGCCGCCGTCCTCGCCAGTTTCGGCGCCACCAAGGCCGCGGGCGTGAGTTGTTTTCTGCCCGACCCATTCATCGATTATCTCCGCGATCTGCCGCGCGCCCAACCCGCGTCGGCCGCCCGCCGCTCGCGCGCGGGTCGCACCGTGAAGACTTCGCGTGTCGCGCTTTCGCCGGAGGAGGCCAAGGCCCGCGAGGCCGACGCGATCAAGCTCATGGCGGAGACGATGCGAAAGAAAAAGCGCGGCGCGCCGTGAATCGCCTTGAGTTTCGGCGTCGCCTTCGGGCATAACCAGTCCTATGAAGGAGGACCGTCACCGAGCCGCCAAGGATGTGGGAATCTGGATACGTGTGTCCACGGACGAGCAGGCGAAAGGCGATTCTCCGGAGCATCATCGGGTCCGGGCGCAGAGCTATGCCGAGGCGATGGGGTGGACCGTCTCCACGGTTTACGATCTCGCCGGGGTCTCGGGCAAGACCGTGATGGATCACCCCGAGTGCCGGCGGATGATGGATGACGTTCGCGCGAAGCGCATCACGGGGCTCGTGTTCTCGAACCTGATGCGGCTGTGCCGCAACAAACGCGAACTGGAGGACTTCGCGGCCTTCTTTCGCGACCAAGACGCGGACTTGGTCTCGATTCAGGACGCCATCGACACGTCGACGCCCGCGGGGCGGATGTTTTTCACCTTCCGGGCGGCGCAGGCCCATTGGGAACGTGAGGAAATCTCCAGCCGGGTCGCCGTGTCCGTGCCCATCCGCGCCAAGCTCGGCAAACCCCTCGGCGGCATCGCACCCTACGGCTACCGATGGGAAGGGAAGAATCTCGTCATCGAGCCGACGGACGCCGCCGTGCGCAAACTCATCTATGAATTGTTCGCGGAGCATAAGCGGATCAAGACAGTCGCGCAGATTTTGAACGACCGTGGTTATCGCACCCGCGACCGCGCCAACGTCAAAGGCGGCCTCTTTTCCGGCACCGCAGTGCAACGCATCATCGAGGACACCTCGGCGAAAGGCGAATATCGGCGCAACCATACCCGGAGCCTCGGCGCCAAGCAGGGTTGGAAAGTGAAGCCGGAGCACGAATGGATCATCAATGCCATCGAGCCCATCGTGTCCGTCGAGTTGTGGGACAAGTGCAACGCGCTGCTCGAAGCCCGCCAGACCAAGCGCGCGCGGCCCGCGAAACGGGGCCGGGGGGTGTTTTCGGATTACGTGTTCTGCTCGTGCGGCAAGAAGATGTATTTTCCCCAGAACACGCCGAAATGGGTCTGCCGGCCCTGCAAGAACAAGATTCCCGTCGCCGACCTCGAGGCCGCCTTCCTGGATGAAATCCGCGGCTTTATGGTCTCCGCCGAGAAGGTCACCGGCTACCTCGCTTCCGCCCAAACCGGGCTGGCGGAACGCCGGGCGGCCCTCGAAACGCTCCGCAAAGAGAAGGACAAGGTAAAGCGGGAGGCGGACAAGTGCTTCGAACTTTACGAGGCCGGAGCGCTCACCGTGCCGCAGTTCAAGGAACGATTCCAACCCCTCGATGCCCGCCGACACCAAATCGAGCGGGAGATTCCCCGGATCGAAGCTGAGATCAGCGCGCAATCGACTGACGGTGTCTCCCTCGAACACGTCGCCGCCGAAGCCCGGAACTTCTGCGACAACTGGCCAAAGCTCCCCGAGGATCGGAAACGTCAGATTGTCGACGTGTTCCTAAAAAGGATTGTCGTCAGTTCCGACGAAGTGAAAATCGAGGTCTTCAATCTTCCCGCGTTCGCAAACAGCTAAACATCAATCCCATAAGATCATGTCTGATTGGCCACGAACCCTCACGGATGAAATCAGGCCAAGACGGACTGGTGGAGTGAACTACGAAAAACACCAAACACACGAAAGGCGTGGAACCTGGCGGGCACACCGCCGCAACCACGCCCAATCCACCGAATCAATGGCCACAAAAAGCACAAAAGGGCACAAAAACTAACTGCCGATTTTGTGCAGCTTGTGCTTTTTGTGGCCAACCCTGGTCGCCTCCGGCGCCGCCGCAGGCGGGTAAACCTGCCTTGGCGAATTCCTCGCGCAACACGAACCAAGTAGTCCAGAGAATCGAGACGGCCTTGGACGCCGACATGTTCAACCCAGCAGCGCCACGAAGCCGGCCTGTTTGAAATGGTGATCGCCGGTCAGGGCTTCCGTGAGTTTGTGCTCCTGCATCACGACAAACGAAATGCAGTCGGTCCTCACCGCTTGGGCTGCCCGTGCAGGTAGTGGTCGTGCTGGGCGGCGAGGTCGGCAGGCAGGCCGCGGGTTTGCGCGGCGAGGCTGACCAACTCATCGGTCAAATCGGCGACTGCACCGGACAGCGCGATGGAATCCAGGCTTGGCCTCGGGCGGACCTCGACTTCCGTTCCCTCGGCAAGCCGGGAATTGGGTGGCAGGATCACGGTGCCGTTGGAGACTTTGCCAAGGAGAACCATGCCGGGACGCTAGGCGACTCCGGGGCGAAAACAAGGGCGATGTCGGTGCGACGGCCCGGTGCGATCGCGGAGGAGCCACGTGATCACGGCGACGATGGCGAGGCGGTAGAGCTGGAGGGCGAGGGGTTTCAACCGGAGCGGGGCGGAGTTATTTCAACCACGGATGGACACAGATGGACACGGATGAAATCAGGCCAAGACGGACTGGCGGAGTGAACCACGAAAAACACCAAAGACACGAAAGGAGGGGCGCGGGAGACTGGCACGGCATCGCCGCAACCGAAACGAAGAGCAGGCTCGGCCACCAAAGGCACAAAAGGCACAGAAATATTGACCGCGGATCATGCGGGTGGCGCAGATGCAAAAAACCGACCCTGCGCGGGTGAGGTGCATGGAAACGGACCTTGTTTTCCGCTCTTACCCGGCTACGGTCCGGGCATGAGCACCGTGCAGGAAATCGAGTCGGCGATAAAAAGACTTTCGCATGCCGAGATGAGCCAGATTCGCGACTGGCTGGAGGATTTTTTGGAGGACCAAAAGGAGTTCACACCGGAGTTTCGGGCGCGCGTGGAGACGGCCGACCGGGAGTTGGCTTCCGGCGCGCGGCCACGGGTGCGCCAGCCGTAGGCGACGGCGGCCGCGGGTCTTTTCGCGTGAACGCCGAGCAGGTCTACTCGACCAATTTCGACCGGATGTTTTTCGCGCTGCCGCCGGCAACGCGGCGGCAGATCGAGGCCAGGATTGACGAACTCGGAGCGGATCTGCGCGGATTTCGTCACCACCAACTCACGGGATCGAGGTGGTTCCGGCTACGAGCAGGCGACTATCGCATCATCTACCGGTTCGACGCGGCGAGGAACGAACTTTTCCTGCTGGAAGTCGGGCATCGGCGCGAAATCTACCGGTAGGCGGACCGCACGGCGAGATCGCGGATGAGCCACGCGACGACGGCGACGATGGCGAGGCGGTAGAGCTGGAGGGCGAGGGGTTTCAAAAACGGGGTAAGCGCCTACGTGAAGCTTATCGCGTCATCACCGGATCTTCGCTTATCCACTTGAGTTCCGATACCGCGCCGATCGATCCAGTGAGGAACAAGTTTGCACCCTCGCGGCGCACTCGAAAGCGGCGGACGATGCCGCTTTTCGACGATAGGGCTATCTCGTCGCTTGTCCGCGTCCACCGGCCCGACTCCGGAGTAAACGCGACGCCTTTCAGGAGTGGCACACCGTTGAGCGAGTCCTTCCTCCATTGGTTCATGGTGAGGTCGTAACCTCCGAATCGATAAAGGATGAGCGAAGCCGACTCTAGTTCGTCGTCGGACTTCCCTTCGTAGCAGCTTGGTGCGACCCTTGGCGTGAAGGAATTCGCGCAACTGGTAAGTGAGAGGCAGGCCGCGAGGAGAACGGACCAAATAGTGACTACTTTGTTGAGCGGTTTCATTGGTGATCGGTCCCGACCTGATGAGCGAACAGGCGACAGGACACGAGTGGGATTCCAGATGGATTGCTTCCTCGTCCCGGCACGGCGGGACTTTTCGCAATGACAGACGCGGCACGGCGACGAGCGCCGGCCCTACAACGAGCCAAGCGCGTTGGGGGCAACGCGCTCCACCTTCAGGCGATCTCAACCGAGAATTCCCTTCACCACGCTCGCCGGTTCGACGCCGGTGAGGCGTTGGTCGAGGCCTTGGTATTTGAAGGTGAACTTCGAATGGTCGACGCCCAGGCAGTGCAGGATCGTCGCGTTGAGGTCGAAGAGGCTCACGGGGTCGCGCACGATGTTGTAGGAGAAATCATCGGTCTCGCCGTAGATCACGCCGCCTTTCACGCCGCCGCCGGCCAGCCACACGGTGAAGCAGCGCGGGTGGTGGTCGCGGCCGTAGTTGGTCGCCGTGAGCGTGCCCTGGCTGTAGACCGTGCGGCCGAATTCGCCCGCCCAGACGACGAGCGTGTCGTTGAGCAGGCCGCGTTGCTTGAGGTCGGCGATGAGGCCGTAGCAACCGTGGTCGGTGTCGCCGCACTGGATCTTGAGGTGCTCGGGGAGCGTGCCGTGCTGGTCCCAGCCGCGGTGGTTGACCTGCACGACGCGCACGCCGCGCTCGATGAGGCGGCGCGCGAGGAGGCAGCTCGCGGCGAACGTGCCGGGCTCGTTCACGCCGGGGCCGTAGAGGTCGAGCGTGGCGGGCGACTCGCCGGAGATGTCGGTGAGCTCGGGCACGCTGGTCTGCATGCGAAACGCCATCTCGTATTGCTGGATGCGCGTGAGCGTCTCGGGATCGCCGTGGCGCGACTGGGCGAGATGGTTGAACTGGCCGAGCGCGTCGAGCATGGCGCGGCGCGTGGAGGCATCGACACCAGCGGGGTTGTCGAGGAAGAGCACGGGATCGCCCTGCGCACGGAGCGCGACGCCGGTGTGCGAGGTGGGCAGAAAACCGCTGCTCCACATGCGCGTGAAGAGCGCCTGCGCCGCGACCTTCGGGGAAAACTTCGGCGTGAGCACGACGAACGCGGGCAGATCGTTGCTCTCGCTGCCGAGGCCGTAGGAGAGCCACGAGCCGAGCGAGGCCTTGCCGGGGATTTCGCTGCCAGTCATCAGGAACGTGCACGCCGGATCGTGGTTGATGGCGTTGGTGTGGACGGAGCGGACGATGGCGAGGTCGTCGACGATCTTGGCGGTCCACGGGAGGAGTTCGCTGACCCACGCGCCGTTCTGGCCGTGTTGCGCGAATTTGAAAATCGACGGCGCGACGGGAAACGTGGTCTGGCCGCTCGTCATCGTCGTGATGCGCTGGCCCATGCGGATGGACTCGGGCAGCTCCTGCTTGAAGCGCGGCTGGAGGGCGGGCTTGTAGTCGAACGTGTCGAGCTGCGACGGCCCGCCGTTCATGTGGAGGTAGATGATGCGCTTGGCGGTCGGGGCGAAGTGCGGGAAGCCGGGCAGCGGGGGGAACAGCCGCGGAACGGCTGCGGGAGATGGGGGATGGGAGATGGGAGATGGCGCGGCGGCGGCGCGGACGCGCGGGGCGAGGTAGTTGAGCGCGAGGCCGCCCATGGCGAGGCCCGCGCCGGAGAAAAACTGGCGGCGCGTGAGGCGGTTGAGGAATTCGTGATGCGGATCCATGCGACGCAGAAGTTTTTCAACCACGAATGGACACAAATAGACACGAATGAATCGAAAACTCGAAAGACGGATTCAAGCGCGACGGTTTTGATTCGTGTGAATTCGTGTCCATTCGTGGTTCAACTCCGGTTGATCGTTTCGTCGAGGTTGAGGAGGAGGTTGGCGAGCATCGTCCAGGCGGCGAGGGCGACGGGGTCGCCAGACGGGGCGGGGGACTCGCCGTTGGTCAGGACTTTTTTCGCGGCCTCGGGATCGGCGGCGAAATGGGCGCGGTGTTTCGCAAGGGTCGCGGCGAGCAGTTTCTGCTCGTCGCCGGTCGGCGTGCGGGCGGTGGCGCTGCGGAAGGCGAAGGTGAGGCGCGCCGTGTCATCGCCGGCGCGCGCGAGGAGTTGCGCGGCGAACCCGCGGGCGGCCTCGATGTGCTGCACGTCGTTCATTAGCGCGAGGGCTTGCAACGGCGTGTTGGAGCGCGGGCGCACGGCGCACGCGATTTCGCGCGACGGGGCGTCGAACGTGACCATCGACGGCGCGGGCGCGGTGCGTTTCCAGAAGGTGTAGAGGCTCCGGCGGTAGAGGGCGTCGCCGTGTTCCTGGACGTAGGTCTTGGTGTTGCTGCCGCCGAACGCGACGGGCTCCCAGATGTTGATCGGCTGGTAGGGGCGGACGGGCGGGCCGCCGATTTCGGGGCGGAGCAGGCCGCCCAGCGCGAGCGCCTGATCGCGGAGGACCTCGGCGTCGAGGCGGAGGCGCGGGGCGCGGGCAAGCAGCTTGTTCTCCGGATCGGTGGCGAGCAGCGCGGGGGTGACCCGCGATTCCTGGCGATAGGTGCGCGACGTGACGAGCAGGCGGACGAATTGCTTCACGTCCCAGCCGGTGCGCACGAACTCACTCGCGAGCCAGTCGAGCAGTTCGGGGTGCGTGGGCGTCTCGCCCTGCACGCCGAAATCGTGCGGCGTGCGCACGAGGCCGGCGCCGAAGAGCTGCTGCCAGAAACGGTTCACGGCGACGCGCGCCGTGAGCGGGTTTTTCGGATCGACGAGCCAGCGGGCGAGGTCGAGACGCGAGGGACGCGGAGGCGTTTCCTGGAGACGCGGCGCCCCCGCCGCGTTGGTTTCGGCGGGCGCACCTGAGCCGGGAGCGTCCGCGGCGAGGGCGCCGCGGCTCCAGCCGCTGGAAAGCGGCGGGAGGAACGCCGGCGTGGCGGGCGTGACGGTGTCGCCGGGTTTGTCGTATTGGCCGCGGAGCAGGATGTGCGCGGCGCGCGGCTCGGGCAGTTCGCGCGAGACCGGCGACGACGGGAGCGTCATCTCGTAATGCGTGCGCTCGACGAGCAGGCGGCGGGCGGCATTCGCCTCGGGTTCGAGCGCGGCGCGGGTCGGGCCCATGATGAAGTCGCGGTGGAATTGCACGATGCGCGCCTTCTCCTCCTTGGTCTGCTGCGTGCCCGAGAGGCCGATGAGAAAGATCGTCTCGTGCGGCAGCGGCAGGCCCGTCTCGGCGCGCCCGAAATTGCGCAGACCGTTGACCCACGCGCCGGAGTTCAGCAGCGGATCCGCGTTGGCGCTGGGGCTGGTGCACGCAGCCCCGATGCGATCCCACCATGCGGCGCCGCCGCTCTGGGCGACGCGGAGACCGGAGTAGGGCTTGTCCTTCGCGAGACCGGTGGCGACGGCGTCGATTTCGAGACGCGTGTAGGCGCCCACCGGCGGGAGCGGGCCGGCGACGATCGCGTCCTTGGCGGCATCGGGGCCGAACGCGGCGGGGTCGCCCCAAATCACGCGTCTGGTCTTTTCCTCGCTGATGAACTGCAGGCTCACGGCGCGCGGCGGGTGCGCCAGATCGGGGTTGAAATACGCGAAGGCCTTCGCGGCGGTGCGCACGATGAGCAGCACCTCGCTGCCGCCGAAATCAACCGGCCGCTCAATCGCGCCCTCGAGACGCAGCGCGCGCTGGCCGGCGATGACGGGCACGCCGACGCCGCTGCGCCACTCGCCGGCCGGCGGGGGCTTGCCGTAGTTGATGGCGTAAGGCGTGTCGTCGTCCTCGGCCCACACGACTTCGTAGGACACGCCCGCGGGTCTGGCGGCGGCGGGTTTTTTCGCGGCGTCGCCGGAAAGGTCGTCGGTGTCCCCGTCGACGGGCGGCGGCGGTTTCGGTGCGGTCGCGACGGCCAGATCGAGTTTGGCGTTCTTCTTGGCGGATTTCTTCGCGGATTTGCGTGCCGGCGGCCCGCCTTCGCCCGTTGGGCTGCGGCGCGGTTCGTCCGACGGTTTCACCGCCGGCGAAGCGGCGACGGTGGTGTTGTCGGTGAGTTTTTTGACGGCCTCCAGCGCGGCGGCGCGGGCGGAGAGCGCGGCGGCGAGCGGCGGGTAGGCGGCGTCGATTTCCTTCAGGCGGGCCTGGACCTTGGCATCACCGATCACGACGAGCGGGCCGGGCTTCGGGATGTTGCCGTCCCAGCAGCGGTCGGCGAGGCCCTTGAAGAACGCGCCGAGCGAGTAGTATTCGCGCTGCGAAATCGGATCGAACTTGTGGTCGTGGCATTGCGCGCAACCGGCGGTGAGACCGAGCCAGACGGTCGCGGTGGTGTTGACGCGGTCCATCGTGGTGCGCGCCTCGGCCTCCTCCTCGATCGCGCCGCCCTCGGAGGTCGAGAGGTGGTTGCGGTTGTAGCCCGTGGCGACGAGCTGGTCGACGGTCGGGTTGGGCAACAAATCGCCGGCGAGCTGCTCGATGGTGAATTGATCGAAGGGGAGATTGCGGTTGAACGCGGCGACGACCCAGTCGCGGTAGGGCCAGATGTTGCGGACGTTGTCGAGGTGGAGACCGTGGGTGTCGGCGTAGCGCACGGCATCGAGCCACGTGCGCGCAAAATGCTCGCCGTAGCGCGGCGAGTCGAGCAGACGCGTGACGGCGCGCTCGTAGGCGTCGGGCGCGCGGTCGGCGAGGAAGGCGTCGAGCTCGGCGACGGTCGGCGGCAGGCCCGTGAGGTCGAGGGTGAGGCGGCGGAGCTGCGCTTCGCGCGGCGCCTCGGGCGAAAGCTTCAGGCCGCTGCGGGCGAGGCGTGCGATGATAAATGCGTCAACTGGGTTCGAGGCAGGACGGGGAGACGGAGAGACAGAGAGAGGGGGAGATGGTTTTTCCCTTCCGTCTCTCTGTCTCTCCATCTCTCCGTCTGGTATCGCCGGCTCCTCGGGGCGACGAATCGGCTCGAATGCCCAGTGCTTCTGGTAAACGGCGCCGGACTCGATCCAGCGCTTGATCAGCGCGCGCTGCGCGGGCGAGAGCGGCGGCTTGTGCGACTCCTCCGGCGGCATCAGCTCGTCGGGATCGGTGCTGTTGATGCGGTGCCAGAGCTCGGAGTTCTGCAGATCGCGCGGCACGATGGCCCGCGAGCCGTCGCGATCGGCGTAGGCGCTCTCGGCGAGGTCGAGGCGGAGCTTGGCCTTGCGCTTGTTGGCGTCGGTGCCGTGGCAGGCGAAGCAGTTCTCCGCGAGGATGGGGCGGATGTGCTCGTTGAACGTGACCGTCTCCGCCGCGGCGGCGCAAAGCGGCAGGAACGCGCAAAACACGAGAGCGTGACGAGAATGGGTCATCAGCGGGGAACGGCGGGGAACCAAGACGCCAGACAGTGCAGCGAAGTATCAATGCGGGTCAACGCCCCGGACGGGCAGAAGTGCAAAGAAAGTCATGTCGCTTTGGGCTTGTTTTTGTCGCCATTATGGCGACTTTCTGGCCGAGCCGCCATGCGCATCATCACGGTCAAGCGACTCGCCGAATATGCTGCATTACATTCGACTGTCGCCACCACGCTGGAACATTGGACGGAGTTGATGCTGGCCGGCGAGTTTGCGAACCTTGTTGAACTCCGGCGAGTGCTGCCCACCGCCGACCAAGTCCGCGTGGAGAGCGGCAGAACGGTCACGATTTTCAACATCAAGAATCACTATCGGCTCATCACCGCCATCCACTACAACCACCAAATCGTCTACATCCTGCTGCTGCTCACGCACAGCGACTACGATGCGGGTCACTGGAAGGACAACCTATGAAGAACACACGCAAACTTACCTTCGACCGGCTGCCCACGACCTTCGACGGGCTCATCAAACTGCACGCGCCGCGGCCGATTCATGACGCAGTGGCCTACGCCAACACCGTCGAGGTCGTCGATGCCCTCGCCGGCCACAAGCTCAACCGCGATCAGGATGATTACCTATTGCTGCTTTCGGCGATGATTGAGCGTTACGAGGCGGACACACTGCCGAAACGGCCGCGGGCTGCCGGCATCGACCTGCTGCGCTACCTGCTCGAAGAAAACGATCTGGGCGGCGACGATCTGGCGAAAATCCTCGCGGTGGATCGTTCGGTGGCGTTTCGGATTTTGAAAGGCGAGCGGCAGCTCACGACGTCGCACATCAAGGCGTTGCGAGAGAGGTTCGGGGTGCCGGCGGATATGTTTGTGAGGTGAGTCAGGCGCATCTTCGACAAGTGCGCTGCTGCTTCAGTCAACCCCTCCGTATTTCGAAAGTTCCGCTTTCAAGTTCGCCTTAAGATCGTCAAAACTGACGAGAATCGAACTGCCGGTTCCGACCGGGAAAATGGCGGGAGCCACGCCCTCTTTCTGCATACCGGGAATCCAGTCCCTCAAGAATTCATCCAACTCAATGGCCTTTGGTTCGTATGATGCCCAGTCGCCGGTCTTGAATAACGACGCGTAGGCCGCATGCGGCCAGAACGGGATGAGCTTTCGGTCCCCATCACCAAGGCTTGCCCAGCCATCTTGAAACAAGCTCCAAATGCGTCGTGAGTCGCATACTCGGTGGATAAAGTATTCATAGCGGCGTTTCCCATCGGCCGCAACGAGCGCCTCGATTTCCCGTTCTTTGGGAGTCCAGCTCACGCGTGTTGAGGGTTAATAGCGCAGATCATTTCGCCGGCAGCACCTGCACGGCGTCGATGTGGGCGTTGCCGTTGGCGGTGGCGGCGTCGACTTCGACGGCGCCGGGGGTGCCTTTCGCGAAGCGATAGACGCCGAGCGAGACCCACTGGCCGTCGAGCGGGGCCGGCTGTTTCTGGTTCACGGTGATTTTCGCGGTGCCGTCGGCGTGGCGCACGGTGGTCGCGGTGTTGCTCGCGCGGTTTTCGTGCGGGGCGGTGGCGAAGCGGACTTCGTAGCGGCCGTCGGCAGGCACGAGGAATTCGAACACGGCCTTGTTGCCGGCGCCGCGCGCGTAGGCGTAGTCGGCACCGACGTGCTCGAGGTTGGTGCCGGTGGCCCATTTGCCGCTAAGTTTCGCGGCGGTGTTGTCGATGACGATGCCCTTGAGCGAGGCGAGCGGCTTGCCGCCGCCGGACTCGGCGACGGGCGGCGGGGCGTCGCCGACGAGCTCGATCGTGCCGTCGGTGCCGCGGCGGGCGCGCCCGGGGAGCTTGAGGAGCTCGTCGAGCTCGGACCAGTAGAGGAGGTAGACGTCGCGGTTGGTGGCGTTGTGCTTGGCGGCGACGTAGGCGGCCTTGCCGACGACCTCGCCCATCATGCCGATGGTCTTCATCACGCGCACGGTGCCGAGCGCTTGATCGGTCACGCTGATGTCGCGGCCGGCCATGAAGAGATTCGGCACGTTGACGGAGTAGAGGCAGCGATACGGGACCGGGTAACCGAAGTCGCGATCGATGCGGCGGTCGTGCTCGGCGATCGAGATGAAGGGGTTGTCGGGAAATTTCGCGGCGTATTCCTTTTTCGCGAAGTGGAGATCGATGCTCCACGTGCTGGGCACGCAGCCGTCGGGGAAGTCCTTCTTCGTGACGATGTCCTCGTGCGTGAGCATTACGTCGCCGACGATGCGGCGCGATTCGCGCGGGCCGCCGATGTAGGCGACCCAGTCGAGCTTCGCGTTGGGGTGCTCCTTGGCGCCGTCGCGGTTCTTCATCGCGTTGAACGCGCCGAAGACTGCGCGGAGATTCCAGTCGCGGATGTATTCGAGGTCCTTGATCGGGTCCTGGTTGAAGCCGCTTTCCCAAAACCACTCGCCCTTGCCCTGCTGCGTCATCGGGCCGCGGCCCATCTTGGGGTAGGGAAAATCGTCCATGTTGAGATCGAGCGCCCACGGGGTGGCGGGGAACGACTGCGGCGTCGGGGCGTTGGACCACACCCACATGTTGGACATGCCGAGGAGGTCCTTGTATTCGATCTCGTATTTGGCGCCGCCGAGGAACGCGATGCTGCCATGGCCGGTGCAGTCGGAGAAATATTTGCCGCGGTATTTCTTCTCACGGCTGGTGGAGGTGTTGAGCGACGTGACCGACACGATTTTGCCGTCCCGGGTCTCGACGGCGAAGACGTGCTCGTGGAGGAAAAGCGAAATGTTTTTCTCGGCGCGGACGAGCTGCTCCTTCTTCGCGTCGCCGAATTCCTCGGCGGGTCCGGGGGAATTCGTGGCGCGGTCGGCGAATTCCTCGATCATCTCGCCGATGTGCGGGTATTTGCCGCGGCGGATGAGGCCCTGCGACCACACGCGGATCTCGGAGCTGCCGTTGCCGCCGAGCACGCCGCGGTTCTGGATGAGCGCGACCTTGAGGCCCATGCGCGCGGCGGAGAGGGCGCTGCCCATGCCGCCGTAACCGCCGCCAACCACGACGAGATCGAACTCGCCCATGTCCTGCGGTGTGGGCGGGAGGCCGAGCGCGGTCTTGCGCCACGCGGAGAGCGGCGCGGTGTCGTTCGGCGGGGTCTCGGCGAGATCGGTGGTGAAATAGAGCGCGTCGCAGCGGCCGTCGAAGCCGGTGAGATCGTGGAGGGCGAGGGCGGTCTGCTTTTGCGCAACGTCGACGGTGCCGCCGTCGTGCCAGAACCAGTTGGCGCCCTTCGCGCCGAACGTCTCGGCGAGCGCGGTGCCGTTGACGAGGAGCTGGAACTTGCCCGGCGCCCCGGGGGCTTTCCAGTGGGCGACCCAATCCTTGGTGCGGACCCAGACGCGGTATTTGCCGGCGGTGGGGAAAGTCACGCTGGTGGAAGCATCGGCGACGGGCTGGCCGAGGCCGTGCGCGAGCAGATAGGGCGACCCCATGAGGTCGATGAACTGGGTGTCGAGCGACCAGCCGCCGGATTTTTGGAAGCTCTCGGCCTCCACGAGGAGGCGATCGGCGGCGCGGGAGGTGCCCGTGAAGACGAGGGCGGCGGCGAGGAGGAGAAGGGGAGTGTGTTTCATGGGAATTGTAGGTCGGGGTTTATCCCCGACGCGAAGAGTTGGGTGTCGGGCGTAAAGCCCGACCTACAGGCCAGAGTCACGCCGACGGGTAGGTGTAGCCGGGGCGGTAGTCACGGCGGAGGAGTTTGTGGGCGGCCTCGTCGCCGACGATGCGTTCTTTCGCGCCGTCCCACTCGAGGCTACGGCCGAGCTTGAGCGAGATCATGCCGAGCAACGCCAGGTTGGTGGAGAGATGGACCTCGCCGATGTCGCTCACGGGTTTGATTTTTCCGTCGCTGCGGATGGCGGCGAGGAAATCGGCGAAGAGTTCGCGGATGTTTTGGGAGTCGGGCGAGTTGAGGCGCGCCTCTTCGCTGATGGGCGCCTGTCTCCCGTCGATCGGATAAAACGTCCAGCCCTTCTGCCAGCCCATGTGTAACGTGCCCTTGGTGCCGTAGAAATAGCAGCCGACGTTCTCGCCCTTGTCGGTGTTGTTGCCGGCGAAGCGGCGGTGCTCCCACTGGACGGTGAACTTGTCGAAGGCGTAGCTCGCGACCTGGTGGTCGGGGGCGTCGGTGGTCTGCTCGCTGGCGGTGTGGACGATGGGGCCGGCGATGGGGCGGCCGCCGGTGGAGAAAATTTTCTTCGGATATTTTTCGCCGGTGACCCAGAGGATCTGATCGAGCCAGTGGATGCCCCAGTCGCCGAGGGTGCCGTTGGCGTAGTCGAGATAGTTGCGGAAGCCGCGCGGGTGGATGCCGCGGTTGCCGGCGCCCTGGCGCGGATCGCGCGGGTCGCCGCCGTTGAACGGCCGGAGTGGGGCGGGGCCGCACCACAGATCCCAATCGAGTTCGGGCGGCACGGCGACGGTGGGGAGGGGTTTTTCGGGGCCGCCGGCATAGTGCACGAAGCAGCGGACCATGCCGATGTCGCCGAGCTTGCCGGAGCGGATGAAGTCGCGGCCGCTGACGTTGTGCGGCGAGATGCGGCGGTGCGTGCCGACCTGGACGACGCGGCCGGTGGCGCGCGCAGCGTTCACCATCGCGCGGCCCTCCAGGACGGTGTGGCCGATGGGTTTTTCGACGTAGACGTGGGCGCCGGCCTTGACCGCGGCGATCATGGGCAACGCGTGCCAGTGGTCGGGTGTGCCGATGATCGCGATGTCGGGCTTGGTCTGCGCGAGGCACTCCCGGTAGTCCTTGAACCGCTTCGGCGTCGCGCCGGAGCCGGCGGCGCCGTTCTTCATTGTGAGATCGAACTGGCGGGCATCGACGTCGCAGAGGCCGACGAGTTCGCAGGCGCCGCTGGCGAGGGCCTCGCGGAGGATGTTGTTGCCCCACCAGCCGCAGCCGATGAGGACGGTGCGGAATTTGCGGGCGCCGGCCTTGTCCTGGGCGCGGATGGAAAACGGCAGGGCGGCGAGCGCGGTGGCGGCGGCGGAGTGTTGGAGGAAGGAGCGGCGGTTCATGACGGGGCGGGGTTTGTCATTCTGAGCGAAGCGAAGAATCCAGCAGGATTTTCGATGTCGTTTTCGGTTTCGTTAGTCCAATTGGATTCTTCGCGGTGCTCAGAATGACAGGTTGGAGCTTTCGGGGATCAATCGTAGGTCAGCCACGCGGTGGCGGTGGTGGCGGTGTCGGCGGTGACGCGCAGCCAGTAGGCTTGGTAACCGTCGGGAAACGCGTGCTCGAGCGGGCGGCCCGCGGGGACGTCGAGCGTCGCGTAGGTGGCCCACACGCCGGTGCCGGTGAGATCGACTTCGAGTTTCATGCGCACCGGTGCTGCCGCGGTGTGCGAGAGCGTGAGCTTTTTCCGGTCGTAGCCGGTCAGGAGGTAGGGCTCGGAGGGTGCGCCGGCGGTGACAGCAGTGTCTTTCCACGGACCGCCCACGCCGGTGGCCTTCCCAAACGCCCAGAGGTCGTCGATGGCGCCGAGCCAGACGGCGGCGCGGCCGTCGGTGGAGCGGATGATGTGGGGGTTTTGTGGGAGGGGCTTTACGCCCCGATTCGTTTGTCGTCCGGCCAAAGCAGTCGGGGCATAAAGCCCCTCCCACAGCTCCATCTCAACGCCGGTGAGCACCATGAGGCCGCGCCAGCTCGCGAAGTCCTGGATGCGGCGGTTGTGCGTGGCGATGGGGCGGACTTTGGCGATGCCGCCGGCGTTTTCGGCGGGGAGTTCGAAGAAGGTGCCGCCGCAGTTCAGCACGTCACGTTCGGTCACGACCTCACGCGCGATGCGCTCGTCGCCAAACGGACCGGTGGCGGCGAAATCGGCGCGGCCGCGCGGAAGGCGCCAGCGTTTGCCCTGCTCGTCCGTGTAGATGATCGAGGCCGCGTCGGCGCCGATGACGTTCGTCGGAATCGCGAAGTTTTTCCGGGCCCACGCGAGGGCGGCCGCGTCGTCGAGGCGGCGGAGGCGCAGGTCAGGGCCCATTTCGTAGTAGCCGCCGGATGTGGCGAGGCCGAGGGTCTTCTTTTCGGCGCCGCGGGCGTGAAGGAGGCCGGCGGTGCTGGAAGGATAAGACGACGAGGACTGATGGGAGACCAGACCGGCGAAACGAGCGTCGGGCGTCGTGGGTCGCGGGTCGCGGTTGCGGTAGCTGAAGAAGGCGGTGGCGTGGGCGAGGTCGCGCGAGGCGCGGATGCGAATCCAGGCGCCGGTGTCTTTCGTGGCACGGGTCTCCCGACCCGTGGCGGAATCACGGGTCGGGAGACCCGTGCCACTTTCAAACGCGATCCACGTGTAGCCGGCCGCGGGCACGTCGATCGTGCGGAGGGTGGTCCAGCGGCCTTCGCCGGCGCGATCGATTTCGAGCGTGAAGGTCACGGACGCGCCGGCGTCGTGCGCGAGGTGGAGGAGGCGCTGCTCGAAACCGGAGAACAGAAACGGATCCGACGGGGCGTCCTTTTTCACCGGCTCATCGAGCCACACGGCGCCGCGGCCGAGGCACGGTCCGAGGCGGTCGAGTTGCGCGGGGTCGACGAACCAGAGGTTGGATTGCGACTGGCCGGGACCGGCGATGGTGCCCTTCACGCGGCGCTTGTTGAGGAATTCGCTTTTCGCGGTGTCGTCGCAACCGAGCACGAGGCGGTCGCCCCAGCGGGTGAAGTCGCCGACGACCTTGAGGTAGTTCGAGCGCGGGGCGATGCCGGAGGATTTCGCGGGCGCGAAATCCTTGGGGAAACGCCAGAACGCGCCGTGCATCGTCATGAGCAGGTCGGTTTCGCCGATGTCGCGGATGCGGGGCCACTCGGTGTTCCAGCCGTGCGCGCCGTCGTAGCTGTGGCTCGCCTTCGGCAGGCGGTAGCTGTGCCACGGACTGTCGGGGCGTAAAGCCCCTCCCACCGTTTTCGTGTCGCGCACCATGAGGATGAGCGAGCGGTGATCCCAGCCGATGGTCCAAAGGGGATCGGTGGCGGGATTTGGGTTGCCGCTGAGGTCACCCGGGCCGGTGACCTCGGTGAACTGGTTGCGGCGGACGACGGTCCATTTTTCGGCGCGGCCATCCCACTCGGCGAGGGCGCCGCTGGGGATGTCGGGTTTCTGGCGGGCGAGGGCGGATTGCTCGCCGTTGTTGGCGTAGATGAGCACGCCCTGGCCGGAGTAGAGGCCCTTGCCGTGGTAGCCGGGGAGATCGGCCTTGCGGCCGTCTTTCACCTGCTCGTCGCGGAACAGCTCGGTGACGGCGAGCGAGCGCACGTCGACCTCGTAGAAACCCTCCTCCATCGACGCGTAGTAGATCTTGTTGGCGGGATCGGTGAGGTGCCGGGCGTTGCCGGTGGGGCGGCCGAACATCTGGTCGTAGGAAATCGCGCGCACGCGGCGCTGCGCATCGATCGCGTAGGGGCCGATGAAGAGCTGCTGCGACTCGGTGTGGATGAAACGATTCGCGGGCGTGCCACCGATGCTCTCGGGGCGGATGATCTGCCGGAGGTCGGAGGTGATTTCGTAGAGTTTGTCGTCGGAGCCTTTCGGCGAGTGGGGCGAGTAAGTGACGACCCAGAGGCGGTCGGCCCACGGGACGACGGCGCCGGTGCCGCACTCGTTGCCGCCGTTGAACATCGCGAGGTGCGGATAGACGCCGCTGATCTGAAACGGGGGAGAGGCATCCGCGGCGGCGACGGACGAGGCCAGGGCGAGGAGGGCCGCGAGGGTGAGGGGTAACTTCATGCGATCAACGAGCCTCGGGGCGGCGGAGGGGGATGGCGACATTGAAGCTGCGCACGCGGCCGGTCTCGCAGGTGTCGGCGCCGGGCAGGCCCAAGGCGGCGCCCCGGAAGAAACGTGACATCGCAACGACGGGTAGCTGCGAGCGTGGGCGAGTGGCTCGCCCGTAAACCACTCGCTCTCGCGGCTACACCCCACGAAATCTCGGTGTCGCCGCACCACGGCGGCCGGGCGGAGGGGCGTCATGGGGGAAGCCGCAGCGACTGCAGCGCCTCGAACCAGCGCTGCGCCATCTTGGCGGCGCCGGTGGTGTTGGGATGCACGAGGTCGGCGACGGTGTCGGTGCGCCAGTCGAAGCCGGTCGCCTGATCGACGAGGATCACGGGCTGATTCGGGGAATGCAGGCGCGGCGCGAGGCGGGCGAGTTCGAGGTTGAGCGCGGGCAGGTAGGCGTATTTCGGGAGCTTGCCGGCGGGAATGACCTGCGCGAGCAGCACGATGACGCGCGGGTTTTGCGCGCGGGCGAGGCGGATGATTTCCTCGGTTGCGCGCACGATGCCGGGGACCGGGTTTTCCTCGACGGTGTGGTTGTGGCCGGAGTGCAGCAGGATGATGTCGGCGGGGTTGGCGCGAAACCAGTCGGCGAAATGCGCGGCGAGGAACTCCGCGTTGCGCCCGCTGTAGGCCTCGTGGCGCAGCGCGCCGTGCGGGGCCTTGGTGGAGCGCGAACCGACGAACTCGAATTTGACCGGGAGGGCGGCGAGTTTTGCGGCGAGTTCGATGCGGTAGTTGCCGAAGCCGCCATCGACCGCCGTGATCGAATCGCCGACCGGCATGATGCGCCACACGCGATCGAGCTCGGCCGCCGGGGCGGCGGTCGCGGCGAGACGTGCGATGGCGAGCGCGGCGCAGAATCCGAGACGGAGACGGGGAGGAATTCTCATGGTTTGAACATCAGCTGTCCGACGCGGCGCGGCAATCGAAGGACGCCGCGAAAAAGGGCGGGGGCGCGAGTCGAACCTTGCCACGGACTGCGACGCGCCGTCGTTTCTTTCCCGCAACATGTCCTGCCTGCACACGCCACGTCCGGTGCTTTTCATTTTGGGCTGGCTGTGGACCGCAAACGCGCTCGCTGCGGCGTATTTTCCCGCGGTGCTGACGGTCGGCGACGACACGGGCGCCGCGCTCCCGACACCGACGGCAGCGGCGCCCTCGGCACCGGCGGTGCGACGCGTGGCGGCACCGCCGCAAACTTCCCGGCAGTTGCTCGAATTCCTGCGGCAGCAGCGCGCGCAGGGCGCTCTTTCGACCGAAGTGATCCTGATCGGTTGCGGGGCCGAGGACCTCAGCCGGCGCGATGCCGCGGCCGAGACCGCACTCGCGGATTACACGGCGAACCTCCCGTTGCTCGTGCGCGAGGCGCGCGCGCTTTGCCGCGAAATTCTCTGGTGCAACCTGCCGCCGGGCGCGGCCGAAGGCGCGGTGGAAAATTACAATCGCGCCGCGGCCGAAGCCATGCGCCGCGAAGGTGTCGCCGTGATCGATTATCACGGCTTCTGCCGCACGTTGACACCCGCCACGGACACGCCGGCGCAACGCGCCCGCTTCCTGACCGAAGCGATCGCGCAGTGGTGGGCGGCCACGGCGCGATCGAATGGCCACGTGATCCGCGAACCGCTCTGGCCAAGTCCCGATCGCATTCCGGCGTTCGAGGATCGCGGGCCGGAAGGCATCAACGGGCGGACGCGAGTCGGGAACGTCGCTGTGCCGGAAATCGTGCGCTTCGCACCGCAGACGAGCGCCAGCGGGACGGCGGTGATTTTCTTTCCCGGCGGCGGCTATGCGTATCTCGGATTTCCGCGCAACGCCCGGGAACTCGCCGAGCGTCTCGCGCCCGCCGGCATCGCGGTCATCGGGTTGAAATACCGCACCGGGCGCCCGGCGGAGGTGCCGCTGCTCGATGCCGCGCGCGCGGTCCGGTATGTCCGGCACCACGCGAAAGCCTGGGGCATCGATCCGCGGCGCCTCGGCATCGCGGGCCAGTCCGCCGGCGCCCATCTGGCGCTGAATCTCGCCGTGCATTTTGCCGCCGGCGATCCGGCGGCTGCCGATCCGGTCGAGCGCGAGAGCAGCCGGCCGGATTTCGTCGCGCCGCTGACCAGCTGGAATTTCGGCCGGACGGAGTCGCCGTTTCGTTTCACCGCCGAGACCCCACCGTTCTTCGTGCGGCACGCGCGCGACGACAGCGGCTTCGCGATCGCGGAGGCCGTGGTCGCCGAGCTCCGGCGCGCGGGGGTGCCGGTCGATGCGCGCTTTCTGGACAAGGGCGGGCACGGCGCGTTCGAACTCAGCCCGGAGAACGCCGGCTTCGGCTGGCCGGAGGAATTCGTGGGCTGGTTGGAGAAGATGCATCTGGCGCCGGTGCGTCCCGCGTCGCCGCCGAAGCGGTGAACGAGGCGGGACGCTGCCGGATCATTCCAGGTTCACCGCGACCACGCCGATGCCCCACGGCGCGAGGTCGAAGACGAATTCGCCGTCGCGGCCCTCCGCGTCTTTGACCGCGCCGGCGAGCGCCTGCCAGCGCTTCGTGCGCAACGCGGGCTCGAGTGTGATCGGTTGCGGATCGAGCCGGAGTTTCGTCGATTGCGCGCGCGGCGACTGGTTGAGCGCGACGAGAAACACCGTGCGGCGGGCGGCGTCGGTGGCGCAGAGGTATTCGACGTTGGGCGAGTCGCACTTCACCGCGCCGGTCCCCATCCAGAGCGAGGCCGGGCGGCCGTAGATTTTTCCCGGGGCAAACCCATACGTGACGTGCGGGCCGACCTTGGGCGTCGGATGGCCGCCGGGAAAACGGATCTGGCCGGCGGTGCGCAGCGCGGCCTCCGACACGAGATAATCGGTGATCCAGCCGACGTGCCACTCGGCGTGCCAGGGGAACATCGTCGAGACCGCCGCCACGCGGTCGATGCTGTTCCAGTAATACGTGCCCATGCCCGTGATCTCGTCGGTGAAGTGATGGCGGCCGCGGGCCGCGGCGCGCGCCAGGTCGAGGAAGAGCGCATCCCTCGTCAGCTCAGACATGCGGACGAACAGCCCGGCGTGACTCGACAGCGTGATCGGGCCGCCGCCGGCGGTGCCGCGGATGTGCTCCACGCTGAGGCCGGTCTGCGTGATCTCCCAGTCGGCGCGTTTCACGCCCGCGACCGTCTTTTCCTTCGTCGTCGGGATCGGCTGGGTGAAGATCGTGGTCGCGTAAATCCGCGCGACGGCGATCGCGGCGTCGCGGTAGCGGGGGTCCTGCGTGGCGTCGAAGAGCCCGAGCAGCGCCTGCGCGCCGGTCGCGGTGGTGAAGTCCCACACGTTGAGCGCATCGCCGCACGCGCCGAGGAAATGGCCGGGCTGCACGGCGTTCGCGACATACCAGTCGGCGCCGCGGCGCGCGGCGGCGAGGTAGCGGTCGTCGCCCAGCGCCCGCCACGCGACGAGCAGCCCATACCACGTGGGCCGCAAATCCGTGAGATGCGGAAACGCCTCGCGGTGACTGTAGCGATCGTAGGCGACCACCCAGCTGCCATCGGGCTTCTGCCACTGGAGCAGTTTGTCGGCGGCGAGGCGGATGCGCTCGCGCACGGTCGTGTCCTGCGGATCGAAAAGCAGGATGTTGCCGAGATCGAAGAGCGTGTAGTAGGTCGTGAAGAGCGGTTCGATCCAGTTGCCGCGCTCGGCTTCGAAGCCGTTTTCGCCGGGGTATTCGCCGGTGGCCGCATGCTGGAAAAAGCCCGGCGCCATCTGCTGCTGCTCGAGCTTGAAGTTGCGCAGGAACGGCAGGCGCGCGAGGAGCTTGGGATCGCGGCTGGTGCGCGCGAGCATCCACATCGCGCCGACGTCGGAAGTCTTCGTGCCGTTGGCGCCGATCTCGACGCCGTTGTAGGACTTCGTTTTCCAAAGCGAGCGCTTGTCGTCGCCCAGCGCCGCGTGCAGCCGCTCGAGGCGCACGGCCAGCGACTCACGCGAACTCTGGAGGTCCAGCAATTGCGGGAAGCGATACACGTCCATCACCGCGTGGCGAAACGCCGAGAACCACGGCGCCGCCTCGATGGTGTAGCGCCAGGAAAACGTGAGCGTCTGCCCGGGCTCGAGCTTCGAGCCAAGGCCGCCGAGGATGGGCGAGTAAACGACCGGCGTGAGCTGCTGATAGCGATCCATCGTGGAGAGCTGGAGCCGCAGGTTGCCGCGCGTGCTTTGATCGTTTTCCCACGGGTCCATCGCCGAGCCGGGCTCCGGGATGACGGCGAGCGTGACGCCCGACTTGCTCGTGAGCAGCGGGCAGAGCGTCATGGTGTTGGTCTCGGTGACGAGCGTGGGCCGGTCGGGGAGTCCCTGGCTGTAGCCGGGCGAGAGCTCGGCGTTGCGCTGGAGATCGGTGCCATACCAGTTGCCGGGCACCATGCCCCAGGCGAGCTCGTCCCGCTCGAGATAGGCGAGCGTGGGCGTCGCGAGCGAGAAGCTGCCGCGCTTCGTGGCGGTGAGCGTCATCGTCACGCGCACGTCGCCGGGGAACTGCGGGTCGTGGCGCCATTCGGTGATCACCTTGGCGGGCGGGAGATTTTCGGTGAACACGAGGGCGCCGTCGGCGCCGCGGCTGAGTTCGCCCGGAAAATACGGCCACGCGGTGCCCTCCTTCTGCACCTCGACCAGCTTCCCCGCCGGCCGCCGGTCGATGTGCACGATGGTGTGGCGGCCGCTCGGGTGGGCGAACGGCACCCAGCCGCCGGGGCCGCGCGCGGCGAGTTCGCGGACGTGCCAGCCGTCGGCTTCGCGCTGCCACACGAGCTTCACGCGCTCGTTGGCGAGCTGGACGCTCTCGGCGCCGAAAGCGAGGGCGGCGGGCAGCAGCAGAGTGAGCGGCGAGACGAGGAGACGGCGGAATGAGGTGGACATGAAAGGGAGTCGGATGCGGTGCGGCGGAGTGAGGAATCAACGGTGCTCGAGCGGCCAGTCATCCGTGCGAAACGTGGGCGCGGGCAGGCCGGCGGCGTTGACGAGATTCGCCCCGAGCGGGAAGTCGGACCAGTTGTAGCGCACGGCGACGGGAGTGGGCACGGCGTCGCTCCAGACGACGACTTCGTCGCCGTCGATTCGCGCGTTGGCCCACACCCAGCGGCGATCGGCGCCGGCGATGGAGAAACCGTGCAGGTCGCCGCCGGTGGTCGCGAGCCCGGTGGCGTGATCGAAGTGCAGGCGCGCGCGGCCGGCGGCGAACTCGGCGCGTCGAAAGAGCGGGCCCGAAGCTTCGCCCGGCTGGCCGTAAACGACGTGCAGCGCCGTGAGCGCGAAGCGCCGGCCGACGGGGAGTTTGTCGCGAAAGTGCACGTCGTCCTCCGGCCGCACGAGATCGTGCGTGACGATCAAGCCGGTGTGCGGGACGGTGCGGGCGGCGAACTGCGCCTGGCGGATGGAGGCGCTCGGGCTCGGGATCGGCGGGCCGTCGCGCGCGATGCCGGGACGAGGCGAGCCGGCGCTGAAGGCGATCTGGGCGCAGATGAAAGGCAGCTCGGGCTCGCGCCACCGCTCGCGCCAGTCGGCGACGAACGCGCGGAAACGCGCTTCGTAGAGCTCGGCCTGCGGCGAATCGCTTTCGCCCTGATACCAGAGCACGCCGCGAATCGCGAAAGGCGCGACGGGATCGATCAGCGTGTCGTATTGGATGGCGGCTTCGTTGGGGTTGGCGGCGAGTTCCTTGGGCGCGGGGGGCGGTGGCGGAGTTTTTCCCGCGGCGAGCGCGGCGTCGCGGAGCTTGGTCCAGGCGGCCACTTCATCGGCGCGGCGGGCGGCGTGCGTGCGCCCGGCTTTGGTGCGGGTCTCCGCGGAGGCTGCGAGCACGCCGCGGAAGGCCGGTTCGCGTTCGTGGGTGGCGCGGCTCGTCCACGCGGAGATGCGCGTGCCGCCGCGATTCGCCCCGATGAGGCCGACGGCGACGCCGAGCCGTTCGTGCAGCAGCGTGCCGAAGGCGAAATGGATGCCGTGCCAGCGCTGCATCGCATCGGGATTGCCGCCCGAGATGGCGTTGACCCACGCGACCGGCTGCAGTTTTTGCCCGGTGGGCGCGGGGCCGGCGGCGTGGACGAAACCGAGGCGCACGAGCGGCGAGTTGGCGCCCCGCGCGGCTTCGACGCCACCGAGGGAGCTGAGCAACGGCCCGCCCATGTTCGACTGGCCGGAGAGGAGCCAGACCTCGCCGACCATCACGTCGCGAATGGCGAGGGGATTTTCGCCCGGCGCGCGGATTTCGAGCACGTGCGGGCCGCCCGCGCGCAGCGGCGCGAGATCGACGCGCCAGGCTCCGGCGGAGTCGGCGCGCGTTTCGTGGCGCTGATCGAGGAACGAAACCGTCACCGCCTGCCCCGCGCGCGCCCAGCCCCACACGGGCACGGGTTTTTCGCGTTGCAGCACGACGCCGTCACGGAAGAGGCCGGCGAGTTCGAGGCGCGCCGGCTCCGCGGCGCAGAGCGCGCAGTGCAAAACCAGGAGGAACGTGAGGCCGGCGACGGATTTCATTCTCGTTGGGGCCGATGTCCCGAAGCTTGCTTCGGCTTGGTTGGGTAGCGACGAGCGCCAGCGAGTCGAAGAGCATCGGCTCGCTGGCGCTCGCCGCTACGATGAGTGGTCGAGGGTTGCATGGTGGGATTGGTCGAATACCCCGGGGAGATTTACGGCCTGAATACCCGACGCGGGCCGCGTTTCAGAACGTGCCCTTCAGCCCGAGGGAGTGCAGAGCGGGCGTCTGCGTCCAGCTCCGGAAGCGGGCGTAGTTGGGGGTGTTGTCGCTGTAGCGGCGCTGGTAGAAGAAGTCGCCGTGCACGTCGCGCACGGAGTAGAAGAGCTGGAGGTGGCGGTTGATCACGAGGCCGGCGCTGAGGTTGTAGATGCGCGGCTGGAAGTTGTCGGCGATGGAGTTGGCGGGCACGCCGGTGCCGGTGAACGCACCGTAGCGGTGCTTGCCGACGCTGGCGACGTTGGCCTGCATGGTGAAGCGCTTGAACGTCCACGCCAACCCGTAGCTGAACATGTGGGGCGTGAACGTGTTGAGCAGGTAGCTCGCGGCCCGGCCGCCCATGCGCATCTGCGTATAGGTGCCGAAGACCTGCACCGCGCCGAGCCGGTCGGGAATGAAGCCGAGCGTCTGTTTGTAGCCGAGCTCGAGGCCGTTCATCGTGCCGCTGCCGACGTTCTTCTGGGTCGAGACGAGGTAGCCGTTCTGGTCGCCGTAGATGGAGGGCTCGATGTCGTAGGGTTCGAGCAGATCGGCGGTGGCGGGCACGGTCACGCTGCCGATGAAGTCGGTGATGTCCTTGTGAAACACGCCGACGCTCACGCTGCCGATGCGCGCGAAGTAGTATTCGAGGTTGAGGTCGGAGTTGTTGGACTCCCACGGGCGGAGCGTGGTGTTCGTGAGCGTGATGGTGCGGCCGGTGCCCGAAGGATCGGGGAGCGTGGCGCCGGGCAGGATGCTGCTGAGATCAGGCCGCGTGAGCGTGCGGGCGTAGGCGGCGCGCAGGATGAGGTTGTCGGTGAAACTCCAGCTCGCGTTGAGGCTCGGGTAGAGCGCGCCGTAGGTCACGAGCGAGTGCGAGCCGCGGAGCTTGTAGGTGTATTGGTTGATGAGGTTGGGATCGGTCGTGCCCTTCGGCACGAGCGTGGGATCCTGCAGCGGGCCGATGCCGTCGTCCTTGGTGTGTTCGTAGCGGGCGCCGCCGACGAGCCAGAGGCGGTTTTTGAAGAGCCGGAGATCGGCGCGGAGGTAGCCGGAGGTGATGGACTCCTGCAGCCACTTCGAGGCGCGCACGTAGGTCTGCCACGGGGAGAGGGCGTTGGTGATCGAGAAATACTCGGGGTGCGCGACGAAGAGCTGGTAGGCCTTGCTCGGGCTGGCCCACTGCTGCTTCTGCGGGAAACGCCACGGCGAGTTGCGCTGCGAGTAGATTTCGTCGAGCAGCACGGCGGCGTTATCATCCGCTGTGCCGGCGCGGCGGTCGGCGCCGACGAAATTGTAGCCCCACGACCAGCGGTTGATGTCGCGCGTCTGCTCCCGGAAATCGACGCCGGCCTTGAGAGTCAGCGGCACGCCGAAGTTGAAGTCGCGCGTGGCGTTGGCGGACGCGGAGCGGATCAGGTCGGTCGACTGGCGCGTGGCCTCGGTGACGCTGCTGATCGTGTAGTTGTTCAGATTGTAGAAATTGAGCGGGTTGCCGGCGGCGTCGCGGGCGGTGACGACGGCGTGGCGCTCCTCGATGTTGCTGTAGGCGAGGGTGACCCGGGGCAGGCTGACGTTGACGGAGTTGAACTCGCCCGACTTGGCGGCGGGCGGGATGTTTTCCTTGGAGTGCGAGTAGGCGGCGCGCGCTTCGAGGCGCCAGACGCGGCCGTTGTGGCGGTAGAGGAGATTCGGCTGGTAGCTCTCGCCGTGCGTCATGTTGGCCGTGGTGCCGAGCGTGATCGAGCCGGCGGCGGCGGCGCCCTGCACGTTGGACCGCGTCCAGCCGGGCAGCACGCCGTTGCCGAGATCGGCGTTGAAGCCCTGGAACACGCCGTTGAGGTCGCGCTTCGTGTAGGTGAAGCCGAGCGAGAGCACGTCGTTGGGCGTGAGGCGGAAATCCGTGGTGAAGCCGGCGGACACGCGCTTGATGATGCGCGGCTGGTCGCGGACGGTGTAGAGCTTGAGGTAGGGATTCTCGACCGGCGCCGAGGTGACGGCGGCGGACGCGACGCCGGAGGTCGGCACCCAGTCCATCGAGATGAACGGCGCGGGCGACGACGACTCGACCGTGGTGAGCGTGACCGTGAAGCCGAGGCGATCGTTGACGGGCACGAGCCAGTTGAGATCGGCGCCGGGCGTGGTGAGGCGGCGGCGGCCCATCATCGCGGGCTGCTCGCTCAGCTTGAACGCCTCGCCGCCGCGCCACTGGAGAAACGTGCGGTAGGCGAACTCCGGTTTCTTCCGCTCGAACGCGCTCTTGCTGATGAGATTCACGGAACCCGACATCGCATCGGCCGGCTGGTCGGGCGTCGGCACCTTGGTGACTTCGATGCGCGAGACGTTGTTGAGCATGAGCTGTTCGAGGCCGACCGTGCGCGACTCGGTGGAGTTGATCGCGTTGGCCACGCGGTTGCCGTCGATGTTGACGGTCGTGAGCGTGTCGGAGAACCCGCGGATGCGGAAACCGCCTTCGCCCGCGGCGACACCGGGGATGAATTTCACGAACTGCTCGATGTCGCCGTCGGTGTTTTCGCCAAACTCGGTGGTCGAGACGACATTCTTGATGTTGGGTGCGACGCGCTGCTCGTTGATGGCGAGGGCGGCGCCGTCTGTCTCGCGCGCGACGGATACCACGAACGCGCCGAGCTGGACCGTCTCGCCCGCCGTTCCGCTTCCGCCGGCATAGTTGAAGTCGTGCACGGCGGTCTGGCCGGGGGTCACGGTCACTTTCGCGGTGAGGCTGTCGAGGCCGGTGTAGAAGGCCTTGACGGTGGCGGCGCCCGGCGGAACCCCGATGAACCGATACCGGCCGGACGAATCCGTGAGTTGTTCGGCGCCGGTTTCGACGATCGTCACCCGGGCGTTTTCGAGGTAGCGGCCGGTCACCTGATCGAACACGCGGCCTTCGAGCGTGGCGCGGGTGGATGGTTGGGCGGGGAGCAACGGGGAGAAAACGCAAACGGCGGCGGCGATGGAAGCGGCTGCGACAAAAACTCGGACGCGGGTGAAGTAGTTCATGGTAACCAGGGGGAGAAAGGTCTAACGAGCCGGTGGCGCCGGAGGAGAGCGTCAATTTGCTCAATGGTTGACTTGAGGGTGCCATGAACGCTCACCCGAGAAAGCCGGCCGGGCTCAACGGCAGGGCAGGTCTGTGACCTGACCTTTCACGCGGTGAGGGTTCGCTGGGCCGGTCAAAGAGCTCCGCCGCTTCGCACAAAGTTCCTGACCGGCCTCGAACCGGCGGGCACACGCAGGCGCCACGTGTGCCGTCGCGTGCCTACTTCGCCACCGGCGTGTTCACCCGCGGCTCGCCGTCGAGCTGGAGGGCGATCACGGAGGCGATGGCGTCGTCGACGTCAGATCGTCACTGGCGCCCTCGGCGAGGCTGGCGAGGATGGTGCGCACGGTGACGCGGGTGCCGCGAATCACGGTCTCACCGCCAGCCTCTTGAGTTTAGCGATTCCGAAACGGCTTTGCCGCATTGGCGGAGTAAAGAACCCCGGAGGAAGCTCCGGGGCATTGGACCAATCCCGCCATGCCACCTTCGATCATGCAGCGTAGCGGCGAGCGCCAGCGAGCCGACGCGCTTCGACTCGCTGGCGCTCGTCGCTACTCCATCCAAGGCGAAGCGAGCTTCGCGGTATCGGACCCAAAGCGAATGAAGCCCGGCGAGGGACGCCGGCCTGTGCGAGGGGATCAGCCGATTCTACTGATGGTGCTCCGTGACCCGCCAAACCGGGAGGCCGCTCTACTTCCTGACGCCGGTCGAGGGCGAAGGGATGGTTGTGACCGAAGTTCCCTTGAGCACCACGAAATACTTCGCGATGGCCCACTCCGGCACGACCAGTTTCCAGCCATCGCCTTGTTGGGTGAGCCGAAGAATCAGGTCCTTCGTTTTTCCGTCCGGAGCCGTTAGCTGCAATCGCACTTGCTCAGAGGAGGTCGGGGCCTTGCCTGAGTTCCGGGCAAGGACCTGCGCTGCACCGAGCGGCACGTCCTTGCTCGCAAGGAAGGCGATGAGCCGCTCCGGCGTGCCGTAGTGCGCTCGCATCTCTGGCGGCAAACTCTCCAGCAACGCGGTCGCCCGCTGACGGCTCCGCTCATCAGGCAGCAAGAGATGCTTGGCAAATGCCTCCACGTCGCCACCCGCTGCCGCCCACAGTATCGTCTCGAGCGCCGCGCTTGGAGTCGTCGCGCCGGCGTTCTTCCAATCGCCGGCCGGCACCTTGCCGCCCGCGGCGAATCGCGCGGAGGAGCGCACCGCCCATTGTTCGTCAGCCATCCGCGCCCGGGCCTGTAGGGCGGCAATTTCTACGCGCAGTAGGGAAAGCGCCGCGTGATCGGCGCGCAGATTTTCCAGTTCGTTCGGGGTGGGCTGGGCCTCGGCCAGCCGCCGGTTCGCCTCCCGGAGTCGCGCCCGTTCGCTGCCCTGGCGGCGCAACTCGCCGAGTTCCCGCTGCATTCGCATCTGCGACTCGTGTTGCCACCACAGTGCGAACCCACCGGCGCCAACCATGACGAATATCACCAGCCAACCCAGTTTCGTTTTCATCGATCAAAACCACAATCCTTGCGGAGCCTCTGCGGTCAGGCCGTCGCATTGATACCGAAGTTGGGCCAGATAATAAACTTTGTCGCAGGCGTCTTTGTCGTCGAAATACTTGAACTGGTCCGACAACTGCAGCGCCTTTTCCCAAGGCTCGATCGCCTTGCTGTATTGTTCCAGAGCGAGGTAGAGCTTGGCTTTCATGTCCAGGATCTGCGCCATGTCGTAGCTGGTGGGCTCGACTTGGGGAATCAGGCCGTCGAGAAAGACCAACATGCCCGACCAGTCCTTGGCCGCCTGTAGCGGCTTGAGTTTGCCGAAGGCCGCGCTGGTTTTTTCGCTGAGACGGCGTGGTGGAGTGGTGGCGCGATCGGGTGTTGTTGCCGCGCTCAAGCGCGCCATGCTCTGCAGGCGCGCTTGGAGTGCGGCCGCCTCGTCCCGCAGTCGCGCCAAGACCACATCGTCCTGGCGCAACCGTGACACCTCGGCTGCGAGGTCTTCGCTACGCCTGTTCTCGGCTCGGAGCGAAGCGATTTCCTGATTCTGCTGGCGCAGCATCGCCATTTCCGTGTGCAACCCCGCGTTGTGCTGGGCCTGGATTACGAATCCGATGGCGCCGCCGCCGACCAGCGCGGTTCCAATCCCAATCTGCAATTTGGTCATAAAGGTGACCGCCGCCAAAACACCGGAACCGATCCCGGCGCCGGCCGCGATGGCGCCACCGGCAAGCGCCGCTCCGGTCACGCTCGTCGCGAGTCCGGCGGGCATCGCGACCGCCGTTTGGTGGGCGAGGACCGTCGCGAGCGCCGCCGCCGTCGACGTGATTCCGCGGCGTTCAAGCCGCGCCCGCAGTTTTTCCAGCGCGCGCTCCACCCGCATCCGGGCGGCGTTGTCGCTGAGATTGAGCTTGGTGCCGATGCCGGAGAAATCACATCCCTCGAAGTATCGCAGCAGGATGGCCTCGCGGTCGCTTTCGTTGAGATCGCCAATCGCGTCGTCCAGCACGGGGCGCGCTCTTTCCCAGTCAATTTGCGCCGTCGTGTCGTGCGATAGTTTCTCCATGATTTGAGCCTCCTGTTCGCGTTCGAGCCGGCGCCGGGCTGTGCGCATCGCCTTGGATGCCGCAAACCTCGCGCTCGTGAACAACCAGCCCGCCAGCACCGGCCGGCGCGAGAGCACGGATGCGCGGCGGGCGACATCGGTGAAGACCTGCTGGGCCACATCCTCGGCAAGTTGGGAATCGCCACCAACGCGTCGCAGGGCGCAGGCATACACCAAGCCGAGATGCCGCTGCACCAAGGCGGCAAAAGCGTCCTCGGACTTTTCTTCAACGTAACGGCGGAGTAATTCGGCGTCCTCGATCATGGCATCCCCAACATAAGCAACCCGCCGAAGGAAAAAGCGCACAAACAATATTCCCGGCCGGTGGGTGCCGCCGGTCGTGACCCGGCGCGGCTGAGGCGGAAACGTGCAGTTGAACTGTGCTGGTTCGTGACCGCGCGGTGAGCGGTGGAGCGCGTTGCCCCCAACGCGCTGGTCTGGATGTGGGAGCGGGCTTACCCCGCGACTCGTCGGGGCGTAAAGCCCCTCCTACAAGAAGCGCGTTGAGGGCAACGCGCTCCACCCCGACGGCGATGTCGGCTGAGGTGGCCGGGCGCTATTTGGTCGCGGGGGCGATCACGCGCGGGTCGCTGTCGAGCTGGAGTGCGATCACGGACGCGATGGCGTCGGGGGCGGTGGCGGGGAGTTGCAGGCGTAGACCCTCGGGCGAGGTGATGACCTTGAGCGTGGCCGACGGCGCGGCGAGGAGCTTGGCGCTGGTGACTTGGTTTTGGAGGGGGATGAGGAGCTGGCCGTCGGCGGGCCAGTTGAAGACGTGCGCGTAGAGTGTGCGGCCTTGGCGGGTGTAGCGGCCCCAGGCGGGCGCGGCGACGGGGCTGGCGGTCGTGGCGTAGATGGAGGCGCTGTTGGTTTTCATCCACGCGCCGATGGCGGTGAAGGCTTTCACGGTTTCGGGTGTGAGGCTGCCATCGCCGCGCGGGCCGATATTGAGCAGGTAGTTGCCGCCCTTGCTCGCGATGTCGACGAGGTTGCGGATGAGCGTCTCGTCGGATTTCCACGCGTGGTCGTGATCGCTGTAGCCCCACGTGGTGTTGAGGGTCATGCAGGTTTCCCAATCCACGCTGGGCATGCCGGTGGCGGGGATGTGCTGCTCGGGCGTGATGAAGTCGCCGAAGCGCGGGTCGAGTTGCGGGGCGTAGCCTTCGGTGCCCATGCTCTTCCAACCGGCCTCGGGCGTGCGGTAGAGGCGGTTGTTCATCAGGATCGCGGGCTGCTTCGCGCGGACGAGCTGCATGAGCTCGGTGGCGCGCCACGCTTCGTCGCCTTGGAAATCCTGCGCGCTGTAATCCCACCAGAGGATGTCGACCGGGCCGTAGTTGGAGATGAGCTCGCGGACCTCGGCGTGGAGGTAGTCGAGGTATTTGGCGTGGTCGCGCGGGCCGTTGGGGTAGGGCTGGCCCTTCAGCGGATGCGGGAGCTGCTTCGAGCGGGCGTGCTCGTATTGGTCGTGATGCCAGTCGATCACCGAGTGGTAGAAGCCGACGCGCAGGCCCTCGGTGCGGCAGGCCTCGACGATTTCGCGCACGAGGTCGCGGTTGAGTTTCGAGCCGGCGTCGTAGTCGCTGACCTTGGAGTCGTGCAGCGCGAAGCCGTCGTGGTGTTTCGTGGTGAAGACGAGGTAGCGGCAGCCGGCGGCTTTCGCGAGGCGCGCCCATTCGCGGGCGAAGCCGGGCGTGGGCTTGAAGAGCGGGAGCGCGCGGGCCGCGTAGGTGCCGGTGTCGGCCTTCACGCGCTGCTGGATCCACTCCATGCCGCCCTTGGTGGCGACGGGCTTGCCGTCCCACGTGCCGGCGAGGCCGGAGTAGAGTCCCCAGTGGACAAACATGCCGAAGCGCGCCTCGCGCCACCATTGCAGGCGGGCGTCGCGCTGGGCGGCGGTCTCCTGGGCGAGAGCCGGCAGGGCAAGCGCGGCGAGGGAGAAAAGGGTGAGGGCACGGACAGTTTTCACGGCGAGGCGCAGCATGGCGGGAAGGGTTGAGGTTTCGCTTGGTAACAACCGTAGTCGAAGACGGCGTAGAAGGGGAGGCGGGTTTCGTCGACCACTTGAATCTGGTCGGGTGGCTCCCCATGCGTGGTGAGCCTGTTGCTCATGTCGCCGCAATCGGGTGCTACGGGTAGGTCGGTCACTGGCAGGATCGAGCTTCGCCTCCACGGAAACACCGAACCTAATGTTCTCAGCGATACGGTGCTGCGAGCGGGTGGTTGATTTTGTAATCTATTTATTTTAAACTGGTTGTTATTCTTCGGGTGGCTCTCCTGCGGTTTTTGAGATTTTGGTCCGACGTAGGCCGCAGCCCCCGTGGGCTTTTTTGGTGTAGACGTTTGGGCTAGGCCTAAACTAACTTAACAATCTGGATATTAACCGTATAAGCCAGAATTGGAGTGACATGCATTGCGGTAATCACCTATATCAGTGTCGTTCCTCGCCTAGGATTTCTCCGCTATCCTGGGTATGATTCCCTCCCACGACCCACATGCCCAGCTGTGCATTGATCATTGCACTTTCCTTCGGACACCACGTCCAAGGACCAGCGCATGCTCTTTTGCTTCGTGGAGAGCAGATTAAACGGCGGCCGGAACCGGTCGTTCGCTTCGGTCCACACTCGCTGAGGCGTGAAAGAGGCGAGGCTGCGGCCCCTTTTGTCGGCCGTTGGCACACGGATGGTTCCCAAGTCGCTCCTGCCCTGCTCTGACCCTTTCTTGTCATGAAAACTACATCCCCCACCCATCCCAGTCGGTTCGGCCAGCGCCTGGCTTCCATCGCGCGCGTCCTGCCGGCTGTTCTCGCACTGGCCGCACTCGCGGTGCCTACGCAATCCTTTGCCGGATCGCTGGTTTATCGTTTCACCGGGCACAACGCGACGCAGAGCGTCGATATGTCAGTCACGGTAAACGATCAGGCTGCTGGGAACGATTTTTCCTCCTTTGGGACGGCGCTGACGAACTACCGTTCGCCGACGGGCGCCAATTGTTATGTGATCAGTGGTTCCTACACGATCAAGGATCTCAGCTCGGGTGCGGTGGTTGCGACTTCGACCTTCAACACGAATCCTGTTTATACCACCTCCGAATTCAGAGTCGGTTACGGCATGGGAGGCGGTTGGCCGCATCCGGTAGGCGGCTCCAATTACCGCGATTTGGGGACGCACTTCCTGATCGCCCAAGAGTTCAACGACTATGGCGACATCAGCCAGTCCGTGGGTGCGTTCTGGGAAACCAATCAGTCGTGGAACACCGGTGGCGCACTGCCGACCTCGTTCCTTGCCCCGCCAAATGAAATTGGCGTCGGAACCATGACGGCAGGATTTACGAACATGTTCACGGTTGATACGGCCACGGTGGGAGCGCCCCAACCGCTGCCCACGCAGACGCTCACGATCCTTGGCGGCAACGGCAGCTTCGGCGGCATCGCGGCCAACGTCGAATACTTCAATCCTTCCACGCAGGCTTGGCAACCCGCCTACCTCGTTGGTGCGCACCCGTGGGGTCAGGTCACTGGCACCAACAGCTGGATCAATTACAAGCCGGGCAATGGCTCCGATCCCGGCGCCGGGCCCACCAAGAACCAGACGCTCTGGTATGCCTATCGTGTCCGCTTCACCGTTCCGGCTGATGCGATCAATCCCCGCATGACCTTTTCGCTCAAGGCCGATAACTTTGCCCAAGTCGCCATCAATGGCGTCACCACTGGCGGCACCACGCAGTTCATTAACAACGCCAATGTGGCCAACGTGATTGAAGGGGGAGCAAACAGTGTGAACGCCGACGCGACCTTCTCGCAAAATGTGCATCCCGGTGAAAACACCATCACGCTCAACATCGGCGACTGGGGCGGTTTGAACGGCTTCAACTTCCGCATCGACCTGAGCATGCAGTCCAGCCAGCCGATCGAGATCGTCCCGACGGCGCAGCGGCCCGTCGTCGCCAGCAACTCGGCCAACCTCACTTACGGCACGCCGTTCAGCTATCAAGTCTCGGCCACGAACTCGCCGACCAGCTACAGCGCGACTGGCCTGCCCGCGGGTCTGAGCATCAATAGCGCCAGCGGCCTGATCAGCGGCACGCCCACGCAGGCGTCCAACTCGCCAATCACGGTCAACCTCTCCGCCACCAACGCGGGCGGCACTGGCACGGGCACGCTCACGCTCAACGTTGCGAAGGCTGCCGCGAGCATCCAGCTCTCCGGCCTGACCCACACCTACGATGGCACGGTGAAGTCGGCCACCGCCACCACCACGCCCGCGGGCCTCAACGTCGTGTTCAACTACGTGGGCGACCGCACCAATGCCGGCTCCTACGATTTCTCGGCCTTGATCGATAATGCCAACTACACCGGCAGCGCCAACGGCACCCTCGTGATCAACAAAGCGACCGCGACGATCAACGTTGCTGGCTACACCGGCACCTATGACGGCACGGCCCATGGCGCGACCGGGTCGGCTACCGGTGTCGGCGGTGCCAACCTCGGCACCAGCCTCAATCTCGGCGCCAGCTATACAAATGCACCCGGTGGCACCGCCAACTGGAGCTTCGCCGGCGGCACGAACTACAACGATGCCAGCGGCAGCGTCGCCATCACGATCGCCAAAGCCAACGCCACCATCGTGGTGGTGCCCTACACGGTCGAATACGACGGCGCCGCGCACTCGGCTGCTGTTGCGTCGATCACCGGCGTTGCCGGCGAAAGCGGCGCCACGGTCGGCAGCGTCGCACTAAATACGACGCACACGGCCGTGGGCACCTATGCCGACTCGTGGAACTTCACCGGCGGCACCAACTACAACAACACCTCCGGCACGCTTACCGACAAGATCCAGGACACCACCGCCCCGGTCATCGCCAGCCTCACGCCGTCGAGCGCCACGCTGTGGCCGCCAAATCACCAGATGGTGGCCATCAAGGTGACCGCGGTCGCGACCGACCTCGTCGGCGTCACCTCCCTGAAGATCATCGGCGTCACCAGCAGCGAGCCCGACAACGGCCTCGGCGATGGCGACACGGCTAACGATATCCAGATCACCGGCAACCTCACGGTCAGCCTCCGCGCCGAGCGCGCGGGCAACGGCCCGGGCCGCACCTACACGATCACCGTCGAGGCCAAGGATGCCGCGGGCAACGCGAGCACCAGGACCTGCACGGTCTCCGTGCCCAAGAGCCAGGGTAACGGCAAATAACCTCGGTTCCCGGTTCCTGACCCACGAGAGCCCGCCGGCATCGGCGGGCTCTTTGCTTGGGGCTGGTGCAGCGACACAAAAAAACGCGACGTGGCGCAGCCCGGTGGCTGCGAACGCCAGCGAGTGGTTGGCGCGGGCGGTTCACTCGCTGGCGCTCGCGGCTCCCTGTCGCGAAACCTCCGGATCGCGACCCTTGCCAGAGTCCGTGAGATTTTTTGCTGCCATGACGAACGCCCGGCGACGAAACAGTCCAGCCCTTCGACTTCGCTCAGGGCCGTGAGCCCGTCGAACGGCTGGCGGGCCACGGCGCGCTGCCCGCACCGCGCAATGACCATCGTCCAGGATTTTCGCTCGCGAGTCACCGGAGCGATGGCCGCGGTGCCAGGCCGGTGCGGTTCGTGCGCCGGCCGGGTTTCGCCGGGCGTGGCGGCGGGCTTTGACTCCGGCACCGAAGCGCGCTCACCCTGCACTCATGCGCGTCACCGCAGCGGCCCGACCTTTCCCATTCGTCCCCCTCCTCCCGTCCGGCGCGCTGACCCTTCTTGCCTTCACCCTCACCCCGCTCGTGGCGGACGACTGGCCGCACTGGCAGGGGCCACGCCGCGACGGCGTGTGGCGTGAGACCGGCATCGTCGAAATTTTTCCCGTCGGCGGGCCGCGCGTGCTCTGGCGTGCGCCCATCGAGGCCGGTTACAGCAGCCCGGCGGTCGCAGGTGGCCGCGTTTTCCTCACGGATCGGCCTGGCTCCACCACGCGTGGCACGCCTGGCAACCCGACCGTGCCCACCTCCGAATCCGGCCGCGAGCGCGTGCTCTGCCTCGACGCCCGCGATGGCCGCGTGCTTTGGCAACACGAGTATGATGCACCCTACGTGATCAGCTACCCGTCCGGCCCGCGCGCGAGTCCCGCGGTCGCCGGCGATCGCGTTTACACGCTCGGCGCCGAGGGCGATCTGCACTGCTTCGACGTCGCGACCGGCCGCGTCGTGTGGGCGCGCAACTTCAAACGCGACTACGGCGCCGAGACGCAGACGTGGGGCTACGCCTCGCCGCCGCTGGTCGAGGGCGACCGCGTGTTCTGCCTCGTCGGCGGCGAGGGCCACACCGTCGTCGCGTTCGATCGCCACACCGGCAAGGAGCTGTGGCGCGCGCTCCGCGTGAAAGAGGCCGGCTACGCCCCGATGACGCTCATCGACGCCGGTGGCCGCCGGCAACTCGTCGTGTGGGAGAGCGAGAACCTCAACGGCCTCGATCCCGCTACGGGCGAGGTGTTCTGGTCGGTGCCGTTCAAAACCAAGATGGCCCACGCGATCGGCACGCCGCGGCTGCACGACGGCCAGTTGTTCATCTCATCGTTCTTCGATGGCTCGCTGCTCCTGCGCCTCGATCCGGCCGCGCCGCGCGCCACCGAGGTCTGGCGGATCAAGGGTTCGAGCGAGACGCGCCCCGAGGGTCTGCACAGTCTCATGAGCACACCGTGGCTGGAAGACGGCCACATCTACGGCGTGTGCAGCTTCGGCCACCTGCGCTGCGTGCGCCTCGCCGACGGCACCCGCGTCTGGGAAACTCTCGCGGCCACGACGCCCGCCGGCAAACCCGCGCGCTGGACCAGTGCCTTCGTCGTGAAGCACGCCGATCGCTTCTTCCTCTATAATGAAACCGGCGACCTCATCATCGCACGCCTCACCCCGCAGGGCTACGAGGAGATCAGCCGCGCCCACCTGCTCGACCCGACCAACCGCGCCGGCAACCGCCCCGTCCACTGGTCGCACCCCGCCTTCGCCGCCGGCAGTATCTTTGCCCGCAACGATCGCGAACTGATCCGGGTCGATCTGCGCGCACCGTAGTGCGTAGTCGTGGACGAGGCGTCCCGCCTCGTGTTCGAGCCCTTAAGCCCCCGAAACGAGGCG
>JACRKC010000132.1 GCA_016235555.1 Verrucomicrobiota bacterium
CGATTTCGTAGCGGCGAGCGCCAGCGAGCCGACCGGAATGCGGTCACTGTGCTTCCACGACACCGCATGCACGGTCACGCCGACGCGCCCGGACAACGCCGCCGCGACGGCGCGCAGGTTCTGGTGCGCGGCCGCTTCGAGCGAGCCGTTGTCGATGAGGGCGACGATCATGCGGTGGAGTTCCACTCGCTGGCGCTCGTGGCTACGGCTGGGACCGACGCGGCTTTCTTGGCGAACCAGGCGAGTTTTTCGGAGAGATTGACCACTGCGCCGATCACCACGATCGCGGGCGCGCCGAAGCCGGCGTGTTCCGATTCGAGCGCGATGCGGCCGAGCGTGCTGACGAACTGGCGGTGCGCGCCGGTCGTCGCGGATTGGATGACGGCCGCGGGCGTGTCGGGCGCGAGACCGCCGGCGACGAGGCGGCGCGTGATGGTCTCGAGATTTTTCATGCCCATGTAAATGCACAGCGTCGCGCCGAGCTTCGCGTAGTCCTCCCAATGAATCGCGGAGTCTGGTTTGTTCGGATCCTCGTGGCCGGTGAGGAAGACGACGGCCGAGCTGTGCGCACGATGAGTGAGGGGCATGCCCGCGTAGGCCGCGGCGGCGAGCGCGGAGGTCACACCCGGCACCACCTCAAACGGCACGCCCGCCGCGACGAGCGCCTCGGCTTCCTCGCCGCCGCGCCCGAACACGAACGGATCGCCGCCCTTGAGGCGCACGACGGTTTTGCCCTCGCGGGCGAGACCGATGAGGACGTCCTCGATGTTGCGTTGCGGGCAGCAGAAGGCGCCGCCTTTTTTTCCGACAAAGATTTTCTCCGCGCCCGGCCCGATCAGAGTCAGAATTTCGGCGGCAACGAGATGGTCGTGCACCACCGCGTCGGCCACGCCGAGCAGACGCCGCGCTTTCAAGGTTAGCAGCTCCGGGTCGCCAGGACCGGCGCCGACGAGGTAGACAGTGCCATTCATCGAGATAAAAGGCGCCGGGTCAGCAGGCTGAACGCCAGCCTGTTTATCGGTAGATGATCGGTCGGCGGGATCAAACATGACTTCTTTAGTAGATATGACGCCTTTTAACCTTTACGGTGTGTCTTTCGTTCGCAAGCGTTCTCCTTGTCATGTCTGCAAACTCATCAACGCCATCAACAAAGGCCGCGTCCACCAACCGCCCCGCCGCCGAGGAGATCACACGGTGGAACAGCGATTTGCGCGTGAAATCGCCCCTCGAGATCGTCCGTTGGGCCGTCGCGCAGGCGGGCGGCCGGGCGATTGTCTCGACCAATTTTCGTCCTTACGAAGCCGCCATCCTGCACCTCGCGGTGCAGGCGCAGCCGGACATCCCGGTGCTCTGGGTCGACCACGGCTACAATCGTCCCGCGACCTACAAGCACGCCGAGGAACTCCGCACCCGCCTCAAGCTCAACCTCAAGCCCTTCCTCCCGCGCCTCACGCCCGCGCACCGCGACGCGATTTACGGCCCGATCCCGACGACCGAGGACGAAGAGGGCCTGAAGAAATTCAGTGCGGTGATGAAACTCGAGCCGTTCCAACGCGGCATGCGCGAGCTCGCGCCGACCGTCTGGATCACGGCGCTGCGCAAAGTGCAGAACCCGAATCGCGCCGGCCTCGACATCGTGTCGGCCGACGAGAATTTCGGCGCGCTGAAAGTCAGCCCGCTCTTCTATCACACCGACGCCGACCTCGACGCCTACCTCACGCAACACCAGCTGCCGAACGAGTGGGACTATTTCGATCCGGCGAAGGCCGACGAGAAACGCGAATGCGGCCTGCACGCCTCCTGGGGCAAAACGGCGGCGGGGGCCGCCGCCGTTTAGGGTCTGCCGGCGATCGTTAACGCCGCCCCAGACCCAAGAGCCCAGACCCTGGACCCTTTTCTCATGACTTCATACCATCTGGACCATCTCCAGCATCTGGAGACCGAGGCGATCCACATCATGCGGGAGGTCGCCGGCGAATTCGAGCGGCCGGCGCTGCTCTTCTCCGGCGGCAAGGATTCGATCTGTTTGCTCCGTCTCGCGGAGAAGGCGTTCCGGCCGTCGGATATCCCGATGCCGTTTCTCAACGTCGACACGGGTCACCACTTTCCCGAGCTCAACGAATTCCGCGACCGCCGTGCGAAGCAGCTCGGTGGAAAACTGATCGTGCGCAAGGTCGAGGACGCGATCGCCAAAGGCATCGCTGTTCCGGCGCCCGGCGAAATTTCGCGCAACAAACTCCAAATCCCCACACTGCTCGCGGCGATCGAGGAGTTTCGTTTCGACTGCTGCATCGGTGGCGCGCGTCGCGACGAGGAGAAGGCGCGCGCGAAGGAGCGGTTCTTCAGTTTCCGCGACAGCTTCGGCCAGTGGGATCCGAAGAACCAGCGCCCCGAAATCTGGAATCTCTACAACGGCCGCCTCAACGCCGGCGAAAACATGCGCGTCTTTCCGCTCAGCAACTGGACGGAGATGGACGTGTGGGAATACATCCAGCGCGAGAAGCTGGAGGTGCCGAGCATCTACTTCAGCCATCGCCGTCAGGCCGTGCGCCGCGGCGGCCAGTGGCTGCCGGTGAGTGACATCCTCCCGCCGAGGGCGAACGAGGAAGTGCGCGAGCTGGTCGTCCGCGTGCGCACCATCGGCGACATCATCAGCACGGGCCTCGTCGAATCGCCGGCGAGCACGGTGAGCGACATCATCGCCGAGATCGCGGCTGCGCGCGTGACCGAGCGCGGCTCGCGCGCCGACGACAAGGCCTCCGAAGCCGCCATGGAGGATCGCAAGAAAGCGGGTTATTTCTAAAATCGAAATGTTTACTGACGAAGTCATGCCTCCAGTCCCACCTGTGAACGTCCCGATCGACATCCTCCGGTTCAACACCTGCGGTAGTGTCGACGACGGCAAGTCCACGCTCATCGGCCGCCTGCTCTACGACTCGAAATCGCTGATGGAAGATCAGATCGAGGCGCTGGAGCGCTCGGCGGATATCACCGGCGGCGGCCAGATCAATCTCGCCAACCTCACCGACGGTCTCCGCGCCGAGCGCGAGCAGGGCATCACGATCGACGTCGCCTATCGCTACTTCGCGACGCCGCGCCGGAAGTTCATCATCGCGGACACGCCGGGCCACGTCCAATACACGCGCAACATGGTGACGGGCGCCTCGACGGCGAACCTCTCCATCGTGCTGGTCGATGCCCGCACCGGTGTGATCGAACAGAGCCGGCGCCACACCGCGATCGCGGCGCTCCTGCGCATCCCGCACCTCGTCGTGGCGATCAACAAGATGGATCTCGTGGGCTGGAGCGAGCAGCGCTTCCTCGAAATCCGCGCGCAGTTCGAGGAGTTTCTCCCGCGCCTCGATATCAAGGACGTGAAGTTCATCCCGCTGAGCGCGCTCAACGGCGACAATGTGGTCGAGCCGTCGCCGCACACGCCGTGGTATGTCGGCCCGACGCTGCTGGGCCACCTGGAGAGCGTGCATATCGCGAGCGACTGGAATCTCAGCGGTTTCCGCCTTCCGGTGCAGTGGGTCAACCGCCCGAACAATCCCACGGATTCCGCGCTCCACGACTTCCGCGGCTTCAGCGGCCAGATCGCGGGCGGCATCGTGAAGGTCGGCCAGAAGGTGATCGCGCTGCCGGCCGGCATCGTGACGACGGTGAAGCAAATCTGGACCTACGACGGGCCGGTGCAGGAAGCGTTCTGCCCGCAGTCGGTCACGCTCGTGCTCGAGCACGACATCGACATCAGCCGCGGCTCGATGCTCATCGGCACCGAGCACCTGCCCGGCGCGAGCACGCAACTCCCGGCCGAGGTGTGCTGGATGCACTCGCGGGCGCTCCAGCCGGGGAAGAAATATTTTCTCAAGCACACGACGCACACCGTGCAGGTGGCCGTCACCGAGATCGTCAACAAGCTCAACATGGCGACGCTCGAGACCGAGGAGGCGCCGGCCGAACTCGCGGTGAACGATATCGGGGAAATCCGTCTGCGGGCCGCCAAGCCGCTGGTGTTCGACGGCTACGCGACCAACCGGTTGACCGGCTCGTTCATCCTGATCGAGCAAGGCACCAATGCGACCGTGGCTGCCGGCATGCTGCTGCCGCCGCGCGAGGTCGTGAAGCCGGAGAATGGCGATTACGTGATCTGAACGACGGCCATGATTTTTTCCTGCGCAGTGGTTCGTGGTAGGGACGGCTCTCCGAGCCGTCCGCGGGCGCGCGTTGGATGTTTTTTACCGGTGTCGAACGGACGCCTCGGAGAGGCGTCCCTACCTTTTCGATCGCCGTGAAGATCTCCGTCAAGATCGACTATGCGTGTCGTGTGATGGCGGAGCTGGCGCGGCGGCACGGCACGGGCGGGCTGACGCAGATCGAGGAACTGGCGCGCACGGAAGCGGTGCCCGCGAATTTTCTCGCGCAGATTCTCGGCAAGCTCCGCGAGGCCGGACTCATCACGAGCCGGAGAGGCAATCTCGGGGGCTACGCGCTGGCGCGTCCGCCAGAGCAAATCTCGTTGCACGACATCCTGCTCGCGGTGGAGGGCCATTGCCTCCACCTGAGCGGCAACCACGAGGGCCGCAGCGGCCGGCAGTTGAAGCGCGTGTGGGACGAAATCAGTGAGGCGCTCGACGAGAAGACCAAGACTTACACCCTCGACCAGCTCTGCACGAAGACGCCGGAGGAGATGTATTACATCTGAGGAATTCGCGTGCCGCGAATTCCTTACCAGCCGAAAATGTAGCGCTCGCGGCGCGGGTCGGCGCCGCCGCGGAGCGTGCCGGTCTTCGGGTTGAGGCCCACGGCGGTGATGCCGGTGCTCATCGAGTAGGGGCCGATCACGCGCAACGCGTGGCCGCGCGCGGTCAGTTCGTCGAACACCTTCGCGGGCATGCGGCTTTCGACATCGAGCTGACCCGGGGCGCTGGCGTGATTGTCGAACGACGCATGCGGATGGTTGGAGTTGAGGCGCGGCGCTTCGATCGCCGGCTGGAGGTCCAGGCCGAAGACAATCAGGTTCAACAGCACATTGAGCACCTGTTGATCCTGACTGTCGCCACCGGGGGTGCTCAGGGCGAGCAGGGGCTGGCCGTCCTTCCGCACGATGGTGGGGGTGAGGGTGGTGCGCGGGCGTTTGCCGCCGGCGAGCACGTTGGGGCTCGCCGGATCGAGATCGAAGACCTGCATCCGGTTCGAGAGCGGCACGCCGGTGTCGCCGGCGATGAATGCGCCGCCGATCACCCAGCCGGAACTGGGCGAGGCGCTGAAGAGATTGCCGGCGGCGTCGACGCTGTTGACGCAGGTGGTGTCGCCGGAGCTGTCGGGATCCTTCTTGCCCTGTTCGTGCGGCACATAGCGCACGGCGGGCGGCTTCACGGCCGGATCATGGGCAAACGGGTTGCCGGGGCGGTGCTCGACGAAGGCGCGTTGGCCGATCAGCTGGCGGCGCTCGGCGGCGTAGGCTTTGGAGAGAAGGCCCGTCATCGGCACGGATGCGAACGCCGGGTCGCCGAAGTAGGCGTTGCGGTCATCGTAGGCGAGCTTGATGGCTTCGTGGACCGTATGGATGTAGTCGGCTGAGTGAAGGCCCATGGCCTTCAGATCGAAGCCTTCGAGCAGGTTGAGCGTCATCAGCAGGACGGGACCCTGGTTCCAGGGGCCGGCCTTGTTGATCTCGTAACCATGGAACGTGGTCGTCACCGGCTTTTCGACCGCACCGCGGAAATTCGCGAGATCCTCGTAGGTGAACACGCCGCCCTCGGCGCGGTTGGCGTCGACAATGCGGCGGGCGATGTCGCCTTTGTAAAACGCATCGCGGCCGGCGCGGATGGCGGCGGCGCGGTCCGGACTCTTGTTCAACGCGGCCTGCTCGGCGGCGACGATCGCACGCAGCGTGCGGGCGAGATTCGGTTGGCGGAAAATTTCGCCGACGTCGGGCACCCGGCCGCCGGGATAGTAGGTGTGCCCCCACTTGTAGGCCTCGGTGGCTTTACGGTGAGTTGCCATGTTTTCCCGCAGGTAGGCATACATCGGAAAGCCGTCGGCGAACTCGATCGCCGGCGCCATGACCTCGGCGAGGCTCATCGTGCCGAAGCGTTCAGCCGCGAGCGCAAGGGCATCCATCACGGCCGGGAGGGTGGCGCCGAGCGGACCGTTGCCGTCGACTTTGCCCTTGGCGGCGAACAGTGCGGGGGTGGCCGCCTTCGGCGCGGGACCCTGGCCGTTGATCACGTAGACCTGTTGCGACTTCGCGTCGTAGATCATCAGCGGACACTCGCCGCCGAAGCCGAAGTGGGAGATCTCGACCACCGCGGAGGCGAACACCGTGGCCACGCCGGCGTCGATGGCGTTGCCGCCCTGCTGGAGGATGCGCGTGCCGGCGGCGACCGAAAGGTGGCGCCCGGCGCCGACGATGCCGCGGGTGCCGACGATCTCGGGGCGCATGGTTTGGGCGCGCGGGGGCGGGCGCGACGACGCGGCGGGCGCGGCGGCGGACGCCGGAGCGGGCGGTTGCTGGGCGAGCAGCGCGGGCGCGAGGAGCAGCGAGACAACGGCGAGGAGAGATTTCATCGTGGGCGGGGTGGGGACGCGAAACTTTCAACGTTTAACGCCGGACTCGCCAGAGGCGAGCAAGCGTTTACCCGCCTTCGGCGGGCTCAACGCTCAAGTTGGCGCGGTTTGAAAAGTAGGGCGGGTCTGTGACCCGCTCTCGAGGCGAACACTCAAGGCGCGAAACGGCGGGTCAAAGACGCCGCCCTATTTCTTCGGCCGCGGCTGTGCGTCGGCGCGGGCTTCGACGTCGTCCGCTGGTTTTGACTTCGCTTTCAACAGGTTTTCGCCAGCGAATGAGTTAACCAAGGGGCGGTTGATGGGCTATTTCGTGCGGAGCCGCTCCAGTGTCTTGCGGGCAACGTTGTAGTGCTCGTCTCGGCCGAGCTTGCGCATGAGTTCGCGAAACCGCGGATCCTCCCTGTATGCGTCCCAGCATTCATCCCAAAAAAGATACCGGACTGGTTGGGCAGGAGTTTTTTCCAAATGGGGAATCGCTTCCTCAAACCGACCCAATGTGGTCAGGACGAATCCACGTTGGTAGTGTTCGGCCGGCCACTTTGAGAAGAGTTGCTCAGCGTAGTGCGATGCTTCGGCTTGGAAGCCTGTCCTGACCAGGATGCAAATTGCAACAAAGTCGAACTGCCACCGTGGCGAGAGGTTCGGATGGTCCCTCACCAATCGAGCTTCATCGGCTGCCTCCTGTTTGCGGCCCAGCGCCAGCAGGATTTGGCCACGGTGGCCGTGGAAAGGAACAAAGATATCGGAGCGAAGTGCGATGGCCCTTTCGACACTCTTGAGCGCGAGATCGTATTTTCCGGTCCAGAAATACATGCGCGCGACGTTTAGCAGGTTCTGGTCCCACAGTGGGTCGAGCAAGGCGACCTGTTCGTGCTCCGCGATAGCGCGATCTAGTCGCCCCGTGCAGGAAAATAAGAGGCCTAGTGTGTGCCGGACGCTGGCAGAGTTCGGGCCGCGGGCGATGGCTTCCCTGAGTCGGTGTTCCGCCTCGTCGAACTTCGCCTCGTTGAGCAACCCATAACCCAAGGCGGCATAACCTTCCGACAGATTGGGGTCCAATTCGATGGCGCGAAGGGCCTCGCGCTCGCCACGCTCCATCTCTCCCGGGTTCGGCTTGAGACCGTCTATGTCGTTGTAGCTCGCGCGAGTCACCAAGGTGATTGCAAGACCGGCATGTGCCTCGGCAAATAGCGGCGCGATCGAGATCGCCTTGTTAAAGGCGGCCTCGGCTTTGGTGAAGCCCTCCGGGGTGCGTGGAGCGTTGAAGTGCCTGCCTTCAAGCACGAGTAGGTGAGCTTCCGGAACCACGCTCTTTGCCGGGCGCATGGTTGCGACGAGATCAGGGGACAACTGCTTGGCGATGATGCTGGCAATTTCATCTTGGGTCGCAAAAACGTCCTTCGGGTCGAAATCAAAGCGCTGGCTCCAGATTTGCTCGCCGGTTGCCGTGTGGATGAGACGCACACTGATGCGCACGCGTGTGCCCGCGCGTTGGATGCTGCCTTCGACGAGATGCGACACGTTCAGGGCCTTGCCGATCTCCGTCGCCGTGGCGTTCTTCCCTTTGAAGGAGAATGACGAGGTCCGCGAGACGACCCTGAGACCGGACACGCGCCCGAGGGCGTTGAGAATCTCCTCGGAGATGCCGTCGGAGAAATACTCGGTGGCCTCCTTGTCCGCGCTCATGTTGGCGAAGGCGAGGACGGCGACGGATTTTGCATCGGGCTGCGTCGCGGGCACCGCCGCTGTGGTGGGCGGGCGCGTCCCTGCGCCTGCATTGGGCGGTTCCTTCTTTTGCAAGGCCAGGAACGCAGCGATGACCGCGACGATCGCGATTGCGGCAATGGACCATGCCGCCGCAGGGACGCGGCGGCCCACCTGCGGCGTGGCACGGGTCTCCTGACCCGTGGACTCGGAACTCACGGGTCGGGAGACCCGTGCCACTTCCGGACCGCCGAGCAACGTTTTCACCCGCTCGCAGAACGCCGCGCTCGTTTCGCCGGCGGGGAGGCGCGTCCATTGGACGGCTTTGAACTCGGCGGGCACCTTCGCGTCGGCGTCGCGGGTGGCGTCGATCACGACGGGGAGGAGAAACGCCTTCTCCTCGGCCATCGTGTGCGTGCGTTGCGCGGCGAGTTTCCATTCGAGGCGGAAATAGCCTTCGAGACGTTCCTGCGTGCTCGACGAGATCAGCGGGACAAAGAGGGCGCAGGTTTGAATCTGCTGGCGGATCTTGGCGTCCCACGCGTCGCCGCCGACGAGTTCGCTTTGATCGAACCAGACTTCGATGCCGGCCGCGCGCAGCGTCTCGCAGATGCGCAGCGCGGCGGCGGCGTCTTGGGAGGCGTAGCTGAGAAAAACGGCGTGAGGGCCGGGGGAGGGCATGGACCGGGAACGCTGGTGAGGTGAATTCACCGGCGTCCGACGGGAAGCGCGAGGCGAAAAGACTGGAGGGGTAGCGGCCGACGTGAGGAGGCCGGTTGCGGCAAGCCCGCGAATTCCGGCCTCCTCACGTCGGCCGCTACAGGCGGGCGAGCGCAACCGCGCACGCCTTGTAGGCGGGCTGGCGCGAGTGGGGGTCGAAGGCGGGGAAGGTGAGGCGGTTCACGGCTTCGGCGTGCATCGGCAGGAAGAGCTGGCCGGGCTGCACGGTGGCGGTGATGAGTGCGACGGCTTCGGCTTCGCCGCGGCGCGAGCGCACGACGACGCGGTCGCTCGCGGTGATGGCCAAGCGCGCGGCGTCGGCGGGATGGATTTCGACGGTGAGGACGGTGGGTGCGAGTTTGCGGAGCACGGCGCTCTTGTCAGTGCGCGAGCCGGTGTGCCATTGCGCGGACGAGCCGCGGCCGGTGAGGAGGAGGAAGGGAAACTGTGCGTCGGGCGGCTCGGGCAGGGGGCGCGGCGGATCGAAGAGGAATTTGGCGCGGCCGTCGGCGTGAAAGAAACGGCCGTCGGTGAAGAGGCGGCGATGGCGAATCGATTGGTGGTAGGGCCGGCTCTCCGAGCCGGCCTGAGTTTGAGGTGCGTCAGCAGCCGTAAACTCAGGGCGGCTGGGGACAGCCGCCCCTACCTCGACGTAGGGCCATTGAATGCCTCCCTCCGCGTCGATGTGCGCGTAGTCGCGGATGCCGGTGAAATCGCAGGGCTGGCCGGCGGAGAGTTTTTTGAGAAGCTGAAACGCGGCCTCGGGCGAGCGCCAGGCGCGGAACATCTCGCCGCAGCCCCACGCTTCGGCGATCAGCTGGAAGATGGCGAAGTCGCTGAGGGCCTGGCCGGGGGCGCGGGCGACTTTTTTCACGAGGCCGAGGCGGCGCTCGCTGTTGATGAGCACGCCTTCCTTCTCGCCCCAGCCGGCGGCGGGCAGCACGAGATCGGCCATGCGCGCGGTTTCGGTCGTCGCATACATGTCCTGCACGACGAGGAAATCGAGCTTGGCGAGGATCTCTTTCGCGCGCGATTGGTTGATCCACGAGTGCGCGGTGTTGGTGGCGATGACCCAGAGGCCGCGGATCTCGCCGCGGTCGATGGCGTCGAGGATCTGGTCGTAGGCGTAGCCGGTTTTCTGCGGGATGCGCGCGGCGTCGAGGCCGAGAGTATCGGCAACGTGGGTGCGATGCCCGGCGTTAGTGAAATCGTAGCCGCCGAGGAGCGAGGTGGCGTTGCCAAAGAGGCGCGAGCCCATCGCGTTGCACTGGCCGGTGATCGAGTTGGCGCCGGTGCCGGGGCGGCCGATGTGGCCGGTCATCAGCGCGAGGTTGATGATCGCCTGGGCGGTGCGGGTGGCTTCGTGCGACTGGTTGACGCCCATCGTCCACCAGAGGGAAACGCGTTCGCGTTTCCCCAGGATTTCGGCGAGGCGGAATAGCGTCGATTCGGGCACGCCGGTTTCGTGGGCGACGCGGGCGGGGGTGAAATCGGCGACGAAGGCGGCGAACTCATCGAAGCCGGCGGTGTGCGCCTCGATAAACTCCCGCTTCACGGCGTCGCGCGCGATGAGCAGATGCGCGAGGCCGTAGAGCAATGTGAGGTCACTCTTTGGACGCAGGGCGACGTGGAGCGTCGCGGCTTGCGCGGTCTCGGTTTTGCGGGGATCGATGACGACGATCTCGGGCGAGCGTTGGTTCATCATCACGCGCTGCCACATGATCGGGTGGGCGATGCAGGGGTTGGCGCCGATGAAGATGAGCGCGTCGCTTTCCTCGAAATCGGCGTAGGTGAAGGGCGGAGCGTCGAAGCCGAACGACTGCTTGTAGGCGACGTGCGAGGTGGCCATGCACTGGCGGGTGTTGGAGTCGCAGTGCAGGCCGCCCATGCCGAATTTGAAGAGCGCACCGAGCAGCGCCATCTCCTCCGTGACGATCTGGCCGGTGCTGAGAAACGCGATCGAGTGCGGGCCGTGTTTTTGCTGGATGCGTTTGAAGTTCTCCGTGAACGCGGCGAGCGCGCGCTCCCATGAGACGGGGGCCAGAAGATCGGAGTCACGGGTCGGGAGACCCGTGCCACGCGAGCGCAGGAGCGGCGTCGTCGCACGATCGGGGGCGGCGAGCGGGGTGAGAGCCTCCCAGCCCTTCGGGCACGCCATGCCGAGGTTGACCGGGTGCGCGGGGTCGGGGGAGAGATTGATGGCTTCGCCCGATTCGTTGAGGTGGATTTTCAGGCCGCAGCCGGTGCTGCAAAATCCACAGACGGCGGTGGTGGCGGCGGCGGGCTTGAGGCGCGCGGGCACGCGGCCGAGGCCGAAGTCGGCGGGATGGAGCACCATCTCAGAGGTCATCGGGCCGCTGCCGGCGCGGAGGAGTGTGTCGAGGGCGGAAGTCATGCGCCCACCCCCGGCATCTTCGGGGCGTCGACGGCGCGGAAGAACAGGTAGCGTTCGGCCAGTTCGCCGAGCAGCGAGAGGGCGAGCGCGGCCCATGCGAAGGCGGGCGGGGCGACGCGGAGCGCGATGGCCAGCGGCAGCAGCACGCCGCCGAGCACGGCGGCGAAGAGGCGAAGTTCGTTGAATGCGCGCAGTGGGCCGGTGAGCAGCAGCGCGGTGAGCAACCGGGGCGTGACTTCGTTGCGATCGTCGTGGGCGGGGAGGACGGTGCGGGCCTCGAAAACGAGTTTCGCGATCGTGGCGAGCGCGAGGGCGAACCCGAGCCAGTGGGGCGAGCCGGGCATCGCGGTTCGACCCAGCTCACCGCAAGCCAGCGCGCCGGCGAGGCCGAGCACGACGGCGGTGCCGAAGAAACGCGGGGCGGTGTTGGCGAAACGCCAGAAGGCGCGGCGGGTGTCGGCGTAGACCATGACGGAACAGAAGAGGGCGAACGCGCCGAGCGCGGCGGTGGCGCAGGGGAATGCGAAATGCCGGATGCCGAATGCCGACTGGAGCACGAGGGTGAGAGTGGAGAGTGCGAACCAGGCGCCGAAGGCGAGCGCTTCGCGCGACAGCCAGCTCTGGCGCCAGCCGAGGAACACGCGCCACGCGCGGCGTGGCTGGCCGAGGTGCAGCACGCTGATCGCGAGCCCGAGCGCGCCCGCGAGCCAGGCGGAGTTTGTAACGTAATACGTTACAAAGTCGGGTTGGGTGAGGGCGACCAACTGGGTGCCGACCGCGGCGGGGACGAGCGTGAGGAGAAACACGAGCGGCCAGTGGGGCGCTTGCGGGCGGAGCGTGGCGTGATCGCCGGCGACGAGGGTGGGAGGGAGCGCGCGTTTGGAAACGTAGCGAGTCGTCGGCTGAGTGTAGGAGGGATCGGGCGCGCCGGGGAGGAAGGTTGTGGGAGGAGCTTTATGCTCCGACTCGGTGGTGACAGAGTCGGGGCATAAAGCCCCTCCCACAGTTACGGTCACGATCTTGATCGCGTGCGTGGGGCAGGCTTGCGCGCAGGCAGGGGCTTCGCCGTGGGCGAGGCGGCCGTGGCACATGTCGCATTTGCGGACGATGCCGAGGCGGGCGTTGAACTTCGGCACGTCGTAGGGGCACTTCAGCACGCAGTAGCTGCAGCCGATGCACTGGTCGTCGAGATGGCGGACGATGCCGGTGAGTGGATCCTTTTCGTAGGCGAGGACGGGGCAGCCGTTGAGGCACGCGGGATCGGCGCAGTGGTGGCAGGCGGTCGTGACCGTCTGCGAAAACGGGTGGCGGCGATCGTCGCTGACGAGCAGGCCGACGTCGCGCCATGTTTCGGTGTCGTCGAGGCCGTTGAGCGAATGGCACGCGGCGACGCAGGATTTGCAGCCGGAGCAGGAGTCGAGGTCGACCTCGAAGGCGTATTGTTCGCCGGGACGCGGGGCGGTGAGGGGAAGGAGCTGGGGACGAAGTTGAGCGCTGAGAGTTGAGAGTTGAGAGCCAGACAAGGCAGCGTGGGCGGTGGCGAAGCGGGCGACGGGGGTGTCGAGGCGTTGTTGCTCGGCGAGGAGTTCGGCGAGCAGGGGGAAGTTCTCCTTCGAGGCGACCATGCTAGTAGCGAGTAGCGGGTAGCGAGTAGCGGGTAGTCGCGCGGAGGGAGATTTGCGTTGGATTGGTCATGCTCACTACTCGCTACTCGATGCTCGCTACTTCAGCTCAATAGACATCCCGGGCGTAGCGTTTCGCGGCCTTGAGGGATTGCACATAGGCGGCGGACTCGGTGGCGGATTTCCGGCCGGCGCGCTCGATGACGGTGTGGAGCGCGGCGTCGACGTCCTTGGCCATGCGGGCGGCGTCGCCGCAGACGTAGATGTGCGCACCCTGTTCGAGCCACGCGTAGAGCTCGGCGGCGGCGGCGAGCATGAGGTTTTGCACGTAGATCTTTTCGGCCTGATCGCGCGACCAGGCGAGGTCGAGGCGGGTGAGCGTGCCCTCGGCTTTGAGGGCGAGCAGTTCGTCGCGGTAGATGAAGTCGGTCGCTACGCGTTGATCGCCGAAGAAGAGCCAGGTTTTACCGCGGGCGCCGGTCGCGCGGCGTTCCTCGAGGAAGGCTCGGAACGGCGCGATGCCGGTGCCGGGGCCGACCATGATCATCGGGGTGTCGCCGCTGGCGGGCGGGCGGAAGGCCTTGTTGGCATGAACGAAGACGCCGGCGCGCGTCTCGCCGGGCACGACGCGATCGGCGAGAAAAGTGGAGCAGACGCCCTTGCGGTCGCGACCGGCGGTCGTGTAGCGCACGGCGCCGACTGTGAGATGCACCTGGCCCGGGTGGGCCTTGGGTGAGGAGGAGATCGAGTAGAGGCGGGGTTGGAGTTTGCGGAGGGCGCGGACGAAATCGGGCGCCGCGATCTTCATGTCGGCGCGGGCATGGACGAGATCGATGACGTGGTGCAGCGCGACGGCGAGGCCGCCGCCCGGGCCGGGGGCGTAGTGGGCGAGGAGCTCGGCGGCGGGCTTGTTGAGGTCGTAAAGCTCGGTGAGGGCGTGCCGCAGCGACGTGGTCGAACCATCTGGCGCGGGCACGGCTTCCTCGCCATCGCAGCCGAGGGCGCCGAGGAGTTCGGTGACGAGTTCGGGGCAGTTGTGGGAGAAGACGCCGAGGGCGTCGCCGGCTTCGTAGACGAGGCCGGAGCCGGTGAGGTCGAATTCGATGTGGTTGATTTCCTTTTCGGATTCGGGGGCGCTGAGCGTGCGGGAGGTGAGGAGGAGCGCGGGGAACGGGTTTTTCTTGGAGAAGGCGGGCTCGGTGGAGGTAGGAGCGACCTTGGTCGCGATTTCGGAAGCCGGGGGAATCGCCTGCGAGCAGGCTCCTACCGGCTGAGTGGCGAGCGCCGTGATCGCGGCGTCGAGCCAGGCGGTGAATTTCTCCTCGTAGTCGAGATCGCAGTCGACGCGCGGGGCGGCGCGGGTGGCGCCGAGTTTTTCGAGGAAGGCGTCGAAGTCGGCGCCGCATTTGCAGAACTGCGGGTAGTTTTTGTCGCCGAGGGCGCAGACGGAGTAGCGCAGCGAGCTGAAAGTTGAGGGTTGAGAGTTGAGAGTCGCGGATGCGAGGGCGGTGTGGAGGGACTTCGCGTTGTCGGGGGGCTCGCCGTCGCCGTAGGTGCTCGTGATGACGAGGACGTTTTTCTCGACGGCGAGTTTCGCGAGGTCGGTCTGCGCCATGTCGACGACGGTGGCGGCGAAATGGCGTTTGCCGGCTTCCTTGGCGGCGCGTTTGGCGAGGCCTTCGGCGGAGCCGGTTTGGGAGCCGACGAGGATCGTCAGCGGTGTGAGCGGCGCGGGGTTCGGCTCGCTGGCGCTCGCCGCTACGGGCTGGCGGGAGAAGAGGCCGGCGAAAAAGCCGTTGAGCCAGGCGCGTTGCTCGGGCGTGAACGGAGCGGTGTCGGGAATGAGAGGGACGGCGGACATTTTATTTGCCTCACGCAAAGGGCGCGGAGGGCGCAAAGGTTTTGACGCCGTTGCGGCCTTTGCGTCCGTGGCGTGAGGTTAGGTTGAAAGGAATTCCTGGAGTTCTTTTTCGGTGTGGCGGCGCGTCCATTGGGCGAAGGTCTCGCCGCGGGATTTTTTCGCTTCGTAGGTGACGAGGACTTTTTCGACGAGGGTGTTGACCTCGGTGGCGCGCACGCCGCGGAAGATTTCGCGCGCGATGGCCTGCTCGTGGTCCATGCCGCCGCCGAGGACGACGTGGTAACCCTCGGAGCCATCGGCGAGCTTGGTGCCGACGAAGCCGAGGTCGCCGCAGTAGTGTTGCGCGCAACTGTGCGGGCAGCCGGTGAAGTGGATGTTGACGGGGGTGCTGACGGTGGCGCGGTGGCCGAGGTGTTTGATCAACGCGACGGCGTGACCCTTGGTGTCGGCGGCGGAGTATTTGCAGCCCTTGTTGCCCGTGCAGGCGATGATGCCGCCGGCGGCGAGGGATGCTTCGGTGAAGAGGCCCAGGCGCTGCACGCTGCGCGCGAGCGTGGCGACGAAGGCGTCGGGCACGTGCGGAATGAGGACGTTTTGCCAGACCGTGAGGCGCAGTTCGCCTTTGCCGTAATTCGTCGCGAGGTCCGCGAGGGCGTGCATCTGCTTCGCGGACAGGCGGCCGACCGGGATGCCGACGCCGAGGGAGTTGAGGCCGCGCTGGGCCTGCTTGCGCGCGCCGAGCCACGCGTGTTTTTCGACGGGCCGGCGAGGCTCGCAGGCGGCGAGCGGGAGGCGGACGAGCGGGAAGGCGAGTTTCTTGGCGGCTTCTTCGAGGAATTTCTCCACGCCCCATTTTTCGAGGAGGTATTTGAGGCGGGCTTTTTTCCGATCGGTGCGGTTGCCGTGTTCGGCGAAGACGCGGATCATCGCGGCGGCGAGGGCGACGGCTTCGGAGGGGCGCACGAGGAGGCCGGTGTCCTTGGCGAAGTCTTTGTGGCCGGTGATGCCGCCGAGTTGGACGCGGAAGTAGGTGCCGGGGGCGATTGAAAGCGCGTTGGGGGCAACGCGTTCCACCTCAGAAACAGACTTTTCGGTGACGCGGACGGCGATGAAGCCGATGTCGTTCGTGTCGGCGGCGACGGAGAGGGAGCTGCCGCTGTCGAAGGCGACGTTGAATTTGCGCGGGAGGCCGTAGAGGTCGCGGTGGTTGAGGATGTAGTGGTGCAGCGCCTTGGCGTGGGGGCGCACGTCGAGGAGTTCGTCGGGCGCGAAGCCGCTGTCGGGCGAGGCGGTGACGTTGCGGATGTTGTCGGCGCCGGCGCCGCGGGAGGTGAGGCCGAGCTCCTGCACGCGGGTGAGGACCTTGATGAGGTCGCGCGGCTTGAATTCGCGGATCTGGAGGTTGCCGCGCGTGGTGACGTGGGCGCAGCCGCCGCCGAGTTCGGCGGCGAGATCGGCGAGGCCGTGGAGCTGCGCGGCGGAGAGTTCGCACGCGGGCACGCGCAGGCGGATCATGAAGCTGTCCTGCGCCGGTGCGACGTAGAAGAGGCCGAAGGTTTTGAAACGGTAGGTGTGTTCGGGGTCGGGTGTTTTGTTTTCGTCGGCGTGCTTGAGCAGGCGGTCCCAGGCGTCGAGCGGGTTCTCGTCGTATTTCCAACGCTCCTCTTTGCAGAGATCGGAGAGCGGGGTGTGGAAGACGGTGTCCTCGGCGGGCGGAGCGGCGAGGTTCAGCGGTGCTCCGTCGGGGCGCAAAGCCCCTCCCGCAGCCGGTGCGGCGGTAAGCTGGCCGTTGGCGCTCAGGCCGACAAACGGGAGCAAGCCGCTCGCGCTCACGCCGGCCATGAAGCCGGCGAGGTATTCCTTTTGCGCCGCGGAAAACGGCTGCGAAGATGGCGGAGTGATCGTGGGCTCGCTTGACACGCCGCCCGTTTAGCAGGCGAGGTGCCACGGCCCCGGGGCCGTGGATTAAGGTCGTGAATTCTTTTGGTCGGAATGATGAACGTTGTTCATCCTAGTGGCGCAGCAGGCGGGCGACCAGCCAGAGGTTGAGGGCGGCGAGTGCGGCGCACGTGATTTTCCAGTACAGCAGCGGGTTACGCTCGATCAGCGGGGCGTCCTTGCGGTGGTGCGGGGCGACGCGCGCCGGGTTGGCGAGGTCGAAGGCCATTTCCGAGAAATTCTGGTAGCGCCGCTCGGGATCGGGATCGATGGCCCGCAGGATGACGGCTTCCAGCCAGGCCGGGACGGCGGCGTTGAGCTTCGTGACGCGACGGGGGAGACTGTCGAAGCGCGGAGTCTGAAACTGCTCGATCTCGCCGTAGGGGTAGGCGCCGGTGAGCGCTTCGTAGAGGGTCACGCCCACGGCGAAAATTTCCGTGCGCTCGGACAGTGCACCGCCGCGAAAGCGCTCGGGCGCGAGGTAACTCGCCGTGCCCGCGCGCGACGTGACCGAGACAAGCTCGGCGGCGCTGCCCAGATCGAGCAGGCGAAAGGTGGTGCCCGCCGCGCCGCGCAGGATGAGGACATTGTCGGGCTTGAGATCGCCGTGGGCGAGATCGTGGCGGACGAGAAACTGGCCGACGCGCAGGAAGAACTGGGCGAGTTCGCGCGCCTCCTCGACGCCGAGGCGGCCGAAACGCAGGACGGCGCGCAGGGTGGGCGCATCGACAAACTCCATCGCGTAGCACTGCAGGTCGGCGCCGCCCGGCGTCCACGCGCGCACAAGGTCGGGTGAGGCGAGGCGCGTGGCGTTCCACGCCTCGCGCACGAAGGCATCGCGCATCACCTCGGAACCGGCCGCCTCAAGCGGCGGAAACTTGAGGACGACGCGCGCGCCCCTCGCCTCCTCGGCCAGCCACACGCGGTCATGGCCGGAGGCGAGCGGGCGCACGAGAGCGTGGCCGGTGACGAGCTGGCCCGCGCGGAGGGCGGGGAGAACCTCGAGCCGTGCGCCTGGTCCATCGTGGGCGGCGCCGCGCTCGGTGATGTCGAGCACGATGGCGCACGTGTCGTCGCGCAGTTCCGCCTTCCCGGCGGTCGCCTCGCGGGCGGCGGCGACGAGGCTGCGCGCGGTGGGCCGCTGCGCGAGCAGGGCCGCGAGGCGCTCCTCGCCGAGCGGAGTCGTGAGTCCGTCCGAGCACAGGACCACGAGATCGCCGTCGGCGAGTTCCGTTTCGAAAAAATGCGGCTCGACATCCGGGGCGAGACCGAGCGCGCGGGTGAGCACGTGATCGAGGCCGGGCTGCGCGAGCGTGTGCGTCGTGGAAAGCCGCAGGAGCCGGGCGCCGCGCCGGAGAAACACGGAGGAGTCGCCGACGTTGCACCCGTGCAGCCGCCCGCCGTCGAGGAACACCGCGGCCAGCGTGCAGACGAGCTCGGGCGTGCCGTGGCGCTGGAGCGACTCGGAGTGGAGGTGGCGGTTGATTTGCGCGGTGAACTCCGCGAGTGCGCGGCGCGGGCTCCACGCGAGCGGGCGCGCGAGGCAGTGGTCGGCGAGCATTTCCACGGCACGGCGCGCCGCGACGCCGCCTTCGCGGCTGGCGCCCACGCCGTCGGCGAGCGCGGCGACCAGCGCGCCACGACGCTCGCGCACGATCCATGCATCGTCGCACTCGGCCCCCTCGCTCCGGGACAGGGCATGGCCGGAGTGGTGGAGCTTCATGCCGGAGGACTTTGGCGGGAGCGGGACGGACATCGACCGGAAACTCGAGGGTGACTGGGCGAGCCGGACGGGCCGCGCCGACAATTTCCCGGGCCTGGGTTTTCGCGGAGCGAAAACCTCCTCAGATGCGCGCCGCGGCGAGCGCGCCCCACGTCGTGCGCCAGCGTGTCTTCACGAGCAGGAGCCCGGCGAGCGCGACGAGCGCGAGGCCGGCAAACGCGAGCAGCCCCGCCTGATAGCCGCCGGTCAGACCCTTCGAGCAACCCAGCGAACTCGCCAGGAAGAACCCGCCGAGCCCGCCACCGCAGCCGACGAGACCGGTCATCACGCCGATGTCCTTCGCGAAGCGCTGCGGGAGCAGCTGGAACACGGAGCCGTTGGCCATGCCGAACGCGCCCGACGCCACGAAGAACGCCGCCGCGCACCACCACAGCGATCCGGCGAACGCCGCGCCCGTGAGCGCCAGCGCCGCGACAATGTAGAAAACCGTGAGCGCGCGGATGCCGCCCAGCCGATCGGCGAGCGCGCCGCCGACGGGGCGGCCGAGCGCGCCGACGAGCGTGCAGAGCGCGGCCATCTGGCCGGCTTGCACGGGGGTGAGGGCAAACTCCGACGTGAAGTAGATCACGAGCGACGCGGCGAGACCGGAGAAGCCGCCGAAGCTCACCGTATAAAAAAAACAGAACCAGTGTGCGTCCTTCTGCGCGAGCAGCGCGAAGTAATCGGCGAGTTTTTTGCGCTTCACCTCAACGGGTGCCTCCTTCGCAACGATGGCGTAGGCGGCAAAGGCGAGCACCAGCGGGATGAGCGCGAAGCCGAATACACTGGGCCACCCGTAGGCGACGGCGAGCCGGGGCGCGAGCAGCGCATCGATCACGACGCCGACGTTGCCGGCGCCGGCGAGGCCCATCACGAGGCCCTGCATGTGCGGCGGATACCAGCGGCCGGCCTGCGGCAGCGCGACCGCGAAACTCGCGCCGGCCACGCCGAGCACGAGCCCGAGCGCGAGGGTCTGCGAAAACGAGTGCAGCCCCGCGAGCCACGCGACGGTCATGCCCAGCATCACGACGAGCTGGGCCGCGAGCCCCGTGTTTTTCGCCCCGATGCGATCGACGAGCAGGCCGAGGCCGATGCGCATGATGGCGCCGGCGAGATACGGCACGGCGACCATCAGACCCTTTTGTTGCGGCGTAAGCCCGAGCGTCGTGCCGATTTGCGCGCCGAGCGCGCCGAGAATCGTCCAGACCATGAAGCTCACGTCGAAGTAGAGAAACGACACGAGCAGCGTGGGCCAGTGGCCGGCTTGGCGGAGTTGAGCGAGTTTCATGCGTGAGCGCCGCCTGATTAGCAGCGCTCACGCCAACCGGCCGACCGGCCCGGATGAGCAGTGTGAATTATTTTAGGCCACGCGATGAATCGGGCTCATTGCTGAAGCCCGCACAATTGAGTGACACGCGGTGGTGCGGGGAGCGCCCGCGTCCCGCGGGCTGTCCTCGGCGTCTCGCCGAGGATTTCGGAGGTGTCGGCGAGACGCCGGCACCAGCACCCGAGACGGGTGCGCTCCCCGAACCACCGAACTCTTTGTCACCCTATTTCGCGAGACTCAGTA
>JACRKC010000130.1 GCA_016235555.1 Verrucomicrobiota bacterium
ATGGGCACCGCGACCGGCACGCCGCCCGACGGCAAGCTCAACCTCGCCGAGCTGCTGCGCGTGATCGAACTCTACAACTACCGCGCCGGCACCGTGCGCACCGGCCAATACCGCGTGCTCGCCGGCACCGACGACGGCTTCTCGCCGGGGCCGTGAACGATTTCGTCTCAACACCAGCCACCTCCTTTTCCTGATGAAAATCCCCAGCTTCACCGTTCTTGCCAGCATGTTCGCCCTGACCGCTTCGTTGGCCTCGGCGCAGAATTACTCGGTCAGCACCTTGGCCGGGCAGGCGGGGGCGGCGGGCTCCGCCGACGGCAGCGGCCCGGCCGCGCGCTTCAATGTCCCCGCCGCCATCGCGGTCGACTCGACGGGCAACATCTTCGTCGGCGAGACCAACAGTGCCAAGGTCCGCAAGATCACCCCCGCGGGGGTCGTCAGCACCCACGCCACGCTCGCCAACGGCACCGCGGCGCTCGTGGTCGATGCCGCGGGCCACGTCTACGTCGCCGATGCCGCGGGCCACGTCATCCGTCGCATCGCCAGCGACGGGACGATCTCCGTTTTCGCCGGCATGGCGGGCGCGCCGGGCAACACCGACGGCACGGGCGGCGCCGCGCGCTTCAACAGTCCGCAGGGCCTCGCCCGCGACGGCGCGGGCAACCTCTTCGTCGCCGACACCGCCAACCACACGATCCGCCGGATCACACCGGCCGGCGTCGTGACGACGCTCGCGGGGCTCGCGGGCGTATCTGGCAACACCGACGGCCCCGGGCCGCTCGCGCGTTTCTCCCAGCCGGGCGGAGTTGCAGTGGACGCCGCGGGCATCGTTTACGTCGCCGATACCGCCAACCGCACTCTCCGCAAGATCGACGCGGCGGGCGCGGTCACGACGCTCGCCGGCTCGCCCGGCTCCAGCGGCTCCGTGGACGGCACCGGCACCGCCGCGCGATTCGGCGCGGTGCGGGGCCTCGCCGTGGATGCCACGGGCGTGTTGTTCGCGAGCGACTCGACCTACCACCTCGTCCGCAAGATCACGCCGACCGGCGTCGTCACCACGATCGCCGGCGCGGCAAGCGCGTCGGGCGGCACCGACGGTGCGGGCGGCGCGGCGCGTTTCAGCGTCCCGCTGGGAATCGCGCTCGACGCGGCGGGCAACTTCTACGTCGCCGACAGCGGGAACCACACCGTGCGCCAGGGCACGTTCCTTCCCCTGCCGGTGATCGGCACACCGCCCGTGGATGCGACAGTCGCCGCCGGGCAAACCGCCACTTTCACCGTGGCTGCGACCGGTCCGGGCGCGCTCACCTACCAGTGGGAGCGCCGGGTCGCGGGCACGGGCGGCTTCGTCGCGCTCGCCGCCGGCGGCGCCTATGCGGGCGTGACCACGGCCACGCTCACCGTGAGCGCTGCGAGCGTGACGATGCACGGTGATCAATTCCGCTGCGTGATCGGGAGCGGGGGCGGGCCGGCCACGTCGGCTGCGGCCACGCTCACGGTGACCGCGCCGCCGGTATTCACGAGCGCGGCGGGCGCGACGTTTTACACCGGGCAGGCGGGCACGTTCACGTTTGTCGTCACGGGCTCGCCGGCGCCGACGTTTGCCGTGACCGCGGGCGCCTTGCCGGCGTGGGCGACGCTCGGCGCCACGACGGGCGTCCTCTCCGGCACGCCGCCGGGCACGAGCGGCTCGCCGTTCTCGTTCACGGTGACGGCCACCAACGGCTCCGGCACGGCGAGCCAGACGTTCACCCTTACGATTGCGCCGGCGCCGGTGGTGCCCGCGATCACGACGAGCTCCGCCGCCCGGCAACTCGTGGCGAGCGGCGGTTCGCTCCTGCTCAGCGTGTCGGTCTCGGGCACGACGCCGATTACGTTTCAATGGAAGCGCAACGGCCGGCCGATTGCCGGTGCGACGGACGCGGGGCTGGCGATCACCGGCGCCTCGGCGCGCGACGTGGGTTACTATCAGGTGGTCGTCAGCAACGCCGCCGGTTCGACCGTGGCGCCGGCGATTTTTGTCAACGTGGCCTATCCCGTCTCCCAGGTGGTGGCCTGGGGCAGCAACAACGGCGGTGAGATGGACGTGCCAGCGGGCCTGACTTCGGCGATGGCGATCGCTGCGGGCAATTCCCATGCGTTGGCCCTGAGGACCGATGGGACCGTCATCACGTGGGGCTCCGGCACCGGGGCATCGGTGCCGGCGGGGCTGAACAACGTCGTGGCGGTGGCGGCCGCCCACTACTTCGCACTCGCGCTGAAGTCGGACGGCACGGTCGTCACCTGGGGTAGTGGTGCACCGACGCCGCCCGCCGGGCTCGCGGGTGTCGTGGCCATCGCGGGCGGTGGCGGACACGGTCTTGCGCTGAAAGCGGATGGGACCGTGGTCGCGTGGGGTAACAACAGTTACGGTCAGGCCGCTGTTCCGGCCGGCCTCTCGGGTGTGGTTGAAATTGCGGCCGGCTCGAGCCACTCGGTGGCAGTGAAAGCCGATGGCTCCGTCGTCACGTGGGGCGACCAGACGAGCGTGCCGGCCTCGGTGGCCAATATCACGGCGGTGGCCGCGCAGCAATCGACGACGATTGCCGCGAAAGGCGACGGAACCGTCGTCGTATGGGGCAACGCGAGTTTTGGCCTGGGCAGTGTTCCCGCCGGGCTGTCGGGTGTGGTCGATGTGGCGCTGGGTTACTACCAATCGGTCGCGCTGAAATCGGACGGCAGCATCGTGGTCTGGGGCGACAACTACAACGTCAGTGTGCCGCTGCCCCCGGCAGTCGGCGGGGTCGTGGCCGTCGCGGCCGGTCCGGGGGTGAAACTTGGTCTTCGTGATGCCTCCAACGATCTGGCACCTTCGGTTCTCACGTCGCCAGCGAGCGTGGCGGCCAATCTCGGGCAGGGCGTCACGTTCAGCGTGGGTGCCACCGCCGGCACCGCCGGGCTCAATTACCAATGGAGCAAAGATGGCGCGCTGATCACGGGTGCCACGTCGGCGAGCTACACGATCAACGGCGTCGCGGCGACGCACGCGGGCAGCTACAGCGTCGCGGTGTCGAATACGCTCGGTTCGGTCACGAGCGCCGCCGCCACGCTCAGCCTCAACGCTTCGCCGGTGGTGAGCGCGGCGCACAACGGACGCTATCCGCTCACGGTTGGCCAGAACCTCACGCTCACCCTCGCCCCGTCGGTCGGTGCGTCGGCCACCGTGCAGTGGCGGCGCAACGGTCTCGCGCTCGCTGGCGCCACGGCGCGCAGCGTCACGATCACGGGCGCCACGCTCGCCGACGGTGGCTGGTATCAGGCCGTTTACAACGAGGGCGCGGGTGCCGTGATCAGTGGCGCGATTTTCGTGCCCGTCGTGTCGGCCGCCACCCAGATCGTCGCTTGGGGCGACAGTTCTTACTACAGCACGATCAACGTGCCTGCGGGCCTTACCAACGTCGTGTCACTCGCCGCCCGCGGCAATTCGGCCGTGGCGGTGCGGGCTGACGGCACGGTGGTGCGCTGGGGCTACTATTCCTCCACCGTCCCGGCCGGTCTCGCCAACGTCGTGGCCGCGGCCCTCGGGGGCTCGTCATCCTACTCGAATTTCTATCTCGCGCTGCGGGCGGACGGCACGGTGGCGACGTGGGGCGATTCCTCGTCCACGGCACCGGCGGTTCCAACCGGCCTGGCCAACGTCGTCGCCGTCGCCGCCGGCAGTGCGCACGCGCTCGCGTTGAAAGGCGATGGGACCGTGGTCGCATGGGGCGCCGCGGATTATGGCGCCACGGCGGTGCCCGCGGGTCTGGCCAACGTGGTCGCCATCGCGGCGAACGGTTACTTCAACCTCGCGTTGCGCGCCGACGGCACGGTCGTGGGCTGGGGCCGCAATCAATATGGCGAGAGCGTCGTGCCCGCGGGCCTGAGCGGCGTTGTGGCCATCGCGGCGGGTGGCAATTTCAGCGTCGCCCTCAAGGGCGATGGCACGGTGGTGGCGTGGGGTTACAATGGTTCGGGACAGACCACGGTGCCCGCGGGTCTGGCCGGGGTCACGGCGGTGGCGGCGGGCGATGGGCACACCCTCGCACGGAAGAGCGACGGCACCGTGGTCGCGTGGGGCACGACGTCCTACGCTGTGACGGTCGTCCCGGCCGCCTTGCGCCGCGTTGTGGATGTGGTCGCCAGTTCCTACAATTCCTTCGCGCTGCGCGACGCGTCCGGCGACACCGCGCCCGTCGTCACCACCCAGCCCGTGAGCATGACGGCGTTTGCCAGCCAGAATGTGACGCTGCGGGTCGCCGCCTCCGCCGGGACCAACTCCGTGGCCTATCAATGGCGCAAAGCCGGCGTGCCCATCGCCGGAGCGACCGACGCGACGCTCACGCTCCCCGCAGTCACCGCGGCGCAAGCCGACATTTACGATGTCATGGTGAGCAACTATCTCGGAGCCACTCTGAGCCAACCAGCCACGCTCGCGGTGAGCGCCACGCCGGGAGCCACGACCGATCTCACCGGCCGCCGCGTGCTCGCCGCCGGCGCCTCGCTCACCCTTACCGGTGCGACTCCGCTCGTGGGGCCGGTCACCTATCAGTGGCGGCGCAACGGCCAGCCGATCGCCGGCGCCACCTCCGTTTCTTACACGATCACCAGCGCCACGTGGTCCAGCGGTGGCGCCTATCAGTTCGTCGCGACCAACAGCGTCGGCCCCGCGGCGAGCGCGTCGGTTTATGTGGTCGTATCGGCCGGCGCCCAGGTGCGCGCCTGGGGCTCCAACTCCTACGGTGAGACTGCCGTGCCGGCGCTGCCCGCCGATGTGATGGCCGTCGCCGCGGGTTACTATCACAGCCTGGCGCTCAAGGGCGACGGCACCGTCGCTGCCTGGGGTCGCAACGACACCAGTCAATGCAATGTCCCCTCCGGTCTCTCCAACGTCGTGGCGATCGCGGCCGGCTCAGGCTTCAGCCTTGCGCTCTCGGGCGATGGCGCTGTGACCACGTGGGGCAGCATCAATTTCACGCCCGCCGCCGCCGCCGGTGCGATCGCGATTGCCGCAAGTAGCACCAGCGGGACCGCGATGGCGTTGCGAGCCGATGGCACCGTCGTCGCGTGGACCTACTCCGGCGTGTCGACGACCGTGCCCTCGGGCCTGCGCGACGTCGTGGGCATTGCCACCGGCGGTTTGGGGCAACTTGCCGTGAAGGCCGACGGCACCGTCGTCCAATGGGGCGACTATTATGCGAACCAGTATCCGGTGCCCGCCGGCCTCGCCAACGTCGTCGCGGTGTCCAGCGGCAGCTACTATGCGCTCGCTCTCAAGGCCGACGGCACCGTGGCCGCTTGGGGCAGCAGTTCGAGTGCGACCGCCGTGCCAGCCGGCCTCACTGGTGTGGTCGCGATCTGCGCCGGCTACGATGTCAGCTTTGCCCTGAAGGCCGACGGCACCGTCGTTGCGTGGGGCGGCGGTTCGTCGTCGTCGGTCGTCACGGGCGCGGTTGCGCTCAGCCCCGCCTTCGCCATCAGCGCCGGTTACACCCACGCGGTCGGATTGCGCGATTCCTCCCGTGATGCCGCGCCCGTCATCGCCTCGGTGTCGCCGGCCCAGACCTTCGTCTCGGGCCAGAGCGTCACGCTCTCGGTCACGGCGAGCGGCACACCGACGCCCACCTACCAGTGGTATCGCAACGGCATCGCGCTGTCCGGCTCGACGGCCGCCACGCTGGCAGTCAGCCAGACCGGCACCTATTCCGTGACCGTCAGCAACGCCCTTGGCGCCGTCACTTCCGCGGATATCGTGGTGACCTCCACCCCATCGCTCACCCAGCGCGGTTTGCTCACCAGCACGGCGCGCGCCGATGCCGGCGTGGCGCTCACCGGCACCTTCACCGTTGAAGGCGCGACAGCGAAGACGATGCTCGTGCGCGCGATCGGCCCCGCGCTGACTGCCTTCGGCGTGACCGGCGTCCTCACCGACCCGCGTCTCGCGATCATCAGCGCGAGCGGCGTCGAAGTGGTGGCCAACGATGATTGGGGCACCAACACCAACGCCGCCACGATCGCCTCCACCTCGGCCACGGTCGGCGCGTATGCCCTCGCCAGCAACGCGAAGGACGCCGCGATTCTGCGCTCGTTTGCCCCCGGCACCTACCAAGTGCGCGTGTCCGGTGGCGGCACCGCCACCGGCGTGGCGATGCTCGAGATCTACGATGCCGACTCCACGCCGCGCACCGTCTATGTCGCCACGCACGCATTCGCGGGCGCCGGCAGCCAGGTGTTCGTGCAGGGCTTCGTCGTGGCCGGCGCGCCGGCCGGACGCAGCTACCTCGTGCGTGCCCTCGGCCCGTCGCTCGGCAGCCCCGGCGCGCTCGCCGATCCGCAACTGAAAATTTTCGATGCCGCCGGCGTGCAGGTCGCGGCCAACGACAATTGGGGCGGCGACAGCGCACTCGCCACGCTTGCCGCGTCCGTCGGCGCCATGCCGCTCGCCGCGGGCAGCGCCGACGCCGCGGTGAATTTCACGCCGCCGGCCGCCGGTGCCTACACCGTGCAAGTCGGGGGCGCCGCGGGCACCACCGGCGGCGTGCTCGTGGAGATTTTCGAAGCCGATGTGCAGCGTGCCAGCACGCTCGCCCCGGCGATCGTCGCGGCGCCGCAGGGGGCCAGCGTCGTGCCCGGCTCCTCGGTCACGTTCGGCGTGGCCACCATCGGTTTGCCGGAGCCGACGCTCCAATGGCGCCGGAACGGCGCCGCGATCGCCGGCGCGACCGCCGCCCAGCTCACGCTCGCCAACGTGCAGACCGCCGATGCCGGTGATTACACCGTCGTCGCGACCAACAGCGTGGGCAGCGCCACGTCATCCGCCGCCACGCTCAATGTAGTCACGATGGTCGCGCGCCACGGCATCGTCGGCAATGGCTACGTGGCCGGCAGCACCGTCACGATCAGCAACACGTTCACGTTCTCCGGCACGCCCGCGAGCCTCGGCTGGCAGGTCGTGGTCCCGGCCGGCTGGAGCTACGCGAGCGGAGGCGGCGCCGAGGGCGACGTGAAACCCGCCGCCGGCTCCACCGGCACCATCGCGTGGGCGTGGACGACGTCACCCGCCAGTCCGCTCACGTTCACCTACACGCTCAACGTGCCCGCGGGTGAGACCGCGGAGCGCACCCTCTCCGCCGTCACCCTCGCGCAGGTGAACGGCTCCACGCAGTCCGTCGCCGCCACGCCCGCGTCGCTCGCCATCGGTCCCGCGCCGACGGTGCATAGCGCGGATTTCGACCGCGACGGCAAACTCAACCTCGCCGAACTCCTGCGCGTGATCGAGCTCTACAACTACCGCGCCGGCACCGTGCGCACGGGGCAATACACTCTCGCGACGGGGACGGCGACCGACGACGGCTTCACCCCGGGCCCGAACGGCGCCGCGCTCAACCGCTTCCACTCGGCCGACACCATGGGCGCAAGCGTCGGCACGCCGCCCGACGGCAAGCTCAACCTCGCCGAGCTGCTGCGCGTGATCGAACTCTACAACTACCGCGCCGGCACCGTGCGCACCGGCCAATACCGCGTGCTCGCTGGCACCGACGACGGCTTTGCGCCCGGGCCGTAAGGCGCGGAGCGATCCCGGCCTCGAACCACTTCACGATCAGTCCAGCCTTCGCTCTCAACACCCCATGCGCAGATTGTCACTCCTCCTCGGTGCCGGCTTGATCGTCGGCCTGTTTTGCTGGCTCGCGTGGTGGCGGCGCGATCATGCCGCGGGCACGCCGGCTGCGCCCCGGCCGGCGGCGGTCGCGTCGCAACCGGCCTCGACCGATCCCGTCCCGCCGGTATCGCCACCATCGGAGGAAACGGCGCGTGCAGCGGAGCCGGCCGGGCCGGACCTTCGCCGGCTCACCTACGGCACGGCGTGGAACGCCGCCGCCCAACCGCCGCCGCTCGTCGCGTTCCGCGACTGGGTCGAGCGCTACTTCGCGGCCGGTTCGCCCGCGGCGCGCGCCGCGCTCGAACCCGAGGGGCGCTCCCTCGCGCAGGCGCGGCGGGCGGCGATGCGTGCGCTCATCGAGCACGACCCGCACCTGGCGCTCGCACTGACCGTGCCCGCGGCGATCCGGCCGCTCCTGCCGGCGGCGATCCTCGCCGAGGTGGAGTCACGCTTCTCGGCGCGCGGGGATTTTTCCGTGCTCGTCGTCGACTACAGTCTGGCGGAACTCGCCCGGCGGCGGGCGAGCGGATTGTCGACCGAGCCCTATCACCACGCCGTGGAGATCGACGGCCGCGAGTATCCCGCGTTCGTCTACGGCCGGCGCGCCGCGCAGACGACCAAACACGGCCTCCCGCTGCACGGGGTGATGCTGGATGGCGTGGTTGCGCTGCACGAAAGCCCGCTGCGCCTGATCGAGCCGGGCGAGGCCATCCCGGCGGATGCCCCGGGCGGAGCGGTGCGGGCGGAGTTGTCCGGACGGTGGCTGGGTTTCGCGTCGGCCGCGGAGTTGCTGGCCGGTGAAGCGCGGCAAGCCGCGGCGGAGCGCGGACTCGGTCCCGACCTGACGCGCATTCCGGATCCCGCGCAGCCGACGACCGCCGTCCCGGCCGCGGGCGAAATCATCGGCGACGAGGCGCCGGCCACCGCGTGGACGATCGGCGCGAAACAGGTGCTCGTGATCCGCGTCGACTTCTCCGACCTCACGGGCGAGCCGCGGCGCGGCAGCACGACCTACACGCAGGCCTATGTGCAGAACCTCGCCGACACGCTGATCGCGCCCTATTACGCGAAGAGTTCCTTCGGCCAGACCAGCCTCGTGACCACGGTCACGGCGCAGACTTATCGCATGCCGCAGACCGCCGCGAGCTACGCCACGGCCTACGCCAACACCCAGCTCCACACCGACGCCCGCGCGGCCGCCGCGGCGAATTACGCGGTCGATACGTTCGATCGCATTCTCGTGCTCTTCACCTCGCTCGGCAGCATCTCGGGTTCGCAGATCACCTACGGCGGCCTCGCGCAGGTGAGCGGAAAGAATTCGTGGATCAACGGCGCGTTCGACTTCCGCGTCGTCGCCCACGAACTCGGCCACACCTACGGCCTGCGCCACGCCAATCTCTGGAAAGTCACCGATGGCAACGCGGTGAGCGCCGCCGGCGCGAGCACCGAATACGGCGACGACTTCGATACCATGGGCGCCAACTACGCCAACGACCAGCGCACCGATTTCAACCCGTGGTTCAAAAACCTTCTCGGCTGGGCCAACGACACGCAGGTGCGCGCCGTCACCACCTCCGGCACCTACCGCCTCAACCGCTTCGACAACGCCACCGGCACCGGCACGCTCGCGCTCAAGGTCACCCGCGACGCCACGCGCAACTACTGGATCGGCGTCCGTCGCAATTTCACCACCAACGCCGCGATGCAGCACGGCGCCTACGTCATCTGGGGCTACAACACGAATCAGCAGAGCAACCTCCTCGACCTCACCACGCCCGGCACGAGCGTGACCGACGCCGCGCTCGCCGTCGGCGCCACGCTCCTCGACACCGTGGGCAACGTCTCGCTGCGACCCGCCGCCGAGGGCGGCACGGCGCCCGACGAATACCTCGATGTGCAGGTGACCGTCGGCCTCAACGGCATCCCGGTGATCGACACGCCGCCGGCGAGCCAGGGCTTCATCGGCGGTGCGACGGTGACGTTGAGCGTGGCCGCGTCCGGCGCCGCGCCGCTGGCTTACCAGTGGCGCAAAAACGGCGCCGACCTCCCGGGCGCCACCAGCGCGACCTACACCATCGCCAACGCCCAGGCCGGTGACGCCGGCAGCTACGCCGTGCGCGTGAGCAACGCCATCGGCAGCGTCGTCTCCAGCGCAGCGGTCATCGGGTTGAACTCCGCCCCGATGATTGCAACGCAGCCGCTGCACACGGCGGCGACCGTCGGGCGCACCGTCACGCTCTCCCTTGGCACGACCGGCTTTCCGGCCCCGACGATTCAATGGCGGAAAAATTCCTCGAGCGTCACTGGCGCCACGAACACCACGCTCTCGTTCACCTCGGCGCAGGCAACCGATGCCGGCACCTATGATGCCGTGGTCACCAACAGCCTCGGGTCGGTGCTGACCCAATCGGCCACGGTCTCCATCTACGCCGCGTCGACTCCCCCGACCAACGATAACTTTGCGAACGCGTGGGTGCTCCCGCCCAACCTCGGCACCGCGCTCGGCTCCAACGCCGGCGCCACCGGCGAGACGGGCGAGCCTTCGCACTGGAACGCCAGCGGCACCGCCTCCTCCGTCTGGTATCGCTGGACGCCGGCCGTGTCCGGCACCGCGCAGATCGACACCATCGGTTCGGGCTTCGACACCGTGCTCGCGGTTTACACCGGATCGAGCGTGACGGCCCTCACCAAGATCGGCGAGGACGACCAGGGCGGCGGACTCAACACCAGCAAACTCGTCTTCAACGTCACGGCCGGCACCACCTATTCGATCGCGGTCGGCGACTGGACCTCGACCCATCCCGGTGGCTCCATCGTGCTCAGCTACTTCGTCGCGGTGGCTCCGACGATCACCACGCAGCCGGTGAGCCAGATCGCCGCGGTGGGGGGCGGCGCGTCCTTCAGCGTCGCGGCCACGGGCACCAGCCCCGGTTACCAGTGGTTCCGCAACGGCGCCGCCCTCGCGGGTGCCACGAATTCCACGCTCAATTTGAGCAACCTTACCCCCGCGGACGCCGGTTCCTACTACGTCGTGATCTCCAATCTCGCCGGGTCCGTAACCTCCAGCGTGGTCACGCTCAGTGGCAGCAACGCCGCGCCCACCATCACCACCCAGCCGGCCGCGGTGCTCGCCACCGCGGGCCAGTCTGCCACGCTCACGGTTACCGCGAGCGGCACCGGCACGCTGAGTTACCAATGGCGGCGCAATGGATTTCTCCTCCCGGGCGCCACGGCCGCGACCTTCGCCTTGCCCGGCATCAGCCGCACGGATGCGGACAACTACGACGTGATTGTCGCATCGGGTTTGTCCGCCACGGTGTCGCAACCGGCGCGCGTGCGCGTGGCCCCCACGGGCTATCCGGAACTGGTCGCGCCCGATCCGGCGTGGGAGCTGCGGCCTGAAGCCGCCCTCGGCATCTTCGGTTACGCCATCGCGCCGCTCTCTGACGGACGGGCCTACATCGCCGGCTCGTTCGTCAGCATCGACAACGTCCGCCGCGCCGGCCTCGCCCGCCTGAATGCCGACGGCACGGTCGACCCCACCTTCCTTCCGCCCGAGATCGACAACACGATCCGCGCGGTGCTCGTGCAGCCGGACGGCAAGATCGTCATCGGCGGCGATTTCGTGCGCGTGAACGGCCTGCTGCGCAACCGCGTCGCGCGCCTCAACGCCGACGGCAGCATCGACGCCACGTTCAACGCCGGCACCGCGGCCAACGCCACCGTCTACGCCCTCGCGCGCCAGAGCGACGGCAGGATTCTGGTCGCGGGCAACTTCACCGCCTTCGCCGGCTCCAACCGCAACTTCCTCGCGCGCCTGAACGCCGACGGCACGCTCGACCCCGGCTATCTCAACCGCGGCTTCACCGGCACGGTCTTTGCGCTCGCGGTGCAGGGCGACGGCAAGCTGGTTGCGGGCGGCAGTTTTTCCACCGGCTTCGTCGACGCCGCCGGCACCACGGTTTCGCGCACGCGGCTGGCCCGGCTCAACTCCGACGGCACGATCGACAGCACGCTGGCGCCCTCGCTCAACGGCACCGTCAACGCGATGGTGCTGCAGTCGGACGGGCAGATCGTGATCGGCGGCGCCTTCACCACGGTGGACGGCACGACGGTCGGCCGGATCGCGCGCCTCGGCAGCACGGGCGCCCTCGACCCGGCGTTCAATACGGCGACCGGCGGCGGCTTCACCAGCACGGTGAGCGCGCTGGCACTGGACTCCAGCGGCCGGATCCTCGCCGGCGGATCGTTCTCCTTTTTCGGCAGCGGGACGGCCTTCTCGTTCGTGCGGCTGACCGGCGCGGGCGCGCGGGACACGGGATTCCTCACCCAGGGATTCTCGAGCAGCGTGACCTCGATCGGCGTCCTGCCTTCCGGGGGCATTTTGGTGGGCGGCGGATTCGCGAGTTATTACAACTCCAGCGGTGCCACGACCACGCGCGTGCGGTTCGCCCGCCTCAACAGCGACGGCACGCTTCACGCCGCGGTGAATTTCAGCGTGCGCGCCGCCGGCACCATCAATGCCATCGTGCCACTGCCCGCGGGGCGGATGCTCGTCGCCGGCTTCTTCAACACCATGCGCGGCGCCGCCGTGCCGAATTCCGTGCTGCGCATCAATCCCGACGGCAGCGTCGATCCCGCCTTCAACCCGGGTGGCACCGGTGCCAATTCCAACACCTACGCCGCGCTCGCGCAGCCCGACGGCAAGCTCGTCATCACGGGCGCGTTCACGACCTACAACGGCACCGCCGCCGCCGGCCTCGCCCGCCTCAACGAAGATGGCACGCTCGATCCGGCGTTCAGCGTCGGCGCCGGTCTGGGCACGCTGCCCGGCTACACCCTGGCGCTGCTGCCGGCGGGTCGCGTGTTCGTCGGCGGCTCGTTCACCGCCGTCAACAACGTGAGCCGCGCCCGCGTGGCCGTGCTCACCGGCACCGGCGCCGTGGATGCCAGCTTCGATCCCGGCGCGGGCGCCAGCGGCTCCGTGTATTGTTCGGCGGTGCTGCCCGATGGAAAAATCCTGATCGGCGGCGCGTTCACGACCTACGGCGGCACGACGGTCGGCCGCCTCGCGCGCCTCAATCCCGGCGGCACGCTCGACCCCACGTTCAACAGCGGCAGCGCGGGCGCGGGCTCCGATGTCTACGCGATCCTCGTGCAGCCCGACGGGAAGATCGTCATCGGCGGCGCGTTCACCACCTACAACGGCGCCACACGCACCGGCCTCGCGCGGCTCACGAGCACGGGCGCACTCGACACCACGTTCACCCCGCCGACGGTCAACAACGTCCACGGCGTGCTGGTGCAGGAGGACGGTCGCGTGGTCGTGCGCGGGAGTTTCGCGGATGTCGGCGGCGCGAGTGGCACCGCCTTTGTTGCGCGGCTCAACAGCGATGGCACCCGTGACACGGCTTTTGCGGCCGGCGGCTTCACTACGTCCAACGCGGTGCCCTCGGTGATGGCGATGGACGATGGCGGCCAGTTGTTCATGCAAAGCACCGGCTCGCCCGGCCTCTCCGCGACGATCGCGGCCACGCTGCCGGTGATCACGACCCAGCCGGCGTCGCAGACGGCGCCTGTGGGCGGCACCGTCACCCTCTCCGTGGTCGCCGGCAGTATGCTGCCGCAGAACTATCAGTGGTGGCGCGACGGCACGCCGATCCCGGGGGCGATCGATCCGACGCTTGCCCTCACCAATCTCACCAGCGCAGCGGCGGGAAACTACACGGTCGCCATCACCAACGAACTCGGCACCACCACCAGCGCGGCCGCAGCGCTCACCGTGGCCACGCCGCCTGCGATCGTGACGCAGCCGGCGGCCCAGATCACCGCCGTCGGGCTCGCGGCCACGTTTTCCGTGGTCGCCACCGGCACGCCGGCGCCCACCTACCAATGGAGGAAGGGTGGGGTGGCGATCGCCGGAGCGACCCACGCCACGCTGGCGCTGACCAACGTCCAGTCCGCTGCTGCCGGCGCCTACTCAGTCGTCGTCACCAATGCCGGCGGCTCGGTGACCAGCCAGGATGCAGCACTGGCGGTTTCCCTCGCCCCGCTCGTGGCCACGGCGCCGGCCGGCCAGTCGGTGAGCGCGGGCGCGAACGTCACGCTTTCGGTCACGGCGGGTGGCGTCGCGCCGCTCGCTTACCAATGGAGTCGCAACGGCGTCGCCCTCTCCGGCGCGACCAACGCCACGCTCACGCTTTCTTCCGTCACGACCGCGGCCACGGGGCGCTATGCGGTCACGATCACCAACTCCGCCGGCTCCGTGACGAGCGATGCCGCCGTGTTGCTCGTGCAATCGGGCACGGTTTCCGCCAG
>JACRKC010000136.1 GCA_016235555.1 Verrucomicrobiota bacterium
AACCGTGCCTGCCGTCACCGACACCTGTCCGCGGCACCCCGCGCACAACCATCGGCCGCCTGTCATCGGCCAAGCGTTTTGCGCCTGACATTGCGGGCAAACGAATCCCTGCGGCCAGCGCAGGCCGAACAGATACGCCCGACACGCCGCTTCGTCGCTGAAGCGCTGCTCCAACTCCAGCAGCGCCTTGGGATAATCCTCGACCATGCCTCGAAACACTACAGGTTGTGGTAGGTTGAGTCACGTAAATACCCCTATACGCCAATGACGAAGAACATTTGAACCGGAGGCCCGGCCCTTGTGGCCGGGCTGCCCGCCCACCGGCCGGGCCTGCAACGGAAAGTCTGAACGCTATGTGACGCTGGTATTGCGCCTCCGCGGACCTCGCCTACGCGTCCAGCGCCCGGCGCACCGTGGCCAGCAGGTGGTCGGCGGAGAATGGCTTCTGGACATAGTTTTCCCCGGCGCGCAGTTGCATGTCCCTGCCGGCCAGCTCGGGGCTGTAGCCGCTGATGTAGATCACGCGCAGGCCGGGCCGGTCGTCTTCCAGGCGCTGCCCCAACTCGCGTCCGCTGAGCCCGCCCGGCATGACCAGATCGGTCAACAACAGCGAGATGTCGTGGCGGTTATCCGCCCAGAGCGCGAGCGCACTGGCGCCGTCGGAGGCCTCCAGCACGCGGTAGCCGCGGGATTTGAGCAGCAGCCGGGTGACCGCGCGCACGCTCGGCTCGTCCTCGACGAGCAGCACGAGTTCGTCGCCGCCGCGCACCTCCGGGGCGATGGCGGGTTCGTCCCCGGTGGCGGGGGCCGTGGCGATCATCGGCAGGGCGATTTCAAACGAGGTGCCAAGGCCGGGAGTGCTCTCGGCGACGATCCAGCCGCGGTGTTGCTCAATGATGCCGAAGACTGTCGCGAGGCCCAATCCGGTGCCCTCGCCCACGCCCTTGGTGGTGAAAAACGGCTCGAAGATGTGCGGCATCGCCTCCGGCGGGATGCCGTGGCCGGTGTCGGTGACCCGGAGGATGGCGTAGCGGCCCGGCAGGGCGTCGGTGCGCCCGTTCAGCTGCGCCGCGTCGAAATGCAGTTCGCTGGTTTCGATCAACAGCCGCCCTCCGTCGGGCATCGCATCGCGGGAATTCACGGCGAGGTTCATCAGCACCTGGTCGAGCATGCCGGCGTCGGCGCGCAGCACGAGGCGGGTGGCATGCAGGTGCAGCTGGAGTTCCACATCTTCGCCGATCATCCGGCGGAGCATGGTGGCGGTGCCGGCCACCACTTCGTTCAGCTCCAGATCGCTCAACCGCATCGCCTGGCGACGGCTGAACATCAGCAGCTGCTGCGTCAGGGCGGCGGAGCGGCTGGCGGCATCGCGGATGACCTTGAGGCTCGCGCGCGTGTCGGACGGCAGATCCTCGCCGGCCAGCAGGTCCGCCTGGATGATGATCGCCGTGAGCATGTTGTTGAAATCATGCGCCACGCCGCCCGCGAGCCGGCCGATCGCCTCCATCTTCTGCGACTGCCGGAGCTTTTCCTCCAACTCGTGGCGCTCCGTCACATCGACGGCGTAGCCATGCACGACATCGCGCTGGCCGGTGGGGTAGAACGACCACGAGACCGTCCGCGCGCCATGGCGATGTTCGTGGCCGGCGTGATGCGTATGGGTGGTGAGACAGTCGCGCACCAGCGAGGCGAGGTCCGGCGGCAGCATCTCCGCGGTCCGGGCGAACCCCAGTGCGGTCGCGAGGGCCTGGGCGGCGGCGTTGGCGTAGAGCACTTCGCCCCGCGAATCGATTTCCATGACCGGATTCGGATTCACCTGCGGAAAAACCGCGAGGCGGCGCACCTCGGCCTCCGCCCGCTTCGCCGCCGTGATATCGACCATCACACCGCGGAGCATGACGGGCCGGCCGCCGTCGGAGACGACGGTCACCGCATCGTGGAACCAGACGGTCCGGCCGTCCGCGGCGATCATCCGGAAATCGAACTGGTGGTCCTCCCCGCGCGACGCGCTGGCGGCGCAGTGGCGGACCGTCTCGTCGCGGTCGTCGGGATGGATGTGGTCCGCCCAGAAGTCCTGATCGTCGAGCCACCGGGCGATCGGAAAACCCAGCAACCGTTCGGCCTGGGCGCTCACAAAGGTGAAACGGCGCGTCGCGGCGTCGGCCTCCCAGACGATGCCGTCGATGGTTCGAACCAGTTCGTCGCGCTGCCGGTGGGCGAGGACGAGGGCGTCCTCGGCCCGCTTGCGCTCGGTGATGACCTCGGACAACACGATGAGGCCGCCGATCTCGCCCGCCGTCGTCCGCCAGGGCCGGACCTCCCAGCGCACCCAGTCGGTCGTGCCGTCGGGCCGCGGAAACGGATCGGCCTCGCAACGTTCGACGCCACCTTGGAGGCAGCGCTGGTGAATCGCCCGCCAGTGCTCGGGGACTTCGGGAAAAATCTCGTAGTGCGACCGGCCCGTGAGATCCCGGTCGCCGAGCCGGTAATCGGCCAGCCAGCGCCGGCTGGCGACAAGGTAGCGCATGTTGCGATCGAGCATCGCCACCGCGGCCGGGCTGTGTTCGACGAACAGCCGCAGTTGCGCCTCCCGATCGCGGAGGGCCTGCTCGGCCTGCAGGCGGCGCAGGGCTCCGCCACAATGATCGGCGACGCCCGAAAACGTCCGCAAATCCTCCCGCGTGTAGGCGTCCGGCGTGTAACTCTGGAGCGACAGCACGCCGACCGGCCGGTCCTGCCAGCGGATGGGGACGTTCATCAGCGAGGCGGACACTCGCGCGGTGTCGCCGAACATCGTCCCGCCCGGTTCGGGCGCGAACGGCGGCTTGCGCAGGACGAGCTCGGCGCCCTCGCGCAGAATCCGGCGGCCGCGCGGCGTCGCTGGCGCGCTCGGGACGGGCCGCGACACCTCACGCCGTTGCCCGTCGACGGTGTCGAGGGCGAGGATCGATCGCGTCGAGTCGTCGGCTTCGGAATAGAGTTCGAGCATCCCGGCATCCCACGACCACAGGCGGTCGGCGACGGCGAAGATCGAGCGGGCGACTTCGATCGGCGAGGTCGCTCCGCTGAGCTGCGTTTCGAGGGTCAGCAGCGCCTCGCGCGCCGTCTCGGCCAGGCGACGCTCGGTCACATCGACGCAGGAGCCGATGTAGCCGACAAACGCGCCGGCCGCATCGAACCGGGGCACGGCGCGCTCGGTGAGCCAGCGGTAGTTGCCGTCGTGCCGCCGGAGCCGGTAGTCGATTTCGATCGGCTGCCGGGCGGGAAAATCTTGCGTATACACCGCCTTGCAGCGGGACAGATCCTCGGGATGCACCCCCTCGCTCCAGCCGCCGCCCATTTCCTGCGCGAGAGTGCGGCCGGTGAACTCGATCCAGCAGCGGTTGACGTGGGTGCAGCGCATTCCGGTGTCGCACATCCAGATGAGCACCGGGGCGGAGTCGGCGACGACGCGGAACCGGGCCTCGCTTTCGCGCAGCGCGCTTTCCTGCGCCGCCAGGTCGGTGACCAGTTGATTCACCGCCCGGCCGATCCGGGCGAATTCGTCGTTGCCGGCGGCGGGCACCGGGGCGCGGTGGCCGGCGCTCGCGTAGCCGGTCACGGCCTGCACCAGGTGGTCGAGCCGGCGGTTGAACCGGAGATGGAAGAACAACCACACCGCGCCACAGACCGCGGTGGCGACCGCGCCCATGAAGACCGTGCGGCGGATGATGCTGGCGTGTTCGGCCTCGAGCAGGGCGGACATGTCCGTTTCGGTGAGCAGCACGGCGATGCGGGAGGGGCGGAGTTCGCCCGGCAGCAACGGGAGCGGGAAGGGAAACGCCGCCCAGAGTCGCTTCCGATCCGCGCTGAACCCCGCCTGGGCGCCTTGCGTATCGCGGGCGCGCGCCACCAGCTCCGTGGTCGCCGCCTCCATGGTGGCGGTCAGGGGCTGGCCGCGCAGGGCGGCATCTGTCGAGAAACGGATGCGGTCCGGTTCGCCGTAGGCCACGTGGGCGCTCGTGAGGTTGGGCACGACCACGAGGCGGGCCATCTCAGTGGCCACGAGCGGCGCGTCGTTCCGGGCGAGGGCGCGTTCCAGGGTTGGAGCCACGATATTGCCGAGGGCGTTGGCCCGGCGCAGCGTGAGGGCCTCGACGGCCTGATCGACGTGCAGCCAGTCGTAGAAAAAGGCGAAGCCGGTCAGCACCAGCCCGAGCGTCGCGAGCACGCTGGGCACCCAGGTATGGAGCGGCAGCCGGTGCAGGTTCATGGTCGCGCGGCGCGGACGACGCGGTCGTCCACGCCCAGTTCCGGACGGCCGGGCCGGAGCAACAGGCCCCGCTCGCGCATCAGGGCGGACATCTTCTGGATCGAACCCGTGAGTCCCTCGGTCGAAGGGCTGAGCAGTCGCAGGTTGGCGGCGCGGTCCGGGAGCTCGAGCAGTTTGAACGACTCGCCCGCCGCGTCCGGGGAGACTCCCTGGCGGTGCAGAAAGTCGAGCGCGTGGAACCACCCGGCGACGAACGCTTCCAGCGCGGGCCGGTTGGATTCAAGGACGTCGGCGTGGGTCACGATCACGTCGACGATCTCACCCGGGATCTCGGAACTCGCAAAGACCTGTCGGGCGCCGTCGGCCAGCAGCTGCGCCCGGGTGGGATCGAAGGTGACGACCGCATCCACGCTGCCGGTGCGGTAGGCGCGCCGGTGCTCGTTGACCGGCACCGAAACCATCGTCACGTCGGCCGTCGCCATGCCGGCGATGGCCAGCGCCCGGGAGAGGACAAACGCGCCGAGTGCACCCGACTCGACCGCGATCCGGCGGCCCTTCAGCTCCGCCATCGAGCGCAGCGGCGGCCGGGCGACGATCGCGTCGGCGCCGTTGGAAAAATCGCATACGAGCACGATGCGTTGCCCGGGCATGGTCTCGGCCAGCAGCAACGCCTCGTCCAGGGTGACGGACGCCGCGTCGATGGCGCGGTTGCGGTAGGCGCGGATGACCTCGGTGGCGGACGGGAAGTCGAGCAGCCGGATTTGCTCCTTGTTGTAATAGCCGAGATGCCGGGCGAGGAACATCGGTTCGTAGCCGGGCCAGACACTCGCGCCGACGCGCAATACCGCCGGCGGCCTTCCGCAACCGGAAAGGCCGAGCAGTAACAGGCCGAAGATCAGTCCAGCCGATGGGGGCAGAGATAGGTGCAACTGGATGGAGGCGGGACAATGACACAACCGATCGCGCCTGTGAATCCGGCAATAGTCCCTACGCGCGATCAGCGGTCGCGGTCCGGCGAAAAGAGTGATCGGCCCGCTCCGCCACAGATTGAGACCGAAATCGACGGCCCGCCGCCCGGTGTCCACGGCCCGTGGCACATGCGGCCGGCGGTTTATGGGACCCGGTCGAAACGCAACGCCGCGGATCCCGCCGCCGGGCAGGGATGATCGGTGCCTCAGCGCCCGGCGCCGACTGCGATCAGTTTGTCGCGCGTGCGGAAGAAGAGCGCGCCGCCGGCGATCGCCGGCGTGGAGAGGCAGGTTTCGCCGAGGGAGTTTTTCGCGGCGACGGAGAATTTGCCCCCGACCGGCACCACGTAGACGTTGCCGATCTCGCTCGTAAAATAGAGGTGGCGGCCGTCGGACACGGGCGACGACGTGAAACCCTCGGTCGCGCTGGTCGCGAGGCGTTCGCTGTAGCGCACATCGCCGGTCGCAGCGTCGAAGCAGGTGAGCAGGGAGTTGTCCTTGCAGCCGTAGAGCGAGGCGCCGACGAGGATGGGCGTCTGCATGTAGTTGCCGCGACGGTCGTGGTTCCAGGCGATGGAGCGATGTTTCCAGTCGACATTGTCCGGCGTGATGTCGCCCGTGGCCTCGGCGCGGATGGCCCGCATCGGCGCGCTGCGTCCGTGCGCGCTCGTGAAATAGATCAGGCCGTCGCGTGAGAGTGGCGTGGGCACGGGGATGTCGCCGCCGCCATCGAGTTTCCAAAGCTCGCGGCCCGTCGCGAAATCGTAGCCGCCGGTGTGGTGCCAGCCGTTGACGGCGATTTGCACGCGTCCGGCGGCCTCGACGATCGCGGGCGTGCTCCATGTGGGCACGTCCTTGCGCTCGGTGCGCCACACTTCGCGACCGTCGGCGAGTTCGAAGACGGCGAGGAACGAGCCCTTCTGCACGTCGCAGAGCACGATGACTTTTCCGTCGTGGATGATCGGCGAGCTGGCGAAACCCCACTGCGCGCTCGGCATCTGGAAGTAGCCGGCGTCCATGGGGCCGAGATCTTTTTTCCATACGAGGCGGCCGTCCTTCGCGTCGAAACAGAAGAGCCCTTCGCTGCCGAAGATGGCGACGATGCGCTTGCCGTCGGTGGCGGGCGTGGAGTTGCAGTGCGTGGCCTTGGTGTGGCGGGCGACCTTCGGCACGCGTTCGTGACCGACGACGTTCCAGAGGATTTTTCCAGTGGAGCGGTCGAGCGCGAGCAGGCGCCACTGGTGCGAGGCGTCGTCCTTGGCGGCCTCGATATTGCCGTAGAGACCGACCTTGAGATCGGAGCGGCCGGCGGAGTTGACGGCGGTGGCGACGTAAACGCGATCGCCCGACACGATGGGTGAGGCGTGCGAGAGGCCGGGGATGGCGGTTTGCCAGCGGACGTTTTCGCCGGTGTCGACGTTCCAGGTGGTGGCAAGCGCGACCGAATCGTCGAGGCCGCTGGCGCGCGGTCCGCGGTATTGGGGCCAGTCGTTGGCGGAGGCGAGGGAGGCGACGGCGACCGCGAAGATGAGCCTGATGGTGGTGAGCGGGTTCATGGTGGGAAACGGGACGCGGACCGTTGAGCGAGACGGATGAGAAAAGGCCGCTTTCAACGGTCGTGTTCGTCGATCGGCGCGTCCTCGGCGACGTAGATGTGGCCGGCATCGAGGTCGGCTTGGGTGTAGCCGGCGTCGTCGGGCGTTGTTTTGGCGGGCCTCGCGGCTTTCGCTTCGTCGAAGGCGGGGAGGGAGTGAACCAGCTTCATCGTTTCCACGCTGACGGTGACGACCTGGCCGATGAGGCGGACGATGTAGTCCTCGTCGTCGTCGCGATTGGGATCGCTGAGGATTTCGTCGGAGTTCTCCTTGCTGCGCTCGACTTGATATTGGTCGACGATCCAGTCGAGGGCGCTGCGGTTGCCGAGGCGATAGGTGTGCGCTTCCGCGGGGAGGCCTTCCAGCGTGAGCCAGTCGTTGTAGGTCAAGGCGGTCTTGTCCTTGGAAAACTTCATCTTCTCCACCCGCCAATCCTCCTTCGGGCCGGTGGTGATGCGCTTCAGTTTGAATTCCTTCTGGGACTCGTAGCCGATGTGGAGGGCGGCGAGTTTTTCACCAGCCGTGGCGAAGGCGGCGAAGTCGGGCGCGAAGGGGATGCGCGGCAACTCGCGGCGGAGGTTGGCGGCGTATTTCTCCCGGTAAGCCGGGTGATGCAGCACGGCGTAAACGTAATGGAAGATGTCCTTCTTCGTGAGCTTCGCTTGCCCGTAGTGCGTGCGGAACTGCTCCAGCGCCCAATCAGTGACGTTGTCCCGCCGGTGCCCGCCGTCGGCGTCGTAGGTGTAGAGCGGGAAGCACTGGAAGCCGTCAGAACTGGCGCAAAAGTGCAGGTCGTGAACTCCGTCTACCATCAACGTTGCGAAATCCGCGCGGTGCCCAACGTCGCTGAGTGTGATTGCAAGGGCATGTTCGATCGAACGCGGAGCAAAAACCCGCGATTGAGCCGGCTCGTCGACTGCGATATCGTCCAAATACAGAAAGCGAGATGCAAACGGTCGGTAACTGACGTCTCGGATCTTCTCCTTTGCGAACTCAAGAAACTTCCCACGCTTCAGTTCACTCTTGAGGTTGCGACTCCACTTCACTCGATCGGTCTTTAGGAAGGTGTCGAGTTCTTCGACCGCCGGTTTCTTGCGAAGATAGCGCGAGACCTCATCGTTATAGTCCTCCGCAAATTGGGAAACGCGTTTCGCTAGCCGGTCCGCATCGAAATCATATACGACTGAGTCGCGGTTCGTGGAGACACCCAGCGAATACGTGCGGAAAATTGCGTGCGCATCGAGGCTGTCGAGTGCCTTGGTCTCTTTTGAAGCGATCGGAAGAAGAACATTAAAACCAGCGGCCTCTTCATCGTGCAACCATGTGTTCCGCTGGTCCGGCTTGAGCATCCGCCATTTCACGCCGGAGATGCTCGTCTTGTCCTCGAGCCATTTCCACTTCCGCTCTTTCCTCCAATCCTCGCCGACCGCAGCGTAGCGGATGATGCACTTGCGCGGCTTCAGCGCCTTCTGTTTGTGGCGGACGAAGAGGGCGATGCTGACGCCGACCTGAATGCCGAAGACGTTGTGGGTCGTGCCGGAGAGTTTTGGGTTTTTCCGCACGTTACCACCGAGGTCCACGATGTAGATGGCGTCGAAGTCCTGCGCGAGGTGATGGCGCACGCCGTCGGTGGCGATGCCGTCGAGGTAGCCGGAATTGGTGACGTAGGCGACGATGCCCTCCTCGCCGATGCGGTCGCTGGCCCAGCGGATGGCTTTGATGTAGGGATCGCTGAGTTTGTTGAGCAGCGTGGCGTTTGAGTCGGCGGCGAAGGTGTGGCGGATGCGGCGATCGAGGTGCGGGTATTTCCGGTTCTTGTTATTGTCGTTCTCGTCCTGCTGGTTCGCGTTGTAGGGCGGGTTGCCGAGGATGACGCGGATGGGCGCTTTCTTCTGCGCATTTACGCGCTCGGTGTTGGCGGCGACCATGAACTCGAACTCGGCGTCGCGCGGCTCGGCCAGCTCGAAGGTGTCGACGAGGCAGAGGCCGTTGAAGGCTTCGTAGGTGCCGGTCTTCTCGAAATATTCGTGTTCGATGTTCTGCGCCGCGATGTAGTAGGGCAGCAGCATGATCTCGTTGGCCCAGAGTTCGGAGGCGAACTTCTGCTTGAGCGCCTTGGCCGGCAGCTCGCGCATGAGGTGGACGAGGAAGTTGCCGGTGCCGGTGAAGGGATCGAGCACATGCACGCCGGGGTCGCCGAGGTCCTTGTCGAATCCCTGCTGCAGCAGCTCGCGGATGCTCGCGATCATGAAGCGGACGATGGACGGCGGCGTGTAGACGATGCCCATGGTATCGGCCACCTTCACGGCGAAGCCCTGGAAGAATTTCTCGTAAACGGTGTTCAGGAACTTCTGCTTTTCGGAAAAATCCTCAATGGTCGCGGCGGCGTTTTCGATCGCGAGGTAGAAGCGGTCGAGCTTCTTGAGGAAGTCGGCGCGGGAGAAGTGGCCGGAGGCGAGGGCGTCGATCACCTTCTCGATTTCGACGGCCACGACGTTGCGGCGGGTGAAGTCGGGGTTGTTGAAGACGGAGCCGAAGAGGCGCGCGGTGAGCAGGTGCTGGATGAGCATCTCCTCGATGGCGTCGTCGCGGAGGCCGGGGTTGATGGCGGCGCGGCAGAGGGCGGCAAAATCGTCGAAGGCGGCGACGAATTTCTTGTTGGGCACGGTGCCGACGCTGCCGCGAGCTCGCTGGATGACCTCGCGCAGGCTGCGGCCGAGCTCGGCAACGCGTTCGCGAAACTCTTCGGTGGCGCGCTCCCAATCGGCAATCACCGGTTCGGTGTAGGCGAAAAAGCGGGCGAGAATTTCGCAGAGCTGCTCGGGCTTGGCGTCGATGGCAAAGTCGAGGGCGACTTTGCCGTCCTGCACGAGGAGAGCGCGGCGGGGTTGCCAGAAAAGGGTGTTTTTCGCGGGGTAGCCGAGTTTGAGCTTGGCGCGCATCTCGACGGCGAGGTCATCCTTATCGTCCTTGTCCTCGATCACGCCGTGCGGGATGCGGTAGCTGTCGAGGAGCACGGCGTCGAGGCGGAGCGGGGTGGCGCCCTTGCCGCGGGAGACGGAGTATTCGCGGACGAGCGTCCACTTGAGCGGGCCGGCGCAATGCTCGATGAGCCGGTGCCAAGCCTCGCGCACGGCGGTCTCGTGGGTGGCGCCGACGTTGGCGAGCTGCGTCAGGGCCAAGGCATAGGCGCGGACCGGGGCGTGCGTGGGCTTGAGTGCGATCGGCGGGGCCATGCGGGTGCCCGAGGAGAGCGGCGGCGGGTGGATCGTGCAATCTGCTTTCGGCGGCGCGGGAGAAATTCCCGCCATGCGGCTTGACCGCCTGCGTCGGGCGCCGCCAACGTCCCGCGTGCACCCGAAATTGCTTCCCCTGGCTTTCGTCGGCGCGCTCGCAGCCCCCCTCGCCGCGGCCGACCTCACGCTCCACTCCTTCAAGAAACAGCCGCTCGAAAAATTCTACTGGAGCGAGGGCGCCGCGCTCGGCGACCTCAACCGCGACGGCAAGCCCGACGCCGTCTACGGCCCCTACTGGTTCGAGGGGCCGGACTTCACCAAGCGCCACGAGATCTATGCGCCGACGAAGACCACCACGGTGAAAGACAAGGACGGCACGTCGCGGACGTTCGCCGGCTGGCACGGCGGCCTGGGCAACGCCAACGCCTACTCCAACGACAACTTCTTCGCGTTCGTCCACGACTTCGACGGCGACGGCTGGAACGACGTGCTCACCTACGGCCTGCCGCACACGCCGGCGTTCCTCTATATCAACCCGCGCGGCGAGGAGCGCCACTGGACGCGCCAAACGGTGCTCGACGAAGTCGACAACGAATCGCCCACGTTCCTCGACCTCACCGGCGACGGAAAACCCGAGATCGTGTGCGTGAACAACGGCAACTTCGGCTACGCCTCGCCCGACTGGAGCAATCCGGGCGCGAAGTGGAAGTTCACGCCGATCACCACCGGCGGCAAATGGCAGCGCTACACGCACGGCCTCGGCGTCGGCGACGTGAACGGCGATGGTCGCCTCGACGTGATGTTCAAGGATGGCTGGTTCGAACAACCTGGTTCGCTCGCCGGAGACCCCGCGTGGACGGCTCACACCTACTTCTTCGCGCCCGGCGGCGCGCAGATGTTCGCCTACGATGTCAACGGCGACGGCCGCGCCGACATCATCACGTCGCTTGCCGCCCACGGCTATGGCTTCGCCTGGTATGAAGCGCTCGCGGAAAAAACGGCCGACGGCGGCCCCGACTTCAAGCCACACATCTTCCTTAACCGCGCGCCACGTGAGAATCGTTATGGCGTGGTGTTCTCGGAAATCCACGCCGTCGAACTCGTCGACATCGACGGCGACGGACTCAAGGACATCGTCACCGGCAAGTGCTTCTGGGCGCACGGTCCGCCCGGCACTGCGATCGCCGCCGAGGATGCGGGCGCGGCGGCCGTGCTGTATTGGTTCAAGCTTGTGCGCGGCAAAGATGGCCGCGTCGACTGGGTGCCCAATCTGATCGACGAGGACTCCGGTGTCGGCCGTCAGGTTGGCCTCGGAGACGTGAATGGCGACGGCCGCCCCGACATCATCATCGGCAATAAAAAGGGCACTTTTGTTTTTACCAATCAGGCGAAGAAAGTGTCCGCGGCCGAGTGGGAGAAGGCGCAGCCCAAGGTGCTCTATCCCGACGCCGACCGTAATTCCCTCACCGCGCGCGACGTGATCGTGCACACGCCGCGTGCCAGCGACGCAGCAAAAGGCGACGCCAAGAAGGCCAAGGCCGCGCCGAAGCAGTGACGCCGGGGCGGCGACAAGCGATGCCCCTAGAAATCACGATCCATGGACTCTCCTTCCCGCAGTCTCCGCGTCGCCTCCGTGCAGTTTGAGAGCGCGCCCAGCGACAAGGACGCGAACTTCGCGAAGATCGAAGCTTTCACGGCCGAGGCCGCGGCGAAAGGCGCGCGGCTCGTCGTGTTTCCCGAAGGCTGCGTGAGCGGCTACTGGTTCGTGCGCAACCTGACAGTTCCGCAGCTGGCCGCGCTCGCTGAGCCGATCCCGGACGGCCCGAGCACCCGGCGCCTCATCGCGCTTGCGCGGCGGCACAACGTCTCGGTCGGCGCGGGCTGGTTCGAGACGGGCGAAGGCGGCGTGTTTTACAACAGCTACGTCGTGGCGTTGCCCGATGGGACAATCCACCGGCACCGCAAACTTCACTCCTTCGAACACGATCAGGTGCGCAGTGGGACGGAGCTCACGGTCTTCGATCTGCCCGACGGCTGGCGCGCGGGTGTGCTGATTTGCTACGACTGCAACCTCATCGAAAACGTGCGCATGACCGCGCTCCGAGGTGCCGAGGTGTTGATCGCCCCGCACCAGACCGGCGCCGTGCGGAGCAAGGATCCGAATCTCATGGGCCTGATCGAGCGGGTCGTGTGGGACAACCGCCATATCGACCCGGAGGCGATCCGGCGCGAGTTCACGGGCGACAAGGGCCGCGGCTGGCTGATGCGCTGGCTGCCGAGCCGGGCGCACGACAACGGCATTTTTCTCATTTTCAGCAACGGCGTGGGCGTCGACGACGACGAGATCCGCACCGGCAACGCAATGATTCTCGATCCCTACGGCCGCATCCTCGTCGAGACCTGCGCGGCGGCCGACACGATGGTGCTCGCCGATCTCGATGCGCGGCTGCTCGAGAAAGCGACCGGCCGCCGGTGGATTCGCTCGCGCCGCCCCGAACTCTACGGCCCGCTCACCGAGCGCCTCGGCATCGAGCGCGACACACGTATTCTGAAGTTCGAGGAGTGACCGGCGAACCCGCCGGCCTCTCAGCTCGAAACGCGCAATCGACCGTAGCAGCCGACGTGAGGAGGCTGGGGCAAGGTGAATCGCGTCAACCGCCTCGTTACCTCGGCGGCTACCACGTTTTGCGAACTTCAACTGCACGGCTCCGTATAGCCGGAACATTGCAGTCGGGGTGGAGCGCGTTGACCTCACCGCGCTTGGGATACGACGTGAATCATGAAAATCGCGTGGGGGGCAACGCGCTCCACCGCGACACCGCACGGTCACGAATAAACGCGAACTCAACTGCACGGTTCCGTCTCAGACTTTCGAAACCTGCCTCTGCTGCCTCTGCGTTCTCCTTTACCGAGGCTCGCACAATTGAGTGACACGCGGTGGTTCGGGGAGCGCCCGCGTCCCGCGGGCCGTCCTCGGCGTCTCGCCGAGGATTTCGGAGGTGTCGGCGAGACGCCGGCACCAGCACCCGAGACGGGTGCGCTCCCCGAACC
>JACRKC010000134.1 GCA_016235555.1 Verrucomicrobiota bacterium
ACGACCACCACCGGCATCGTCGGCTTCGACACCGCCGCCTTCACCCTCAATACCAGCGGCGTCGACAGCTCCCTCACCGGCATCTGGTCGATCGCCCAAAGCGGCAACAACCTCAACCTCGTCTACACCGGCGGCAGCGCGGTCCCCGAGCCCAGCACCTACGCCGCGATCTTCGGCGCGTGCGCCCTGGTCGGCGCGATCGTCCACCGCCGCCGGAACAATCGTTCTCGTTCCTCGTGATCGTTCTCGTTCTCCCCGCACCACCGCGCCGAAAAAAGCAGGGCGAGGTCTCCGATCCGCCCTCCGGCTTCAACCCCCGCCATCCGCGCGCTGCTGCTTGAAATGAAGACAACGCCGAAGCCAAGCGTCACCTTCACCACGCTCCGCGGCCGCAAACTCGAATGCACCTACGGCGCCGCGCCGCGCGTTGACGGCCGCACCATCGACTACGCGAAAGAGTGGAAGCTATTCAAGGGACCGTATCTCAACGCCGAGCCCGGCAGCGGCACGCTCACGATGACGCACGGCAAACTGAAGCGCGTCCTCGATTTCAACACCCTCACGATCACCGATGCCGTCTTGCCGTGATTCAAGATGGAGCGCGTTGACCTCAACGCGCTGGTTTGAAGGTGGGAGCGGGTTTACCCCGCGACTCGTCGGGGTGTAAAGCCCCTCCCACCAAAAGCGCGTTGAGGTCAACGCGCTCCACCTCGACCGCCACGTTCCGCCTACGAGAGGGGACTCGCCAGCTGGAACGCCCGCAAAGTGCGCCCGGCCGCCGCGAGTTCATCGTGACCGGCGCAGCGCACGGCTTCCCAACCCGCGCGCATCGCCGAGTGGCGGTTCTCGACGCGCAGTTTCCGGAAGATCTCCGCCACGTGCGCCTTCACCGTCTGCTCGCGCAGCCGCAGGATGGTGGCGATCTCGGAATTGCGTTTCCCTTCCACCAGCCAGCAAAACACCTCGGTCTCGCGCGGCGTGAGTCCGAGACCGCGGAAACTCTCTGGCCGCACGGCCTGCGTTATCACCTGGGTGCGGGCCAGCCGGCGTGCCGACGCCAGGTGCGGTTGGAGCCGGGCGACCACTGCCCGATCCCGCTCCGTGAAGTCCGGCCCGCCGAAGCGCTGCACGCTGAAATGGATGGCCGACCCGTCTTCGCGCATCACCGGGATGCAGAGGTGGTTGTCGAGGCCGAACGGCCGGTAGGCGTCCGTGTAGAGCGGCTGGTCCCTGAAACTGCGGTCCGAGAAGAAATCGCTGCGCATGCCTGGTGTCCCGGAGAAATCCGGATGCCACAGCCAATAATGGTCCTTCAGCCCCATGAACGACTGGAGCGGTGCCAGTGGGAGCGAGTCCGTGGTGGAGAAAACGATCTCGAAGGTCGCGGCGTCTCCGGCTTTCGCCCGCGAGTAGGTGGCGAATTCCCCGGGCACCAGCGCTTGGACGGCGGCGAGCCCGCGCGTCACATAGTTTTCCATCGTCAAACCCTCGGCAAACAGGTCCAGAACCACCTGGTCGATCGACGCCCAATCACGATGAGTGAGACTCTGGATCGAGGGATTCATTAGGACGGCGCGAAACGGTGATTGAAGGCAACACCTGACTCAAGGACAGACGCACCCCCTACTAAAGTCGGGGGGCGCATACATCGGATTTCCGATAAACTGGCGGCTTCCCAGATGACCCATGCGACTGACGAACGCTCAATGCGTGGCGAGGAAGACTCTGCCTGAGCACGCCGCCTGCGCGGCACCTGCCTGCCCATGGTGGCACGTGCGCCATCACCCGGGAACGATGAATTTCCCGAAACCCGTCCTGCCTCCGTTTGGCGGGCCTTCAGATCTTCCGCTGTCGCGTAAACTTGATCGCGGCTTCCGTGCGCGAGCGCACCCGCCACTTCGCGTAGATTTTTCCGAGGTGTGCCTTCACGACCGAGAGCGAGATGCCCAGTCTTGCCGCCACCTCCTTGTCCGCCTCGCCCGCCGCCACCAACGCCAGCACCTCGGTCTCGCGCGGGGTCAATCCTTCGAGGGCAACGTCGGCCGGGCGGGGCGCTGCCGTCGCGGCAGCGGCGGCTGGATTCCGCATCAAGCCGACGACCTTTCGCGCGATCGCCGGCGACATCGGGGCACCGCCGGCCCGCACGTCGTCGAGCACCGCGACGAGCCCCGCCGAGTCCATCGCTTTGAGCACGTAGCCGCCGGCACCGGCGCGGATTGCTTCCAGGATCAGACTCTCCTCGTCGCGCGCGGTGAGCATCACCACCGCCAGTTGCGGGAACCGCGCCAGCAAATCCGCCACGACCGCGTTGCCGGAATCGTCGGGCAGCGCGATGTCGACGAACGCCACCGCCGGCGCGGCGGCGTCCGGCCAGCCGCGCGCTTCCGCCGCGGTGGTTGCCTCCGCCACGACCCGGTAACGCCCCGTCGCGTCCAGCACGCCGGCCACGTAGCGCCGGAAAAGAACATCGTCCTCCACCAGCCCCACGCGCACCCGCGTATCGTTCTTCGCTTCGCTCGTCATGCCGGGATGTTTTCCGCGCTCACGCGCGGCAGTTCCACCCAAAACGTCGCGCCGGCCCCCGGCTCGCCCGCCCTGAGCGAAGTCGAAGGGCTCTCGCACCCCACGGCCCCCTCCATCGCTTCGGCCAGGCGCTTGGCGACCGCGAGCCCCAGCCCGTGCGAACCCTCGCCGCCGGTGGGCTGCGCGCTGCCGCGGCCGAATTTCCGGAACAGCCGCGCCTGTTCCGCCGCCGCGATGCCCGGGCCCTGGTCGACCACCGCCAGCCGCGCGCGCGGATGCCCGCCGGCCGTATGCACTTCGAGCCGCACAGTCGCGCCCGCCGGGCTGAACTTCAGCGCGTTGCTCAAAAAATTATCCACCACCTGCGCCAGCAACGCCGCATCCGCCTCCACCCACACCGGCTCCGGCGTCTCATCCACCGCGATCGTCTGGCCTTTCGCGCGTGCCGCCGCCGCATGGCGCCCGGCGCCCTCCCGCGCCGCCGCCGCCAGCTCGATCCGCGCGCGCCGCACCGGCAGCGCGCCGCTCTCCGCCGCATGCGCCCCGAGATAATCGTTCACCAGCGCCAGCATCCGCCGCGCCTGCGTCTCGATCGCCGCCGCGTCGCGCTGCGCCGCCGCCGGATCGCTTCGCTCCTGCAGCTGCCGCGCCGTGCCGCCCACCGCCGCCAGCGGCCCGCGCAGATCGTGCGCCGCGATCGCCATGAACTCGTTCTTCTCGGCGTTCATGCGCGCGAGCTCGGCATTGGCCGCCTCCAACTGCTCGCGTTGCGCAAACGAAATGCGCAGCAGCCGCTCCCGCGCCCACGTCACCGCGATCAACACCAGCACGATCCCCAGCACCACGGTCGATTGCTGCACCGTCATGTTTCGCAGTTCCCGCCGGCTCCATATTGGCGGATTGATCGCCATCGCGCCCACGGGAAACATCGCCAGCGACACCAGCAACGCCACCGCCAACGCCCGGGTGCGCAACGGCACCGCCACCGCCACCCCCACCAGATACTGGCTCGCGGCGAAAATCAGCGAAGAGATCAAGGTCGCCGTGATCTGAAACGTCCCCAGCACCGTCGCCTGCGTCAGGAAATACATCGTCACGCTGGCCGACGCGCATACGGCTCCCACGAGCTGCAGGCGATGCCGTTGGGTGCGCCACCAGGAAAACGCCAGCGCCACCACAAACCACGGCAGCATCAGTCCGAAGCGCCCGAGCTGCTCGATCTCCTCGCGCCACGGCATCATGCCCGCGGCCGGCAACACCCCCAGCGTGATCACCACCGCCGCGCCGAAACCCGTCGCGATCCGCCACTGGCGCAGCGACCGCTCGTCGTCGTAAGCCTGAAACCGCGCCTCCTGCGCCGCATCGTCGAAACGCAGCCACCGCGCCTGCCGGAGGAGAGAGGATTCGTCCATGAACGTGGAGTAGGGGAGTGCGCGCCACCGAAGGCCCGGCCCCGGCCCATGGCAACCCCCTTCGCTCTGACCCCCTGCTAAAGACCCCCGCCTTCCGCTCCTTTGACCGCGTTTCCATCCACTCCCACCGTGCCCGCCATGACTCGTGTGCTGTCCGCCCAAGTCGGGCTGCTCCACCGTGCCGCTGCGATTCTCGCCGCTTTGATCGCGGCGGCTGCGCCGCGCGCGCAGACGATCTTCACCGCCGACACCACCCTCGCCACCAACGGCCAGGCCCTCGGCGCCGTCACCGTCAACACCGGCTTCACCGTCACCGGCAGCACCGGCGTTTCCGTCACCGCCGGCGCGACCGCCGTCGCCGGCACCCTCGTCCTCCCCACCGGCTTCACCTTCGACGCCACCGCCTCGAATGTCACCGTCACCGGTGCGCTCAACCTCACCGGCGGCACCCTCCTCAACGCCGAAGGCCGCATCGGCTACGACGTGGGCACCACCGGCACCGCCACCCTTTCCTCCGGCACGTGGACCAACTCCGGCGATCTCCAGATCGGCAACGCCGGCACCGGCACGCTCACGCTCACCGGCGGCACCGTCTCCGCCACCAAGGTCCAGCTCGGCCAGAACGGCGGCACGGGCACGCTTGCCCTCAACGGCGGCACGCTCGCCACCTCCGAGATCATCCGGTGGAACACTCCCAGCTCCGTCTCCTTTGACGGCGGCACGCTCCGCGCCACCGCCGATAGCACGAACATCCTCAACGGCTTCACCGGCACCTCCGCCTCCCTCGGCACCGGCGGCCTCACGATCGACACCAACAGCTTCACCGTCGGCACTTCCTCCGTCCTCTCCGGCACCGGCGGCCTCACCAAGTCCGGCACCGGCACCCTCACGCTCTCCGGAGCCAACACCTTCACCGGCGCCACCACCGTCGACGCCGGCACCCTCCGCCTCGGCGCCGCCGAACGCTTGGGTGACACCGCCACGCTCACTGTCAACACCGGCGCCACCTTCGATCTCGCCGGTTTTTCCGAGACGGTTGGCGCCCTCGCCGGAGCCGGCTCCGTCACCCTCGGCAGCGGCAACCTCACCGTCGGTGCCGCCAACACCAGCCCCACCTTCAGTGGCACCCTCTCCGGCACCGGCGCGCTTACCAAGACCGGCACCGGCTTCCTCATCCTCACTGGCACCAATACCTTCACCGGCGGCCTGCACATTTCCGGTGGCACGCTGTCCTTTACTACCCCCGCGGCTCTCGGCTCATTGAGCGCACCGATCGAAATCAACAACGGCACGTTGTTCTACAATCGTTCGGGCACCCCTGGACTGGCCGCGGTGGTCACCGGACCGATCACCGTGGGTAGCAGCGGTGCGACTTTTCGGGGAGGCGCCACGAACAACCCCTTCCAGTTGACCGGCGACCTCACCGCTGCGACTGGTGCACCGCTCACCTTCTTCGGCGGCTCCAGCAGCTTCGTTTCGCTTTCCGGCACCAACACCCACTCCGGCACCGTCACCGTGACTGGCAATGCCATCGCGGATTTCGCCACCACCGCCAGCCTCTACGCCGGCGACAGCTCGAAGTGGACGCCGGCCAACATCATCGTCAACAGCAACAGCACCCTCGGTTTCGGTCTCGGCGGCGCCACCGGTTTCACCGAGAGTCAGGTCGCCACCTTTCTGGCTTCCTCGACCGCCACCGGCGGGTTCAGGAACGGCGCCCGCCTCGGCCTCGACACCACCAACAGCCCCGCCGGCGCGTTCACTTTCGCCACCAACCTCGCGAACCCCAACGGCGGCGCCAACGCCCTCGGCATCACCAAACTCGGCACTGGCACGCTCACGCTCACCGGCACCAACACCTACACCGGCCCCACCTATGTTGCAGGGGGCACGTTGCGCCTGGGCTCAGCCACCACCCTGCCCACCGGCACCACGCTCGCGTTCCTCCCTGCCGCGACAGGGGTCAGCACGTTCGATCTCAACGGCTACTCCATCACCATCGGCGCCGCCTCCGTTAGCGGCGGCTCGGACGCCGGACTGATCAACCTCAACGGCGGCCACCTCACCTATCTGGGCACCTCCGGTTCGGTCCCTGCCTTCGTCCCCGTCACCGGAGCCGGCGGCGTCACTTACAGCGGCCCCGCGGCCTTCCTTCCGTTTCCCACCTCTAACCACAACTACACGGGCGGCACTATCCTCACCAACGGCGCTCGCGTCCTCGTGGCCACAACGACCAGCGAACCCTTCGGCGCCGTCGGCGAAAGACTCACGCTCGACAACGGCACCCTCACCACCAACGGCACCACGGTCGCCTACATCTTATCCCGGCCCATCGAACTCGGCGCCGGCGGCGGCACGCTCGACAATTTCTATTCGGGGTCCGGCACCGTGCCGGTGTTCAACGTCGCCAGCCAAATCTCCGGCCTCGGCGCCCTCACCAAGACCGGCGACTCCGCTGTGATCCTCACCGGCGCCAACACCTACACCGGCGCCACCACGATTTCCGCCGGCACGCTCCAACTCGGCAACGGCGGCACCACCGGTTCCCTCGCCACCTCCGCTATCACCAACAACGGCACGCTCGCGTTCAACCGCTCCGACAACCTCACCTTCGCCGCAATCATCTCCGGCACCGGCGGCGTCACCCAAGCCGGCACCGGCACCCTCACGCTCACCGGCGCCAACACCTACACGGGCCCCATCACGATCTCGAGTGGCACGCTCGTCCTCGGCGCCGCCCAGACCGTCGGCGCCGTCACCGTCAACGCCGGCAACCTCGACCTCGGCGGTTTCACCATCACCGCCACCAATCTCACCCTCGCCGGCGGCACGTTGAGCAACGGCACGCTCTCCACCACCAGCCTCGCCTTCAATGGCGGCTCTCTCGCCGCCGCCGTCCAACTCACCGGCGACGTCTCCTTCGGCGCTTCAACCACGCTGAACCCCGGCGGCAACCTCACCGCTCCCGGCAGCGCCACGATTGAAAAAGCCGGCGGCGTCACTCTCACCCTTGCTGGAGCCACCCTCACCAACGCCGAAGGCCGCATCGGCTACGCCACCGGCACCACCGGCACCGTCACCGTTTCCTCCGGCACCTGGGCCAACTCCGGCGATCTCCAGATCGGCAACGCCGGCACCGGCACGCTCACACTCACCGGCGGCACCGTTTCCGCGGCCAAGGTCCAGCTCGGCCAAAACGGCGGCACCGCCACCCTCGCCCTCAACGGTGGCACCCTCGCCACCTCGGAGATTCTCCGCTGGAACGGCCTCGTTACCTTCTCCGCCGACGGCGGCACGCTCCGCGCCACCGCCACCGCCGCCAACCTCCTCAACGGCTTCACCGGCACCTCTGCCTCGATCGGCACCGGCGGCCTCACCCTCGACACCAACGGTTTCACCGTCGGCACCTCGTCCATTCTCTCCGGCGCGGGTGGCCTCACCAAGACGGGCACCGGCACCCTCACGCTCTCCGGGGCCAACACGTATGCCGGCAGCACCACGGTCAACGCTGGCACGCTCGCCGTGTCCGCCGACACCGCGCTCGGTGCCGCCAGCGGTTCGCTGACCCTCAACAACGCCACGCTCCAAGCCGCCGGCAGCTTCACATCTGCACGCAGCATTGGCCTCGATGGATCTGCCGCCATCGAGGTCGCGAGCGGCGCTACTTTCACAGCCGGCGGGACCATCTCCGGCACCGGCACCCTCGCCAAGACCGGCACCGGCACCCTCACGCTCACCGGCGCCAATGCCTACACCGGCGCCACGACGATCTCCGCCGGCACGCTCCAACTTGGCGCTGGCGGCACCACCGGCTCTCTCGCTACCTCCGCCATCACCAACAACGGCACGCTCGCGTTCAACCGTTCTGATAACCTCACCTTCGCCGCGATCATCTCCGGCACCGGCAGCCTCACTCAAGCCGGCACCGGCACCCTCACGCTGTCCGGCGCCAACACTTTCTCCGGTGGCTTCACGCTCAACGCCGGCCGTCTCGCCGTGGCTGCGGACTCTGCCCTCGGCTCCGCCAACGGCGCCCTCACGCTCAACGGCGGCACGTTTGCCCCCACCGCCAGCTTCGCCAGCACCCGTGCGGTCACGCTGGGCTCCGGCAGCGGCAACTTCGACCTCGGCACCGGCCTAAACCTCGGACTGACCGGCGTGATCTCCGGCACCGGCGGCCTCAACAAACTTGGCGCCGGCACCCTCACCCTCTCCGGCGCCAACACCTATACCGGCGCCACGACACTCTCCGCGGGCACCCTTGCCTTCGGCGCGGCCCAGACCCTCGGCGCCGTCAGCGTCAACGCCGGCAACCTCGACCTCGGCGGTTTCACCATCACCGCCACCAGTCTGACCCTCGCCGGCGGCACCCTGAGCAACGGCACGCTCTCCACCACCAGCCTCGCCTTCAATGGCGGCACTCTCGCCGCCGCCATCTCCTTCCCGGCGACCTTCTCCACCGCCGGCACCGGCACGCTCGCGACTGGCGGCACCCTTGCCACCGCGGGCAATCTCGTTGTCGAGAAATCCGGCGGCGCGGCCGCTCTCACCGTGGCCGGTGGCACGCTCAGCGACACCGAGGGCCGCATCGGCTACACCGCCGGCACGAGCGGCACCGTCACCATTTCCTCCGGCACGTGGACCAACTCCGGCGATCTCCAGATCGGCAATGCCGGCACCGGCACGCTCACGCTCACCGGCGGCACCGTCTCCGCGGCCAAGGTCCAGCTCGGCCAAAACGGCGGCCTCGGCACGCTCACCCTCAACGGCGGCACGCTCGCAACCTCCGAGATTCTCCGCTGGAACGGCCTCGTCACCTTCTCCGCCGACGGCGGCACCCTCCGCGCCACCGCCGCCGCCGCCAACCTTCTCAACGGCTTCACCGGCACCTCCGCCTCGATCGGCACCGGCGGCCTGACCATCGACACCAACGGCTTCACCGTCGGCACCTCGTCCATCCTCTCCGGCGCGGGTGGCCTCACCAAGTCTGGCGCCGGCACCCTCACACTCTCCGGCGCCAACACCTATGCCGGCAGCACCACGGTCAACGCTGGCACGCTCGCCGTGTCCGCCGACACCGCGCTCGGTGCCGCCAGCGGTTCGCTGACCCTCAACAACGCCACGCTCCAAGCCGCCGGCGGCTTCACATCTGCACGCAGCATTGGCCTCGGTGGATCTGCCGCCATCGAGGTTGCGAGCGGCGCTACTTTCACAGCCGGCGGGATCATCTCCGGCACCGGCACCCTCGCCAAGACCGGCACCGGCACCCTCACGCTCTCCGGCGCCAACACCTACACCGGGGCCACGACGATCTCCGCCGGCACGCTGCAACTCGGCAACGGCGGCACCACCGGCAGCCTGTCCGGCGCGCTCGTCAACAACGCCACCCTCGTCATCAACCGCTCCGACGACGTCACTCTGGCCAGCGTCATCACCGGCGCCGTCTCCGGCACCGGTGGCCTCGCGAAGTCCGGCACCGGCACCCTGACGCTCACCGCAGCCAGCACCTACACCGGCGCCACCACCGTCAACGCCGGCACCCTCCGCCTCGGCGCCGCCGAACGCCTGGGTGACACCGCCGCGCTCACGGTCAACACCGGCGCCACCTTTGATCTCGCCGGCTTTTCCGAGACGATTGGCGACCTCGCTGGAGCCGGCTCCGTCACCCTCGGCAGCGGCAACCTCACCGTCGGTGCCGCCAACACCATCACCACCTTCGCCGGCACCCTCTCCGGCACCGGTGGCCTTACCAAGACCGGCACCGGCACCCTCACGCTCTCCGGCGCCAACACCTACAGCGGCGGCACCACCGTCAACGCAGGCAGCCTCGCCGTGGCGGGCGACTCCGCTCTCGGCGCCGCCGGCGGAGCACTCGCGTTCAATGGCGGCACGTTCGCGCCCACGGCCAGCTTCACCACCACCCGTCCGGTCGCGCTCGCTGCCGGTGGCGGTGCCTTCGATATCGGCACCAGCCTGACCTTCACTCTCGGTAGCGCCGTCTCCGGCACCGGCTCGCTCACGAAGACCGGCACCGGCACCCTCACGCTTTCGGGTGCCAATACCTACGTCGGCGGCACCACCGTCAACGCGGGCACGCTCGCTGTGTCCGCCGACTCCGCGCTCGGCGCCGCCGGCGGTTCGCTCACGCTCAACAACGCCACGCTTCAAGCGGCCGGCAGTTTCACGTCCGCTCGCAGCATTGGCCTCAGCGGAGCGGCGGCCATCGAGGTCGCGAGCGGCGCGACCCTTACGGCCGGCGGGACCGTCTCCGGCACCGGCTCGCTCACCAAATCCGGCCCCGGCACGCTCACGCTTTCGGGCGCCAACACCTACGCCGGCGGCACCACCGTCAACGCGGGCACGCTCGCCGTGTCCGCCGACACCGCCCTCGGCGCCTCCAGCGGCGCCCTCACGCTCAATGGCGCCACCTTTGCACCCACCGCCAGCTTCACCAGCACCCGTGCGGTCACGCTGGCCGCCGGCGGCGGCACCTTCGATCTCGGCACCAGCCTAAGCTTCGGTCTCGGTGGCGCCATCTCCGGCACCGGCGGCCTCACCAAACTCGGCGCCGGCACCCTCACGCTCTCCGGCGCGAACACCTACACCGGCGCCACGACGCTGTCCGCCGGCACGCTCGCGCTCGGCGCCGCCCAGACTCTCGGTGCTGTCACGATCAACGCCGGCAACCTCGATCTCGGCGGCTTCACCCTCACCGCCACCAACCTCACCCTCGCCGGTGGCGCCGTCAGCAACGGCACTCTCTCCGGCGGCACCAGCCTCACGTTCAACGGTGGCACCCTCGCCGCCGCGATCTCGTTCCCGGCGGATTTCTCCACCGCCGGCACGGGCACGGTCGCGACCGGCGGCTCGCTCGCTGCGACGGGCAATCTCGTGGTCGAGAAAACCGGCGGCACCGCCGCGCTCACCGTGTCCGGTGGCGCGCTCAGCAATGTCGAAGGCCGCATTGGCTACTCCGCGGGCACGAGCGGGGCGGTCACCGTGTCCTCCGGCACGTGGACCAACTCCGGCGAACTCGCCCTCGGCAACGCCGGCACCGGCACGCTTACGCTCACCGGCGGCACCGTCTCCGCGACCAAGGTCCAGCTCGGCCAAAACGGCGGCACTGGCACGCTCGCCCTCAACGGCGGCATCCTCGCCACCTCCGAGATTCTCCGCTGGAACGGCCTCGTTACCTTCTCCGCCAACGGCGGCACGCTCCGCGCCACCGCCGCCGCGGCCAACATCCTCAACGGCTTCACCGGCACGTCCGCCGCCCTCGGCACCGGTGGCCTCACGATCGACACCAACGGTTTCGGCGTCGGCACCTCCTCCATCCTCTCCGGCACCGGCGGCCTCACCAAGACCGGCGTCGGCATCCTCACGCTCTCGGGTGCCAACACCTATTCCGGCGGCACCACCGTCAACGCGGGCAGCCTCGCCGTGGCGGGCGACTCCGCTCTCGGCGCCGCCGGCGGAGCACTCGCGTTCAATGGCGGCACGTTCGCGCCCACGGCCAGCTTCACCAGCACCCGTCCGGTCGCACTTGCTGCCGGTGGCGGTGCCTTCGATATCGGCACCAGCCTGACCTTCACTCTCGGTAGCGCCGTCTCCGGCACCGGCTCGCTCACGAAGACCGGCACCGGCACCCTCACGCTCACCGGCGCCAGCACCTACACCGGCGCCACGACGATCTCCGCCGGCACGCTCGCCCTCGCCACCGGCGGCTCGATCCCCGATGTGAGCACGGTCAGCGTGGCCTCCGGCGCCACGCTCGCCCTCGCCAACATCTCCGACACCATCGACGGCCTCACCGGCGCCGGCTCTGTCACCCTCGGCTCGGCCACGCTCACCGTCGGCTCCGCCAACGCCTCCAGCACTTTCTCCGGTGTCCTCTCCGGCACCGGTGGCCTCGCCAAAACCGGCGCCGGCACGCTCACGCTCTCCGGCGCCAACACCTACACTGGCGCCACCGCCGTCACCGGCGGCACGCTCGCCGTCGGCACCGGCGGCGTGATCACGACGCCCGCATCCACTGTCGCCGTCGGCACCGCCAGCACCGGCACGCTCGCGGTCACCGGCGGCACCATCACCGCCCCCACCGTCACTCTCGGCCTGTCCAGTGGCGTCGGCACTCTCGCCCTCACCGGCGGCACACTCACCACCTCCACCATCGAGCGCTGGTCCGGCGGCAGCACCGTCACCTTCGACGGCGGCACCCTGCGCGCCGCCGCCGACGCTCCCCAGTTGCTCAACGGTTTCACGGTCACTGCCGCCGTCCTCAACTCCGGCGGCCTCACCCTCGACACCAACGGCTTCGCCGTCGGCTTCAGCGCCAACACCGTCCTGTCCGGCACCGGCGGCCTCACCAAGGCCGGCGTCGGCACGCTCACCTTGGGCTCCGCCCACGCCTACACCGGCGCCACCACCGTCAGCGCCGGCACGCTCGCGCTCGCCACCGGCGGCTCGATCCCCGATGCGAGCACGGTCAGCGTGGCCTCCGGCGCCACGCTCGCCCTCGCCAACATCTCCGACACCATCGACGGCCTCGCCGGCGCCGGCTCTGTCGCCCTCGGCTCGGCCACGCTCACCGTCGGCTCCGCCAACGCCTCCAGCACTTTCTCCGGTGTGCTCTCCGGCACCGGTGGCCTCACCAAGTCCGGCACCGGCACGCTCACGCTCTCCGGCGCCAACAGCTACACCGGTGCGACCGCCATCAACGCCGGCACCCTCGCCATCGCGACCGGCGGCGCGATCACCACCCCCGCCGCCTCCATCGCCATCGGCAACACCGGCACGGCCGCCCTCACGCTTTCCGGTGGCTCCGTGACCGCTCCCGCTCTCATCCTCGGTCACGACGGCGGTTCCGGCACGGTCACGCTCGCCAGCGGCACGCTCACCACCTCCACGATCGAACGCTGGTCCGGCGGCAGCACGCTCGCCTTCGACGGCGGCACCCTGCGCGCTGCCGCCGACACCGCCGCCCTCATCAATGGCTTCACCGTCGGCTCCGCCACCCTCAACTCCGGCGGCGTCGTTCTCGATACCAACGGCTTCGCCGTCGGCTTCAGCGCCAACACCGTTCTCTCCGGCACCGGCGGTCTCACCAAATCCGGCGCCGGCACCCTCACGCTCAACGCCGCCCACGCCTACACCGGTCCCACCGCCATCGGCGCTGGCACGCTCACCCTCGCCACCGGCGGATCACTCCCCGACGCTTCCACCGTCACCGTCGCGGGCGGCGCAACCCTCGCCCTCGCCAACCTCTCCGACACCATCGGCGCCCTCGCCGGCGCCGGCACCGTCTCCCTCGGTTCCGCCACCCTCACCACCGGCGCCAACCACGCCAGCACCACCTTCACCGGCGGCTTCACCGGCACCGGCGGCCTCACCAAGATCGGCAACGGCACCTTCACTCTCCAGGCCGCCGGTCTCACCGGCGCCGTGCAGATCTCCGCCGGCAACCTCGCCCTCGCCGCCGATCTTTCCACCGCTCCCTTCACGGTCGGCAGCGGCGCCACGATTTCCGGCACCGGTTCCCTCGGCTCGCTCGCCGGCACCGGCACCGTGTCTCCCGGCAGCGGCGGCTTCACCGTCGGCGGGCTCGGCACCTCCACCGCGTTCTCGGGCACGTTCGGCGGAGCCGGCGGGCTCGAGAAAGTCGGCGCCGGCACCCTCACGCTCTCCGCCTCCGGCACCCTCGCCGGCGGTGCCAACGCCCAAGCCGGCACGCTCGCCTTCACCGGCGGCTCGCTCACCCTCGGCTCCGCCCTGCGTCTCGGGTCCGGCGGCACCGGCTCGGCCTCGATCACCAACGCCACGCTCACCCTCCCCACCGTCGAACGCTGGTCCGTCGCCTCCTCGCTCACCCTCGACGGCGCCACCCTTCGCGCCACCGGCAACCACGCCGCCTTTCTCAACGGCTTCAACGCCGGCTCCACCGTCCTCGGCTCCGGCGGCCTCACCATCGACACCAACAGTTATACCCTCGGCTTCAGCGCCAACACCTCCCTCTCCGGCACCGGCGGCCTCACCAAGACCGGCGCCGGCACGCTCACCCTCGCGACCGATCACACTTATACCGGCACCACCACGCTCGCCGCCGGCACGCTCTCCGTTTCCGCCAACACGCACCTCGGCGACACCTCCGCCCCCGTCGCCTTCGCCGGCGGCACGCTGCTCGCCACCGCAAATTTCCTCGCCACCCGCGCCACCACGCTCGGCACCGGTGGCGGCACCTTCCTCACCGACACCGGCGTCACGCTCACCTGGAACGGCGCCATCACCGGCTCCGCCGGCAACGCCCTCACCAAGACCGGCGCCGGCACCCTCGTCCTCGGCGGGGCCAACCTCTACTTCGGCGAGACCAAAGTCACCGCCGGCGTCCTTCGCCTCGGCGCCGCCAACGCCCTCTCGCCAAACACCACGCTCTTCGTCGCCCCCGGCGCCGTCTTCGACCCCGCCGGCTTCGCCCCCATCTTTGGTGCGCTTTCTGGCACTGGAAATATCGATACGGGCACCGGTGGCCTCGCCGTCGCCCCCACCGGCACCAACACCTTCACCGGCACCCTCACCGGCACCGGCGGCCTCACCATGAACGGCACCGGCACCCTCGAACTCGGCGCCGCGAACACCTTCTCCGGCGCCACCACCATTTCTTCCGGCACGGTCCAACTCGGCGCCACCGGCGCACTGCCGTCGGGCACACCCGTCAACCTCTCCTCCGGCGCGACGCTCAACCTCAACGGTTATGCCGCCACCCTCGGCAAACTCGAAGGCGCCGGCAACGTCGCCCTCGGCTCCGCCAATCTCGCCGTCGCCCAATCCTCCCACTCCACCTTCTCCGGCGCGATCTCCGGCACCGGCGGCCTCGCCAAATCCGGCGCCGGCATCCTTACGCTCACGGGCATCAACCCCTTCACCGGCGCGACCTCGATCACCGGCGGTGCGATCAAACTCAACGGCTCCGCCGCCAACTCCGCCTTCACGCTCACCGGCGGCACGCTCACCGGCAACGCCACCATCGGCGCCCTCACGCTCTCCTCC
>JACRKC010000016.1 GCA_016235555.1 Verrucomicrobiota bacterium
ACACGCGGTGGTTCGGGGAGCGCCCGCGTCCCGCGGGCTGTCCTCGGCGTCTCGCCGAGGATTTCGGAGGTGTCGGCGAGACGCCGGCACCAGCACCCGAGACGGGTGCGCTCCCCGAACCACCGAACTCTCTGTCACCCTATTTCGCGAGACTCAGTAGGTTGCTTTCCGGGTGAAGACCGAGGGGCAAATGGCTGTGGGGCTGACTGGCGCGGGCGTTGACGGCGCGGACCTATGCGGGAGCGAGCGACGGATCGAGGCCGAGGGTGCCGGTGAGTTGCGTCGCGTAATCGTCCTGGCGCGCGGCGGTCGCGGCGACGTGGGCTTGGTCGCGGCGGCGCTTGATGTCGAGCCGGGTGGCGACGTCGGCGTAGTTGGCGCGGGCGAGGAATTTTTCGAGGTAGCGCAGCTGCGTTTCCCAGTAGTGGCGGTCGCGCCGTTGCTGGGCGGCGAGGCGGGCGCGATACCAGTCGCTCGCGAGGACGTTGTCGCGGGCGAACAAGGCGCGGAATTCCGGGTGGTCGGCGCCGCGGCCCTCCCACTGGCCGTCGTGCATGACGTGCAGCAGCGCGCGCAGCGGCGGAACGGCCTGCGCGACGGAACCGTCGGCGAAGTAGCAGGCGGCGGCGGTGCGCATGGCGGCGCAGATGTTCTCCATGCCCTCGGCGAAGACGGCGGCGTCCTGTTTTTCGGGGCGGAGCATCTCCTCCTCGAAGAGCGTGCTGGGATTGCCGAGCACGCGGCCGCAGAAGGTCTGGGCGAAGCGATCCGTCACGCGCCAGCCGAGGCGGCTGGCGAGGACGGGTTTGCCGTCGTGCGTCCAGTCGGTGCAGCGCTCGAGGTAGCCATGCTCGATGAGGAAGCGCGGGGTGCGCTCCTCGGGCGTCATGCGGCACCAGATTTCGGGCACGAGCAGTGAAATGTCGTGATCGACGCGGTAGCGCGGGCCGATCCAGCCGGCGGCGGTGGAGAACATCGGCAGCTCGGTGAGGACGGCGGAGACGAGCGCGGCGTTGAGGTCGTGGATGGGCGGCAGGGCGTTGAAGGGGCCCTTGGTGAGCGCGCCCTCCGAGCCGGCGCCGGTGGTCGAAGGGGATTTGCCGGTGAGGCTTGCGATCAAATCCATGAACGCTTCGGGCAATTCCTGATAGTGGATCGGGCCGAAGACGCAGAGCGGGCGCACGCCCGCTTCGGGCGGGTTGAGGCGGCGGCCCATGAGCACGGCGCCGACGGGGAAGTGCACCGGCGCGCCGGCGGGGAGGCGGCGGTAGAGTTGCGCACCCATGTGGGCGAGATAGGTGGTGCGCGGGTCCTCGAGGTCGGGGCGGTTCTGGAGGTAGCGCGGGTTCTTCGACGGCTTGCCGTCGACGAGGCGGGGGTGCGCGGGCGAAGCGAGGTAGGCGGCGCCGGGCGTCGCGACGAAGTCGCGGAACAGGGTGCGGATCGGTTGCGTGAAGGCGTCGAACCCAAGCGTGTCCTCGACGATGTTTCGCGCGGTGGCGTGATTGAGCGGCTCGTAATTGGAGAGAAAATTTCCGGGGCGGGAGAAGTCGCGCTCGGTGCGTTTGTCGTAGCCGCGCACGATGGCGTCGTCGGGGCGCTGGAAGAGCTGGCGTTCGCAGTTGTGGACAAACTTGAGCGAGCCGCCGGTGGCGCCCGCGGGCACGGCGTTGGCGGCCGGGCGCTGGAAGGCGAAACCGGGCGAGGTGAGGCCCTGGGCATCGGCGCCGGGCAGGCCGGCGAGGGCGGAGCGCGGGACGACGACGGAGGCGGTGATGTCGTCCTCGGCCTGGATTTTCACGGCGGGGAGAAAATCCTTCCGCAGCGTGAAGGTGCGCCAGCTGCCGTCGCGTGTGAAGCCGATGCGCAGGTAGTGGGTGAGGATTTTGTCACGGAGGTATTTCAGCTCGTTGCCGGGGCGGCCGTTGATCGTATCGACGCTGTAGTGGCGGCGCCAGTCGCGGCCCCACTCGGGTTTGTAGGCGCGCTTGATGATGAGCACGATGTCGCGGATGTAGCGCGGGATGGTGTCGAGCCAGGCGTTGTAGGCGTCGGTGTAATCGGGGCTGCGGCTGAGGAGTTTGACGACGGAGCCGAGGGAGCGCTCGGGGCTGAGGATCGGGCGGGTGTCGGGGCGGTTGCGGGCCACGTCGCGGAAGCGGTCGCCGTAGTTGCGATCGAGGATCGAATCGATGAGCTCGGCGTCGCGGGTGAAGTCGCTGATGAAGACGGGGCCGGTGAACTGGGCGTCGTCGATCGATTTGGAGATTTCGGATTTGCCGCCGCCGGAGACGGTGCAGGGCTTGTGGCAGAGCACGCCTTCGGCGGTGGTGCCGCGGAGGCGCCACTTGCGGCCGGCGTCGGGCTTCACCATGTCGACCTTGTAGCCGGAGGGCAGGACGTAGGTGTGGCCGGGGAGGAGTTTCAGCGATTGGGTGCCGCCCGCGTGGTCGCGCCAGGTGATGCGTTGCGCCCGGAGGTCGAAATACGCCTCGGCGGGCACGTAGAAAATATCCGGATGCACGCGGTCGCGCGCCCAGCCTCCCGGTTGGGGGACGGCCCGCCCACCGAGCCGGAAGAGCGTCTCGGCGATCGTGTGATCGACGCCGGGGAAGTTTTTGTTGAGCTGAAAATCCTCGCCGAGGTCGTAGCTGGGGAAGACGACCGCGCCGCCGGCGTGCTCCTCCTCGCAGCGGCCGAGGAGATTGGCGGCGAAGCTGAGCTGCGTCTTCACCTCTTTTTTGCAGTAACCGAAATAGTTGTCCGAGATCAGCGTGACGATCACGCCGGAGGCGTCGCGGGCGGTGAGCTTGAAGGCGACGCCGTCGTTGTAGCGCTCGTCCTCCTTTTTCCAGCACATGCCGTCGCGACGCTGACGCGGGCTGGCGTCGTCCCACTTGGGAAGGCCGAGGTCGCGTTTGGTGAACTGCGTGAGGTGCGGCGCGAGAATGACGCAGCCGGTGTGGCCGCTCCAATGCTCGGGATCGAGCGCGGCGTCGTGGGCGGGCAGGTGGGGATCGCCGGCGTTGCCGAAGATGCGCTCGATGAAATCGAGGTTGGCGACGAGCGAGCCGGGCACGAAGAAACGCGTCTCCATCGCCCGTGCGGGCGTGAAGCCGGGCACTTCGGGGCACACCACGGGCCGCAGGTAGAGCGAGACGAAGCACTCGGCCTGGGCGGGGGCCTGCGCGGTGAAGGGCAGGCGCAGGAACTCGGCCGGCGGATTCAACGCCTCGGCGAGCAGGCGGCCGAAAACTTTTTGCGGCACGGCTTTCTTGTCGTCGGGCACGGGCAGGCCGCCTTCGGTGACGTGAAAGATGCCCTGCGTGGTGCGGCGGTCGCTGCGCGGATTGTGGATGACGCCCTGGCGCACGCGGAACGAGGACAGGATCGGGCTCTCATGGCGGTCGGCGTCGGGCGGGAGCGTGAGCAGTTGCGCGAGGCCGGCGCGGTCGAGCACGAGCGTGGTCGCGGGCAGGCGGGGAACGGGACAATGCGACTCGAGCTGGTCGTAGAGAAAGTTCTGGATGCGCTGATCGACCGGGCACAGGTGGTGGGTGAGCGAACGGTCCTTCTCGCGGCTGAGGGCGAGGAAGTGGTCGACGAGCGGGGCGAGGCCATCGGTGCCGTCGGCTGCGACACCCGGCTGGCCGATTTCGCGGAGCTTCAGGTTGAGATAGGCGAGGAGCTGCGGTGCGGAAGTGGTGGCGGAGTCAATCATGGTAGGCGCGGCGTGAGGATGGCCGCTGCTACAGGAGCAAGCTCCGCGCCACGGCGTCAAACCGGATGGGTGTCACGCCGAGCTAACTTTTGCGACCCCGGACAAGATCCCGAATGAGGCGAGGGTGGCGACGGGCGTCCACCACGGCTGCAATGACCGTTCGCGCCGGTTCGATGAAATAATACGCGGCAAGATAGGTCTTGGGGATCAGGGCGCGGTGATAGTCGTCGAACTTCACCGGAAATGCCTCGGGGTTGGCGGCGATACGATCTGCCACCTCGAAGTAATGTTGGAGAAACCGGTCGCCTCCGCCGTTTCGACGTGCGTCGAAATAGTCACACGCCGATTGGACGTCTTCGCTGACGACCTGTAGCGCGACAACCGGTTTGCTCTTCACGACGGGCGGCGAATGGCGCGCTTTAGTTCGGCCATTGTCACCGTCGCCATTTCGCCGCGCTCATAGGCTGCGCGGCGCTCGCGGAGGAGGGATTTGTGGCTGGCCGGCACCGGCAAATCGTCGTTGACGGCCGAATCCCACAACTCCGCCGCGATTCGCAACCGGGCCGGACGCGGGAGGCGCTGAAGTTCGGGGAAATTGGCGAGCGTCATGGCTCAAAAGCTGAGAATTGGGGAGCCGTAGTCAATCGCGTGCCCGTGACAGCACCCGTCACAGTCCCTTCGTTTCCCAGCCCTTGCGATAGGCGCGTCGGACGAATTGGTTCGCGTCCTTCACGTTGGTGAAGGCGAGTTTTTCGGCGTCCCAGTCGAGGTTCGTCAGTGGGAAGCGCACGGCGACGCTGCCGAGCAGCACGGCTTCGGTGAGGGGGCCGGAGTAGTCGAAGTGGGCGAGTGGCTTCAGTTTTCCGCCGGCGCAAGCGTCGGCCCAGTCAGACCAGTGGTGCGTGCCTTCGACCTGCGGGAGTGTGTAGTCCTTGAACTTGGCCACCGGGTAGAGTTTTGGCGTGGCGATGTGCGGCACATGCAGCACGCCTTGGGTGCCGATGATGATCGAGCCTTGGAAGTCGTCGGCGCGTTTCTTTTTGCCGGGGACGGCCGCTTTCGCGAGTGACGCGGCGTCGTGATCGATGAGCGCGAGGATGTCCTGCGGCGGGCGCTCGTCACCGTCATACCACGAGACGTTGACGGTCTTGCCCTCGGTGAAGCGGGTGCCGGGAAAGACGTAGCGGATGCGGGCGTTGATGGCCCAGTTCCACCGGTCGGGGGCGGGGCCTTCGGATTTGAGCGAGAGCGGCGCGGTGAGCGCGAGGGCCTCGAACACGGGGTCGAAAATGTGGCAGCCCATGTCGCCGAAGGTGCCGGTGCCGAAGTCGAGGCGCTTGCGCCAGTTCGACGGATGATAGTAACCGCCGCCGACGTAGGGGCGATCGGCCGAGGCGCCGAGCCAGAGGTTCCAGTCGAAACCAGCCGCGGGTGTTTCGCCCTTGGGTTGGGGGGCGCCGGTGTCGCCCCACTTTTTGCTGCTCCACGTGTGCACCTCCTTCACCTTGCCGATGGCGCCGCTCTGCACGAGGGCGACGGCCTGGCGGTAGACTTTGTAGGAGTGAATCTGGATGCCCATCTGCGTGATGAGTTTCTTCTCGCGGGCGATCTTGGTGAGGGCGCGCACCTCGTGCAGGTCGTGGGCGAGGGGCTTCTGGCAGTAGCAGTGTTTGCCGAGTTGCATCGCCGACATCGCGATGGGGCCGTGCATGTGGTCGGGCACGGAGACGTTCACCGAGTCGAGATTGTGCTGCTCCTTGTCGAGCAGCTCGCGCCAGTCCTGGTAAACCTTCACGTCGGGGAAGGTTTCCTTGACGTTCTTGACCTTGTTGAGGTCGACGTCGGCCACGGCGACGAGCTTCACGAAGGGATTGCTCATGATCGCCTGAATGTCGGCCCACGCCATGCCGGAGGTGCCGAAGCTCGCGTGGCGGAGCGTGCGGCTCGGGGCGGCGGCGTGCGCGTGCCGCGCGATAAACGGCGCGGCGAGGCCGGCGGCGCCGAGGGTCTTCAGGAACGTGCGGCGAGTAACGGGGCGGAGGAGACTCATGCGCGGGAGTCTTGGGGTCGCGGCTTCGGGTTGGCAATGGCCGTTTGCGGAGCCCGCACAAAACCAACGCTAGAACGAATCTGCGCAGGCGGCCGGGCGCGCGGGCTACGATTCATTCTCGTTGGGTCCGATACCGGGAAGCCCTGGTCGCCTGCGGCGCCGCCACAGGCGGGTAAACTTGCTTCGGCTTGGTTGGGTAGCGACGAGCGCCAGCGAGTCGAAGCGCGTCGGCTCGCTGGCGCTCGCCGCTCCGATGAGTGGTCGAAGGTTGCAGGGTGGAATTGCTCTGATGCCTCGGGGCTTGCCCCGAGGATCTTTACTTACCGGCGGCGTAGTCCGTGTAGCGGGCGGCGATGTTGGCGGCTTTTTCGTCGCCGAGATGGAAGTAGAAACGATAGCGCAGCGTGAGGCTGCCGCCGGCGGGAATCGTGTAGTCGCCTTTGCCGGCGGGGTGTTTGGCGGCGGGCTCGAAATCTTTTTGGCCGAAGGGATTCGCGGCGTAGAGGCCGTATTCGCGCGCCATCCACCACGTGGGGTGGCGGAGGTTCGACGGGTGATCGAAGATCGCGATGCCGTAGGTCTTGCCGTCCTTGGTGGCGTAGTAGTCGCACCACGGCGCGCGCGTGCCCCAGGCCGCGCCGTTGCGGGCGCCGTTGGCGGTGACGATCGTGCCGGTGCCGACCTCGACGCCTTTCACTTTGCGCGGGGCGTTCATCCACTGTGCGATGCGGATGGCCATCGTGCCGTCCTTGTTGTCGCCCAGCACGAGCGGCGTGTCGGGCAGCGCGTGGATGGTGACTTCGTAGTCGATCATGCGGGCATTGGCGGTGCCGCGGAATTTGATGGTGGTGTCGTCGGTGGCGATGAGCCTGCCGTCGGGCGCGACCCAGCGGTTCTTCGTGCGGAGAAGGCCGGTGGGGCCGCTTTTCACTTCGCCGAAGCCGGCGTGCACGGTGTCGCCCTTGGGAAATTTGGTGCCGGAGGTGCCCTCGTTCCAAAAATCGATTTTGTTGACGTCGCTGTGCGCGAACATGAGCGCGCGGTGGTGTTTGTGATCCGTGTCCTCGCCGGGCGTATTTTTCATCGGGTAGTCGCGGACGAGCGAGGTGCCGTCGACGGCGTTGACCGGGTAACAGTAAGGGCGGGTCGCGCCCTTGAAGATGTATTCGGTGAAGAGCTGGCCGCCGACTTCGACGCGCACGCGGTCGTCGAGTTGGGTGAGCTTGACGGGGAGATCGGCGGCGCGGGTGAGCGTGAGCGAGGCGAGGGCGGCGACGGAGAGGAGGAGGCGTTTCATGGGGAAATCAACGGAGTCGATGACGGGAAGGGAGATTGTCATTCCGAGCAGAGCGAAGAATCCAGCGGCGTCATCGCCCGTGGTTGTGCGGCGAGAGTCCAAGTGGATTCTTCGCTGCGCTCAGAATGACAAAAAGGGTTCAGCTCTTCGGCGTGAGCGGCGTGTAGTAGTAGATGACAATGTAGGTGCACGGCGTGGTGCCGGCGTTGCGGAGGAATGTCGTCGCGCCGGCGGCGAAGAAAATCACGGAGCCGGGGCCGCCGGTCTTGGACTTGCCGTCCCAGTTGGCTTCGACGAGGCCCTCCTTCACGATGATGACCTCCTCCTGGAGGTGCTTGCTGGGCTCGCCGCTCTTCTCGCCGGCTTTGAGCGTCGTGATGTGGCAGTGCATCTTGTCGACGGTGGCGGTGGGGCCGTCGAACACGGCGCGGCGTTCGCCCTTGGCGTTGGGCGTGACGACCATTTTCGTCCAATCGTAGAGATCGGAAGGGAGTTTTTCGGCGGGGGCGGATTTGGGCACGTCGGCAGCGTGCGCGGAGACGGCGAGCGCGACAACGGCGAAGAAGGCGAGGGGGGCTTTCATGGGGATGCGCGCGACGACACGCCGGCGCAGCGCGACGGAATCAACGCGGGGAGCGCGCGCAATCGCTCCGTGCGGGGACGGTCAGATTGCGTGGGTAGGGCCGGCTCTCCGAGCCGGCCAGAGTTCCAAGGTTGTTAGTGAGTTGAAATTGCGGTCGTGGGTGCAAACTCAGGCCCGCTCGGAGAGCGGGCCCTACCTTTTCGCCGCAGCCTATGACCCCAGCCAATCCTGCGCGGCGGTGATGTCGGCTTGGGTGAGGTTGTGGCTGGCGGGAAAAAATTGCTGCGTCACGTCGGCGCCACCGGCGCGGAGGTGGGCGGCGAGACGCGGAGGATGATCGAGCGGGACGATGGGATCGGTGTTGCCGTTGAGGAGGAGGGCGCGTTTGCCCGCGAGCGAGCCGGGCGCGGCGGGTTGGTCGAGCACGACCATCGGGCGAAGGAGCACGGCGGCGCCGAGCGACTCGGGGCGGAGCTGGAGGAGGGTGGCGGCGATGTTGGCGCCGTTGGAGAAGCCGACGGCGGTGAGGCGCGCGGGATCGAGGGGGTATTTCTTGGTGGTGGCGACGAGCCAGTCGGCGAGTTCGTGCGTGCGGCGCGTGACCTCGGCGGGATCGAAAACGCCCTCGGCGAGACGGGCGAAGAAGCGGTTCGCGCCGCGCTCGCTCACCTGGCCGCGCGGACTCAGGAGGGCGGAACCGGGGGAGAGCGTGCGGCCGAGTCGGAGGAGGTCGTGCTCGTTGCCGCCGGTGCCGTGGAGGAGGAAGAGCGGTGGGGCCGACGGATCGGTGCCGGGTTCGAAGACGTGGGTGAAGGAGTTGGGCATCGCAGGGAGTCTTTCTCGTTCTCTTTCTCTTAATCTTTCTCCGGCTTGAGAGGATGGAAAATGGAGAAAGAGAAAGATTAAGAGGAAAGAGAAAGATCTATGTGAGCGACGGGAGGGCGGCTTCGATTTCGGCGCGGTGCGGTTCGAGGCGCGGGGGGAGCGAGAGCTTGGTGCCGAGCGTCTCGGCGGGTTCGTCAAAGGTGAAACCGGGTTGGTCGGTGGCGATCTCGAAGAGCACGCCGTTGGGTTCGCGGTAGTAGATCGACTTGAAGTAGGCGCGGTCGATGACGGGGCTCACCTGGTAGCCGCGGCGGCGCAGGAGTTCGAGAGCGGCGACGTGCGCGGCATCGTCGGCGACGCGGAAGGCGATGTGATGGATCGTGCCGGCGCCGCTGAGGCCGTGCGGGAGGTTGGAGTCGCTGAGGATGTCGACGTAGGTGCCGGGACCGCCGCCGGCGACGGCGTAGCGGGTGCGGGAGCCGGAGGTCGCGACGAGGCGGTAGCCCATGACCTCGGTGAGGAGCGTGAGGGTCGCGGCGGGCGCGGGGAGCGCGAGCGTGCTGCTGTGGAAGCCGCGGATGCCGTGTGCGGCGGGAACGTCGGCGGAGGGTGCGGGCGCGCGCGCGTCGGCCTCGGCGGTGAACACGAGATCGAGCTTGAGGCCATCGGGATCGGCGAGGGAGAGAACGCGGTCGGCGAAGCGCGTTTCCACGGGGCCGGTGGCGACGTTGAGTTTGGCGAGGCGTTCCTGCCAGAAGGCGAGCGAGTCGGCGGGCAGCGAGAAGCCGGTGGTGTAGGCCTGGCCGGTGCCGGGCCGGCCGCGCCGGATGCCGATCCACGGGAAGAACGTGAGGGCGGTGCCGGGCGAGCCGAGGTGGTCGCCGTAGTAGAGGTGGTAGGTGCCGGGGTCGTCCTGGTTGACAGACTTTTTGACGAAGCGCAGGCCGAGCACGCGCGTGTAGAAGTCGAGGTTGCGCTTCGGATCGCCGGCGATGGCGGTGATGTGGTGGAGGCCGCCGAGGGTCATCGCGGCGGGGGAGGAGGTGGTGGCGGGAGTGGGCATGGCGGACAAGTATTTCAATGTTGAAGTAATTTGCAAGCAGGCAGCGTTGATTGCGACCGTGACGAGGCCTCACGCCACGGTCGCAAAGGACGCAAAGGAAGACGGATGGCTCTGACCTTGAAGACGGAGGGCTCTGACCTTGGCGGCCTCCGCGGACTTCGCGTGAGGCAATAACTATTTCCCCAGGCCGAGCTTTTTGCAGAGGCGGCCGAGGGTGGCCTGTTCGGCGGCGGTCAGGGCGGAAAATTCGCGGACGATGCCGGCCGCGATCTTGGGGTAGGCGGAGGCGATGAGCCGGCGGCCCTTCGGCGTGAGGGCGACGCGGACGAAGCGGCGGTCGTCGGCACTGCGTTCGCGGGCGACGAGGCCGTCGCGCTCGAGGTTGTCGACGACCATCGTGAGGTTGCCGCCGCTTTTGAGGAGCTTGGTCGCGAGCTGCGACTGGCAGAGCGGCCCCAAGTGGTAGAGCGCTTCGAGCGCAGCGAATTGGGTGAAGGTGATCGTGTCGGGCAGCGCGGCGTGCGAGCGGGCGGTGACCGACTCGGCGGCGCGCATCAGCTTGATGTAGGCGTCGAGGGCGGCGATTTCGCGAGGGGGGCCGGTGTGGTGGGTGCCCATGCGAGGCAGCATCGCGTTTACGCCGGCTGGCGCAACGCCGATCACGCGATTCTCGCGCTCGACGGCGAAGCCGGCTGGCGCACTTTGTAACGTATTACGTTACAAACTCGCCGGACGCGCGCGGGAGGCGGGCGGGTAAAGAATAGCCGGGGCAAGTTCGGGGGAATTCGACGAATTCCGCCGTGCAACCTTCGACCACTCATTGTAGCGGCGAGCGCCAGCGAGCCGACGCTACTCGACTCGCTGGCGCTCGTCGCTACCGAACCGGGCCGGAGCAAGCTCCGGGATACCGGGCCGAACGAAAATGAAATTTGTAACGTAATACGTTACAAAGCGGCCGGGCGGCGGCGGGCTCAGGCGTCGATCTTGGTGATGCGGGCGAGGTGGCGGCCGCCTTCGAAGGGCGTCGCGAGCCAGACGCGCACGAGGTGGAGCGCCTCGGCCTCGGTGATGGTGCGCTGGCCGAGGGAGATCACGTTGGCGTCGTTGTGGGAGCGGTTCCAGATGGCGACCTGCTCGTTCCAGACCACGCCGCAGCGGATGCCGCGGACGCGGTTGGCGACGATGGCCTCGCCGTTGCCGGAGCCGCCGAGCACGATGCCGCGCTGAAACTCGCCGCGGGCGACGGCTGCGGCGACGGGGCGGATGAAATCCGGGTAGTCGCAGCTCGCGTCGGAGTAGGTGCCGAAATCGCGCACGGTGTGCCCCTCGGCGAGGAGCATGGCTTTGAGGGCTTCCTTGTAGGCGAAGCCGGCGTGGTCGGAGCCGATGGCGATGGAATACGAGGACATTTTTGGGAGATGGGAGATGGAGTCGGGAATCAGGAGATGAGTTTCCAGAATGCGGCGGCGTCGGCAAGATCGTCGAGCAGCGCGTCGGGGGCGTGTGCGGCGAGGGTGTCGCGCGAGTGGCTGCCGGTGGCGACGGCGAGCACGCGCGCACCGATCGCGCGGGCGCAGGCGATGTCGTGGGGCGTGTCGCCGATGATCCAGATGCGCGCGGGCGCGAAGGTCGTGCCGGTATGGGCGCGGGCGCGCGCGAGGGCGTGGGGGCCGAGGTCGTTGCGGAGTTCGGCGTCGTCGGCGAAGGCGCCGAACGGAAAATAGTCCCACAAGCCGTGGTGGGCGAGTTTCGCGCGGGCGCCCGCGCGGAGGTTGCCGGTGAGCACGCCTTGGGTGACGCCGGGCCGCGCGGCGACGGCGGCGAGCAGTTCGCGGACGCCGCCCAGCACGCGGGCGCGGGGATTGGCGCGCAAGGCCCCGGGCAACGCAGCGATGTAGCCGGCGACGTAGCGGTCGTAGTTCTCGGCGGTGTGCGGGACAGAAAATTTGTCGAAGATGCGGCGGATGATCCAGCGGTCGGTGCGGCCGGCGAACTCGATGTCGTCGAGCGAGCCGTCGATGCCGAGCGCATCGCGCAGGCCGAGGCGCATGGCAACCATACCCGCACCACCGGAGGCAAGGAGCGTGCCGTCGATGTCCCAGAGGAGGAGAATCATGGGGAGTTTGGAAGCGACATGGAGAGGTTTTTCGGCCGGCGGAATACAGGAGCGGTGCCGGACGAGCATCGGGCGGCCGCGATCCGGGTCAACCACGGTGGCAGAGCGCGGGATCGACTCGGGGGAGCGGAGATGAAGACTCGATGCCGGCATGGACTCTTCCGAACACTCCCGCGCCGAGCGCCGGTTGGCGCTCATCGTGGCGACGATGGCGTCGTTTTTCACGCCGTTCCTCGCGGCGGCGCTCAACGTGGCGTTGCCGGTGATCGGCGAGGAGTTGGGAATGCACGCGGTGGCGTTGAGTTGGGTGGCGACCGGGTTCATCCTTGCGACCGCCGTGTGCCTTTTGCCGGTGGGGCGGCTGGCCGACATGATCGGCCGGAAGCGGGTGTTTGTCGCGGGACTGGCGCTCTTCACCGCGTCGGCGGTGGGCTGCGCCTTGGCGCGGAGCGGGTGGGGGTTGATCGCGTTCCGCACGTTGCAGGGTGGAGCGAGCGCGATGATGTTTGGCACCGGGGTCGCGATCCTCGCGTCGATCTTCCCTTCGGGCGAACGGGGACGGGTGCTGGGACTGAACGCCGCGACGGTTTACACGGGATTGTCGGCCGGGCCGTTTCTGGGCGGGCTGCTGACGCACCATTGGGGCTGGCGGAGCATTTTCGTCGTGAGCGTGCCGGCGGGCCTGGCGACAACGGCGGTGGCGTGGCGGGGACTGAAGGGGGAATGGCGCGGCGAGGTGCGCGGGCCGTTCGATGTGGTCGGTGCGGCGATGTATGCGGCGGCGCTGGTGGCGTTGACGATCGGGTTTGTGGCGACGCGGGGCATGGCGGCCCTGCCGTGGCTGGCGGCCGGTGTGGCGTTGCTTGGAGGGTTCATCGTGTGGGAGCGGCGGGTGGAGGCGCCGCTCATCGATGTGCGGCTGCTGACGGAGAACGTGGTGTTCGGCCGTTCGGGACTCGCGGCGCTGATCAATTACGCGGCGACATTCGCCGTGGCGTTTCTGGTGAGCCTCTACTTGCAATACATCCGGGGCCTCGATCCGCGCGGGGCGGGGCTCGTGTTGCTCACGCAGTCGCTGACAATGGCGGTGGTGAGTCCCATGGCAGGGCGGTTGTCCGACCGGATTGAACCCCGGATTGTCGCGACGGAGGGCATGGTGATCGGAGTCGCCGGCCTCGCGTGGCTTTGCTTCCTCGATCGCGAAACGCCGATGGTGGTGATCGTGGCGGTCCTATTTGTGCTGGGTGTGGGCTTCGGGTTGTTCTCGTCGCCCAACACCAATGCGATCATGAGCGCGGTGGACAAACGCGACTACGGAGTGGCGTCGGCCATGGTGGGCACGATGCGCATGGTCGGGCAGATGCTGAGCATGGGAATCGCGGCAGCGGTGCTGGCGTATTTCGTCGGCCCGACCGCGATCACGCCGGCCCTGCACGGACAGTTGCTCAAGGCGTTGCGCGTGGCGTTCGGGATCTCGGCGGTGCTTTGCGCACTGGGAGTCTGGGCGTCGCTGAGTCGAGGCAACCTGCGGAAAAGCCGAGGTGGGGCGACTGGAACGCTGGCGGGCAGTGCGTAGGAGGCCGCGTGCAGTCGGCCCGCTTTCGCTGGCGAAACGCGTGGCCCGGGGTGGCGCGCGTTGACCCCAGCGCGCTGGTCCGTGGCCTGCTTGGTGATTCGCACCAAGCGCGTTGAGGTCAACGCGCTCCACCTCAACCGGACTATGGCGCGTAGCCTCAGAGCGCGTGCAGGGCGCTCTTGCTGACGGCGAGGGCGGCTTCCTTGACGGCTTCGCTCATCGTCGGGTGGGCGTGAATCGTGCGCGCAAGGTCCTCGGCGCTGCCGCCGTATTCCATGTGCGTGACGACTTCGCTGATGAGTTCTCCGGCGCCGCGGCCGAGAATCTGGGCACCGAGAATCTGGTCGGTTTTGGCGTCGGCGATGATTTTCACGTAGCCGTCAGTGGCGTCGGCGGCGATGGCGCGACCGTTGGCGGCGAAGTTGAAGCGGCCGATGTTGATGGCGCGGCCCGCGGCCTTCGCGGCGTCCTCGCCGAGGCCGACCGAGGCGACCTCCGGGTCGGTGTAGACGATGCCGGGCATGAGGTCCCAGTTGAGGTGGCCGGGCTTGCCGGCGATCCACTCGGCGACGGCGACGCCGTCTTCCTCGGCTTTGTGCGCGAGCATCGGGCCGGCGACGACATCGCCGATGGCCCAGACGCCGGGCGCGGTCGTGCGCAGGTGATCGTCGACTTTGATGCGCCGCTTGTCGTCGAGCTGCACGCCGGCTTTGTCCAAGGCGAGGCCGTCGGTGAACGGACGGCGGCCGACGGCGACGAGGACTTTGTCGGCGGGGATGGAGAGTTTCTCGGTGCCGCGTTCGGCGGTCAGGAGGCCGGCTGCGCCGGCAGTTGAGAGCTGAGAGTTGAGAGTTGAGAGCTGAAAACCGGTGACCTTGGCGCCGGTCTCGATTTTCAGGCCCTGCTTTTGGAGGAGACGGGTGAAGTTGCGGATGATGTCGGCGTCGAAGGTCGCGATGATGTTCGGCAGAAACTCGACGACGGTGACCTCCGCGCCGAGGCGGGCCCAGACGGAGCCGAGTTCGACGCCGATCACGCCGCCGCCGACCACGACGAGTTTCTTCGGCACGGAGTCGAAGGCGATGGCGTGATCGGAGGAGACCACGGTCTGGCCGTCGAATTTCATGAACGGCAACTCGACCGGAGCGGAGCCGGTGGCGATGACGATGTTTTTCGCGGTGAGTTGCTTCGACTCGCTGGCGCTCGTCGCTACGGAAATCGTGCTGGCCGAGACGAACGAGGCGGTGCCGGTGACGACGGTGATCTTGCGGGCCTTGGCTAGCTGCGCGACGCCGGCGGTGAGTTTGGCCACGACGGCGTCCTTTTTCTTCAGGAGCGTCGCGAGGTCGAGTTCGACCGAACCGAGTTTGAGGCCGTGGTCGGCGGCGTGGTGCTTGGCGAAGACGTAGTGCTCCGAAGAGGAGAGCAGGGCCTTGCTCGGGATGCAGCCGACGTTGAGACAGGTGCCACCGAGAGTGGGGCGTTTTTCGACGAGCGCGACCTTGAGGCCGAGTTGCGCGGCGCGGAAGGCGCACACGTAGCCGCCGGGGCCGGCGCCGATGACGATGAGGTCGAAGGAGTCCATTGAAAGTAGCGAGTAGTGAGTAGCGGGTAGCGAGTAGAGAAAGGGCGAATCGCGAAATGCTCGCTACTCACTACCCGCTACTCGCTACTTCGAATTAGATTCCGATGATGAGCCGCGCGGGGTCTTCGATCGCCTGCTTCACTTTTACGAGGAAGGTAACGGCTTCCTTGCCGTCGATGAGGCGGTGGTCGTAGCTCAGGGCGAGATACATCATCGGGCGGATGACGACCTGGCCGTTGAGGGCGATGGGCCGCTCGTTGATCGCGTGGAGGCCGAGGATGGCGCTCTGCGGCGGGTTGATGATCGGCGTGGAGAGCATCGAGCCGAAAATGCCGCCGTTGGTGATCGTGAAGACGCCGCCGCTCAGGTCGTCGAGGGTGATTTTGCCGTCGCGGGCGCGCTTGGCGACGTCGGCGATCGCTTTCTCGACGTCGGCCATGCCGAGCGTGTCGCAATTGCGGACGACCGGGACCATGAGGCCCTTCTCGGTCGAGACGGCCATGCCGATGTCGTAGTAGTGGTTCTGGACGATGCTGTCGCCGTCGAGCTGGGCGTTGACGCCGGGGACTTCGCGCAGGGCGTGGACGACAGCTTTCGCGAAGAACGACATGAAGCCGAGCTTGAGCCCGTGTTTCTTGACGAAGTCGTCCTGGTATTTGGCGCGCAGGGCCATCACCGCGGACATGTCGACCTCGTTGAACGTGGTGAGCATCGCGGCTTCGTGCTGCGCGGCGACGAGGCGCTGGGCGATCTTGGCCCGGAGGGGGGACAGCTTCTTGCGAGTTTGCCGCGCGCCGGCCGGTGCGGGGGCGGCCGGCTTGGGCGTAGCGGCGACCGCGGAGGGAGCCGAGGGTTTCGACTCGCTGGCGCTCGTCGCTACGGGTTTGTCCGTCGCGGCCAGCATGTCGCCCTTGGTGACGCGTCCGCCCTTGCCAGTGCCCGTGACTGTGGCGGGATCGAGGCCGGTCTCGGCGGCGAGACGGCGGACGGCGGGCGATTGATGAACTTCCTTCGCGGCGGAGGCGGGGGCGGGTTTCGATTCGCTCGTGTCGGCGGTCGCGTCGGTGTCGATGGTCGCGACGACCCGGCCGATCTTTACTTCGTCGCCAGCGGCGGCTTTCAAGGTGATGCGGCCGGCGGATTGGGCGGTGGCCTCGCTCGTGATCTTGTCGGTCTCAAGTTCGAAGAGCGGCTGCTCCTTTTTGACGACGGCGCCGTCGGCGACGTGCCATTTGGCGAGGATGCCGGAGGTGATCGATTCGCCCATCGGCGGGATTTTGACTTCGAGGAGAGGCATGGCGGAAAAGTAGCGAGTAGTGAGTAGCGGGTAGTGAGTAGAGGAAGGGGATTCGCGAAATGCTCGCTACTCGCTACCCACTACTCGCTACCTTGTGGGTTACAGGTTGAAAGCGTCGTTCAGGAGGGCGGTTTGTTCGAAACGGTGCAGGGCGAGGGCGCCGACGGCGGGCGAGGCCGCGGCGTCGCGTCCGGCATAGAGCGGCACCAGGCAAAAAATCTCCGCGAGCTGCGGGGCGATGAAACTCCACGCACCCATGTTCTGGGGTTCGTCCTGGCACCACACGACGCGTGCGCCGCGGTAGTGGTCGGCGAGTTTCGCGAGGCGGGTGCGGTGGAGCGGGTAGAGTTGTTCGACGCGGACGATCGCGGCGTCGGTGATGTTGTGCTTCGCGCGATAGTCGCAAAGGTCGTAATAGACTTTGCCGGAGCAAAGGATGACGCGGGAGGCCTTGGCGGGCGCGGTGGAATCATCGATGATTTCCTGGAAGGCGCCGTGGGTGAAGTCGTCGATTTTCGAAACGGCGGCCGGATGGCGCAGGAGCGACTTGGGCGACATCACGACGAGGGGCTTCTTGACCTCGCGTTTCACCTGGCGGCGCAGGGCGTGGAAAAAATTGGCCGGCGAGGTGATGTTGGCGACCTGGATGTTGTCCTCGGCGCAGAGCTGGAGGAACCGCTCGAGACGCGCGGACGAGTGCTCGGGGCCCTGGCCTTCGTAGCCGTGCGGCAGGAGCAGGACGAGGCCGCTGGTGCGGTGCCACTTCGATTCGCCGGCGGCGAGGAACTGATCGATGACGACCTGGGCGCCGTTGGCGAAATCGCCGAACTGGGCCTCCCAGATGCAGAGCATGTCGGGGTAGTCGAGCGAGTAGCCGTAGTCGAAGCCGAGCACGGCGGCCTCGGAGAGGAGCGAGTTGTAGACGCAGAACTGGACTTGTTTCGGGTCGAGGTTCTTCAGCGGCGCATAGGTTTCGTTCGTGTCCATGTCGTGGAGCACGGCGTGGCGGTGGCTGAACGTGCCGCGCTCGCAGTCCTGGCCGCTGAGGCGGATCGGGACGCCTTCGAGGACGAGCGTGCCGAACGCGAGGGCCTCGGCGAAGCCCCAGTCGATCGGACCGCCGTTCTGGTGGGCGGTGGCGCGCGCGTCGAGGAAGCGGCGGATCTTGGGGTTGGGTTTGAAGCTCGCGGGCAGCGTGGTGAGGCTGCGGGCGACGCGATCGAGCAACTCGCGGCCGGTGCCGGTGGCGACCGGACGGAAGTTGAAGTCGGGTTGGAAGATGGCGGTGGATCCGGCGAACTTTTTGGTCTCGAGCGCGGCGGCCCGCTTGGCGGACTTGGCCGACTCGGTGGCCTTGGCTTTCTCGAGATTCTTTTCGAGGGCGTCGGAATACTCGGTGCGGATCGCGTCGGCCTTGGCCTCGGTGATCGTGCCGTCGGCGACGAGCTTGCGCGTCAACACGGCGGAGATCGGCGGGTGGGTGGCGATCTTCTTGTAGAGCAGCGGCTGGGTGAAGGCGGGCTCGTCGGTCTCGTTGTGGCCATGTTTGCGGTAGCAATACATGTCGATGACGACGTCGCGCTGGAATTTCACGCGGAACTCGAGCGCGAGGCGGGCGACGTGGCAGACCACCTCGGGGTCGTCGCCGTTCACGTGGAAGATGGGGGCCTCGACCATCTTGGCGACATCCGTGCAGTAAGGCGTCGAGCGCGAGTCGCGCGGCTCGGTGGTGAAGCCGATCTGGTTGTTGACGACGATGTGGAGCGTGCCGCCGGTGGTGTAGCCGGGGAGCTGGCTCATCTGGAGCGTCTCGGTGACGATGCCCTGGCCGGCGAACGCGGCGTCGCCGTGGATGAGCAGCGGCAGCACGCGATAACGCTGCTCGATCGCGCCGCGGGCGCGCTGGCGGGCGCGGGCCTTGCCTTCGACGACCGGGTTGACGATTTCCAGGTGGGACGGGTTGGCGGCGAGGCGGACCTCGACCTTTTTTCCGGAGGCGGTTTCGAGGATCGCCTCGTAACCGAGGTGGTATTTTACGTCGCCATCGCCGGCGACGGTCTCGGGCACGTAGTTCTCGGAGAACTGCTCGAACAGGATGTCGAAGTTCTTCCGCATGACGGCGGTGAGGATGTTGAGGCGGCCGCGGTGGGCCATGCCCATGACAACTTCTTCAACACCGACCTTGGGGCAGTGCTCGATGATGGAGTCGACCGCGGCCACCATGGTCTCGCCGCCCTCGAGGGAGAAACGTTTCTGGCCGACGTATTTGGTGTGGAGGAAACGCTCGAAGAGCTCGGCTTTGTGGACGCGGCGGAGGATGCGGATTTTCTCGGCCTTGGCGAAATCGGGCTGGTTGCGGGCGGCCTCCATTTTTTCCTGCAGCCACTGGCGCACCTCCACGTCCTGGATGTGCATGTATTCGACGCCGATGCGGTCGCAGTAGGTGGTGCGCAGCGCGATGAGAATGTCGCGGAGTTTCATCTGCCCGCCGCCGAGGTAGGTGCCGATATCGAAGGAGGTATCGAGGTCGTCGTCGGTGAGGCCGAAGGCCGCGAGCGCGAGCTTCGGGTGCGCGGCGGGGGCATCGCTCAGAGGATCGAGGTGGGCCTCGAAGTGGCCGATGGCCCGGTAGGTGTTGATGAGGTGGTGGACGCGCGACTGCTTGAGCGAGTCGATGATCGGAGCGGTGGCGGCGGCGGGGGCGTCGGCGACACCCTCGACGAGGGCGGCGGGGGAGGCGCCGTTGCTGCCGAGGGTGAAGCCCTGGAAAAAGGCGCGCCACGTCGGGTCGACGGCGTCGGGGTCGTTTTGCCAGGCCTCGTAGGCCGCCTCGATGACGGCGGTGTTGGCGGCGGAGGGGAGGGTGGAGGAAGATTTCGTGCGTGCCATGGAAGGGACGTGAAGCGAGCGCGGTGGCGGAGAAAAAGGAGCGGTGAACGAAACAGGCCGCGGGGCGCGATTCAAGCGCGACGCGGGCGGTCTGCGGGATTGCAAAGAGCCTTAACGTCGGTAACAGCGGGATTAGTTCCTACGCGTGCGATCCATGGAAACCCAGATAAAAGAATCCCTTACTTCGCTCCTCGCGGCCATCAAAGCGGCTGATGGCCGGGCAATCGCTGCGGAGATGGCCAAATTGGATGGCTTTGTTGCGAGCGGTCGCGGGGCACTGCATCCGCAGTTGATGCATTTCCTCGAGAACCGGAGCTACGCCAAGGCGCACATGTTCCTCGGTGGCGAGGCGAACATCCCGGTGGGGGTCTGCGGCGGACGGGCGGGAAAGGGGCAAGTATGAGCGACGCGAAGAAGGTCTCGACTGATGGTGGTCAGTCCCTGGGGCAGAATCCATTTGCGGCCTTGAGCGGCGCCGGGCTGCCGGTGGCGCCGAAGGTAGCGATCCAGCAGGTGTCGCAACCGTTGAAGGGCCGGTCGGAGATCAGTCCCGCCAAGAGTCGCGGCCGCGTCGATATCCGGCGTGAGACGGGTAATCGCGGCGGAAAAACCGTCACAGTGATTGATGGTTTTGTCGGAATCGGGCTGCCGGAAAAAGAAGCGCTCGCGAAGAAAATGCGCAACGCGTGCGGCTGCGGCGGCACGGTGAAGGACGGCGCGATCGAGATTCAGGGCGATCAGCGCGAGAAGATCGCGGAGATTCTGGCCGAGGCGGGATTCCGGCCGGTGTTTGCGGGAGGGTGAGGTTTTTTGGCTGCGCCAAAAAACCTCAATAACCACCGGAGGAATCAAGGTTGCGCAGCAGACGAGGGGCGCTACCGTGGACGCATGTCGAGCATCCTTGAGTTACCGACGGTGCGCCAGCGAGTGGCGCGAATCAGCGTCGATACCTACCACACGATGTCCGAGCTGGGTTTGGTGGATGAACGCACGGAGCTGTTGCGTGGTGCAATCGTCGAAAAAATGACCAAATCCCCCCTGCACGTCACAATCGTTTCCCGGCTGTATGAACTGGCGAGTCGGGCGGTGCGGCCCGGGCAAGCGGCGCGCAAAGAAGATCCGATGACACTGGCGGACTCCGAACCTGAGCCGGATATTGCGGTGGTGGTGGGTAAGCCGGACGATTTCCGGAGCGCGCATCCGCGGACGGCGTTGCTGGTAATCGAGGTGGCGGTGCGAACAGAGGAAACGGACCGCGAAAAGGCGGCGATCTACGCGGAGGCCGGGGTGGGCGAGTATTGGCTTGTGCTGGCCGAGACGGGCGTAATCGAGATCTTCGCCCAGCCAGAGAAAGGCAAATTTGGTGAAACGCGCGTCGTGCGTCGGGGCGATGTGGCGGTGTCACACGCGTTGCCGGAGTTGCGCGTGGACGTGAGTCAGTTGTTCGGGTGAGCGGTGCGATGATGGGCGACGCGATCGAGATTCAGAGCACCGGGCGCGAGACGGTGGCGCGAATTTCGAGCGAAGCGGGGTTTCGGCCGACTTCTGCGGGAGGGTGAGGTTTTTATGTCCGAGGGAATCCAACCAGATTCGGACGCGGACTTTGAGCGTTCAGTTGCTGCCTCGGTCAATCACCACTACCGATTGGTCGGGTTGTTTGTGGATCACCGCCATCGGACGGTTCGGATCGAACTGCCGTTTCGGACATTCATGATCGGTCGTATCGACGGGAAGACAATCGCGGCCAGTCTACAAATGCTGGGAATGCCCCTGTGGGCGACCGTTCTGACGGGTGTCGGCCTCGCGACTGTGCTCGTGCTGCTCTCGTCCGTCTTGATTCCCATCCGAAGTTTTTCGCTCATCCTCACCGTTCTGGTCGGGATCCTTGGCGCGGTGCTGCTTCGCCACGGCTTGGCCGCGGTGTCCGCGCGCCGCGCAGTCGGCGAGGTGATGAAACGACGGTGGCTGGCCGGCGGTGACAAATCCTAAGCCGCCAGCCCCGCCGCGAGCGCTAACGCGGCTTTGGCGCGGTTGAGGATGTAGAGGTGGTAGCCGGGGGCGCCGTTGGCGAGGAGGCCGCGGATCTGGTTCAATGCCCAGTCGATGCCGACGATTTCGACGACGTCGGGGTTGTCGGCGGCGACTTCGAGACGGCGGGCCAGAGGCGGGGGGAGCGTCGAGCCGCACATGGCGGCGAACCGCTGGATTTGTTTCAGCGAGAGCACGGGCATGATGCCGGGCACGATGGGAATCGCGATGCCGGCGCCGCGGCATTTTTCGACGAAGCGGTAATAGACCGTGTTGTCGAAGAAGAGCTGGGTCGTGATGAAGTCGGCGCCGGCGTCGACCTTGCGTTTGAGGTTCGTGAGATCGACGTCGAGCGACGCGGCCTCGGGGTGCTTCTCCGGGTAGCCGCCGACGCCGAGGCAGAAATCGGGGTGGCGGGACTTGAGCAACGCGACGAGTTCGCTGGCGTAGCGCAGGCCGTCGGGGGCGACCGGAAACTCGGTGGCGCCTTTCGGCGGATCGCCGCGGAGCGTCATGATGTTGCGGAAACCGCCGGCGTGGATGCGGTCGGCGACCTCGGCGAGTTCGGTGCGCGAGTGGCCGACGCAGGTGAGGTGAGGCATCACGGTGAAGCCAAGTTCCTGCTTCAGCAGCGCGCTGACCTGGGCGGTGCGATCGCGGGTGGTGCCGCCGGCGCCGTAGGTGACGGAGACGAAGTCGGGGGACATGCGCTTGAGCGCGGTGGCGGAGGCGCGCAGGGCCTCGACCCCGGCGTCGTCCTTCGGCGGGAAAAACTCGAGCGAGCGCAGCGGGCGCCTCTGGGCGAAGAGTTCGGAGATGGACCGGTCGGGCATCATGCGGTTGGGGCGTGACGGAAGGGAAAACGCCGCGGGGCGTAAAGCGGCGAATGCGGCATGGCGGTGGGGCCGGTTCTCCGAACCGGCCTGGGTTCGACTGCCGTCTGCAAATCGAGAGGCGAAATGCCCGGGAACTCAGGCCCGCTCGGAGAGCGGGCCGCCACCACAAATCACTTTTTCGGCTCGTCCGCCTTCTTCTCCTCCGGCTTGGCGGGGGCCGGAGCGGGCGGCGGTGGCGGGGCGGCTTCGAAGAGTTCGTCGGATTTCTGCGGCAGGCCGGTGAACGTGTAGTCGGAAATCTGGTAGGCGCGCTTGGCCATGATGGCGTTGATCGGCGCGGCGGCGTCGCTGCTGCCGAGGACGACGAAGACGGGGCCGGCGGGGATGGTTTCGAACTCGGGCGCGCCGGGCTTGGCGTCGTCGGGTTTCTTTTCTTCGCCCGGCTTCTGTGCGGGTTCGGCTGCCGAGGGCGGCGGGCCGCTGGGGACAGCGGCCCCTACCTTCAAATCAGCGATTGAGCCGAGTGAAGCGGGGCCGGTCTTGCCATCGGTGGTGGGCGCGGGCGGCTTCAGCTTCTTTTCCTCGGGCTTGCGGCCCATGGTGACGGAGTAGGTCTTGCCGTCGAAGGTGGTGAGCTTGAACGCGCGCGAGTTGGCCTTGGCGGCGGCGAATTTGTCGTCGGTGAGGTCGTTGGTGTCCGAGAAGCGGATATTGGTGAGCGAGCTGAGCGTGGCGGAAATCTTGTCGGACTTCACCTTCTGGCCGGCGGGTGTCTTGTCGGCGGTCCACGCGTCGTCCTTCTTCGCGCGGGAAACGGTGATGGTGGAGGTCGGCTCGCTGGCGCTCGCCGCTACGAACGGGATTTCGAGTTTAGCGATGTCGTCGGCTTTGAGATTGAGGAGCTCGCTGTTGGCCCAGTTCTTGGGTTCGGTGTCGAGCCAGGCGTTGAGGCTGGCGAGGAACGCTTTCTGTTCGGTGCCGAAACGGATGAAGCGGCCGCCGCCGGCTTCGGGGTTCTTGCCGAGGATGACGGACCAGACCTCTTTGTCGGCGGCGTCGAGCAACTCGATCCTGGTGTCCTTGAACTCGAGGCGGTCGATGCGCTCCTTGCTGCTGGTGACGAGGCGATCGATCTTGGCGTCGGTGAGGTTGCCGATGAGCCCGGTGATCTTCGAGAAGTCGGCGGGGAGATCGTGGTAGGATGGATTTTTCCACGTGCCGTCGGCCTGGCGGACGACGGTGATGGTCTTGCCTTGGTCGCTGACGCGCAGCTTGGCGGCTTTCTCGATGGTGGCGCGATCGACGAGCGGCTGGCCGACGCGTTTATCGGCGACGGGCGGCGGCTCGGGGCGGTTGAGGAACCAGACGACGCCGGAGAGGGCGCCGAGGACGACGATGGCGACGAGGAGAGTGCGAAGTTTCATCGCGGGGGAAGCGGGTGGTTATTTCTTGCGGGCGCGGTGGAACAGGAAGCCAAACGCGATCACGAGGAGCGGTGAGGCGAGCAGATTGAGCGCGAGGAGCTTGTTCTCGAGGCGGTCGATGTCTTCGCGGAGGGCGCGGCGGATTTCGCGGCGCTCGCCGCGCATGGTGGCGGACTGTTTCTGGAAGTCCTCGATGGCCTTGGCGACCTCGGGCGAGGCGACGAGGCGGTTACCCTCGGTCTTCTTGCCTTGGAGTTCGCTGAGCTTGGTTTGCACCTGCTGGAGGCGGGCATCGAGGGCGGTGAGTTTTTCCTGATATTTTTTCTGGGCCTCGACCTCCATGCTGCGGACGACGGTGAAGGGGCGGAGCGACGTGCCCTTGCCGCGGATCGAGATGAGGTCCTGCGAGCCGCCGAGGAACTCGATGGTGTTGGAGGCGAGGGCGAGATTGTCGTTGAAAGGCTCGGCGACGGTCTGGCCGAAGAAGTTCATCTTTCGGACGGAATAGTCGTCGAAGAGCCAGTCGGTGTCGGCGATGACAAAGAGGGTGGAGGTGCCCTTCGACTCGCTGAGAGCCGGGGTCTGGGGTTTGGGGTCTGGGGTCTTGGGCGCATCCTTCTTGTCGTCAGGCTTGGGTTCGTCTTTCGGCGCACCGTCGGGGAAGGCGGTCTTGAGTTTGCCGGTGACCATGGCCGCGATGGTCTTCTTGCCGCTGGCGGTGATCTGCTTCGCGACATCGTCGGGTTGGGCGAACTGGAGCATCATGCTCGCGACATCGCCGGCCTGAGCGGACGTTTCGATGAGCGGCGTGAACGTGCCGGCGGCGCCCGCTTTTTGGGAAATGCTGCCGGACTCGATGAACATCGCGCTGTTGAGCTGCGCGGTGGGGAGGGCCTTGGTGCTGAAGTTGTTTTTCCGGAGGCTGAGCCAGATCGGATAACGGGCGACGCCACCGCCGCCGGTTTGGACTTGGGTCGCGTTTTCGAGATCGCCGACGACTTTCTGCGGGTCATAGGTGATGCCGTAGGCGCCGAGGAGCGTGGGGAGATCGGAGGAGACGTTCTGCGGGCCCTGGCCCATCATCATCTGCTGCGGGTTGCTCTGGCGCTTGAAGTGTTGCGACGCGGGATCGACGGCGAGGAAGACGGGCTTGCCGGCGAGCAGGAACTGGTCGATCGCGAACTGGAGTTTCGGCGACACGTTCTGCGGATGGATGACGGCGAGGGCGTCGAGGTTGGCGGGGAGCTCGGTGGCGCTGTCCTCGACCTTGATGATCTGGAAGGACTGCTCGAGTTCGTTGATGATCATCTGCGACGGCTGCGGCTGGCGGCGCATCATCATCATCATTTGCATCTCCTGCGGGTTGGTGCCCTGGAGCGGGAGGCTGGTGAGGAGGCCGAGCTTGCGCTTGTCGAGTTGCTGCACGCTGTAGATCAGCTTCGAGAGGTCATACTCGAGGAACTGTTCGCGCTGCGGGGTGAAGGCCGGGATGTTCTTCTGCTGGTCGGCCTGGATGACGACGAGGCCGAAGAAGAACTGTTCGCCACCCTGCTGCGAGACTTGTGGCGTGAGGCCGGCGGCGGTCGCCTTTTCCTCCTCGGGCGTGTCGGGGCGCGGGTTGATCACGTTGAGTGTGAGTTTGCCGCGGGAGCCGCGCACGTATTGGCGGAGCATCTCGGAGACGCGCGTGGCGTAGTTCTTGTAGGCGATAGGGAGGCCGGTGGCGTCCTTTGAGAAATAGAGGTTGAGCGTGACGGGCTCCTCGATCTTGCCGAGCAGGGCCTTGGTGCCGGCGGAGAGCGAGTAGATGGATTCAGCGGTCGTGTCGACGCGCGCCGGGATGGACGACGCGAGGTAGTTGACGAGCACGAGGCCGACGAAGAGGAGCGCGATGGCGAGGGCTTTGCTGCCGAGTTTCATCGTGAGAAGTTGAGAGCTGAGAGTTGTGAGTTGAGGGTCGGAATCGCCTGCAAGCAGGCTCCTACCGCTCGAGGACGACGACGTTGAGGAAGAGCGTGAAGCCCATCAGCGACAGGAAGAACACGACGTCCTTGGGGTCGATGATGCCTTTGGTGAAGGCGTCGAAGTGGGTGATAAAGGAGAAGTTCGCCACGGCGTCGGCGACGAAGAGCGGGAAGTTGGCTTCGAGGAGAGCGGTGAAGCTGCTGAAACCGGTGAACAGGATAAGCGCGCAGGCGCCGAGGCTGAGCACGAAGCTGATGACCTGGTTCTTGGTCATCGCCGAGGTGAGCGAGCAGACGCCGAGGTAGGCGCCGCCCATCAAAATCGCGCCGAGGTAGGTTGTGAACACGACGCCCCAGTCCGGTGAGCCGAGGTAGGCGATGGTCGCGGCCATCGGGAAACTGAGCAAAATGGCGAGCGTGAGGAACGCCCAGCCGGCCAGGAATTTTCCGAGCACGGCCTCAAGCGTCGTCACGGGGAGCGTGAAGAGCAGTTCGACGGTGCCGGAGCGTTTTTCTTCGGACCAGAGGCGCATGCCGACGGCCGGCACGAGGAACATGAAGAGCCACGGGAAGAACACGAAGTAGCTCTCCAGCCCGGCGACGCCGGCGCGGAAGAAGCCGCCGTAGCGCGAGAAGGCGAGCGACACGGAGATCACGAGGAACGCGACAAGGAACACGTAGGCCACCGGTGCGCGGAAGTAGCCGAAGAACTCGCGTTTGAAGAGGGGACCGATCTGTTTCATGGAAATGGTGGGAGGCAGGTAGGAGCGAGCTTGCTCGCGATGGCTGGAGGAATCGCCTGCAAGCAGGCTCCTACAAAATGCGATTTTAGATGTCGCCGCGGGTGAGGGAGCGGAAGATTTCGTCGAGGCGGGCGCCGGGCTGGCGGGCACGGAAGGCGGCGGGCGTCTCGTCGACGACGACCTTGCCCTGCGAGATGATGATGACCCGCGTGCAGATGGCTTCGACTTCCTCGAGAATGTGGGTCGAGAGCACGATGGTTTTTTCCACAGCCATGCTCTTGATGAGGGCCCGGATCTCGTTCTTTTGATTGGGGTCGAGGCCGTCGGTGGGCTCGTCGAGGATGAGCGCGGGCGGATCGTGGAGGATGGCCTGGGCGACGCCGACGCGCTGTTTGAAGCCCTTCGAGAGGGTTTCAATCGTCTGCCGGCGCACGGGAGAGAGGTGGGTGAGGCCGATGGCGCGGTCGACCTGGGCAGCCTTGGCCTCCTTGGAGGTGAAGCCGCGGACCTCGGCGATGAAGCCGAGGAATTCCTCGACCGTCATCTCGGGGTAGGCGGGGGCGCTCTCGGGCAGGTAGCCGAGCTTGCGCTTCACGGCGACGGGATCGGCGGTGACGTCGATGCCATCCACGGTGGCGCTGCCGGCGGTCGGGCGCAGGAAGCCGGTGATCATCTTCATCGTGGTGGACTTGCCGGCGCCGTTGGGGCCGAGGAAGCCGAGGATGTCACCGCGCTTGACGGAGAACGAGACACCGTCGACCGCGCGTTTGGCGCCGTAGGTTTTAACCAGGCCTTTTACTTCGATCATGGGAGGTTGGAAAGCGGGAGGGACGAAAACGACAGGGTTCGGTTTCGGTGGCGAGTGGGATTTTGCTCAGAAGCGAAAGTTCCGGGTAAAAAAATGCTCTGAGCCCGGCGGCAAGTAAAAAGTTGCCGAGGCGATCGAGGCGGGAGCGCGGGCCGCTCAGCGGCCGTCGAGCTTCTGGCGGACAACCAGCCAGAGCACCGCGGCGATGATGAGGTCGCCGGCGGCAATCAAGGCGCGCAGGAAGAAGGGAATCTTCGGGATGGGCAGTGCGACGAGGGCGAGGGCGCAGAGCACCAGCAGGCTGACGGCGAAATAAAGCGAGGATTTCTGCCGGGCCTGGAGCTCACGCAGGCGGGCCTCGTCGGGCGGCGGGGAGGCGGGGGCGGGTTCACTCATTCGGAATAGTCAACGGTAGTCATCGCGGGCGGGAGAGAACACGTCGAGAATGCGGCAGGCCGTCAATGCCCGGCAACCGTGGGGTGTGCCGCCGGGGATCACGGCGCATTGGCCGGGCTCCAGCAGCCGGGTTTCGTCGCCGACCGTGAATTCGACGCGGCCGGAAAGCAGGTAGGAAAACTGATCGTGCGGGTGCTGGTGCATGGGCAGGACCGTGCCCGCGGCCACCTCGACGTCGCCGAGGGTGATTTTCTCCATGTGCGCGTAGTGACCGGTGATGCCGGGGAGGATGGTTTTGGCGGGGAGCGTGGCGTAGGTGACGAAGGGCATGGCGCGAGGCTTGGCGCTGGCAATGATGGCGGGCTCAGACCAAGGGCAGGGTGAGGCGCATCGTGGTGCCGGCGGGGCTGGTGGTGAGCACGTGGATGTCGCCGTGGTGGGACAGGAGAATGCGTTTCGCGATCGCGAGGCCGAGGCCGGTGCCGTCGGGACGGCCGGAGAGGAAGGAATCGAAGACGCGGTCGCGGATTTTTTCGGGAATGCCGGTGCCGTTGTCGGCGAGGTCGAGCCAGACGACCCGGGCACCGTCGCGTTCGCCGGGCGTGGCGGTGATGGCAATGTTGCCGCCGTCGGGCATGGCTTGCGTGGAGTTGATCAGGAGGTTGAGGAGGACCTGCTGGAGCTGGCCCTTGTGCGCCTCGACGACGAAGGGGTGCGCGGGCGGATCGAACCGGAGCGTGACCTTGCTCTGGGCGAGCTTGAGGCGGACGAGCACGAGGGTGTCTTCGACGATGTCGGCGAGCGCCCAGCGCGAATGGAGGCTGGTCGGGGCCTTGGCGAAACCGAGCACGCGGGTGACGATGGATTCGAGCTGGTCGAGTTTTTCGCCGATCACGCGCATGTCGGTGCGGCGGGGATCGTCGGTGGCGAAGTCGAGGCCGAGGCCGCCGTGGAGGAGTTTGAGGACGGTGAGGGGATTGCGGATTTCGTGGGCGATTTCGGCGGCGAGGAGGCCGAGGGTGGTGAGGCGCTCGTTTTTGCGCAGCGTGTCTTCGCTCTGAAACACGCGGGAGTAGAGGCGGGCGTTTTCGAGGGCGACGGCGCCGAGGCTGGCGAGGGTGGAGCAGAGGCGTTTCTCGTCGTTGTCGAAGCGGCGCAACCGATCGGTGAAGACGGCGAGCACGCAGAGCACCTCGCCTTCGAAGAGCAAGGGCGTGGCCAGGAGGGAGCGGAGTGCGGGGTCGCGCGGGAGGTCGGCGAGTTCGGCGTATTCGGGTGCCTGCACGTCGAGGTAGGCGACCTGGCGGCGGGTGTTGATGGCGGCGGCGAGCAGGCAGTTGTCGAGCGGGAGCGGATCGGACGGCGGGGCCGCGGTGCCGGCGCTGGCGACGAACGCGCAGCGGAGCGTGCGGGCGGCGGCGTCGTGCAGATACAGCGCGCAGGTGCGGGCGCGGAGCAGGTCGCCCGCGGCGTGGGTGAGGGTGTCGAAGAGCTCGTATTGCTCGAGCTTGGTGACGAGCGACTGGCCGGCGGTGATGAGGGATTCGAGCTGGCGGGCCTTGTCCTTGAGGCGGGAGAGCTGCCACAGGCGCTGCAGGACGAGGGCGGACTCGGCGGCGAGTTGTTCGAGGAGGGCGAGGTCGTCGTGGACGAAGCCGCCGGTGCGGTCGCTTTCGAGATCGATGATGCCGATGATCTGCTCGCCCTCCATGATCGGCGCGGCCATCTCGCATCGGGCGGCGGGGCGCACGGCGATGTAGCGCGGCTCGGTGGCGACGTCGGGCACGAGGAGCGGGCGGCGGTTGAGCACGCACCAGCCGGTGATGCCGTGACCGAGGCGGAGGCCGTCGTCGGCCATGGCGGCGCGGAGGTTGTCGGTCGCGACCTCGGTGCGGAGGTGGCTCGTGTCGGGATCGACGAGGGCGACGGACGCGGCGTCGGCGTGAAAGGTGTCGACGACGAGGTGGAGAATCGCGGTCAGCGCGGCGTGGGGATCGTCGAGGTGCGTGGCCAGCGCGGCAATGCGGTGCAACGCGATGAGGCGGCGCGAATCGACCCGTTCGACGTGCTCAGGGCAGGTGGACGCGGACATGGCGGGCGAATGTGAACGGGCACGGTCACGCGGAACAACCTGAAATCGTCGGGGTGGCGGACGAGGGGGGGGCTCAAACTGAGGTCAGTTCTCGAATGCCTCGGTTGTAGCGGCGGTCTATGACCGCCGGCGTTGCGCCAAGGGGATTCGTTCGGCGGTCATAGACCGCCGCTACAACCAAGGCCTCTGTTTACTCTCTCGGGCTTCACGCCCGACATGTTTGCGTCGGCGAATGGTGGCGGGGGTGAACCCCGACCGACCGACGAGTGCCACTGAAACGAGGCGGGACGCCTCGTCCACGACTGCGGCTATGGCTTCGGCAGGGCGCCGCGCCAGCCGGCTTTCCACTGGGTCATCAGTTTTTCGACGAGGGCGGCGTTTTCGGGGCGCTTGGCGATGTTCTGGTTTTCCTGCGGGTCGGTCTGGTGGTCGTAGAGTTCGATGGCATCGACTTTCGTGTGGTCGTTGCGGGCAACCCAGACGACGAAGCGGTAGCGCTCGGTGCGCATGGCGTAACCCATGAGTTGTTCGCCAAGCGTGGTGCCGGTGCCGGGGCGCGGGTATTGGCTGAACGCGGCGGTCTTCCAGGCGCGGGCGGGATTTTCGAGGAGTGGCTTGAAGCTCAGGCCTTCGAGGTGGGCGGGGAGCGGGAGGCCGGCGAGGTCGGCGAGCGTCGGGTAGATGTCGACGAATTCGACGAGGCCATTGGTCCTGGCGCCGGCGTGCTTCATGCCGGGCACGGAGAGGAGGAGGGCGGTGTTGGTGTCGTTTTCGCAATTGGTGTGTTTGCACCACGCGTCGTGCTCGCCGAGTTTCCAGCCGTGATCGCCCCAGAGGATCACGATGGTGTTTTTGCGGAGGTCGAGGCGGTCGAGTTCGTCGAGGAGTTTGCCGACCTGCGCGTCCATGTAGGAGATGGCGGCGTAGTAGCCGTGCTTGAGCTGGCGGGCGAGGCCGTCGGAGATGTGGCCTTCGGGGATGCCGTAGTAGGCGCGCATCTCGCCGCCGGGCTGGATGACGTAGTCGGGGGCGTCTTTCGGGCGGTAGGGATTGGGGGCGAGTTGGATTTTCGCGGGGTCGTAGAGGTCCCAGTATTTCTTCGGTGAGATGAAGGGGAGGTGCGGTTTGACGAAGCCGACGGCGAGGAAGAACGGCTCTTTCTTTTTGGAGATGTCGCGCAGGGTGGAGAGCGCGAGGTCGGCGACCTTGCCGTCCTGGTAGAAGTTGTCGTCGACCTCACCGGCTTCGAAGGCGGGGCCGCGGGAGTTGCGCGGGGTCGCGGCTTTGGCGGCTCCCTTTTTGCCGCCTTTCTTTTTTCCGGCGGGGACGGCGTCGGGCTCGGTGGCGATGTTGCGCGAGTTGAGCGCGATGTTTTCCGGGCGGGCGTAGGCGGGCGCGCGGGGCGTCTGCCACGGCACGGACCAGGTGGCTTCGTCGTCGTAGCCGCCGTGGTAGATCTTGCCCATGCCCTGGACGAAGTAGCCGTTGTTTTTGAAGTGCTGGCCGAGGGTGACGACGTGCGGGAGCGCGGTGCGGAAATGCGTGACGAGGTCCCAGACCTTGGTGGTGTCAGGGCGCGTGCCGGTCATGAGGCTCGAGCGCGTGGGCGAGCAGACGGCTTGCTGGCAATAGGAGCGGTTGAACGTGAGGCCGGACTTCGCGAGGCGGTCGAGGTTGGGGCTCTTCACGTAGGTCGCGCCGTAGGCGCCGAATTCGGGGCGCAGATCGTCGACGGCGATGAAGAGGATGTTGGGGCGCTCGGCGGCCCGGAGGAGCGGAAGCGCGAGCGCAAGTGTGGCGAGGCGAAGCACGGTTTTCATGGGAGACGAGGAGGCAGCTGAAGATCATTGGAGACGAGCGGGAGGCTGGTAGCGGTTACCAGTTCTTCCTGCGCCCGGCACGGCGATGGAGCCGCGCGCGGAACCGCGATCAAAACGACCAGGTCGTCGTGAACCGCGTTTCGCGCGGGGCGACGAGATCGTAGCGGCTGTAGGCGACGCCGCGACCGCCGGGTAGCAGGAAACCGTCCGGGTTGGCGGCGGAGAGGGAGAGGCGCACCGGGATGATCTGCGTCTGGTTGAGGAGATTCGACACGTTGATTTGCAGGCGCACGCGGCCGGGGAGGCGCGACGGTTTGAACGAGTAGGCGAGCATCGCATCGGCCGCGGCGATTTCGCGGCCCGAAATCTCGCGGCGCTGCGAATCGGAGCCGATCACGTTGGCGCTGCGCCAGCGCCAGCCGCCGCCAAACGTGAGGCCGCGCAGACGACCTTCCTTGAGGTCGTAGGCGGTGAAGAAACTGATCTTGTGGGGACGCAGGCCCCAACGCTTCTGCTGCTCGTCGCGGTCGGCGTTGGTGGTGTCGATCAGGTTGAAAATCTCCTGCGCGATGGTGGTGCCGGCGGCGTCGGTGGTGAGGGTGGAGAGGTTGGCGCCGGGAGCGAGCGAGCCGAGTTGGATCCATTTGGCGATGGCGCTGCCGGAGGTGAAGGCGTTGGGATCGACCACGTAGCGGCCGGTGGCGTCCTGCCGCACGCCGGCGAGCACGTGGAAGCCGTCGGCCGCCGGCTTGAGGCCATACCAGTCGGTCATCTCGGTGGCGAAATTGGTGCGGCCGGAGTCGGTGTAGGAATAGTTGAAGACGAGGCGCCAGTTGCGCGTGAGGTTGGCGGTGAGGCGGGCCTCGTAGCCCTCGGTCACGAAGTCGGAGGCAATCGCGTTGGCGGGCGGCGTGTAGGTTTTGTAGATTTCGGCCCAGTCGGCGGCGGTGAGCGGGCGGCCGGTGCCGGCGAGCACGGTGGCGAAGGCGTCCATGACGCGCGAATTGCGCGCGGGGGCGCCGCCCAGGCCGGTGGAGGTGATGCGGCCTTTCTCGCGGCCGTCGAAGTAGACGAAGCGGGCGCTCACGCGGCCCTCCAGCAGATCGAGGCCGAGGCCGTAATCGGAGCCCTTGCCGTGCGAGAGCGGCGCGAGGTTGCCGAGGGGGAACACCGTGCGCGCGAGCGGCGGCACGCCGACATTGGACGAGCGGTTGGCGATGAGCGACAGCCAGTCGGTCACGTGCCACACGCCGCCGATCGACTGCGTGCTGGCCTTCACGTGGGTGACGGTGGCCTTGCGCGGATCGCGGTCGACCTTGTCGCCGACGACCGGATCGACGGAATAGCCGAATTGCGTGACGCTGACTTTGTCCTGGCGATAGCCGGCGGTGGTGACGAGACGGTCGCGCCAGAAGTGGCTTTGCACGACGCCGACGAGCGAGTCGGTATCCTGTTGCATGCCGGAGTTGTTGGCGCCGGCGGCGTCGTTGGCGAAGGCGAGATCGTAGGTGCGGCCGGCGAAGGTGAATTTGGCGGGCAAGGTGCGCCAGTCGCCGGCGCGGTAGGTGCCGGTGTCGCCCTCGGTGAAGTAATAGCGGGCGGAGACGCGGTTGTTCTGCGCGCTGGCGAGCGCGTTGAAGGGGCTGCCGACGAGTGAGAGCCACGCGAGGGCGTTGACGTCGGACTGCGCGGCGGTGGAGGCGGAGGCGGCGAGGCGGTGGCGGCCGAGCCACGTGCGCCTGGGCTCGAGCGAATAGGTGGCCGAGAGACGGGTCTCGCGGTAAGTGCCGTCGTGGAGGTCGCCGCGCCAGTTGCCGTCGACGTAGAGGCGGCCGGCGTAGGGGTTGGCCGGGCCGTTGAGGCCGAGCGTGCGGTTGGGCTCGCCGCGGAGCGTGGGCTCGTTGCCGACGAGCGTGCGGGTGGTGAGCGAGGTGGCCTGGTAGTTCGTGGCGAGATTGAGGACGAGCGCACGCAGTGGCTGCCAGTCGGCGGAGAACGTGTAGTTGTAGAGGCGCTGTTCGCGGAAGGAGCCGGGGCCGCCGGCGTTGGCCGAGCGCGGGAAGACTTGCGGATCGTTGATGATGAGCGCGGAGCCGGTGCGGCCGGGCGTGCCGTCGGGGGCGCGGACGGCGGCGTTGCCGTAGCTGCCGGTGAGGTAGGTGCCGATGGCGTCGAAGATCGTGCCGTTGTTTTCGATGAAGGTCGCGCGGTGGTTCTGGCCGCCGGTGGTGCCGTTGCGCGTGGTGATGCCGAGCGCGATCATCGCGGCGGTGGGCGCGGCGGTGGTGGGCGTGACGGTGACGGCGCTTTCGCCGCGGGCCGCGCGGTTGTCATACCACGCGAGGACTTCGTCGGTGGGCGGAAACGTTTTCACCACGGCGCCGCGGTCGCGTCCGAGCTCGCCCATGGCCGTGACGGTGAGCGTGCGCACGGGACGTGCGACGACCGAGGCGAAACCGCGACGCTTGTCCTGAAAATCGAACTGCCGCCAGCCGCCACTGGCTTGGTTGAGGCCGGCTGCCGCGATGGCGAGGCGGTCTTTCTTGAGCACCTTGTTCGCGTCGAACTCGGCGCGATTCTGGTCCCACGAGCCGAAACCGTAGCGGAGCGTCGCGGAGTCGCGGTAGAGCACAGCGGTCTTCGAGGTCTGGTTGATCAAACCGCCGGGTGCGCCGACCCCGAAGAGGATGCTGTTGGGGCCGCGCGTGTCGTCGAAGCGGCCCACGCGATACGGATCCATGTTGGTGATGCTGGTGAAGTAGTCCATGCCCTGGCTCGCCGCGAGGCCGCGGACCGCGGTGCGGTTGAGCAGGTTTTCGCCGGTGATCATCGGGTTCTGGCCGGAGCCGGCCTGCCAGGCGTTGGTGTCGAGTTCGGAGTTGACGGTGTAGTCGAGGAGGCGCGAGAGGTCGGTGATCGCGAGATCGTCGAGGAACTCCTTGGTGAAGACCGAGACGGAGCCGGCGGTGTCGCGGAGGCGGGAGTTGATGCGGCTGCCGGCGAGAGTGTTTTCGGCGAGATAGCCGAGGTCCTTGCTCGTATTGACTTCGAACGGACTCAGCTCGACGACCGGCGTGGAGGCGGGCGGCGGCGATGAGGTGGCGGGCGTGGCGGAGATTGGTGCGGTCTGGGCGCGCGACAAGGCGGCGAAGGCAGAGGCCAGCGCGAGCACGCGCAAGGGATGCGATTTCATGGGGCGGGGTAGCCCCATCGAAAGTGAAACACCGGGCGGGGGCTACTGCTTTTTCTTCTTCTGCTTCGCCTTGCCTTCGTCGTCGGGCGCGAGGGCGCGCGGGCGGTTGGCGGGGCCGGGCCTGGGCTCGGGGCTCTTCTTCAACTCGGCCTGCGCCTCGCGCAGCGTCGAGACGAGCGCGGGGTCGGTGGCGCGGTTCTGGTATTCGTGCGGGTCGGGAGCGAGGGAGTAGAGTTCGCGGCCAGCCTCGCCGCCGTTCCACTCGGTGTAGCGCCAGCTCACGCCGATCACCGTCTGGCTGAGGACATCGCGCTTGGTGGCGGTGTCGTAGTGGTAAACCATCGTGCGAGCGGGGCGCGGGCGACGTTCGCTGGCGCCACGCATGAGCGACACGAGCGAGCGGCCCTCGAGGCCGGCGGGCGCGGGAAATCCGGCGAGATCGGCGAGCGTCGGATAGATGTCGATGAGCTCGACGGGCGCGCCGATCACGCGGCCGGCGGGCACGCTGCCGCCGGCGAAAATGAGCGGCACGCGCGTGGAGGCGTCGAACGCACTGAGTTTCGCCCAGAGGCCGCCATGATCGCCGAGGTGAAAGCCGTTGTCGCCGACGAGGACGACGAGCGTGGTTTTCCAGAGATCGAGGCGGTCGAGTTCGTCGAGCAGCATCCCGATGCGCGAATCGGTGTAGGAGATGCACGCGTAGTAGCCGCGCAGCGCGCCGGCGCGCGAGGCGGGTTGCGCGAAACCCGAGAGTTCCGTTTGCAGCGCGATCGGTGGGATGTCGCACATCGCGGGTTCGGCGGGTGGAGTGAGTTTGGCTTCGTCGTAGAGGTCGAAGAACTTTTTCGGCGCGGTCCACGGCAGGTGCGGTTTGTGAAACCCGGCGGCGAGGAAGAAGGATTTTTTCGCGGCGGATTTCTCGGCGATGAGCTTGGCGGTCGTCGCGGCATTGAGTCCGTCGCGCATCTGCGAGCCGTCGCCGTCGAGCACGTGCCAGGCCGGGCGCCCGTCGCCGCCGCCGTAGCGGGACTCGATGGCGGCCTTTTCCTGCGGGTCGTTGCCGGGGCCGTCCTCGTAGGCGTCCCACGATTTCTCGTCGCTGGTGCGCAGGTTGTGGGCGACCTTGCCGGCACCGGCGGTAAAGTAGCCGCGCTCGCGGAAGAACTGCGGGAGCATCACCGCATCGGGCAGGGCGGTGCGCGGCGGGGTGTTGAGCACGTAGATGCCGGTGGTCTCGGGACGGCGGCCGCTGAGGAAGGAGGCGCGGCTCGGACCACAGAGCGGGTATTGGCAATACGCGCGGTCGAAGCGCACGCCGCGCGCGGCGAGGCGGTCGATGTTGGGCGATTTGACCGCGGTGTTGCCGTAGCAGCCGAGGGATGGATTGAGATCGTCGACGACGATGAAGAGGACGTTGGGATTCGACGCGCCCGCCGAGGGCGGTGGCTCGGCGGCGGAACCCGGCAGAAGGAACAGGGCGAAAACACCGAGCAAGAAGGACCACGGACGGACCCTGCGCGGCGGGGCCGCAACCAAGCTACGGACCAAAGCAGCTTTAACCGCGGATGACGCGGATATTGCGGATAAAGGCAGGAAGGACTCGGACCATCCGCGCCATCTGCGTAATCCGCGGTTAATGAATTGGAAATCCTCGTCGCAGGACGTGTGCATGTTCAGAGATAGAGAACGGATGAACCCAGCACGCATTGCCGCAATCGAACGGTCTTGAACAGGAAGGTCGAGAAGAGCGGAAAGACAGAAATCGGGTTCTTTACGACCTTCCCGAACTTCCTGTTCAAGAATCTTGTTCGAGATGCTCGATCCTTCGACATTGTGATACGGATGGTGGAGCTGGTGGCGGGATTTTCACGGATGACCGCGCGGGCGATGCGCGGGGTGGGTTGGTCAGAATCCTTTCAGGAAAAGCTCCTTGTCCTCCTTGAGCAGTTCGTCGAGGGCCATCACGTAGACGCGGGAGAACGTCGCGAAGTCGCAGATGGCGTTGAGATTCGAGTCGCGTTCGGACGCGTGGCCGACGCGGCTGACGAAGGCGGAGCTGACGAGGTCAAGGGCGTCGTAGAGGGCCATGAGTTCCTTGAGTTCCCAATCCGGCGTGCCGCCGGACTTCATCACGAAATACTGCTTCAGCAGGTAGTGGCTGACCACGCGCGAGAGGGTCTCGTTCATCGACGCGAACGGCAGGTGCCGCAGCGCGAGCGGGCGCAGGCGGCTCGTGATCGGGCAGCCGCTGAGCGCCATGTAGAGGCCGAAGAGGGAGCGCAGACCGGTGTTCATGTCGCACTCGGAAACGTAGGTGCGGTGGCCGACGACGACGCTGACGCGGGCGCGCTGATAGGAAGCAATGGTGCGGAACTTCGCGGCGGCGGCGTGAAGATCGACGGCGGCGGGGCAGTATTTGCGACCGGTGCCGGCGAGCGGACAATTGGTGCAGATGTCGGTGGCGAGTTCGGTCCAGGCGGGCAGCGGCTGCTCGCGCGACTGCGGTGTTTCGACCCAACCCTGTAGCGGCACCTCGAAGTGAAACGCGGTTCCGTCGTCGAAGGCGAAGTCGTAGGTGATGGAGGTGGATTCGGCGGAGGACACGGCGGCGTGCGGGGCTACTGCTTCGACTTCTTCTTCTGGTTTGGCGCCGGCGGGGCGGGCAGGGCGAACGTGATGGCGCGCGCAATGGAGGCGAGGGAGACGGTGTTATGACTCTCGTCCTGAAAAATCGCGTAGCGGACGATGAGTTTGTCGGGATTCAGCTTGCCGATGCGGTCGGCGAGTCCACGCGCATTGGTGATCATCTTGCCGAGATCGGCGGCGCGCTTGGCGGCATCGGGGCCCAGGTATTCCTCCTCGCTCGCCGACGTGATCAGGATGCGCAGATTCAGTTTACCGGTGCGGGCCTTTTCAGAAAAGACCGGCTCGTCGGCGAGCACGGCGTTGTCACCTTGCCAGATGGACGGGCTGATAACGAGGTAAGTTGAAAAATTCTCCGGGGTGCGGAGCATCGCACGCACAACCGCGAGTCCGCCGAGAGATTTGCCGTAGAGCATGTAGCGGGCGGAATCGACGGCGAAACGGGACGCCACGAAAGGTTTGATCTCCTGCTCGACGATGCGGAGGAACGTGTCGCAGCCGCCTGAGCCAGTAGGGAAGCGCTCCGGCTGTTCCTTCACGGACAAGTCGATGCCCCGCCGACGCCGGACTTCGGCATAATCTTCGGTCGGATAGCCGATGCCAACGACGATGGCCGTGTCGAATGGTCCGCTGCCCCACGTGGCTGTGTCGGAGGCGGCACGGAAATACCAATTGCCATCGAGCACAAAGAGCACGGGGTAGCGTTTCCCGGGCTCCGCCTTGGGCGCGGAGATCATCAAGCGATAGGGCTGGCCGTTGATCGCCGAGGTGAAGTCGAACTGGCGCTCGCGCGAGACGGCGACAGGACCGGTATCAGTGAACGTGGCTTTTGCGGCGGACTTTTCGTCAGCACCGAGGCCGGTGGCGGCCAGAACAAGCGCCGCCATGGCTGACAGGGCGGCGCGCACGAAGGGTCGTCGAGTGGTGGTAGTGAGGCTGGACATGGGACAGTGGGGTGGACGTTGAAGGGGACGGAGCGGCGACAAGAGCGAGACCAGGGAGTTTTTTCCAACCTTGTGGGAGGGGTTTTATGCCCCGACGGGTTTCGATGTGCGCCGGGCGTCGGGGCATAAAGCCCCTCCCACAATTCTTTCTCGCGCGATTTTCATGAATTTGAAAACACGCCTTAATCTTCTTCGCCGGACTGCTTCTGCTTTTTCTTGGCCGCGCCTTGATTCAGCGGCCAGGGGCGGGCGCCGACTCGGGTGGCCCACGCGTCGTATTGGGCGGACATTTCCTTCACGCGAGCGGGGTGCTTTGCGGCGAGGTCGGTGGACTCGGAGCGGTCGGCGGCGATGTCGTAGAGCTCCCAGCCGCCGGGATGCTTCGAGACGAGTTTCCACTGGCCCGTGCGGATGGCGCGGTTGCCTTCGTGCTCCCAGAAGATGGGCTGCGTGCGGTTGAGCGAGTTTCCGCCGAATGCCGAGCGGAGACTCACGCCTTCCATCGGCTGGATTTTCTCTTTGGCGAATTGGGCCGGGTATTTCGCCCCGGAGAGGTCGACGCAGGTGGCCATGAGGTCGATGAGGTGGCCGGGCTGCGGCTCTAGCTGGCCGCGGCGCGCGGTGGCGATCCCGGCGGGCCAGTGGGCGATGAGCGGCGTGGAGATGCCGCCTTCGTGGACCCAATGCTTGTATTCGCGGAAGGGGGTGTTGCTGACGTTGGCCCAGCCGCGGCCGTAGGCGATGTAGGTGTCGGCCGGGCCGGGCATCACGCCGTAGCCCTGGCGCACGGGCCAGCCGTCGCGCGTCTGCTTTGGCAGGCTGCCGTAGTGCTGGGCGTCCTTGGCCATCGGCGGAAGGGAAGGCGCGGCGGCGCGGGGCTTGAATTCGCCGACGCGGCCGTTGACCTCGGCGCAGCCGCCGTTGTCCTGGAGGAAAAGAATGAGGGTGTTGTCGAACTGGCCCTGCTGCTTGAGCTCGGTGACGATGCGGCCGATGCCCTCATCCATGACACTGATCATGGCGGCGTAGGTTTCCATGCAGCGGGTCTCGAATTCCTTGTTCTTCACGTCGGACCACTTTTCCGCGCCGGGCGAAAGAGTGGCGTCGGGGGCGATGACGCCGAGTTTCTTCTCCTTGGCGAAACGCGCGGCGCGGATCGCGTCGTAGCCGGCATCGTAGCGGCCCTGGTATTTCGCGATGTCGCGCTCGCGCGCGTGCATCGGCCAGTGCGCGGCGGTGTAGGCGAGATAGAGGAAAAAGGGCTTTTCCTTCTGGTCGCGCGTGTGCTCACGGATGAAGCGCGTGGCGTGATCGGTGAAGGCGTCGGTGAGATAATACTCGGCGGGCTGGTATTCGGGGTCGTTGACAGACGTGATGAGGGTGTTGTCGCGGACGGGCGTGCTCGGATCCCAATAACTGGAGGCGCCGTGGATGATCCCGTAGTAGCGGTCGAAGCCGCGCTGGAGGGGCCAGTTGTGGGTGCGTTGTATTTCCGTCGCTGTGGCGCCCGGCGTGACGTGCCATTTGCCAACGGCGTAGGTGCGGTAGCCGGCGGGCTTGAGGACTTCGGCGATCGTGACGGAGTGGCGGTTGAGGTCGCCGCGGTAGGCGTCGGTGCCGTTGTCGCCCATCATGTGGCCGATGCCGGCTTGATGCGGGTAAAGGCCGGTGAGGAGCGAAGCGCGGGTGGGGCAGCAACGCGCGGTGTTGTAGAATTGGGTGAAGCGCACGCCGCCCGCGGCGAGCGAGTCGAGGTTGGGCGTGGCGATCTCGCCGCCGTAACAGCCGAGGTCGGAGTAGCCCATGTCGTCGCAGAGGACGATGATGAGGTTGGGGCGCGCAGGGCTGGCGGCTCGTCCAACGAAGACGAACATGGAGAGAAGGAGAGACAGAGAGACGGAGAGACGGAGGAGGTTCATTTTCTTTTTTCCTGCCTTACATTTTAGAGGATATTTTTCGCGGTTATGCAGAGGCTCGAAATACATATTATCGCTGCAATGGCTGTCAGACCGGCAAATCCGTGGTCGCGAAAAGCAAACGCAAACCATGCCAATTTGATCATCAGCAAGGAAACGACAGACAGGCTCGATACGGCAAAGACCAAGATAACTACCTTCATTTCACGGGGCGCTTCGGGAGGTAACGTCAGGGTGATGAAGCGTTCACCAAGCAAGATTCGTCACGGATGTGAAGTGGCGAATCTAATGTTGCGCCAAGATTGCCCTTGTGCGCCCGGCGCATCGCAGGCGAGGGTGGGCTCGCCCCCCCCCAACCCAACCCACCTCCCGTCATGCCGTATTCCCGCATGTTTTCCCGCCTTGTGTGCATTCTGACCGTCGCGGTCACCCTGGTGGCCGGCGCGTTGGCCCAAGCCGCCGACGTCGGCACGATCGAAGGTCGCGTGCTCAACGCGCGCAACAACGAGTTTCTCGACAAGGCGCGCGTGACGATCGAGGGCACGTCGGTCGAGACGTTCACCGACGCCACGGGGCAGTTCCGGTTGAGCGGAGTGCCGGCGGGCAACGTGCGGCTGCGCGTGTCGTTCACCGGGCTGGAGGCGCAGACCGAGAGCGTGCTCGTGACGGCCGGCGCGATCTTGCAGCGGGATTTCACGCTCAATTCCGCGGCCCGCCGCGCCGAGCCGGCGAAGGACGGTTCGGTGGTGAAACTCGAGCAGTTCGTCGTCGGTGCGTCGCGCGAGATGGACGGCGCCGCGATCGCGATCAACGAGCAGCGCTTCGCCGCGAACATGGTGAACGTGCTCGCCGCGGATGAGTTCGGGCATGTGGCCGAGGGCAATGTCGGTGAGTTCCTGAAATTCATCCCGGGCATCAGCATCGACTACGGAGGCGGTGACGCGCGCACGATCTCGCTCGCCGGGGCGCCGTCGGGCAATGTGCCGGTGACCATCGGCGGCTTTGCGCTCTCGAGCGCGGCCTCCTCCGGAGTGGGCCGCACGGTCGAGCTCGAGCAGGTGTCGATCAACAACATCGCCCGCATCGAGGTGCACAAATCGCCCACGCCCGAGTCGCCCGGCTCGGCCCTGGCGGGCACGGTCAACATGGTGCCGCGGGGCGCCTTCGAGCGGGCCCGGCCGGTGTTCAACAGCAGCGTCTATTTCATGGGGCGCGACGCCGAAAAGGGCCTGCACAAGACCCCCGGCCCCATCCGGGACAAGACCTACAAGATCCACCCCGGGCTCGATTTTTCCTGGGTCGTGCCGGTCAACAAACGCTTCGGCTTCACGCTCTCGGGCGGACATTCGTCGCAATACACGATGCAGGATTTCATGAGCAACACGTGGCGCGGCGCGGGCACGGCCACCAGCGCGCCCACGATCGTCAACGGTGTGATCACCAATCCCGGCGCGTTCCCCGACACCACGCCCGACAAGCCCTACCTCACTGCCTACAGCGTGCGCGACGGCACCAAGCTCACCACCCGCGATTCGGTGGCCACGACGCTCGATTTCAAGCTGGGGCGCTTCGACATGCTCGCGGTCTGATTCCAATGGGCCTATTTCGACGCCGAGTTCAACAACCGCTCCCTCGGCTTCACCATCAACCGCGTGCTGCCCGGACATTTCGATTCCCGGACCACGAACGGCGACCAGGGCCAGGGCACGATCACGGTGAACACCGGTTCGCGTCAGAAGGCGGGCACCACCTACATGCCCTCGCTCACGTGGCGCCACAACGGCCCGGTCTGGCGGATCGACGCCGGCTTTGCGCACTCGAAATCGACCAACCATTACCGCGACATCGACAAGGGCTACTTCAACTCGTCCACCACGCAGCGGACCGGCGTCACCATCGCCTTTCAGGAGATTTTCTACCTGCGTCCGCGGGTCATCAAGGTGACCGACGGCACGACCGGCCAGCCGGTGGATCCCTACCGCCTGGACAGCTACGTGCTCAATGCCGCGAACAGCGATTTTTGGGAGTCGGCCGACGTGCAGCGCAGCGCCCGGCTCAACCTCGGGCGGGATTTCTCGATTCGCGGCGTGCCGCTCGCCTTGAAGTTCGGGGGCGATGTGCGGAATTCGATCCGCGACATCCGCGGCGGCGTCGTGCCGTATACTTTTGTCGGCCGGGACGGTCTGCGCTCCACGACGCCCTCGGCGGCGGTCAGCGACGACAACGCCGGCCTCGTGCTCGACGAGATCTTTTCCCAGCGGGTCGCGCCCTACGGATTCCCCCGGATCCAATACCCGAGCAATTTCAAGTATTGGGAACTCTACAGCGCGAACCCGGGCTACTTCACGCGCGACCCCAACGCCGACTACCGCAACGCCGTCGGGCGCTCGAAGTTCGCCGAGGAGATCATCTCCTCCGTCTACGTGCGCGGTGATGCCTCCCTTTTCAAGCGGCGGCTCAAGCTGGTGGGTGGCGTGCGTGCCGAGCAGACCAACATCAAGGCCCAGGGCCCGCTCACCGATCCCACGCGCAACTACCGGCGCGACGCGGCGGGCGACGTGATCCCGCAGCGCGATGCAAACGGGAACATCATCTTCACCGGCACGGGCGTGAACCGGGTGCCCGCGCCATCCCTGATCGAGCCGGCCACCCTGCCGAATCCGAACGGCACCGGCACGATCTCGAACGCGCTGGCACAATCGAGCCTCACCTATCTCGACCGCGGCCAGCAGACCAACAAGGAATACCTCCGGATCTTCCCCAACCTGAACGCGAGCTTCGATCTCACCGACAATCTGATCCTGCGCGGCGCGGTCTACACCTCGGTCGGCCGGCCCAACTTCGACCAATACGCCGGCGGGCTCACGCTGCCCGACACCGAACTGCCGGCCAACCCGAACAGCAACCGCATCGGCGTGAACAACGCCGGCATCAAGGCGTGGAGCGCGAACACCGTGAACGTCCGCCTGGAGTATTACATCCGTCCGGTCGGCGAGGTTTCGATCGGCGCGTTCCGCCGCCACGTGCGCGACATGTTTGGCAGCGTCGTGTTTCAGGCCACGCCCGAATTCCTCTCCCTCTACGATCTCGATCAGGATCTCTACGAGCCCTACTACGTCTCGACGAACCACAACATCCCCGGGGTCGTGCGGATGGAGGGCACGGAATTCAACTACCGGCAGTCGCTCACCTTTCTGCCGCAATGGGCGCGGGGCGTGCAGGTGTTTGCCAACGTGACCGCGCTGCGGGCGACGGGCGACGCCACGGCGAGTTTCACCAACGTGCAGCCCCGCGTCTACAACTGGGGCGTGAGCCTCACGCGCCCCAACTACAACGTGCGCATGAACTGGAATTACCGCGGCGTGCGCCGCGGGGCGCTCATTGCCGCGTCGCCGCGCAGCATCGAGCCCAACACCTTCACCTATGCCTCCAAGCGCCTCTACATCGATCTCAGCGGCGAATACAAACTCACGCGCACGCTCTGGCTGTTCGGGTCGATGCGCAATCTCAACGACGCCACCGAGGACACCAAGCGCTACGGCCCCAGCACGCCCGCGCACGCGCGCTTCCTCTCGCGCGAGGACTTCGGTTCGCTGTGGACGGTGGGGCTCAAGGGGACGTTTTGAGCTGGGAGGTGGGGCGGCGATGAGGAGCGCGCCGTCAGAAACGGGAGTCGAAGGGGGACACGGGAGCCGAAGTCAGCCTGATGCGCGAGGCTTGATGATCGCTCGCTTTCTTCGGCCCTAGCTCGGGGCCGAACAGCAAATGCTCGGGAAAATCGAGAGAACGATTACGAGGACGAGAACGATTTTCGGTGATCGCGATCGCCCGCCGGTGACCGAAAGGCCCCGCCGCTTACTTCGCCTCGCAACTGAACATCCACTCGTTCCCGTAGCGATCGATGAGGCTGCCCCAATAGCCGCCCCAAGGCATCTCGGTCGGCGCATACTCGACCGTGCCGCCTTCCTTCAGCGCGGCGAACAAGCGGTCGGTCTCGGCGCGGGTGTCGGTTTCGAGGTTCAGGGTGACGTTGTTGCCTTGAATCCGCCGGCCCATCGATGCAGGGGCGTCGTTGCCGATGATCACATGGCCGCCGAGAATCGGGAGCGCGATCTTCATGACCAGCTTGGCTTGCTCAGGCGGCCACGGCGGCTGGCCGGGGGCGGTCCGCAGGTCGCCGAAGCGCACGAGGGGACCGAGGAAATCGGTTTGGAAAACGGAGCGGTAAAAGTTGAAAGCTTCCTCGGCGTTGCCGGCGAAGTGAAACCAAGTGGAGGTGCGGGCCATGGGCGGTGGGGGTGAGGTGGGTGAGGAATGGGCTGACTCTCCCTCAACGAACCAAGGCATCTCGTGCGCACGCCGGCGATGAGATTTTCTTTTTGGATCCTCTCCTTTGCCCGGACTCTGCTCCGTGAAAGCCAGCTCACTTCGGTCGGGACGGCTTCGCCGGTCACCGGTAGTTCGTCGGGCACGGCGACCAGTCGGGCCGGCATCGACGATGTAGCGAGGCACGCACACCCGCGGCAATTTCCGGACGCAGGCAACGAGAGCCGCGCCGACGCATGTGGAGTAGAGGGTGATGCGGAAACCGGCGCTCGCCCGATGGAGCGTTTCCCGTTTAGCTGATCAACAGCAGACGAGGCGGACGACCGGGAGGGTTGGCCGGAGCGCGATGCACGCAGGGCGGCACGGGACTGCCCGGGTAGGCCACGGCAATGCGCCAAAGATTGCCGAGACCGAACGAGAACGGCCGGGCTCCGGGCGCGGGCTCGTAGTGAAGGTCGAAGCAGCGGTCGTGGAGAAATTCGGCGAAACCGGCATCATCGGCGCCGCCGTAGAGCTTGAGCAGCTCGGCCCGCGTCGCCGGCAGGTCGATGCAGCGGTGTGCCTCCTCGTTCCGGAGCCCTTCGGACGATGACTCGGTGTAGCTGCACAACCAGGTGTCGGTCTCGACCGTCGCGCTGTCGGCGTGAAACGAATAGACGTCGAGCGGCACGACGGTCGGTTCCTCGTCGCGGGGGTAGCCGTGGATGCAGTCCAGCAGGGGATCGAGGCCGCGCGACCGCAGTCGCTCTTGGTCCGCAAGCAACACCTCGACGGCGGTGCGGCCTGCGCGGCTGAGCGGGAGGGCACGCAGTAGATCGTCATTGAGCGACGCCATGCCGTCGTGCACCGCGAGTTGGGTCACAACTTCTTCGAAATCGCCGGGCAGGGTGCGCTGCCAGCACAGGGCGTTGACGCCATGGCCGAACGGTGTCGCGACCAATTCCTCGAAACTCGCCACCACTTTAAGGCGAGGGTAGTCGGTGGGCAGAGCGCCGGAAACGAGCGGCAACGTTGCGCGGTCGAGGGTCATGGCTCGGGGGGAGAATGCTCGGCCTTGGTATAGAATTTATCGTGGGCGAGCAATTTGAGCTGGTGCACGGCGAGACTCAGATCGGCGAAGATGGCTTTCGCCGCTTCGTCGTCGGTGCCGGCCTCCAAGCGCTCGGACGTGCGATGAAATCGTTCGCCGAGTGCGCGGTGTTCATCCGTGTCGCCGAGGGCGCGCAGCAGCCGGCGCACCGCGTCCGCCCGTCGCCGCGCCTGTTTGACCAGCTTCAGCGCGGACGTGAAGGTGATCCGGCCGGCCTTCGCCTCCTTGAGCGATTTGCACTCGAACGTGCGGCATTGCCACGGGCGGGCCGCGTAGAGCCGGCAGGTGCGATCCGCGCACAAGGCCGCACACGGTTGGGGAAAGCGGGCGACTGGCGTCCGGCCCCGGGAAAACTTCACCGGCAGTCCAAGCGACTGCAGTTGCGCGGCATCGTCGCCGGCCTCGAGTTTGACGAGGTCGAACAGAGTGCCATCGCAGCAGAGTCCGCACGCGCGGCAGAGTTGTTCGGCAGATTTCACTGCGCTAACATCCGGTAACGGCAAGCCCGGTGGCAAGCGGCGTTCAACCGCTGGATCAAGCGTCGAAAGAACGAGAACGAGTGCGAGAACGAGAACGAATCTGGCTGATTCCGGGGCGCATCTCACTTTCTTGCACTGCGGAGGGGCGCTTTTCCAAGCGCCCACGCCCGGCGGTAGAAAACCGCCGCTCCGCCGCTCCGCCGCTCTCTCCGGACTGCAAGAAACTGAGATGCGCCCCTGATTCCGATCGCCCGCCGGTGATTGACAGGCCTCGTCGTCCACTTCGCTTCGCAACTGAACATCCCCTCGTTGCCGTAGCGATCGATGAGGCTGCCCCAGTTGCCGCCCTAGGGCAGCGCGGGTGTGACTCAAACTGAGGTCAGCAATTTGTAGCGGCGGTCTATGACCGCCGAACGAATGCCATTGGCGCAACGTCGGCGGTCATAGACCGCCGCTACAGCCGAGGCATTCGAAAACTGACCTCACTTTGAGTTGCACCCGGGCAGCGCTCCGGAAGAAACGTGACAGCGCAACGCCGGGTAGCTGCGTGAGCGAGTGACTCGCCCGGAAACCACTCGCTCACGCTCGCGGCTACACCCCACGAAATCTCGGTGTCGCCGCCCTGGCGGCCTTCACTGGGCAACGTTTGACTACGGAAGTCGAAGTCTCGAACCGCTAATCTGCGCTGATTTTCTGAAACGGCGGCAGGGATGGCCTGCGTGCCTCGCCTCATCGGCCAGGCGCGGAAGATTGGTTCCGCCATCGCCCTCAACCTCCCCGAGCCACGCCGATCAGGCGGGGCACGCACGGTGCCGACGCCCCTCTTCAATTCTGAAAAATCAGCGAAGATTAGCGGTTACTGGCTTGGGTTCGATCGCTTGGCCTTCCCCTCGTCGGACCGGGGGCAACGCCCCGTTAGATGTCCAACGCGTCAGCTACAGCGTCGCGAGGATCTGATTGAAGGTCGTGCTCGGGCGGAGGGCGGCGGCGGCTTTGGCGTCGTCGGGCTGGTAGTAGCCGCCGATGTCGGTGGGCTGGCCTTGGACGGCGAGCAACTCCTTGGCGATCGTGGGTTCGGCGGCGGCGAGTTCGGCGTAGAAGGGAAGGAAGAGGCGGTGCAGTTCTTCGTCGGTGTGCTGCCGCGAGAGCGCGTCGGCCCAGTAGAGGCAGAGATAGAAATGGCTGCCGCGATTGTCCGTGGTGCCGAGTTTTCGGCCGGGGCTCTTGTCGTTTTCGAGGAACTTGCCGTTGGCTTGGTCGAGCGTATCGGCGAGAACCTTGGCCTTCGGGTGTTTCATCACGATGGCGAGGTGCTCGAGCGAAGCGGCGAGAGCGAAGAACTCGCCGAGGCTGTCCCAGCGCAGGTAGTTTTCCTGCTGGAATTGCTCGACGTGCTTGGGCGCGGAGCCGCCGGCGCCGGTTTCGAAGAGGCCGCCGCCGTTCATCAACGGGACGATCGAGAGCATCTTCGCGCTGGTGCCGACTTCGAGGATGGGGAAGAGGTCGGTGAGGTAGTCGCGGAGGACGTTGCCGGTGACCGAAATCGTGTCCTGCCCCTTGGCGATGCGCTCGAGGGAGAACTGGCAGGCGGCGGCGGGAGCGAGCACGCGGATGTCGAGGCCGATGGTGTCGTGTTGCGCGAGGTATTTTTTGACCTTGGCGAGGATCTGCGCGTCGTGGGCGCGGTTTTCGTCGAGCCAGAAGACGGCGGGCGTGTTGGAGAGGCGCGCGCGGTTGACGGCGAGTTTCACCCAATCCTGCACCGGCGCATCCTTGGTCTGGCAGGCGCGCCAGATGTCGCCTGTCTCCACTTCGTGGGACAGGAGGGTCTCGGATTTGGGGTCTGGGGTCTGGGCGTCTGGAATCGTGACGACGCGGATCACGCCTTTGCCGGGGGCGACGAAGGTCTTGTTGTGCGAGCCGTATTCCTCGGCGGCTTGGGCCATGAGGCCGACGTTGGGCACGGAGCCCATCGTCTTGGGATCGAAGGCGCCGTGTTTTTTGCAGAAGTCGATCGTGGTCTGGTAGACGCCGGCGTAGCAGCTATCCGGGATCAGGCAGACGGTGTCCTGGAGCTTGCCGGCGGTGTCATACATTTTGCCGCCGGCGCGGATCATCGCCGGCATGGAGGCGTCGACGATCACGTCGGAGGGGACGTGGAGGTTGGTGATGCCGTTGTCGGAGTTGACCATCGCGACGGCGGGGCGCGCGGCGAAGACGGCCTTGATGTCGGCCTCGATGGCGGCGCGCTGGTCGGCGGGGAGCTTCTGGATTTTTTCGACGAGGTCGCCGAAGCCGTTGTTCAGGTCGACGCCGAGCGAGGCGAGGGTGGCGGCGTGTTTGGTGAAGAGGTCCTTGAAGAACACGCGCACGCAGAGGCCGAACATGATGGGGTCGGAGACCTTCATCATCGTGGCCTTGAGGTGGAGCGAGAAGAGCACGCCGTCTTTCTTCGCGCGGTTCATCTGCTGGGCGAAGAAGGCGCCGAGGGCCTTCTTGTTCATGAAGGTGGCATCGAGGATTTCGCCGGCTTTCAGCGGAGTCTTTTCCTTGAGAACGACCGTGGGTTCCTGCTTGCCGTCGGCGGCCGGGGCCGGGACGAACTCGATACGGACGGTGGTCGCGGCGGGGACAGTGACGGACTTCTCGTTGGAGAAGAAGTCGTCCTTGCCCATGGTGGCGACGGCGGTCTTCGAGTCAGGCGACCACTTGCCCATCGAGTGCGGGTGGGCGCGGGCGTAGTCCTTCACGGCCTTCGGCGCACGGCGGTCGGAGTTACCTTCGCGGAGGACGGGGTTGACGGCGGAGCCTTTGACTTTGTCGTAGCGGGCCTTCGCGTCCTTCTCGGTGTCGTTGGCGGGCGTCTCGGGATAGTTCGGGACCGCGTAGCCGTGGGCCTGAAGCTCGGCGATGGCCTCCTTGAGCTGCGGGACGGACGCGGAGATGTTGGGGAGCTTGATGATGTTGGCCTCGGGCTGGAGCGTGAGGGCGCCGAGTTCGGCGAGGTGGTCGGCCTGTTTCTGGTTGTCGGGGAGTTTGTCGGCGAAGGCGGCGAGGATGCGGCCGGCGAGGGAGATGTCGCGCGTCTCGACGTTGATGCCCGCGTGCTTGGTGAAGGCCTGCACGATCGGGAGGAGCGAGTAGGTGGCGAGCGCGGGGGCCTCGTCGGTCTTGGTGTAGATGATGGTGGGTTTCGCGGCGGACATGACGGTGATGGAGATAAAGGTGGGAGATGGAAGATGGGCGCGACGGGTGGGTCAAAGGCATTTCCGGGCCGGGCGCCGTGAGCAGCGCGGATGATAATTTTCGATGGCGCGGCATCAGCGCGGCTATTGACCGGCGCAAGGAATGGGGAGCGACAAGTCAGGCCAGCCGCGACATGCGACGCTGGGAAGCGGGAAAGTCCACGCCCATGCAGAACCAGACGACCGCGCCGATCGGCAGGGCGTAGGCGAGGGGAGCGAGGCCGACTCCAGACCACGGAGGCGGAGTGGGGGCAGGCAGGGTGCTCACGGCGATGCCCGCGAGCAGGCAGCCGATCGCGAGCCACTGGTAGATGTGAAGGCCGCCCCATTGCACGGTCTGGGGCTCGCCGCGGTAGCCCTCCTCCATGAAGCGGGCGCAGGTGCTCAGCATGAAGTAGACGCCGGTGATCAGCGCGAGATCGGCGCCGACCAGCCAGAGCCTGACGAGCAGGCCGAAGAGGAGGAAATTGCCGAGGATCGAGTAGAGCGGCGTGGGGTGGATCGGCACTCCGTCGAGCTTGGCGAGTTTGCACACGCGGGACAGCGGTTGGGTGTGGCGGATGCCGAGCCACGCGTCGCCGGCCGCGACGGGCCGGCCGTGGCAACACCCCTGCACGAGGCAGCGCAGGCGGCCGGTGGCTTGGATGACCGGGGCGGCGACGGAGAACGCGCCGGCGAGAAACCAGCCCTCGCCCCACACGAACTGCACGGCGAGCGAACCCACGCACGCTCCGAACAGCCCGCCAAAGTAGCCGAAGGGGCGCGACAATTGCGAGGAGGCTTCGAGCCACTGGCCCCAAAGGCCGGCGCCGGCCAGGCCGATAAGGGCAACGGTGATGATCGCGGGGGTGAACGATGGCCCGAGCAACGTGCCGATGAGGCACAGTCCGAGTGCCATCGCCGCCGCAACGTAGCCGCCGTGGTTGATGATCCGCACATGGCCGACGCGCCAGTCGCGCCACGAGTTGGCGATGCGTTCGGCGTTGTTCCGCAGAAAAGCCCACACGGCCCAACGCTGCGACACACTCACGTAGGCCAGCCAGCCGGCGAGCACGTCGAGCAGCGAATGCGTGCCGGTCGTAATGCAACTCGCCGCGACGGCCAGTGCGATCGACCGGCTCGCCATCGCGCCGAGGCGGGCGCGCCATAAATCGGCCGCGGCGAAAGCCCAGAAGACGTGGAACGAGGGGAACGCGCAGGCGATGGAATCAAATTCCCGGTCGAGCGCGAGCAAGCGGCCGAGAACGCCCGCCGGGTCCACCGGGCGGGGCGTTGCGATACACGGCAGGGCGAGCAGGCACCAGCCGATGAGGCCGGTGCCCCAAAGGGCGGTGCCCGCGAAACGACGCAGCGCGGCTTGCGAATCGGCCACGAACGGCGCGAGGCCGCACCACAGATAGGCCCCGAGATAGATCACGGCGGTCCACTCCCACACGGGCCAGGCCCGCTCGAAGGGGAGCATCGTGTCGAAGACCGGCCCCGCCGGGTGGCGGAACAGGAGCACGCAGGCTTCGTAGGCGAGCAGCCACGGGGCGTAGGCGAGCACGCCGGTGCCGAGGCGTTGCGACCAAGCAGGAACCTCGGCGTTCGCGGGCGGGCGGGCGAGCCATGCGCCGGTGGCAGACGGGCCGAAACGCCGGTCGAGGGCGATGCGTTCGTAGCCGACGACGAGCGCCACCATGGCAAGCGCGGTGACGGGCACGACGATCCAGAGTCCCGCGGCGCTGCCGATCGCGAGCATCACGCCGGCGACGACGAGGCCGAAACCGGCGTAGATCGGATGCGGCACGAGCCGGTAGGCGCCGGTCGCGACCAGGCGCGGCGGAGGAAACGCGTTCATCGGCAGGCCGCCGCCGCGCCGCCAGAGGTCCCACATGGCGCGGAGCATCAACGCGACGCCGGCGGCGGCGATGGCGCCGCCGATCGGCGCCGAACGAACCACGGGCAGGCCGGCGAGCTTGGCGTCGAGTCGCGCGGTCCACAGCGCGAGCAGGGCCGGCACGCCGAGGCAGAAGACGGAACCGTAGAGAACTTTGCCGAGCGAGGGATTCATCGGAAGCGGACGTATTCGTGGATGACCCAGCCGTCGTCGCGCGCGCCGTCGGCGTTCAACAGGCTCGCGGGCGCGCACCATTTGGTTTCGTCGAACGCCTGGATTTGCCGGGGCAGCAGACGTCGCACCGCCGGCCAGCGGGCGAGGACCGTGTCGGCCAGCCGTCCGCAGCGGAGCGTCCGCGGCGGCTGCAATTCGAGCCGGTGCGCCGCCCACACCACCGCGTCGCGATGGAGCGTGAAGGCGGCGACCGGCTGGCCGTTGTGCCAGAGCCAACGCCGCGGCGTGGCGTGCGTCCACTCGATCCACACGACACTGTGTTGGTCCGAGATGAAGCGGCCCCAGCGTAGCGCATCGATGGGCAGATGCCACGGCGTGAAATCGAGGTGCAGGCATTCGGCGTAGCCGAGACCCGTGATGGTTTCGCCGGCGACGGTGAACTGCACGCGGGCGTGCGGCGCGAGCGTGCGCCACCGGAGCGTGCCCGCGGGTTCGCGCCACAGCACCTGCTCGGCGGTGGCGGCGTCGCGACCGGACCAGACGCCGGAGGCGTCGAGGGCGGGACAACGCCACGCGAGGCCGTGTTCATCCCACACGGGGACGGTGCCGCGGAGCGTGCGTTGCTGCCGGATCGCCGGCGGATGGTCCCAGCAGAGCGTCGCGGCGGCGGTGGCGTGCAACCCGAGCCCATCGAGCCGCGCGGCGTATCCGATGCAACCGCGGCCATCGGGGCCGACGACATCGACGTAGTATTTCTCGATCTGCACCGGACCCATGCTAGCGGCGGTGCGGCGCGGGGAAATGAGAATCACTGCGCAGGGTTTGGCGCGGGAGTCGGCGGCAGGGTGAGGCGGGTTGGGTGCATCTCAGTTTCTTGTTGTCCAGTGAAAGACGGAGCGGCGGTTTTTAACCGCCGAGCTTGGGCGCTTGGAAAAGCGCCCCTCCGCGGTGCAAGCAAGTGAGATGCCCGAGCGGGTGAAGCGCAGAGAGCACCTTGCAAACGCGGCTGGCCGGCTTAGACCCGTCCGGCATGAAACGTTTCCTCGCGCTCTTTCTTCTCGCGGCGGCTTCGCTGCTCGCGCAATCCGAGACCATCAGCCTCGGCTCGCGCGGCAAGCTGACGATCTACCTTTCGGACAAGTGGCGTTTCGATGTCTCGGATTTTGGCGACCGGCAGATCGTGACGATCAAGCCGAAGGACGAGACGAACGCGGATTGCACGCTCACGGTCACCTATCCCGAGGTGGATCGGTTCGACACGAAGGCGCGGTTGAAGCAGCGGGTGGAGATCGACGGGGTGAAATTTGAGGAGCGCTCGGTGGAAGGGAAGGCGCGGGCGAAGGAGTTCGCGCTGCAAACGGGCTATGGCTTCCGGTGCGATTTCACCGATCCAGACTTGATCGGCCGGCCGCCGAAAAAAGGCGATTTCAAGACCATCAGCGTCGGGCTCATCCGGCTCAACGCGGAGATCCTGATCGAGGTCGGCATCAGCGCGGATGGTTTCAACAGTGCGCCCTACAACGAACTGCTGGGGGCGATCGAGGGCATGGAATTCACCCCGGGCCGCGGGGGGCGGCGGTGAGCGAGCGTCGACCAGGGTGGCGGTGCGGAGTCGCGGAAGCCGTGAGGCTTTCGTCGATCCGAGCGAAACAGTCCGGTGCGGTCGCGGGTTGTTTTCGGAGCGTTTTGGGTGGTTCGCTGGCGATCGCCGGCGGGATGTTCTTCAGCGCGGCGATCCTCCGGGCGGCAGGGCCGGACACGGCGGGTTTTCGCGATTCGGCCCACCACTGGCGTAACATCAACCAGCCGGAGCGCATCATGCAGGCGCAGCCGAACCAGCCGGCCTATGCGCCGGGGCAGGTGCGCGAGATCGCGGAGAACCTTCTGCTGTTCCAGCGCGCGAACGGCGGCTGGCCGAAGGATTACGACATGCTCGCGGTGCTGACCGAGGAGCAGAAGAAACAAATCCGCGACACGCGGGCCAACGAGGACACCAGCTACGACAACCACACGACGCACCCGCAGGTGGACTATCTGGCGCGCGCGTTCGTGGCGACCGGGGAGGCGGCCTACCGCGAGGCGTGCGGGCGCGGCCTCGAGTTCATGCTGGCGTCGCAATATCCGAATGGCGGCATCCCGCAGTGGTGGCCGAAAGGCGGGACGATCGCGAAGCGCATCACGTTCAACGACGGCGTGATGATGGGGGTGCTCAACGTGCTGAAGGATGCCGCGGACGGTGCGCCGCACTTCGCGTGGCTCGCACCGGCGCAGCGGGCGCGTTGCGTCGAGGCGGTCGCACGCGGGACCGCGTGCCTGTTGAAGATGCAGATCAAGGATGCCGCCGGACCCACCGGTTGGGGCCAGCAGCACGACGAGCAGACGCTGGAGACGGTGGGGGCGCGGACGTTCGAGCTGCCGTGCGTGTCGCCGGCGGACACCGTGGAGGTGGTGCGCTTTTTCATGCGGCATGCCACGCCGTCGCCCGGGATGCTGCGGGCCGCGGACGCTGCGGTGGCGTGGCTGGCGAAGGCGCGGTTGACGGGCATCCGCGTGGAGCGGGTGCCGGCGCCGCCGGCGGAATTTTTCCGGCACAAGGCCGACTTCGATGTGGTGGTGGTGCCGGATCCGAAGGCGCCGCCGCTCTGGGCGCGGACCTACGAACCGGGGACCAACCGGCCGATCTTCGCCAGCCGCGACGGCGTGAAGGTCTACTCGCTCGCGGAAGTCGATCGCGAGCGGCGCACGGGCTCGGGGTGGTATGTCACGACGCCGGAGCGGCTGGTGTCGCGCGACTATCCGGCGTGGCGGGCGAAGGTGAAGTAGGTGCGGCGGACCGCGGCCCGTCCACGAGGGCCGGCCCTGCAATCTACTGAGTCTCGCGAAATAGGGTGACAAAGAGTTCGGTGGTTCGGGGAGCGCACCCGTCTCGGGTGCCGGTGCCGGCGCCTCGCCGACACCTCCGAAATCCTCGGCGAGACGCCGAGGACAGCCCGCGGGACGCGGGCGCTCCCCGCACCACCGCGTGTCACTCAATTGTGCGAGCCTCAGTAGAGGCGTCGAGCGAGTGGTATTACGCTCCGACGAGTCGCGGGGGAAACCCGCGCTCACCTTCAAACCAGCGCGTTGAGGTCAACGCGCTCCACCGTCCGGATTTCTTTTCGACTGCGCGCCGTGGACGATGAGGACGAGACCGGCGGCGATGAGGAACGTGGAATAAAACGTGCCGCGGCTGAGGCCGAGGATGAGCGATACGCCGGCGTCGGGCTCGCGGAAGAGTTCGCCGATGGCGCGGGCCACGGCATAGGCGAGGAGGAACTCGCCGCTCAGACGGCCAGGCTGCGTGCGCACGATGTCGCTGCGCCAGAAGCGCCATTGCATCAGCGCGAGCAGGGCGAGGCCTTCGAACGCGGCCTCGTAGAGCTGCGACGGGTGGCGGGGAAACATGAGGTGCGCGGGCGTGCCGGGCGCCTCGGCGGCGGGGAAGATCACGGCCCAGGCGACGCGGGCGGGTTTGCCCCAGAGCTCGCCGTTGATGAAGTTGGCGAGGCGGCCGAAGAAGAGGCCGGCGCCCGCCGTCGACACGATGAGATCGCCCAGGTGAAGGAACGGAATCTTCTCGCTGCGGCCGAACCACCACAGCGCGACGGCCACGCCGATGAAGCCGCCGTGGCTCGCCATGCCGCCCTCCCACACGCGAAAGAAGCTGAGTGGATCGCTGAGCAACTGGTCCGGGTGATAGAGCACGAACGAGCCGATGCGGCCGCCGAGCATCACGCCGCCGACGATGAAGACGATGAGGTCGGCGATTTTCACCGAGGGAAGCTGCGAGCGGCCGGCGAGGGCGTAGCGGTGCAGCAGCCAGCCGGCGGCGGCGAAACCGAGCAGGTAGGCGAGGCCGTAGTAGCGGATGCCGATGTTGCCCCAGTGGGGACCGAGAAACGGACTGAGGTCGTGCACCCAGTGACCGTTGACCGAGACGGCGAGAGGCGGGACGGAAAAGTTCACGCTTTGGGTTGGAAAGGGGCGTTGGTGACCGGTTCGCCGGCACGGCGGGTGCGCGCGGTCTTGAGCAGTTTGGCGCGGGCGAGTTCGCGCATGTCGACGGCGACGTCGTCCTTCTCGAAGATCTCGCCGCCGATGAGGTGCTCGATGATGTCCTCCATCGTGAGGACGCCGGCGGTGGCACCGAATTCATCGACGGCGACGAGCAGGCGCTGGTGGGTTTTGAGACAGACCTGGAGGGCGTTGGCGACCGTGGCGGTCTCGGGGACGAAGTGGACCTCGTGCATCAGCGTTTCGACGCCGGCGCCGTCCTGATTGTTCGCCTTGGCGTTGAGCAGGTCACGCCGGCGCAGCAGGCCGACGATGTCATCGAGGTTGCGATCGTAGACGGGGAGCCGGGCGAAGGCGATCGTCGGCATTTCGCGAAACACGGTGCCGATGGTCGCGCTTTTGCGCACCGCGGCGACGACGGTGCGGGGCGTCATGAGCTGGCTCACGCGCACATCGTCGAGCGAGAGGGCGTTGGCGATGATGTTGGACTCGCTCTGGCTGAGGGTGCCGTGGCGGGCGCCGCGCTCGGCGAGCAGGATGATTTCCTCTCCCGAGTTGTGGTGGTGGGAGCCGGTGCGGATGATGCGCCGGACGACGGCGTTGCAGGCCCAGGTGACGGGGCGGAGCACCTTGCGCAGCCACCACAACGGCGTGATGATGATGGGGGCAAGCGCGCGGCGGTAGACGACGCCCATGTTTTTCGGCAGCACCTCCGCGCCGACGAGCAGCAGGACGCCGAAGGCGATCGTGACACCGGCGAGCCACTCCTTGCCGAGCACCTCCGCGCCCACGGCGCCGATCACGATGCCGCCGAGGCCGTTGGCGATGGTGTTGAGCGTGAGGATGGCGGAGATGGTCTCGTCGATATCGGCCTTGATGGTTTCGAGCCGCTGGCCCTTGGCGGGATGGGATTTCTTGAGCGCCTCGATCTCGGCGACCGTCGTGCTCAGGGTGAACGCCTCGAACAGGGAGCACACGAAGGCGACGCCCAGCGTGACAACGATGACGAGCACGAGCAGAAACATGCGGCCAGTCTACGCAGCCGGCACCGGTGGCGAATCTAATCGTTGGCGGCAAAAGAGCCTTGCCGCGCCGACGCGCGCCGCGCGTAGTCTGCGCCTATGAGCGAACTGAAACGCACACCGCTGCGCGACTTCCATGCCGCCCATGGGGCCCGCCTCGTCGACTTCGCCGGCTGGGAGATGCCGGTGCAATATCGCAGCATCCTCGAGGAGCATAAAGCCGTGCGGCGCGCGGCCGGGCTCTTCGACGTGAGCCACATGGGCGAGGTGGACGTGAGCGGGCCGGAGGCGGGCAAGTTCCTCCAGCATCTCGTCACGAACGACGTCGCGAAGATGTTTCCGGGGCGCATCGTCTACTCGCCGATGTGCTACCCGACGGGCGGCGTGGTCGACGATCTGCTCGTCTACATGTGGGCGCCGGAGCGGTATTTTCTCTGCATCAACGCCGGCAACATCGCGAAGGACCTCGCGTGGATCCGCGAACAGGCGAAGGGCTTCGCGGTGACGATCGACGACCGATCGGACGACTACGGGCTGCTGGCCGTGCAGGGACCGCGGGCGGCGGCGATCGTGCAGTCGCTCACCGGGGCGAAGTTAGGCGCGGTGAAATACTACCACTTCGTCGAGGGGCCGGTGGCGGGTTATCACTGTCTGATCAGCCGGACCGGTTACACGGGCGAGGACGGCTTCGAGCTCTACGTCAATGCAAGCGAAGTCGTCGCACTCGCGGAGGCGTTGCTCGCGGCCGGTGCGCCGCACGGGCTCGAACTGGCGGGACTTGGCGCGCGCGACAGCCTGCGGCTCGAAGCGGGTTATCCGCTCTACGGCCACGAAATCACGCAGGACATTTCTCCGCTCACGGCCGGGCTCGGCTGGACCGTGAAGCTGGACAAAGGCGACTTCGTCGGCCGCGCCGCGCTCGCCACGGAAAAACAAAACGGGGCGCCGAACAAGGTCGTGTTTTTCAAAACCGGCGACCGTCGTATCGTGCGAGCGGACGCGCCGGTGCTCGACGCGGGCGGCGCGACGGTCGGCCGCGTGCTTTCGGGCACGCTGTCGCCCATCCTCAACGAGGCGATCGGCTCGGCCCTGGTGACGAGCGCCGCGGCGAGCGCGCCGCTGCTGGTGGACATCCGCAGCACGAAGTTGAATTTGCATCCGGTCAAACCGCCGTTCGTCGAACTGAAGAAAGGGTAGGCCGGGCTTTACGCCCGACATTTTCATTGTCGGGGATAAACCCCGACCTACACAATCGCCGCCGATCTCATCCATGAGCAACATCCCCGCGAATCTCCGCTACGCGAAATCCCACGAATGGCTGAAGCTTGAGAGCGACGGCTCGGCGACGGTCGGCATCACCGACTACGCACAGGCGTCACTCGGCGACATCACCTATGTGCAGCTGCCGAAAGTCGGCGCGGCTTTCAAGGCCGGCGAGGTGTTTGGCGTGGTCGAGTCGGTGAAGGCCGCGAGCGATCTCTACGCGCCGGTGGCGCTGACGGTCACCGGCGTGAACGACGCGTTGAACAACGCGCCGGAGACCGTGAACCAGCAGCCCTACGAGGGCGGTTGGATGCTCAAGGTGAAGCTGGCGAACGCGGCGGATGCGGCGGCGCTGCTCGACGCGGCGGGCTACGCGGCGGTGGCGGGCTGAGCGGTGGTTCGCTCGGCGGGAAGCGCCCGTTGGGAGTAGCGGCGGGCGTCCCTGCCCGCTGGTCTGGTGGTTTCGTCAAACCTCGGTGGGCAGAGACGCCCGCCGCTACGAAACCGCCTGCGAGCGGGTTCCTTCCTCACCCTGGAATCAGTTTTTCCGGTCGAGGAAGGGCAGGCGCATCTGGTCGAGGTTGGCGCGGAAGGAGAGGGTGTAATTGGTGCCGAAGGTGCGGCGGGAGGTGTTGCGACCGCCTTGGTAGAAGTTGCGCCACGAGTCGTTGGTGAGGTTGGCGCCGGTGAGTTCGAGCGAGTAGTTGCGGGTGATCATCCAACGGGCGGTGGCGTCCCAGCGTTGATGGCTCGATTCGTAGACGGGGCGCAGGTCGGTCGCGGTCGCGGCGGTCGTGATGGCCTCGGGGAAGATGGTGGTGCGGACGTTGAAGTAGAGCGTGCGGCGCGGGGTCATGTAGCTGACGCCCCAGTTGGCGTTCCAGTCGTAGTAGTTTGGGGCGAGCGGCTTGGTGATGACGCCGGCGCGGTTGGGGGCCTCGCCCTTGAGGTTCTTGTTGTAGCCGCCGAAGATCTCCCAGCCGCGGAGATACTCGGGAGCGAATTTCAGGTAAGGCTGGAGGCTCTGGCGGACGGACACTTCCACGCCCTCGAACTGGCCTTTGCCGCCGTTGTCCTGGGTGACGAGGTTGTAGCCGGCGTATTGGCCGTCGAAGCCGTTGTCCGTGCCGGGCTGGATGACCTCGGTGGAGTTGACGATGTAGTTGGTGACGGTTTTCCGGAACCAGCCGATTTCGATCTTGTTGGCGCCGCTCGGAAAATATTCGAGTTGGAGATCGAGGTTGCGGGAATAGGTCGGCAGCAGACCGGTGTTGTTGACCGTCACGCTGGGAATGGCGGCGGTGTCGTTGACGGTGGTGTTGGGCAGAATCGTCTGCACGCCGGGCCGGGACATGGAGCGGGTGACGGCGCCGCGCAGGAGCAGATCGGGACGGAGGCGGTAGGTGGTCTGAAAATTCGGGAAGTAGTCCGTGTATTTGGTGGTGGCGCGCTGGGTCTGGGAGTAGATGGCGTCGAAATATGGCTTGGAGGTGTTGGTGAACCCTTGGGCCAGGATGGGCACGCCGAGGGAGTTGATGCGGATCGCGCCGCGCACGAAGTTCTCGGTTTGTTCGCCGCGCACGCCGGCGACCACGGTCCACGTGGGGGTGAGATGGATCGAACTCGCGAGGTAGGCCGCGGTGACGTCCTGGGCCATCTGCTGGGTGTTGACGCGCTGGCGCTGGATGTTCTGCCCTTGGATATCCTGCACGGCGTTCGGGTTGGCGGTCATGAACGCGGCAAACTTGTAAGGATCGACAAGTGGCGGAGTGCGGATGCCGTAGAGGAATTTGTCGCCGTAGGTGGTCTTGGTGAATTGCGAGGCGACGAGGATGGGGTCGTCGGCGTTGTTGGCGATGCCGTCGGGACCGGTGTAGTTGAGCACGATCTGGCCGGCCATCTTGCGCCGGTGGAGTTGGTAGAGGCTGGCGCCGGCGCGGACGTCGAACGGGAAGCGGAAGTCCGCAAAATTGCGCCGGAGGTCGAATTTCAGGTTCCACGTGCGGTCGTTCTGGAAGCGGGGCGAAGTCTGGAGCGAAAAGCTCTTGCGGGAGTTGTAGCTGTTGAGGTCGTAGAGATCGGGGCCCGCGGTTTGCACCATGGTGAGCGGCGCGGGGGTATTGGGATCGGCGGTCAGGCGCACGACGACGGCGTCGGCGGCAACGAGGTTGAACTGCATGGATTGGATCATCGCGGGCAGGTCGGTGACCTTGGAGTCGGACTTCGCGTAGTTGGCCGAATACTCGATCTTCCACGGGCCGAACTTGTGTTCGACGGCGCCGACGTAGCCGTAGCTCTGGCTCACCGAGTCGGAGTAGTCGTTGAAGACGTCGACGAGGGCGTTGCGGACGATCGCGTCGGTGGTGGTCGAGGCAGGGTCGATCTGTCCGGGCCGGACGCGGAAGGTGTGACTGCGGTTCTGGCTGAGGTAGGTGTTGGCGGAGGTCTTGAGCTTGAGGACGGTGTGCGCACCGAGGCGGTAGTCGGCGTTGAGACTGAGGGTGCGGCGGTTTTTCGCCTGCGGGCCGTCGACGAGCGTGAACGTGTTGACGTTGAAACGGGAGTTCTCGGTGACGGGATTGGCGGCGTTGCCGGCGGTGAAAGGCGAGTAGGTCATCGCGTAATTGTGCGAGGGATTGATGACGTTGCTCTCGAAGTAGGAGAGGGAGAGGCCGAGGGTATTGTTGAGGAAAGCCTCGGAGTAATTGAGGCTGCCGCCGGGCTTGATGCGTTCGGTGGTGCGCGACCCGGGGCCGGGGATCTGCCAGCGCATCATCTCGCTGTTGGCCGAGAGCGAAAGCGTGGTGGAGAAGCGGCGACCCTTCTGGGCGAAGGCGTTTTTGGTGACGGCGTTGACGACGCCGCCGGTCGACGGCGCCATCCAAGGCGGCGGGGCCTTGTAGATCTCGATCGTCTCGATGTTGGCGATGGTGGCCTGGGAAAATTCGAAAGCGCGCGAGGAGGCGTCGCTGCTGCCGGTGCTCGAGCGCGGTGGCGTGCCGGCAGCGGCCGGCACCTGGCCATCGAAGGTGAAGAGCGTCGCCTCAGGCTCCTGGCCGCGCATCGAGACGGTGGAAGCGTCGGCGTTGACGAAGTTGACCTGGATGCCGGGCACGTAGCGGAGGAACTCGCCGATGTTGCCCTCGGCGACGTTGCCAAGGGTGTCGGCGGAGATCGCCTGCATGAAGTGGTCGGATTTTTTCTGCTGATTGATCGCGGCGGCGTTGCCCTCGACCTCGGAGGCGACGACGAAAGCCTGGAGTTGGTAGATCTGCGAGGTGAGGTTGAACTCTTGCTTGGTGGCGGTGCCGGGCGTCACCGTGACGCTGCGCCGTTCGGAATCGAGGCCGGTGTAGGAGACGACGAGTTCGTAGGTGCCGGGCCTGAGGCCCGGAAGCGTGAAGGCGCCGGCGCGATCGGTGAGCGTCGCGGTGGCGGTGCCTTCGATGCGAATCTCGGCGTCGTTGAGGAAGAGGCGGGTGTTGCCGTTGGCGACGGTGCCGGTGATCGAGCCGGTGGCGGCGGGTTGGGCGGGGAGATCGCGGGACAGGAGCGCGCCGCTGGCGACAAACACCAGGAGGAGGCGGCCCAATGCGACGGGAAAGGTGTGCGCAAAGACGGTGAATCGAAACGGTTCAGCATGCATGGGAGATGGCGATGGCGGTTTGGGGTGCGCGGCGCCCGGGCCGTGCGGTCAAGGTCGAGGACGTTCGGCACCGCAGGAGTTGGCCAGCGCCCGGAGCGCTGACAGTCCGAGGTGTCGCGGCCCCGACGACGAAGCGAAACGCAAGCTCTGACTGTCCGCGCTTGAGTAAATGCGTGGACGCTGGCCAGGCCCGGGCGTGCGCGGCACGCTCCGAATTCCGCGACGAAAATCGGCGCGCGAAAATCCCCATGACGACTTCTCCTGTGCGAATCCTGGCGGCAGTGTCGGCGGTGGCCGGGCTGCTGCCGCTGCTCAACGCAGCCGAAGTGGCGGTGAATTGGATCGAGACGCCACCCGGCGCGGCGACGGGCGTAAGTTTCGGCGTGCCATGGGCGCGCGGGGCGGTGCGGAAGGAGCAGGCGTTCGCGCTCACGACGGCCGCGGGCAAGGCCCTCCCGGTCCAGACATGGCCGCTCGCGTATTGGCCGGACGGCTCGGTGAAATGGACGGGCGTGGCGACGGTCGCGCCGACCGAGACCGGTGGGGCGCTGAAGCTCGCGACGACGGATCGCACGGTCGCCGCGGGTCGGGCGCTGGGTGTTCGCACGACCGAGCGGGCGATCGAAATCGACACAGGCGCGATGCAGTGCCGGCTCGGCACGACGGGTGCCAACCTGATCGAGTCGATCACGATGGACGGACGGGAAGTCGCGCGCGAAGGGCGGCTTGTGGGCGTGTTGCAGGATGGGCCGGAGATGGACGTGGACAGCGCGCCACGGCGCGAACGGTTCGCGAGCCAGATAGAAAAGGTCGCCGTCGAGCAGTCCGGCCCGGTGCGCGCGGTGGTGAAGATCGATGGCCGGCATCGCACGGCGCAGAGCGGGCGCGCGTGGCTGCCGTTCAGCGTGCGACTGTATTTCTACGCGGGCGAAACGGCGATCCGCATGGTGCACACGATCGTCTACGACGGCGACCAGGAGAAGGATCTCATCCGCGGGCTCGGGCTGGCGTTTGCGGTGCCGTTGCGCGAGCCGTCGTGGAACCGCCACGTGCGTTTCTCCGGTCCCGACGGCGGCCTCTGGGCCGAGCCGATCCAGCCGGGCGGCGGCAACGCCACGCAGCAGGCCGGCGAGCGATTCGAGGGCGGGCGATTCTACACGGCCAGCGCCACGGAGCAGCATGCGATCTGGAGCGACTTCAAGCTGGCGCAGCCCACGGCGGATGGCTTCGCGATCCACAAGCGCACGGGCGCGGCGAGCACGTGGGTGTTTGCCGGCGGCGGCGGGCGGGCCTCGGGTCTGGCGTTTGTCGGCGACGTGAGCGGCGGCCTCGCGATCGGTGTGAAGGATTTCTGGCAGAGTCATCCGAGCGGGCTCGAAATCCGTGATGCGGCGAAGGACACGGCGCAGCTCACGGCGTGGTTGTGGTCGCCCGACGGTCCGGCGATGGACATGCGGCACTACGCGACGCGCGCACACGGGCTCAACGCCACCTATGAAGACGTGCAGGCCGGCATGAGCGTGGCCTACGGCGTGGCGCGCACCAGCGAGCTGACGATTTTTCCGACCGCGGCGGTGCCCGCGAAAGCGGCGATGGTGGCGATAGCGAAGGCGGCGGAGCGGCGGCCGTTGCTCGCGGCTGCGCCGGCACACCTGCGCGCGGCGGACGTGTTCGGCGTGTGGAGCGTGGTGGATCGGTCGACGCAGATGAAAGCGGCGATGGAGGATCGGCTCGAGTCCGTGCTCAAGTTCTACCAGCAGCAAGTGGACGAGCGCCGCTGGTATGGGTTCTGGTATTTCGGCGACTTCATTCACAGCTACAGCCTCGCGGGGCACGTGTGGTATTACGACTGGGGCGGGCATGCGTGGGACAACACCGAGCTCGGCGTGCCGCTCTGGCTCTGGGCGAGCTACGTGCGCACGGGCAAGGCGGAGTGGTTCCGCCTCGCCGAGGCGCTCACGCGCAACACGAGCGAGACGTGCGTCTATCATCTCGGCCCGATGGCCGGGCTCGGCTCGCGGCACAACGTCGTGAAGTGGGGCGATGGCGCCAAGGAGGCGCGCGTGAGCCAGGCGGCGCACTGGCGGCCATTTTATTATCTCACCACGGACGAGCGCACGGGCGACATCATGCGCGCGCAACTCGCCTCCGACCTCGCCGCGATCAAGCACGACCCGATGCGCCTCGCGCAACCGGTGCTGCCGCAGGACCCGAAGGTGCCCGGCCGCATCCGCCTCGGTCCCGATTGGTTCGCGCTGGCGGGCAACTGGATGACGGAGTGGGAACGCACGGGCGATCCGAAGTGGCGCGACCGCATCAACGCCGGCGTCGATTCGATCCTCGCGATGCCTTATTGGCTGCGCTCCGGCGTGCGCAACGGTCTCAACCCCGATCTCGGCAAGGACGCGAACGGACAGCCGCGCATCGGTGCGCTGAAAGGCGGCGGCAGCATGACCGTCGGCTACGACCCGGCGACGGGGAAGCTTATCCCGATCCCCGATCCCGTGGTCGGCAAGCAGGTGCCCGTGAACTACAATCTCTCGACGATCCAGGGCGGCGCGCAGGTGATGTTCGAGCTGGTGCCGCTGCTCGGGCGCGCCGATTTCGCGAAAGCGTGGCTGCAATACTGCCGCCTCGGCGCCGCGCCGGCGGAAGTGCTCGACCGGGATCGCACGACCGGCACCGAGGGCGCCGATGCAAGCTACGTCGAATCCGCGCAGGGCGGGCCGCGGCTCGCAGCGTATGCCTACGCGCAGACGAAGAACCGGGCGTTTGCGGATCGCGCGATCGCGGCGTTGGGTCGCGCGCGGGGAGCGACGCCGCGCCTGGTCAGCGCGCCCGACGTGTTGAATCCGGTGCATGAGTCGCCGGGCATCTCGACCAACGACGCCGCGCAGTCCGGGCTGACGATGATCGAGATTCTCGCGCTGTGCGCCGATGCGCTGCCCGCCGAGGCTCCGCCGCCGCCGACCGATTTTCCGGGCCGTGGCCGCCGGGGTGGTGGACCGCCGCCGAAGGCCTCGCCCAAGGGCAACTGACCGATGAGCGAAATGTGCAACAAGACAGGCGCGCAGGCTGGTTTTCCGCCACCGCGCGAGGGACAAAATTCCAGACGATGAAAACAGCGAAAGTCCGTGCTGCCAAAGCCGCCCTTGGTTCCGAAGCGCCTCGCGTCGCGCCGGCCGGCGGCCCCGGGATCATCAACCCGGTGTTCAATGCCGCGCGCCCGCGTGCCGAATACTCCGCCCCCTACGGCGTGCCGCAGGCCGACGAGATTGCGCGGGTGCTGGCCCGCATCCGCGACTACCTCGCGGCCAACTCGCCCGCGCGGGTGGTCCACCGCGACACCGGCGAGGAGATCACGAGTTTCAAGAAGCCGAATCCCGCGGCCACGCTCGAGCGCGGCGCGTTCAACGTGATCAGCTACGAGTGGGGCGTGACCTACGCGGGCATGCTGCTCGCGGCGGAGGTGACCGGCGACCAGGCGTTTGCCGGTTATGCGGACCAGCGCCTGCGCTTCGTCGCGGAGAAGACCCCGTATTTCCGCGCGCAGATGCAGGCGGCGGGCCAGCTCGGGCGCGGCGCGACGCCGATGCGCGGCGGCATCGATCTCTTCCGCTCGGTGATCAACCCGCGCACGCTCGACGACTCCGGCTCGATGTGCGCCGCGATGATCAAGGCCCAGCGCGCCGGCCTCGGCGGCGCGTTGCGTCCGCTGATCGACAACTACATGGCGTGGATCGCCACGAAGCAGCAGCGGCTGGCCGACGGGACCTTTTCGCGCAGCCGCCCGCTGCCCGACTCGCTCTGGCTCGATGACCTCTACATGAGCGTGCCCGCGCTCGCGCAGATGGGCAAACTCACGGGCGAGCAGGCATATTTCGACGACGCGGTGAAGCAGATCACGCAATTCGCGACGCGGATGTTCAACCGGGAGAAGAAACTCTGGTGCCACGGCTGGGTGCAAAGCATGGAGACGCATCCGGAGTTCCACTGGGCGCGCGCCAACGGCTGGGCGCTGCTGGCGATGACCGAGCTGCTCGACGTGATCCCGGACAAACACCCGGGCCGTGCCGCCGTGCTGGAGCTCTACAAGGCGCACGTCCGGGGCCTCGCCGAGCGCCAGGGCAAGGATGGACGCTGGCATCAGTTACTCGACCGGCCGGACTCGTTTCTCGAGACCTCGGCGACGGCGTTGTATTCGTTCTGCATCGCGCGCGGCGTCAACCGCGGCTGGCTGGACGGCCTCGCACACGCGCCGATGGCCGTGCTCGCGTGGCACGCGGTGTCGACGCAAGTCAACGCGCAGGGCCAGGTGGAAAACGTGTGCGTCGGCACCGGCATGGGCTTCGACCCGGCGTTTTATTATCACCGGCCGGTGAGTGCCGTGGCGGCGCACGGTTACGGCCCCGTGCTGCTCGCCGGCGCCGAGATGATCGCGCTCGCGAAAACCGGCAGGGCGCTGCTCAACGACGAAGCGGTGATGTTCGGCCGGGCGACGGGGATGTGAGGCGCAAAACGCCGTCGACACAGTTGTGCGCTGCCTGTGGCGACTCAGTTTTTTGCACTGAGGGCCGCGAGCCGCCGCTCCATTTCCGCAATCGTGCGCAGGTGCGCTTTGACTAGCGGGTGAGCTTCTCGATAGCGGAAGCGTAACTTCGTCAGAATCTGCTTGGCCATCTCGAGCCGAGTCGCGAGGTCAGCCGCCTGCTCGTCGGGCGTGGCCTCAGGGCGAACCTTTGCCATTCTCAGCGGCAAGGTGAGCGTCTGCTCAAAGGTCATGACCGTCAGAGTCTCGGCGGCACGATCGAAGCGCGTGATTGTATAGCCGCCAAACGACTCGCCGTTTGTGAGCCAATCAGAGTTCTTTCCCACGGTGAGGTCGCGCAGGACGAAAAACTCGTGACCTGCTGTGTGCATATAGGCCCTGAATTCGAGGGTGTCGCTAGCTGCGGCTTTGCAAGCAAGGACGGCGAAGAGGAGTGCAAATCGGAAAAGCATTGATGCGCGCAGGCGAAGCAGAACCGAGTGCAATCCAGAAGCTTCGTCCTATGAATAGTCGAGTGGATTGGAGCGAGCGGTTCAGGGCGCATCTCGGTTTCCTGCAATGTGCCGCACGCGGGGGTGGGCCGGGCGCTCCGCGCCCGGCCAGCGCGCTGTGATTCTCGCTCGCTCCTGGCCGCCCGCGGAGCGGCCGGCCCACCTTTCGGCCTGCTGCAAGAAAGTGAGATGCGCCCAACGGTTCAGACATGGCAGACGGTCCGACAAAGATGCGCGTGGTCATGTCCAGCTGAGTTCGCCACAACACGCGGGCATGAAACCCCGTTTGTGGTGTGGCCTCGCTCTGGTGTTTTCCTCGATTGCGTTCGCCGGTGATCTCGATTGGCCGGCGATTTCGGCGCAGACGAAACCGTGGTCGCGGTGGTGGTGGCTCGGTAATATCGGGACCAAGCAGGATTTCACGACCGAGATGGAAAAATACGCGCAGGCCGGGCTCGGTGGCCTCGAAATCACACCCATCTATGGCGTGCGCGGGCAGGAGGGGCAGTTCCGGGACTATCTTTCGCCGCAGTGGATGGAATTGCTCGACCACGTGCTCGACGAGGGGCAACGGCTCGGGCTCGGTATCGATATGTCGACGGGCACGGGCTGGCCGTTTGGCGGGCCGTGGGTGTCGCCGGACAGCGCTGCGCGTCACGTGGTGGGAGAGACCTACACCGTGAAAGCAGGGGAGCGGCTGGCCGAGCCAGTGGTGGCGACGGACACACCAATTGTCCGCTTGGCGGGGCCGCGACGTGTGACCATCGGGGAACTCACGGACCCGGTCACGTCGAACAAGAATCTACAGGACCTCGCGCTCGATCAGGTGCGGTTTCCGCGGAAGGCGTCGTTGCAGGCGCTCGTCGCCGTGTCGAGCAATGGCGAGAAAATCGATCTGACCGCGCGAGTGGATGCGGCGGGGAAACTCGACTGGGTGGCGCCGGCAGTAGGGCGGGTCTCTGCCCCGCCCTCGAGCGCCGCGGGGCAAACAAAGGGCGGGTCGGAGACCCGCCCTACCTCGGACTGGACCCTCTATGCGGTGTTCCTTGGCTGGCACGGCAAGCAGGTCGAGCGGGCCGGGCCGGGCGGCGAGGGCGATGTGATCGACCATTTCAACGCGGGGGCGCTCGCGAAATACCTGAAACGCTTCGACGACGCCTATGCGGGTCATCGGGCGAACCGCCTGCGCGCCTATTTCAACGATTCCTACGAAGTCGACGATGCGAACGGCGAGTCGAACTGGACGGCGCGATTCTTCGAGGAATTCAAGCGGCGTCGCGGCTACGATCTGCGCGACGAGTTGCCGGCGTTTTTCGGCCAGGACACGCCCGAGAAAAACGCCCGCGTGATGTGCGACCACCGTGAGACGATTTCGGATTTGCTGCTCGAAGAATTCACGGTGCCGTGGGCGAAGTGGGCAAAATCGCACGGCGCGATCATCCGCAACCAGGCGCACGGCTCGCCGGCGAACATCATCGATCTCTACGCGGCGAGCGACATTCCCGAGACAGAGGGAAACAACATCATCGGGATGAAGCTGGCCTCGTCGGCGGCCCACGTGACCGGCAAGCAACTCACGTCGGCGGAGACGGCGACGTGGCTCGATGAGCACTGGGTGTCGACGCTCGGCGACATCAAGCGCCGCGTCGACCAGATGTTCCTCGGCGGCGTGAACCACAACTGTTACCACGGCACGGTGTTCTCGCCGCCGGGCGAGCCGTGGCCGGGTCATCATTTTTACGCGGCGGTCGAGCTCGACCCGAGCAACTCGATCTGGGCCGACGCGGACGTGCTCAACGCCTACGTGGCGCGCGTGCAGTCGTTCCTGCAAACCGGCCAACCGGCGAACGACATCCTGCTCTACCACCCGATCCACGATGCGTGGATGCAGCGGGGCGATGGCGCGATGCCGCACTTCGGTGGCGGGGCGCGCGCGGGCGGGCAGGGCATCGCGGGCGAGCTGCACGCGCGCGGCTGCACGTTCGATTTTGTGACGGACCGGCTGCTGGCCGGCGTGGAGTTCCGCGATGGTGCGCTGCGCACGGGTGGCGTGAGCTACAAGGTCGTGGTCGTGCCCGAGGTGAAATTCATGCCGGCGGCGACGCTGGAAAGGCTGGCAGCGCTGGCGCGCGCAGGGGCGACGGTGATCTTTCACAAGAGGCCGCCCGGGGATGTCCCTGGACTCGGCGACTTGGAACGGCAACGGGCGCGCCTTCGGAGCGTGGGCACGGAGCGATTCAAAATCGGGCCGGACATCGAAGCACTGCTCGCCCAGGCGGGCGTGCGGCGCGAGACGCTCGTGGATCGCGGGCTGCAATTCGAGCGCCGCGCGCATGAAAAGGGGCACGTATATTTTCTGCGCAACGGCGGCGAGAAGCCGATCGAGGGCTGGGTGCCGCTCGCGACGACGACGAAGTTGAGCGTGGTGTTCGAGCCAATGTCCGGGCGGCGCGGCGTGGGGGCGGTTCAGACGGGCGCGATGGGCCAAGTCGAGACATGGATGCAACTCGCGCCGAGCGAGACCGTAATCGTAAAGACCTTCACGGATCGCGACAGCGGTTCGCCGGGGTTCGAGTTCTTCGCGAAGGCTCGGCCAGTGCCGGTGGCTGGCAGTTGGACGGTGCAATTCGTTCGCGGCGGACCGACGCTGCCCGGGGCAGTGACGACCTCCGAGCTTCGCTCCTGGGTGGACTTCGGCGGCGATCCGGTGAAGGCGTTCGCTGGCACGGCCGTCTATACGACCAAGTGGAAGGTGGCTCGCGGAACGGGCGACCTCATGCTCGATCTCGGCCGGGTAAGCGACAGCGCGCGAGTAAAGGTGAATGGCCGCGAAGTCGGCGCGCTCATCGAGCCACCGTGGCGGGTCGTCATTCGGCGCGATGCGCTGCACGACGGAGAGAACACGCTGGAAATCGCGGTGACGAACGTCGCCGCCAACCGCATCGCCGACCTCGACCGGCGCGACCCGAGTTGGAAGAAATTCTACAACACGAACTATCCCGCGCGCATCGGGGCGAATCGCGGCGCGGATGGAAATTTCAGCGCGGCGAAGTGGACGCCAAGGCCGGCGGGGTTGCTCGGGCCGGTGACGATCGCGCCGATTGCGACGGTGGGGGTTGGCAAGCTGGATTTAGAGTGACGGCTGCGATCGTTTTCGCGCCGGGATTTTGAACGCGCAGTCGAACGCCACCTCTCGGGTTGCGTCGGACCGGCCGACGTCGCCGTTGCGGTCAGGGCTCAGGTCGGGGGGGCACGAAATTGAACGACAACTGGCCGACAGGCGAGCGCCCAAAGAGACGCAGCAGCCGGCCGGTCGCGGTCTCGAAGGTGAAGCGCATGTCGATGTAGCCGCCCTTCGCGCCGAGCGGCAACGTATCGTAGCGGTAGCGAAACGTCGTCTGGTCGCCATCGTGGCTGCGCTCGGTCGGATGGCCGAGGAGCGATTCGAGCGAGGCGGTGGTGACGCGGGCGACGAGTTGCGCGCGCTCCGCGACGGTGAAGCTGACCTCGGCTTCGCGTTTCGCGCGGTCGACGCTGGCGGAGCCGAGGCCGCGGAGCAGCCCGATGAAAAACGATTTCGGCACGAAGACGAAGTAGCGTTCGTTCATGAACACCTGCGTGAAGCGTCCGTCGGCGAACATCAGCTCGAGTTCGAGGTCGCGGGGCTCGGGATCGCGCACGCCGGCGGGCAGCTGTTTCTGCCAGCGCACGCGCCATTGCTCGGCGACGCCGAGTGTGCGCTTCGTCTCGGGCGTGACGCCCATCCACGTGAAGTCGTCGCTGAGCAGCACGGGATCGCGGCAGAGGAGGCGGAGGCCGTCGGTTTGTTGCAGCGTGAAGTGCCGGTCGAAGTCGGCGAGCTGGCGCTTCATGGCCAGCAGGCGGAGATAGACGCAGCCGGCGAGGGCGAGCGTAGCGGCGCAGAGCGCGGCGGCGGCGAGCAGGCGCGGCCGGCGCGGTTTCATCCGGTTACTTTTTCTCCGCGGCCGCGGGTTTGGCGGCCGGCGGCTTGGCGAACTCGATTTTCGCGACCACGTCCAGCAGGCGCTGGCGGAGGAGGTCGTCCTCCTCGGTGGTGGTCTTCTTGTAGGCCCGGCCCTCGATGACTTTTTCGGAGAGCTCGACGCTGATGACGAAGATGTGGCCGTTCCGGACGAACAGGAGGTTGCCGCGCTTGGCGACGGGCACCGGACCGCCGGCGATCTGCGGGACCTTGTCCATGAACATCGAGCCGCCGGGCAGCAGGATGTAGGTGAGCAGGGAACCGTCGAGCGTGCCGGGGACGAACTTGGCGCTCTCGACCTGCACCCCCTCGAACGTCTGCTTGAAGTCGCCCAGCACGAAGTTGCTGAAGAAATAGATCAGGTAGTCCTTCACGCCGCGGGTGGAGAGTTCCCAGCGTTGCGTGGCGTCCTGCGGAAAGGCGGCGATGCTGATGTGGACGTTGAAATCGTCCTGGAAGGTGACGACGTTGGGCGTGTCGGTGATGTTGCCGCCGAGCTCCGGGAGGACGGGGATGGTGACCTTGTAGGCACCGGTGGGGGAGGCGTATTTCTTGCCCTCGACTTTGCCCTCGAGCGCCGGTGGCGGAAGCTCCTGGGCGAGTGCGGTCAGCGAGGTGGCAAGAAGGGCGAGAGCAAACAGGCGACGAGACATGGCGGTCGAATCTGTGAAGTGTGGACGGTCTTTCAAGCTGAGTTTGGCGGGAGCAGGGCGAAGCGCCGCCACCAGTCGGTCGGGAGGGCTTCGGGCCTGGTTTGCTCTGAGAGGCCGTCGGCCCGGAGAAGTTCCCGCCAGCTGTCCCCGGCTACGCGGTGGCGCAGGAGCGAGCCGATCTGCTTGCGGCGCTGTTGGAAACAGGAGCGCACGAGGGCCTTGAATCCAGCGGCGAAAACGAACGGCCGCGGTTTTCGCACAAGATGGAGCAGGTGCGACTCGACATCCGGCCGGGGATAGAAACACCCGGCGCCGACCGTGTGGCCGGGGGCCACGTCGTAGGCCGACTGGAGGAAGATGGAGATCGCGCCAAACGACTTTGTGCCGGGCTGCGCGGTGTAGCGTTGGGCGGCTTCGAGCTGGAGCATCAGCACCATGCGCTGCGGCAGCGGACCGCTCAGCACGGCGTCGAGCCACGGCGTGGCGATGGCGTAGGGGAGGTTGGCGACGATTTTGAAATCAGCGGGAGCGCGATCGCCCCCGGTCGCGGCGGAGGGCGAAGACGAGACCGGGGGCGGTCGCGTTCCCAGGCCCGCCAGCGGTTGGTCGACCGCATCGCCTTCGAGCAGGTGAAAGGTCTGCGGAAAACGCGGTGCGAGCGTCTCGGTGAGGTGGGCGTGCAGCGTGCGGTCTTTCTCGACGGCCCAGACTTCGGCGCCGGCTTCGAGCAGGGCGGTCGTGAGCGTGCCGAGCCCGGGGCCGATTTCGATCACAACGTCGCCGGCGCTGACCCCGGCGAGTTCGAGGGATTTGTGGACGATGTTGCCGTCGACGAGAAAATTCTGGCCGAGGAAACGCTTCGGCGAGTGGCCGAGCCGGGCGAGTTGCTCGCGCGTGCTGGTGGGGGTGAGCGGCATGGGCTAGAAATTGACATGCAGCCCACAGGTCGCGGCCGCCGGGAGCAGGGCAGGTCTGTGGCCTGCCCTGCGGATATTCACCGCGTGAATGGGCAGGTCACGGGCCGGCCCTACCTCGACGCCACGCCCAGATCGTCGCTGGAAGTTCATGACGGACTCTAAGGCGCGCGGCCTTCGTCGACCTCGTAGTAATCGAAGAACGTGACGAGGTCCGTGCGATGCGCGAGGCCGCTCTCGGCTTTGTTTTTCTCGAGGTTGACGGTGGCCTCGTCGCGCCAGCCGCGCTTGCGACAGAACGTGCTGAAAATCGCGATGTCCTCGTCGCGCAGCGGCCGGCCGTGCTGGCGCACCCACGCGTAAATCTCGTCGTCCGTGCCGCCCTGCAGCGTGCGGGCCTTGAGCGCGGCGTAGTCGATCCCGAAGAAGCGACAGTAGCGTCCGTCGAACCCCTGGCCGATCATCTCGTGGAAATCCTCGCGCAATTCGCCGCGCGCGTGCTTGCGGATTTTGTCCAGCATGCGGGCGAAGTAGGGCACGCCTTGGGTGAGGAGGAGGGCGCTGATGGGCGTTTGTTTCATGGAGGAATCAGAAGCCGCGGAAAGCCGCGACGAGTTCGCCGGGTTCGCGGGCCTTCATCAAGGCCTCGCCGACGAGGATGGCTTGCGCACCGGCGGCGCGGACACGGGCGGCGTCGGCGCCGGTGAAAATCCCACTTTCGCTAACCGGAATCACGCCGCGCGGAAATTTTGGGATGAGGCGTTCGCTGAGGGCGAGGTCGGTCTTGAAGACGGCGAGGTCGCGGTTGTTGACGCCGATGATCCGAGCCTCGTGGGCGATGGCGCGGGCCAGATCGTCTTCATTGTGAATCTCGAAGAGCGAATCGAGGCCGGCCGCCTGCGCTGCGCGGTGGAGCAGCGTGATGTCATCGTCGCCGAGCGCGCGCACGATGATGAGGATGGCGCTGGCGCCGGCGGAGCGCGCCTGGAGCACCTGGACAGGGTGCACAAAGAAATCCTTCCGGAGGCAGGGTTTGGCCGGTGGGGTCGCGCGATAGTATTCCGTGACGCCATGAAGATCGGACAGCATGCCGCCGAAGAATTTTGTGTCCGTGAGGATGGAAAGCGCGTCGACGCCAGCCGCCTGATAGCGTCGGGCCTGTTCGAGTGAGGAGGCGGTGGCGGCGATGTCGCCGGCCGAGGGGGAGCGGCGCTTGATCTCGGAAATCACGGCGAGGCGGCCGTCGGCCCGCCGGAGCGCGGCCGCGAATGGCGGTGGCGGCGGCAGCGACGCGTGCAGGTCGGCCAGCTCCGCCTCGGTGACGTGCCGGATGAGCGGCGCGATCTCCTGGCGCTTCCAAGCCATGATCTCGGTGAGTTTGTCGGACATGACGGCACCACGAAATACACGAACCACACGAAAACCAGACCAGAGTGAGCCGGATTTTTCGTGTGTTTGGCGGCCTTCGTGGTTTCTGCTCTGCGCATGAGTGCGATCGAAGATTTGAAGCAGACCATGGCCCGGCTCCGCGGGCCCGGCGGGTGTCCGTGGGATCAGGAGCAGACGCACGCGACGCTCGTGCGCTGCCTGATCGACGAGGTGAGCGAGCTCATCGATACGATCGATCGCGGCGACTACCCGCACATGCGCGAGGAACTGGGCGACGTGCTCATCCAGATCGTGTTTCACGCGCGGATCGCGGAGGAGCGCGGGCAATTCAACTTCGATGACGTCGCCCGTGAGATCAACGACAAGCTCGTGCGCCGCCATCCGCACGTCTTCGGCGACGGCAAACTCGATAACTCCGAGCAGGTGCTCGCGCAGTGGGAGGTGATCAAGGCCGGGGAAAAGAAAAACGGCCCGCCGAAGAGCGGCGCGGGCGTGTTCAAAGAACTGCCACCGCGGCTGCCGGCGCTGATGTTCGCGGAAGCGATCTGGAAGCAAATCCAGAAGAAGCAGCTCGACGCGGCGGGTGTGGTCGACGCCGCGCAGGTCGAGGCGCTCGGCCGGCAGCTCGACGACGCGACGCTGGGGCGGATGCTCTTCGAACTCACCGCCGCGGCGAGGGTCAAGGGACTCGACCCGGAGGGCGCGTTGCGGCAACACGCGACGAACGTGATGCGCGAAGTCGAGACGAAGGCAGGGGCCGACCTCCGGGCGGCCCGCGCCTGAGATGGCCCGCCCGGAGGTCGGGCCCTACCATGTCTGCCGCCGTGCCGCCTGCCACTGAAGGGTCCGGTCGGAGACCGGACGTGCCATCCGAGGTCGTGGCCGAGTGGTGGCTGCCGTTCGCCGGGTTTCTGGCGGAGGAGCGGCGCTATTCGGGCTACACGGTCCGCAACTACCGGCAGGCGTTCGAGGATTTCTACCGCTGGTTGCAAGGCGCGGACTTGTGGTCACGCGGCCTCGATGCGCTCGACAGCCGCACGATGCGCGACTTCGTGATCGAGGCGCAGCGGCGGTTTGATCGGCGGACGCTGCACAACCACGTGTCGGGGTTGCGGGCATTTTTCAAATACTGGATGAGGCACGGCCGGCTGCGTCGCGATCCGTTGCTCGGCGTGCCGCTGCCCAAGCTCGAAAAACGCCTGCCAAAATTTCTCACCGAGGAGCAGATGAAGTTGCTCCTCACTGGGCCGCAAAAGCTCATCGATGCCGGCGAAATCGACGCTGCGACCGGCTGGCGCGACCGCCTGGCGATGGAGTTGCTCTATGGCGCGGGCCTGCGCGTGAGCGAGCTGGCGGGACTCACCTACGGCACGGTCGACTTCGAGACGGGCGTGGCCCGCGTGATCGGCAAAGGCCGCAAGGAACGCCTGTGCCCGCTCGGACGCGTGGCGCTGGCGGTGCTGGTGAAGGTCCGCGATGAGTTCGCCAAGCGCACGGCGCCAGCGAGCCCGGTGTTGGTGAACGCCGACGGTCGGCCGACGCCGGTGCGAGACATCCAGCGCATGTTGAAACGCTATCTCGCGCTCGCCGGTCTGCCGCTCGACCTGACGCCGCACAAGCTGCGCCACAGCTACGCAACGCACCTGCTCAACGCGGGAGCCGATTTGCGGCTTGTGCAGGAGCTGCTCGGGCACTCGCAGCTCGCGACGACGCAGGTTTACACGCACGTGAGCGTGGCGCGGTTGAAGGAAATCTACGCGAAGGCGCACCCGCGGGCGCAGGTGGACCGATCCCGTCGACGGAGCAGCCGACGTAAGGAGGCTGGAGGCGGGTGAGATGCCATGACCAGCCTCTTTACCTCGGCTGCTACCTTCTGCACGACCGACGCCCTACGGAAGAGGCTTCAGACCGCGGTCCGGTAATACTCCGTGTGCGGGCCGGGGCCGAGCACCCACGACGGATTGCGGGGGAAGAGCGGCGTGTATTTGCCGGCGAGGTCACGCATCGCGGCGAGGTCGGCGTCGACTGCGGGTTTGAAACTCTTGCCGGCGAGGATCGATTTCTCGGTGAGATCGACGAACGACGTGGGCACGACGGTCACCACGGGATCGAGCGAGAGGGCGAAGCGGATGGCCTGATCGATCTCGGCCTGTTCCTCGAGCACCCGATACCACCAGTTGTTGCGGGTTTTCTTTTCACCGGGCCGCCACGCGCCGGCGGAGATGGGCTTGATGGCGACGACCGCGGCGCCGTGTTGCCTGGCGAGCGTGAGCACCTCGGGGTCGAATTGGTGGGTGAAGTGCTCGATGAAGTTCACGGGATACATCACCGTGTCGAATTTGAAGCGACGGAGCATTTCGAGCGCGGCTTCCTTCGTGTGCGCGGAGAAGCCGAGCCAGCGCACCTTGCCCTCCTCGCGGGCCTTCAGGAGCGTTTCCATCGCGCCGCCGGAGCCGAAGGCCTGCTCGAGCTCGGCCTTCGTCGACATGACGTGCATCTGATAGAGATCGAAGCGGTCGGTCTTGAGACGCGTGAGGGAGCGTTCGAGTTCGCGGCGGGCGCCGTCGGCGGTGCGGTCCTTGGTTTTGCAGGCGAGGAAGATGTCGTCGCGCGGGATTTTACCGTCGGCCAGCGCGATGCCCATCTTGATCTCGGCGTCGCCGTAGGCGGGGGCGACGTCGAAATAGTTGATGCCCGCGTCGAAGCCCGCGCGCAGGGCGGTCGTGGCGGCGGGTTGCGGGATTTTGGAAAGCGCGAGCCCGGGGTAGGTGATGATCGACACCTGACGGCCGGTGCGACCGAGCACGCGCCGGGGCATACCGCTGGCATGCGGAATGAGTTGCCGATCGGCGGCGGCGGGGTCGGCGAAGAGCGGGCGGTAGCCGAGGGCGAGGCCGCCGGTGGCGGCACCAACGGTTTTCAGGAAGGCGCGACGTTGCATGGCAGGGAGGCGGTTGGACAAAGACGCGGGACGCCGGATTTTTGAACCGCAGGCGGGCGAGGGTCAAGCGGCGGGGCGAAGGTGCAGAGGGGAATGGGTGTAATTCAAAGTGCGGTCAGTTTCCGAATGCCTCGGCTGTAGCGGCGGTCTATGACCGCCGGCGTTGCGCCAAAGGGGATTCGTTCGACGGTCATGGACCGCCGCTACAAATCGCTTACCTCAGTTTGACTCACATCCAAGGTGAATGGCGTATGTCAGTTGCTGGCAGTCCGGCTGGAGCGACGGAGCGGCGGTTTTCAGCCGCCGGGCGTGGGCGCTTGGAAAAGCACCCCTCCGCGCTGCAAGAAACTGAGGCGCACCCAGAGATGAAAAAGGCCGGATGTCGCTCGACACGCTCGGCGGCTCCCGCGCATCCTCGCCGGCCAATCGAAGCGGCCGCGGCGACGTGTAATTTTTTTGCGCGTTTTTGGCGGCCGCTTCGTCCTGCCACCCCATGCTGCCTTTCGCCCTGACGATTTTCACCGGAGCGTTCCTGCTCTTCCAAGTCCAGCCGCTCATCGGCAAATACATCCTGCCTTGGTTTGGCGGCAGCCCCGGCGTGTGGACGACGTGCCTGTTGTTTTTCCAGACCCTGCTGCTGGGCGGATATGCCTACGCGCACTTCACTTCAACGCGCCTGAAGCCGCGCGCGCAGGCGATGGTGCACCTGGGGCTGCTGGCCATCGCGCTGCTGTGCCTGCCGATCATTCCGGCGGAAAGCTGGAAGCCGACGGACGGTGACGCGCCGGTGTGGCGCATCCTGCGTTTGCTGACGCTGTGCGTGGGGCTGCCGTATTTCGTGCTCTCGTCGACGGGGCCGTTGATGCAGCGGTGGTTCAGCCGGACGAATCCAGGCGTGTCGCCCTACCGGCTTTATGCCTTGTCCAACGTCGGCTCCCTGCTCGCGTTGCTCAGCTACCCGGTGTGGTTCGAGGTGCAGTTTTCGCGGCGGGAGCAGGCGGTGTGGTGGTCGGTGGGGCTCGCGCTGTTTGCGGTCCTGTGCGCCTACTGCGCGTGGCGGGTCTGGAAAACGGGCGACGCGCCGGAAGTCTCGACCCCGGAGGGATCAGGAGCGACCTCAGCAGAGGACGAGCCCACGCCGGTGATCGACAAAGTGCTCTGGCTGGTGCTGCCGGCGGTGGCTTCGCTGCTGCTGCTCGCGACCACGAACAAACTGTGCCAGGAGATCGCGGTCATTCCGTTTCTCTGGATCATCCCGCTGGCGCTCTACCTGCTGACGTTCGTGATCTGTTTTGACCACGCCCGCTGGTATCGGCGCGAGGTGTTCATCCCGCTGCTCGTGGGCGGAATCGCGGCGATCTGGCAGTTGCAGGACGCGGGGCGCGATGCGCCGATGAAACTCCAGATCGTCGGCTACAATGTGGTGATGTTCATCGCGTGCATGGTGTGCCACGGCGAGCTCTACCGGCTGCGGCCGCCGGCCAGCCGGCTCACGGGCTACTATCTGCTCATCTCGGCGGGCGGGGCGCTCGGCGGGCTGTTCGTGGCGGTGGTTGCGCCGATGATTTTCGTGGACTACCGCGAACTCGAGATCGGACTGGGCTTCATTGCCGCGGCGGTGGCGGCGCTGTGCTTTCGCCATCGCAGCCGCGAGCTCGTCATGGCCGTGGCCGCGGGCACGATGGCGGTGACGCTCATGGTGCCGTGGATGCGCGGCACCATCGACAGCAGCACGGGATTCGTCGCCGAGTGGGTCTCGTATCACAAACGCTTCCTCTGGCTGATCGCGGGCGGGCTGATGCTGTTTGTCGCCGCGGCGGCGGACTTTCGGACGCGACGCCTGGTGGGAGACTGGTCCTGGCGCATGGGGACGCTCGTGGGCGCGCTGGCGGTCGCGTTGTGCGGCGGGCTGGTGTGGCAGGCGCGGACTGAAGACACGCACACCGTGATCCGCGCTTCACGCAACTTCTACGGCACGCTGAAGGTGTTCGACTACTCGCGCGACGACGAAGGGGATCGCTACCTGTCGCTGATGCACGGGGCGACCACGCACGGGATCCAGTTTTCGTCACCCGACAAGGCGTTGTTGATCACGAGCTACTACGGCGACACGAGCGGAGTGGGCCTGGCGTTCAAGCACATCATGCCCGAGGGGCCGCGGCACATCGGCGTGGTCGGGCTCGGCACGGGCACGCTGGCGGCGTATGGGCGCAAAGGCGATCGCGTGCGCTACTACGAAATCAACCCGGCCGTCGAGCAGCTGGCCCGCGACCCCTTCACCTACCTCTCGCGCACGCCGGCCAAGGTCGACGTGGTGTTCGGCGACGCGCGGCTCACGATGGAGCGCGAACTCGCGGAGAAGCAGCCGCAGCAATTCGATTTCCTCGCGCTGGACGCCTTCAGCAGCGACTCGGTGCCGGCGCATCTGCTCACCCGCGAGGCCTTCGAGATCTTCCTGAAGCACATGAAGCCGGACGGCGTGATCGCCGTGCACATTTCGAACCGTTACCTCGAACTCCAGCCGGTGGTCGACGCGATTGCGCAGCATTTCAAGCTGGGGATCGCCACGATCTCGGACGACTTCGAGGAGTATTGGTATTACTACACGTCGACCTGGGTGCTGCTCAGCAGGAATCACACGGTGCTCGGGAAGGATGCGATCATCGCCGCCAAGGAGGAGCCGCGCGCGCATCCGCGCCCGCCGATCGCGTGGACGGATGACTACGTGAGTTTGTTCAAGGTGCTGAAGTAGGTCTGCCGGCCGGTGGCAGACGACTACACAGAGCGTCAGAAGTCGCCGACCGAGATTGGCCATAGCAGCGGCGGGCGTCCCCGCTCGCCGAGTATGACGCATGGGGACCGGCATGCCGGGACGCCTGACGCTACACCGCGACTTCTGATACCAACGTCTGTTGAGATTTGGATAATCGTAGGTCGGGCTTTACGCCCGACACTTGTCCGCCTACGGCGGATGTCGGGGATAAACCCCGACCTACCCACGGGACCCAATAGTCCATTCTTCAGCAGCCGTTGGTATGACGCCCTGTATAGCTCCGCCGCTGCGGGGCGGGTGGTGTGCCTGAGTGCGACGACTGCGCGCGAGCGGGCAGGTCCGGTCAACCGGCCAGACCGTGACGCGAACGCGGTGGTCGCGGCGGGTCGCGCATGAGTTTCTCCAGTCCGGCACGGCCTACGCACCAACTGGTGAAATTGAAAATCTCCGCGGCAAAACGGCCCGCCGCCCAGGCGAAACAACCGACGGCGAGCAGCGCCGACAGGGCGAGCGCCGGGGCCATCAGCCACCAGCCGCCGGAAGTCGGCGGCAGGTAGAGCGCGAGAACGACGGTGCCGGGCAGGGCGAGGCCGAATAACACCAACTGCCGCAGCAGGGTGGAACGGGAGTGGCGGGGGTGACGCCGCCGGTGATGCGAGTGCCGGCTCATGCGCGCAGTGTGGCGCGGGCCGGGCCGGATTCGAGCCAAAATCCGCCCAAGAAAAAGCCGCGGCGCTGAGGGCGCCGCGGCTGGGTGAAAGATCGGACCGATGGCCGACGGTTACTTGCCGAGGCTCTGCTTCAGATCGGCGAGTTGGTTGGCGCTGCCGAGGAGCACATTGCGGCTCGCGATGAACTTCGCGTATTCCTCGATGAAGATCTTGCCCGGCGGACGGAAGTCGAACTCGGTCGGCTTGTCGCGGAAGAACTCGCGATGCACGCGGGTCCAGACGAGGCGGCCGTCGGTATCGATGTTGATCTTGGTGACGCCGAGCTTGGCGGCGGGGAGGTATTCGTTGACGTCGACGCCGACCGCGCTGCCGAGCTTGCCGCCGGCGGCATTGATACGGGCGACCTCGTCCTGCGGCACGGAGGAGGAGCCGTGCATGACGAGCGGGTAGCCGGGCATGAGCTGCTGGATGTCCTTCAGCACATTGAAATGGAGCGATTGCTTGCCCTTGAACTTGTAGGCGCCGTGCGAGGTGCCGATGGCGCAGGCGAGGCAGTCGGCACCGGTCTTCTGAACGAAATCCTGGGCCTCGGCGGGGTTGGTGAGGGTGGCGTGGCCATCCTCGACCTTGATGTCTTCCTCGACGCCGCCGAGCATGCCGAGCTCGGCCTCGACGGAGATGCCCTTCTTGTGGGCGGCCTCGACGACGCGCTTGGAGATTTCGACGTTCTTGGCGTAGGTCTCGTGCGAGGCATCGATCATCACCGAGCTGTAGAAGCCCGAGTTGATGCAGTCGTAGCAGGTTTCCTCGTCACCGTGGTCCAGATGCACGGCGAAGATAGCGTCGGGGAAGATGGAGTCGGCGGCGCGGATGATGGCCTCGAGCATCTTCTTGTCGGTGTATTTCCGGGCACCCTTGGAGATCTGGATGATGAACGGCGCCTGGGACGAGATGCAGCCCTTGAAGAGGCCCATCGCCTGCTCGGCGTTGTTGATGTTGTAGGCACCGACGGCGTATTTGCCGTAGGCGTGTTTGAACAACTGCGCGGTGGTGACGATCATGGTGAAAACGGGTGAGCGGCGAGTGTCCCGTTGCAGAAAACATGCCGCAAGGGTTTTCTCTGTGCACCATTGGCGAAGTCCTGCGCGTGATTTGCGCGCGCGGTCGGCGGAGCGGCTCGGTCCGGCGCGTGAGACAAGGGGCAAATTTTTGCTGCCGAGGTGGAGCGCGTTGACCCCAACGCGCTTGGGTTACGGCGTGGCTACTGAAAGCGCGTTGAGTTCAACGCGCTCCACCTCGATCCGGTGATTCGCCTGCGAACACTGGTTCAACAGCACAATGCCGGTTCAGTTGCCTCGCTTGCGCTGGCCTGGCTGCCCCGGGGGCGGGCCGCCCTCCGCGCTGCGATTTCCGGGATTGGGCGCCACGGTCTCGCGCACGATCTGGGCGAGCTGTTGCTGGGCCTGCTGTTGTTGTTGGAGTTGCTGAAGCGCCGACACTTGCGGCTGGGAGAGCACGGATTGCGACTGGTTGACGGCGGCCGCGCTGATGACAGCGCCGGCGGGTGCCGCGGGTCCGCCCCGTCCACCGGGACCTGCCGGGCCGGGGCCGCCGCCCGTCATGGCGCCAATCATTCCGCCGAGATCACCGCCCAAGACGCCGCCCACAATCGCACCGAGGTCAGGACCCCGCCCACCAGGACCGCCGGGGCCGGGTCCGCGGGGAGGTGCTGCCGGGTCGGCCGGTTGCGCTGCAGCGGCTGGTCGCGGGCCGGGATTGGAGGCCAGAATCTGCACGAGCTGCTCGGCCTGGATCGGGGTGAGGGGCGTGTCGGTGTAGCTGAGGCGTTGCTGGAGCTGGTTGACGAGGTTGCGCTGCGGGAGCGTCTGTTCGTAGGTCTGGAATTGCGCGAACCCGCTCTCGCCGAGCAGCGACTGGAGGGTGCTGGAGAATTCGTTGCGCGCGTCGCCCATCAATTTGCGGATGGTCTCCGGATCGCGCACGCCCTGCTCGCGCGCGGCGGTCAGCACGTCCATTTGCGTGGCCTGAAAATCCATGATCGCGCTTTCGAACTTGGCGCGTTGCTCGGGCGAAAGGTTGAGCGATTTGAACAGCGCGGCGTAGCGCGCCTCGATGCCGGCTTTCTGCTGCACGTTCATCAGGGCCTGCACCTCGGGTTTGGCGAGAAGCTGGCGCACGGCCTCCATCTGCTGCATCGGGTTGGGCGGTCCGCCACGACCGCCACGCGGGCCGGGACCACCGCGACCGCGGGCTTCGTCCTCCGGTCGCTCGGCGGAGACCAGCGCCTCGCCGGGGGTGCCGCGGCGGGCGGCGGCGAGTCGGTCCTGCAGCTCCCGGTTGAGTTTCTCGGCATCCCAAAGGCGTTTTTGGAGATCGGCGCGCTCGTCCTTGTTCAGCGCGGCGGCGCGCAGCTCGACGAGTTCCTGGTATTGCTGCCAGGCGAGAAAAGCGCCGCCGAGCGTGGTGAGTGCGAGCAACGCGATCGCGTAGGGCTGGGGTGATTTCACGGGAGGAGCGGACGCAACCTTGCGGCCAAAGTTACTGGTTTCGCCCGGACGAATTCCAGCCCTATCGCGGCGGGAACTCGAACTCGGCCTTCACGCCCGTCTTCGACAGCACGAGGTAGGCGGAAAAGTTCGCGCCACGTTTCGAAACGAAGCCCTGGATCAGCTCCGTGCGCCCGGTCTCGAACATCCGCAACGCCTCCTCGCGCGGAATTTCTTTCTGGCAGAGGTGCTTTTTCAGCGTGAAGACGATGCGATTGTCCTGCTCGGGCCGGCGCACGTAGTAGGCGTCGGGCGCCTCGAGAATCTCGCCGTCCTTGTGCGACTTGCTCTTGCCGATGACGGTGGCCTTCGAGAGATCGGGCGGGGTCTTCGCCTTGCGGGCGATGGGCTTGCCGTCCTTGTCGAGTTTCGGGGCGCGCGGCGGAAACTCCCACGCGATGCGCTCGCCTTCGCGCTTGAGAAACGCGTCGAACGGCCGGCCCTTTTTCGAAATGAAGCCCTGGATCAGGTCGGTCTTGCCGGCGGTGACGAGTTGGACGGCGGCCTCGCGCGTGATCGCCTTCTGGCACATCAGACGGCCGACGCGGAAGGACTGCTTGAACCCCTCGCCGTCGCGCTCGCGCAGGATGTAGCTGTTGCCGTTTTCGCACAGCGCCGCGCCCGTGGCGGGATCGGTCCAGAACGGCTCGAGCGTGCCGAGATCCGCCTTTTCGCCGAAGTCATACTGCGCGACCCATTTTCCTTTTTCCTCATCCTTGACGAGTTTCAGCAGCGCCGAGAAGCGCGCGCGCGTTTTGGCGGAGACGAAGCCGTCGAGCGGGCCGACCTTGCCGGTGGTGACGAGCTCGCGCACCTCGGTCTCCTCCATTTTCCGGCCGCCGATGATCTTGTAGACCATGAACTCGCCGTCCTGCGATTTGTAGCCGCGCAACGTCTCGCGCAGAGGCTTGCCGTCGGTGGGCGAGGGGATGTCGGTCTCGCGCGCGATGGAATCGTCCTCCTCGAAACCTTTCACGCGTTCGACGATGCCCTTCGTCTCGGCGACGATCTGCTTCATGAACGCGTCGCGCGAAAACTTGCCGTGCTCCATCTGGCGGAGCTGATACTCCCACTCACCCGTCATCGCTGGGCTGGTGAGATCCTCGGCCTTCACGGCCGAGATGAACTGGATCACCTGTTCGGCCTTGGCGGTGGGAATGAGTTCGCGCTGCGGGCGGTCGATATACTTCTGATTGATGAGCCCGTCGATCGTGTCGGCGCGCGTGGCGGGCGTGCCGAGACCGCGTTCCTTCATCGCGTCGGCGTGATCGTCGTCGTCCACCAGCTTGCCGGCGGTCTCCATCGCAGAAAGCAGCGTCGCTTCCGTGTAGCGCGGCGGTGGCTTGGTCTGCTCGGCGTGGAGGGCGACCTCGACGGTCTTGGCCTGCGCGGGAGAGCCGTCCTCGGGCGAGAGGGCGGGGAGCGCCTTGGCGTCGGCGCCTTCGTCGACGGTCGTTTTGCCGTAAACGGCGAGCCAGCCGGGGACGGTGAGGACCTTGCCCTCGGTCTTGAAATCAAACGTGGCATGGGTCTCCTGACCCATGGAGGCGGAATCACGGGTCGGGAGACCCGTGCCACGCCAAGCGACCGTCGAGGTGCGCGTGGTGACATCGAACTCGGCCGCCGGATAAAATGCCGCGACGAAACGGCGGGCGATCATGTCGAAGATTTTCGCCTCCATTTCGTCGAGGTGCTTGGCCTCGTGCGTCGTGGGGATGATCGCGAAGTGGTCGCTGATCTGTTCGTTGTTGAAGATGCGTTTGTTTGGACGGACCCAACCCTCGTCGAGCACCTTCTGGGCGTGGGGCGCGAGACCGCCGTGGAGGTTGCGCAGCGTCTCGCGGCAGGTCGGGATGTAGTCCTCCGGCAGCGCGCGCGAGTCGGTGCGGGGATAGGTGATCATCTTGTGGCGCTCGTAGAGGGCCTGCGCGATCTGGAGCGTGCGGCGGGCGGGGAGGCCGAAGCGGTTGTTGGCCTCGCGCTGGAGCGTCGTGAGATCGTAAAGGCGCGGAGAGGCCTGCGTGCTGGCCTTCTTTTCGTCGACGATGCGGGCGGGCGGCTGGCCCTGGCACGCGGCGACGACGGCATCGGCGATCGCCTTGTCCCACACGCGATCGATCCGGTCGTGCTCGTCGTTTTCGGCGCGTTTGAAGTTGGCGCGCTGGTAAACGCCCTCGTAGCGGCCCTTCCCGACCTCGAAGGTCGCGGTGACCCGCCAGTAATCGCGCGGCTTGAAATTCCGGATCTCGAGCTCGCGCTGGTAGACGATCGCGAGCGTGGGCGTCTGCACGCGGCCGACGGAGGCGACGTTGCCGGCGCGCGACCCGAACATGCGCTTCGTAAGCGCGCGCGTGCCGTTGATGCCGATGAGCCAGTCGGCCTCGCTGCGGCAGCGCGCGGCGTCGGCGAGGCCGGCCATCTGCTGGCCGTCACGCAGCGACTTGAATGCGGCGAGGATGCCCTCGGTGGTCATCGTCTGCATCCACGCGCGCTTCACGGGCAGTTTGCACTTCGTGAGCTGGTAAAGGTAGGTGAAGATCAGCTCGCCCTCGCGACCGGCGTCACAGGCGTTGACGACTTCGCTGACATCTTTTCGCGCCATGAGCTTTTTCAGCTCGTTGAAACGGTCCTTGGACTCCGGCACCGGCTTGAGGCCGAATTTTTCCGGGATGATGGGGAGCGTCTCAAGCCGCCAGAAGCCGTATTTCTTCTTGTCGATGTCCTCGGGCATCTCGAGTTCGACCACATGGCCGAGGGCATACGAGATGACATGGGTGTCATCCTCGTAGTGATCGCCCTTCTTCGGAATTTTGCCCAAAGCACGCGCGAGGTCGGCGGCGACCGACGGTTTCTCGGCGATGACAAGTGACTTCATGCGGTCGCGAGCCGTTAGCGGCGCGCGAGCGAAGTGCAAGAAATAGTTTTGCGCGCGCGGAAAAAACGCACGCGCAAAGTCGCGGACAACACGAACTCAGGCCGCGACTTTCGGCGTCTCCGCCAGCGCGGCGTCGAAGGACTTCAGCATCGCGGCGATGGTCGCATCGGTCTCGTCACCCATGTTGGAGATGCGGAAGGTTTTTCCCTTCAACTTGCCGTAGCCGCCGTCGATGACGAGCTGGTGCTTCGATTTGAGCGTCTTGTTCAGCGCGGCGAGGTCGAAGTTCAGGTTGTTCGCGAAGCAGTTGAGGGTGACGGAGCCATAGCCATCCTTCGGGAACAGCTTGAAGCCTTTCGCGAGCACGTGGTCGCGCACGGTTTGGTTCAGACGGGCGTGGCGGGCGTAGCGGTTTTCGAGGCCTTCGGCCTTGATGTCCTCGAGTTTCGACTTGAGCGCGTAGATGTGCGGGATCGTCGGCGTGCTCGGAGTCATGCCGGCCTCGTGGTTCTTCTGGAATTCGACGTAGTCGAAATAGTAGCCGCGGTCGGTGACGGTTGCGGCGCGGTCGAGTGCCTTCTTGGAAACCGAGAGGAACGAGAGACCGGGCGGCAGGGCGAACGCCTTCTGCGAGCCGCTCACGAGCACGTCGATGCCGAGTTCATCCTTCGGGATGCGCATCGCGCTGAGCGAGCTGACGGTGTCGACGATCGCGATGACGTCGGGAAATTCGCGCACGACCTGCATGATCGCGGCGAGGTCGCTCATGCAGCCGCACGAGGTCTCGTTGTGAATGAGCGTGAGCGCGTCGTAGGCGCCGGTGGCGAGTTCCCGGCGCACCGCCGCGGGATCGACGGGCTGGCCCCAGTCGAATTTGAGGGCGGTGGCCTGGTTGCCGCAGCGGAGCGAGACGTCATACCACTTGTCGGAGAAGGCGCCGTTCATGCAGTTGAGCACCTTCTTTTTGACGACGTTGCGGAGCGAGCCTTCCATCACGCCCCACGCGCTGCTGGTGGAGAGGTAAACCGGGTCTTTCGTGTAGCACAGCGCCTGGAGTTCGGGCTGGATGGAGTTGTAGAGCGCGACGAAGTCCGTGCTGCGATGCCCGATCATGGGCTGCGACATGGCGCGGAGCGTTTTCTCCGAGACGGCGATGGGACCAGGGATGAACAGTTTGTAGCTCATGGAAAAGTGCGCGTAGGCGGCGTGGAAAACAGATTGCACGGCGCGGTGCGTCAACCTTCATTCCCGTCACGACATGTCGCCGCACTGGCTGAAGCGAAAAATCAACGCGCTCGAACTTTACACGATCGATGTAATTCTCGGGCGGCGGGCCGACACGGGTGCGGCGATCTACGGGGCCTTCCTGCAGGCGCTGTCCTGGCTGTTCTCCGGGCTGGTGCAGTTGCGGCTGTGGCTTTACCGGCACCGGGTGTTGCGCGACGAGCCGCTCGGCTGCCTCGTGGTCGTGGTCGGCAACCTGACGGTCGGCGGCACGGGCAAGACGCCAGTGGTCGAGAAATTCGCGCGGGCACTGCGCGACCGCGGCCGGCGCGTGGCGATCCTCAGCCGTGGCTACAAAAGCAAAACCGCGCCGTTCTGGAAAAAATGGTGGTGGGATCTCACCCACACCGAGGAGCCGCCGCCGCGCATCGTGAGCGACGGCCAGGACGTGTTGCTCGACTCCGAGCACGCCGGCGACGAGCCCTACATGCTCGCGCGCAATCTCCCCGGCGTGGTCGTGCTCGTGGACAAGAACCGCGTGAAGGCCGGCGCCTATGCGATCAAGAAGTTCGGGTGCGACACCCTTGTGCTCGACGACGGGTTTCAATACCTGCCGCTCAAGGGCAGTCTCAACCTCCTGCTCGTCGACAAGACCAATCCGTTCGGCAACGGGCACATGCTGCCGCGGGGCATTCTGCGGGAACCGATCAAGCACCTGCGGCGCGCCAACTACGTCTTCCTCACCAAGTCCAACGGTCATCGCGATCCCGACCTCGAGGCGCTGATCGCGCAGCATCACCCCGGCGCCGATCTGATCGAGTGCGCGCACCGGCCGCAGTATTTGCAGCGGTATGGCAAGGATGCCGACGGTCACGACGCGCGCCAGCCGCTGGCGTGGCTGAAAGGGCGGCGCGTGGTGGCGTTTTCCGGCATCGCGACGCCGGAGAGTTTCGAGAAATTCCTGCGTGACCTCGGCGCCGTGATCGTGGCGCGCGAGCGCTACCTCGACCACTACCGCTACGATGAGGAGGACATCGCCGAGCTCGCCGAGATCGCGGAGCGCGAGCGGGCGGAAGTCCTGGTGACGACCGAGAAGGACGCCGTGCGCATCCCCGACCAGCAGTCGTGGCCGATGCCACTGTATTATTTGCGGCTGGAGATCGATATCATCAGCGGCGCGGCCGATTTCGACGAGGCGGTGTCGCGGATTTGTTTTTCGGAGCGAGGAGGCAGGGCGGGTCTGTGACCCGCCCTCGACTATCCGGCGGGTAAAAGGGCGGGTCACAGACCCGCCCTACCTTTGCCCTTGCGGACGGTGCGGCGGCGGCCCGTTATTCGAGGCAACATGCTAGTCGATCCCCGTTTTACTCAACTGGCCGAAGGACTCACGAGCTTCTCGACCGAACTCAAGCAGGATGAGCGCGTGCTCATCGACGCGTTCGATGTGCCGGATGCAATGGTCATCGCCCTCATTCGCGCCGCGCGCGCCCGGGGCGCGCATCCTTACGTGAACATCCACCGCGCCCGCGTCACGCGGGAGCTGACGCTCGGGGCCGCCGAGGAGCAATACGCTCCGCACGCCGAGATCGAGCTGGCGCGCATGCAGAAGATGGACGCCTACATCGCGCTGCGCGGCTCGGAGAATATTTTCGAGGCGTCCGATGTGCCGTCGGACAAGGTGCAGCTCGTCTCCAAGCTGATGAAGCCCGTGCTCGATCATCGCGTGGGCAAAACCAAGTGGGTCGTGTTGCGCTGGCCGTCGCCGTCGATGGCGCAGCAGGCGGGCATGAGCACGGAGGCGTTCGAGGATTTTTATTTCCGCGTCTGCACGCTTGACTACTCGCTGCTGACGCCGGGCATGAAGGCGTTGTCCGACCTGATGGCGAAGACGGACCGCGTGCACATCAAAGGGGCGGGCACCGACCTGAAGTTCTCCATCAAGGGGATCGGCGCCGAAGCCTGCGGCGGGTTGCGCAACATCCCGGACGGCGAAGTCTATTCCTGCCCGGTGAGGGAGAGCGTCGAGGGCCACATCCAATACAACGCGCCGACCGTCTATCTCGGATCGTCGTTCGACCAAATCCGGCTCGCGTTCAAGAAGGGCAAAATCGTCGAAGCCACGGCGAACAACACGAAGCGGCTGAACGAAATTCTCGATAGCGATCCGGGCGCGCGCTACATCGGCGAATTCGCGATCGGATTCAACCCGCACATCCTCGAACCGATGCGCGATATTCTCTTCGACGAGAAGATCGCGGGCTCATTCCATTTCACGCCGGGCCAGGCTTACGAGGGCGTAGGCAATGGCAACAAGTCGCAGGTGCACTGGGACATGGTGTGCATCCAGCGGCCGGAATACGGCGGCGGCGAAATCTGGTTCGACGGGAAACTCATCCGCAAGGACGGGCTCTTCGTGCCGAAGGCGCTGCAAAAGCTGAATCCGGACAACCTGCTCAAGAAAAGGTAGGAGCGCGCTGGCGCGCGATGCGGGCGCGTTCTGCCGTTCCTATCGCCTGCAAGCAGGCTCCTACCTGAAATCATGATCCGCGAGTTCATCCAGGCGCTGCCGAAGACCGAGACGCACCTTCATGTCGAAGGGGCGTTGCCCTACGAGCTGCTGGAGGCGTGGCGGCCGGCGGACTATCCGGCCAGCCCGCCGTTCCGCGAGCGGAGCTACCGTTACAAGTCGTTTCCCGATTTTGAAAAAATCCTGCTCGATGCGGCGCTGCCGTGGTTCACCAACGCCGACCGCTACCACGAGGCGTGCAAGGTGATGTTCGCGAAACATGTCGCGCAGAACGTGCGTTACGTGGAGACGAGTTTTCACCTGCCGGTGACCAAGTTCATCAACGTGCCCGGCCCGGAGATCATCGCGGCGATCCGCGCGGCGGCGCCGGCGGGGCTCGAAGTGCGGGTCTTTGCGGGCATGCTCCGCAGCGATCTCACGGGCGACTTGCGGCCGACGATCAATCACCTGCACGAGTGGGAGCACCTCGCGGGCGTGGACCTGCACGGCTTCGAACAGATGCCGACCGCGATCGAGACGGCGGAGGTCTGGGCGCGGGTGCGCGCGGCGGGCAAGGTGACCAAATGCCACGCGGGTGAATTCGACGGCGCCGCGCGCGTGCGCGAGGCGATCGAGTTGCTCGGCGTGAAGCGCGTGCAGCACGGCGTGCGGGCGGTCGAGGATCCGGCGGTGGTGAGGCTGGCCGCGGACCGCGGCGTCACATTCGACGTGTGCCCGATCAGCAACGTCGGCCTCAAAGTGGTGCCGTCCATCCGCGACCATCCGCTCCGGCGGCTGATGAAGGCGGGCATCCGTTGCACGGTGAGCACGGACGATCCGCTGTGTTTCGCGAACTCGCTCAATGAGGAATATACGGCGCTCGCGCTGGAGGGGAATTTCACGCGCGCCGAGCTCGCGCAGCTCGCACGCAACGGCTGGGACGTGGCGGACGTGCCGGCGGGCACGCGCCGCGCGATGGTTGCGGAAATCGATCGGCTGGCGGGGGGCGAAAGGTAGGAGCCTGCTTGCAGGCGATGGGACGTGGCCTCACACCTGAATCGCCTGCAAGCAGGCTCCTACATGTCACAATCGTATACGGTTCCTGAAAGCATACGCGGAACCCGGGCGGACAAGCTGCTCGCCGCCGCGTTTCCCGATCACAGCCGCGCGGAATTTCAGCGCGCGTTCGATCAGGGGCTCGTGCGCCTGCGCGGAGCGGTGATTGCGCGGGACCGGGCAGTCGGGGCGGGCGAGGAGATCGAGTTTTCGTTTCCCGATGCGAAGCCCTCGGAGCTGCGGCCGGTGGACATCCCGCTCGACGTGATTTTCGAGGACAAGCACATGCTCGTCGTCAACAAGGCCGCGGGGATGATCGTCCATCCCGGAGTGGCGACCGGCGAGGACACGCTGGTGCATGCGTTGCTGGCCCATTGTGCGGGCTCGTTGAGCGGGGTCGGCGGAGTCGAGCGGCCGGGCATCGTGCACCGTCTCGACAAGGAGACGACCGGGCTGATCGTGGTGGCGAAGAACGACGCCGCGCACCGGGCGTTGAGCGACCAATTTGCGGAGCGCACCTTGCGGAAGGAATATCTGGCCCTGGTGGCCGGCGTGCCCTCGTTGCTCAGCGGAACCATCGATCGCGCGATCGGGCGGCATCCGGTGCACCGGCACCGCATGACGACCGGCGAGGGCGGACGGCCGGCGCGCACGGACTGGGCGTGCGAGGAGAAGTTTGGCGCCGTGGCGGCGCTGTTGCGGTGCCGGATCCACACGGGGCGCACGCATCAAATCCGCGTTCATCTGAAATCGATCGGACATGTCATTCTCGGCGACGTCACCTATGGCTGGAAACCGGACCCGGTGCGGCCGATTCACGCGCCACGCGTGATGCTGCATGCGGAGCATCTCGTGATCGCGCATCCGAAGTCGGGCAAGGCGATGGATCTGCGGGCGCCGCTGCCGGAGGATTTCAGAAAACTGCTGGCGACGCTGCGTGGGTAGTGCGGTGCTTTAGCCCGCGCACGATTCTTGTAGGTCGGGCTTCATGCCCGACGTCCACCGCAGGCGGACAAGTGTCGGGGATAAACCCCGACCTACCCAAGCAATTCGGCGGCCAGACCGTAGCGGAGATTGTGGAGGGAATTGCGGAAGGCGGGGAGCGAGCCGGCTTGGGCGACGGCGAGGAGGGTCACGAGCGCGGTAGGAAACACGTCGGCGCGCGGCGGCGGGAGGCCGGGGATTTTTCTTCGATCGACCAACGGAAGGGCGGCGAGGGCGGACGCGAGAGAGTCGAGTTGGGCGACCGTGACGTTCGAATCGGTTTGCTCGAATGTGATGCCCGCGCGAGCGGCGGCGATCGCCCGGACGGTGCTGACGGTGCCCCCGCTGCCGACGGCGGTGGCGGACGCCGGGAGAGAGAAGCGGAAGGCGGACTCGGCGAGGAGCTGACGGGTGTGGGAGGCAATCGCGACGGCGGTGACGGACGCGAGCGGTTGAGTGGGGTCGGCGACGAATTTTTCGGTGAGGCGCACGCAGCCGAGTTGGAGGCTGACGGCTTGCTCGACGCGGCGGTCGCGGAAGGCGAGGCATTCGAGGCTGCCGCCGCCGAGGTCGAAGACGTAGAAGTCGCGCAGCTCGGCGAGCGCGGGATCGCTGGTGAGGCCGCGGCCAATGAGGTTGGCTTCCTCCTCGCCGGTGAGGATGCGGATTTCGTGACCGGTGGCGGCGCTCACGCGGACGCGGAAATCGGGGCCGTTGCGGGCGTCGCGCACGGCGCTGGTCGCGACGAGCACGGTGCGCGCGGGCGCAAACGGCGCGGCTTCGGCGAGGAGGGCGGCGATGGCGTCGAGTCCGCGAGCCATGCCTTCCTCCGACAGGCGCGGGTCGGACTTGCTGATGCCCGCGCTGATCCGGGCGTCTATCGTGCGAGACTTGAGCGCGGTCACGCCGCCGTCAGGCGCGCGGGCGGCGACGAGCACTTTGATGGAGTTGCTGCCGATATCGAGAACGGCGACGGGACCAGACATGGAAAACCACGAAACACACGAAACACACGAAAGGAAGACTCAGTTTTCCGTGTGATTCGTAGGTTTCGTGGTGCCTACAAAACAAAATCGCCGGGGGCGACCAAGAGGACGAATTCGCCTTTGAGGCTGGTCTTGGCGAGGCGCGCCTGCACGTCGGCGGCGGAGCCGACGAGAAAATTTTCGTGCAGCTTGGTGACTTCCTTGGCGACGCAGATGACGCGGGTGGGGCCGAGCGTGGCGACGAGTTCGTCGACGGCCTTGTCGATGCGGTGACAGCTTTCGTAGAGCGCGAGCGTGTAGTCGAAGTCGCGGTGCTTTTCGAAAAATGCGATGCGCGCGGCGCTTTTCGGCGGGAGGAAGCCGACGTAGAGGAAGCCGTTGGTCGGAAGACCGCTGGCGCTGAGGACGGCGGTGAGCGCGCTGGGGCCGGGCACGGGGACGACGGGCAAGGCACGGCGGCGACACGCGCGCACGAGGCGGAAGCCGGGATCGCTGAGGGCGGGAGTGCCGGCGTCGCTGACGACGGCGACGGACTGGCCGGTGGCGAGGAGGTCGGCGAGTTTTTCGGCAGCCTCGGTTTCGTTGTGCTCGTGGTAGGGGACGAGTTCCTTGTGCAGGCCGAGGCGGGCGAGGAGGGCACCGGTGGTGCGGGTGTCTTCGCAGGCGATGAGGTCGACGGCGGCGAGGATGGCACGGGCGCGGTCGGTGAGATCGGCGAGGTTGCCGATCGGGGTGGCGACGACGTAAAGGTGGCCGGGCTGCGGGGTGAGCGAGGTGTTGGCGGTCACGGTGGTCTCATCATCCACTCGCTCACGCTCGCGGCTACAAAAAATCCGGCGCGAAGCCGGATTTTGCGGGAGTGAACTGGCGTCTGCGATCAGCGGCCGCTGCCGGTGGGCGTGCCCATGCCGGGGATCTGTCCTTCCCAACCGGCGGGGCGGCTCCACGGGATGGACGTATCTTTCTGCGGTTGGAGCGAACAACCCGCGAGTAGTGCGCCGAGGGTGAGCAGCAGGAGCGAGACGGGTTTCTTGAGAGTGTTCATGGTCTAGCGGACTAATAGAGCGGAATCGCCTTTCTGCAAGACTCCACGGAGGGTGTCCGGCTGGACTTGGGCGACGGAGAAGTTGGCGCGGACATCGCTGATGAGAACGGTGGCGACGATCTGGGTTCCCTGGCTGACCTCGAGTTTCTGGCCGACCTTGGCGCCCCGGGCCGAACCGAAGTTCAGGACGACAAACGCGCCCTGCGGCCCGACCGTCAGCACGGTGGCGCGGCCGGGGCGGCTGGAGAACACGGCGGTGGACGCGCCCGCGGCGGTGGGGGCGGCGGCGCCGTTGCGGGCGTTGGCGAGCTGGCGTTCGAGCTCGGCGATGGTGTTTTTGTAGGCGGCGACCGCCTCGGGCGAGGCGTTGGAGTTGCGGGCGTCGTCGAGGTCGTGGCGCAGCGACGAGACCTCGGTGGCGAGGGCGCGGGCGTTTTGCTCCTGCAGGGCGAGCAGGGATTTCGTTTTGGCGAGATCGTGGTCGAGGACGACGGCGCGGAGTTCGGCGGAGGTGAGCTTTTCGCGCGTGGTTTCGAGTTCGGCCGTGCTGGACGCGAGGTTGGCCTTGAGGGTGCCGTTTTGCTCGTTGGCGGAGGCGAGGTCGGACTCGAGCTTGGTGGTGCGGGCCGTCGCACCCGCGAGCTGCACTTCGAGGAGTTTCTTGGAGTTGCCGATGCGGAAATAAAGCACCGCCGACGAGGCCGCGCCGAGCAGGGCGAAGACGGCGAGGACGATCGGGAAGCGGTGCATGAATGTGCGGAAACGGAACGGCGCCGCTACAGCGTCAGCGACCGCGGTAGGTCGAGGCGAACCACGGCGTCTTCACGCGCTTCTTCACGCCGCTGTTTTTGTTGGCGGCGAGGTGTTCGAGGATTTTGAAGACGAGCTCGGTCTTGTCGGGCACGCCGGCTTCGGCGGCGAGTTGCTCGGCGGTGAATTGCTTGCCGGGCGCGGCCTGAAGGGCGGCGGTGAGCTTGAGTCTGAGCGCGATGACGCCGCCGGCGGCCTTCTTGCCGGCTTCGACGCCGGGCTGGTGGTAGGCGTTGATGCCGACGAGCGAGGCGTAGAGACCGGTCACGCGTTCGTAGAGCGCGATGAGCATACCAAGCGAGCGCGCGGAGACATCGGGCAAGGTGAGCGTGATCGAGTGGCGGTCTTTTTCGCTGAGGGCGTCGCGGGTGCCGAGGTAGAAGCCTTGGAGGTAGTCGCCCGTGGTGACGCCGGGTTCGACTTCGAGGGAGGTCTTCGCGTCGCGGTCTTTGAGGACTTCGATGAACGTCACGAAGAAATTGTTCACGCCCTCGCGGAGCTGCTGCACGTAGGCGTGCTGGTCGGTGGAGCCCTTGTTGCCGTAGACGGCGATGCCTTGGTTGACGACGTTGCCCTGGAGGTCGAGTTCCTTGCCGAGCGACTCCATCACGAGTTGCTGGAGGTAGCGCGAGAAGAGCAGCAGGCGGTCCTTGTAGGGGAGGACGACCATGTCCTTGGTGCCGCGGCCGTCGGTGGCGAAATGCCACATGAGGGCCATGAGCGCGGCGGGGTTTTGCGCGATATTGGGCTGGCGCGTGACCTCGTCCATCGCGGCGGCGCCGGCGAGCATGGCATCGATGTCGAGGCCTTGGAGCGCGGCGGGGAGCAGGCCCACGGCGCAGAGTTCGCTCGTGCGGCCGCCGACCCAGTCCCACATCGGGAAGCGGGCGAGCCAGCCTTCGCTGATCGCGGTCTGATCGAGCTTCGAGCTGGCCCCGGTGACGGCGACAAATTGCTTCGGGTAATCGAGCCCCGCGGCCTTGAACGCGGCGATGGCCTCGAGCATGCCGTTGCGCGTCTCGGCGGTGCCGCCGGATTTGGAGATGACGACGACGAGCGTTTTTGCGAGCTGGCCGCGGAGGCCGTTGAGCACGTAGTCGATGCCGTCGGGATCCGTGTTGTCGAAGAAATGAACAGCGAGCTTGTCCTTGCGCGGTTGGCCGAGCGCGTGGGCGACGAGCTGCGGGCCGAGCGCGGAGCCGCCGATGCCGATGACGAGGAGGTTTTTGAATTTACCCTTGGGGCCGGCGACGGTGCCGGCGTGGACCCGGGCCGTGAACTCTTTCACCGCGGCGAGGGCGGTGGTGATCTCGCTGGCGAGGGCCGGCGTGGGCGCGAGTTGCGGGGCGCGGAGCCAGTAGTGTCCGACCATGCGTTTCTCGTCGGGGTTGGCGATGGCGCCCTTCTCCAGCGCGGTCATGGCGGCGAACGCCTGCTCCATCTTCGGCGCCATCTGCACCAGAAACTCGTCGGGAAACGGCATGCGACTGACATCGAGCGACACGCCGAGCTGGGTGTTGTGGTAGAAATGCGTTTTGAAACGTGACCAGATCATGGCGGTGATTCTCGCCGGGTTGGCGGCGATGTAAAGGGCGGCGAGGGGCCGAGCGTGTCAGTGAGTTTTCTACGAGCAACGAGGCGGGACGCCTCGTCCACGTCGGCGGCGTGGCCGACCTGGGTGCGGCTTGCGCGTTACTTGCGGTCCTTGAGTCGGCGCACGAATTTCAAGCCGGAGTAGGTGTCGTTGATCGAGCAGACCTTGATGTCCACGAGGCCGGTGGCGAGCAGGGTCTCGCGCACGATGCCTTCGCGCAAATCCGTGGTCACGCCGCTCGCGAGCTTCGGCCACGCGATCCACAGGGCGCCGGCCGCGGGGAGTTTCTTGATGAGGGACGGGAGGTGCGACGCGAGGGCTTTCAGGTTCGCGGCGAAAAACACAATGAGATCCACCTCGGCGGCGCGCGGAGCCACGGCCACGGCGGAGGGCGGCAACGTGGGCAGTTCCTGCAAAAAGCCCGGTGGGGCGCCGACGAGCAGGTAGCGGGTCTGATCCTTGAATCCGAGTTTCTGGGCGAGCGGTGTGGGTGAGTAGGCGGGCATGGCTTAAGTTTTTCCCAAAAGTGCCGATCCGGGCGGCATGAAGGCAATCCTGTCAGTGGTGGTCTACCTCTGCCTCGTATTCGCCCTCGGTGTGGTCATGGCGTTGACGAGCCGCAGGGAGGAATCCGACATGCCGGTGGTCGACGACGATTTCTAGGCGTGGAATTTTTCCTCGCGGCGCGCGGCGAACCGGCAACGGTGGCGGCGTGAACGGCCTGCCTTCGCTCAAACTCAAGCCCAACGTCCGCGCCCGGGCGGCGACCGGACACCCGTGGGTGTTCGCCAACGAAGTGGAATCGCTTCTCCCGGCCGAGCACAACGGCGAGGTGGTCGAGTGCCGGGACCGCGGCGGGCGTTTTATCGGATGCGGCATCTACAACGTCCAGTCGCAGATCTGCTGGCGCCGGTTGAGCCGCGAGCGCGTGACGCTGGATGCGGCGTGGTTGCGCGGGGCGCTCGAGCGGGCGATCGCGCGGCGGCCGGCTGGCGGGGTGCGGCGGCTGGTGTGGAGCGAGTCGGATGAACTCCCCGGGGTGGTCGTCGATCAGTTCGGCGACGCACTCGTCGTGCAAATCCAGACGCTCGCCATGGAACGGCGCGCGGCGCTCATCGGCGACGCGCTGGCGGACCTGCTGAAGCCGGCGGAGATCATTTTTCGCAACGACTCGAACATCCGCCGCCTCGAGGGGCTGCCGGTGGAAGTCCACACGCGTTCGGGCGCGGCGTGGGAGCCACGCTGGGTGCCCATCGATGGCTTCGACTACTGGCTCGATTTGCAGGGCGGACAGAAAACGGGTTTCTACCTCGACCAGCGCGTCCAGCATGCGACGGTGGCAAAGTATTGCCGGGGCGTGCGTGTGCTCGACGCCTTCTGCAATCAGGGCGCTTTCGCGCTGCACGCGGCGAGGGCCGGCGCGACGGACGTGCTGGGGCTCGACAGTGCGGAAGAGGCGATCGTGGCGGCGAAGAAGAACGCCGAACGCAACGGGGTCGCGGCCGAGTTCGCGGTGGCCAACGTCTTCGATTGGTTCAACGACCCCGCCCGCGCCGTCGAGCCGATGTGGGATGTGATTGTGCTCGATCCGCCGCCGTTCGCGAAGTCGCGCGGGGCGCTCGAGGGAGCGTTGCGCGGCTACAAGGAGATCAACCTGCGTGCGCTGCAGCGCCTCGCACCCGGCGGCGTGCTGGCGACCTACACGTGTTCGCACCACATGCAGGACGAGGATTTGCGCGGAGTGATCGCCGCGGCGGCGGCCGACGCCAAGCGGCGGGTGCACGTGCTCGAGTGGTGCCACCAGCCACCGGACCATCCGGTGCTCGCGACGATGTCCGAGAGCGAATACCTCCGGGGCTACATTTTGCGGGCGGAGTGATACCTGCTTCACCTTGCTTTTGGACTGCAGGTCCGGCCGGTGGCCGGGCTGGCCGCCCTGCGGGCGGGCCGCCGACGGAAAGTCTGAAAGCTGCGGGACGTTGGCATGAGCCGCGGCCTCGAGGGGCGCTTCATAGTTTCCTGCACGCCGAGCGCAGAGCTGCCAGAGCGGCGGTTTTCCCCGCCGAATTCAGAACTGCGACACTTGCATCGCGCCGCTCCGGCTACGGCGACGCGAGAAACTGAGATATGCCCGGTGTCGAAGAGCGCACCTCGCTTTTCTGCAATCGACGAGGCGGGACGCCTCGTCCACGTGGCTGAGGCGTCTCGCCTCAGTCAGAAAACTGAGATAAGCCCGGTATCGAATTTCTGCGCAGAGGCGGCTTGAAGAATGCACCCGATCAGGCCTAGCTAGCGCTTATGGGCCGGCCGACCAATGCGTTGATCGTGGATGATGAGGTGCATGTGCGCGTGTTTTTGCGCGTGTTGCTAAAGGAGCTTGGCATCACCGAGGTCTGGGAGGCGGCCGATGGGGCGGAAGGTTTGGCGATGGCGGGGAAGTTCCGCCCCAGACTTGTGTTGCTGGATGTCAACCTGCCGATGATGAATGGCCTCGACGTGCTCAGACACCTGATCGTCGAACTGCCGCATGTGCCGGTGGTCATGGTGACTTCGCAAAGTGCCATGAAGACCGTGATGGAAGCGGCCAAGCTCGGGGCGGCAGGCTACCTCCTGAAGCACAGTGCGCGTGCGGAGGTGTTGAAACTCTTGCGCGAGATCGTCGACCGAGCGGATCAGAACGAAGACGAGGACGGGGATCCCGCGGCATCCGAATCGGGCTAAAGTCGCAGGGGGCGGTGCCGATAAGGCACCATGGAACCGGAAACCGGAGATCTGAACGCGGCTCCATCGGCCGCCTATGCCGGTCGCGAGCGAGTCACGGCGCTCATCATTGACGATGAGGTGCATGTCCGCGCGTTCCTGCGCACGGCTCTGCGGTCACTCGGCCTCAAGGAAGTCCATGAAGCTCACGACGGCGAGGATGGCGTCGCGAAATTCCGGCAGCTGCAGCCGGCCCTGGTCCTGCTCGATATCAACATGCCTGTGTTGTCAGGCGAGGCGGCGATCCAGCAAATCATGGAGATCGACCCCGAGGCGGTCATCATCATGATCACGTCCGACGGCCGGCACGAATCCGTGCGCAAGTTTCTGGATCTCGGGGCCTCGGGCTACGTGCTCAAATACCGCACGGCCGACGGTGTGCGGGCCGCCCTCGACGAGTTGTTGAGCGGTTTTGACGTCGTGGTCGAAGCCGCCTGAGAAGCATGGCCGCCGGCTCGCGCCCGGGGCTCAGCGGAGGGATTTTTCGAGTTCGCGGCGGTAGGAGCGGAGCGCCTCGAGTTCCTTCTGCAACTCGGCCCGTTCTTCCTTGGTCTTCGCGGCTTTCATGGTCTCCAGCAGGTCGCGCTCCTCTTCCATGATCTTGACGCGCTCACTTGCGACGGTGGCCCGCTGTGAACTCGACTCGCCGCCGAAAATGGAGAGGGCCTTCGCGACCTTGGGGTGGTTGAGCGCCTTGTCGACCTCCGTGGGCTTGGTGTTGACCTTCTCGTGAGCGATTTCGCGCTCCTGCTCGATGATGCGACCGTCGATTTCGTTGATGCGGCTGCGGTTGACCTCGACCTTGGGGAGAATGGTGGCGGGCTCCTGCTTGGCGGCCGTGGCAGCTTCCTTGGCGGCGGCTTTCGGCGATTTTTTGGCGGCGGTGTCGGTGGATTTCTTCGCGTCGGCGGGCGCCTGGTTGGCGGCGGGCGCGGCGTTTTTCTCTTCGGTGGAAGTGACGGGGGTGGTCGTGCCGGATGCAGCCTGTTTTTTGGCGTTTTCCTCGAGGATGCGGGCACGGAGCATGTCACGCGAAGTGATCTTCGTGTCCTTCTCGTCGGCGGCCATGGCGGCGGCCAGGCCGAGGCTGAGCAGCAGAAGTCGAATGGTGCGCGCGTTCATGGTGTGGTGCGACGGAAGTAAGCCGGGAGCGCGACGAAGACAAAGAAAAAGGCCGGGCGTGGCGCCCGGCCTGGGAAAACCTGCGGGGTGGCGTCGTAGAGCGTTACATCTTGCCGCCGTAGATCGCGCTGGCGCCGAGCTCTTCCTCGATGCGGAGGAGCTGGTTGTATTTCGCCACGCGGTCGGTGCGGCAGAGCGAGCCAGTCTTGATCTGGCCGGCGTTGGTCGCCACGGCGATGTCGGCGATGGTGACGTCCTCGGTCTCGCCGGAGCGGTGGCTGATGACGGCGGTGTAATTCGCTTCCTTCGCCATCTCGACGGCGTCGAAGGTCTCGGTGAGCGAGCCGATCTGGTTAACCTTCACGAGGATCGAGTTGGCGGTGCCGGTGTCGATGCCGCGCTTGAGGAACTCGGTGTTGGTGACGAAGAGATCGTCGCCGACGAGTTGCACGCGATCGCCGATCGCGTCGGTGAGCTTCTTCCACGTGTCCCAATCGCCTTCGGCGCAACCATCCTCGATCGAGATGATGGGATACTTGCTGGTGAGTTTCTTGTAGAACTCGACCATCTCGTCGCCGGAGAGAATCTGGCCGGAGGATTTCTTGAAGACGTAGTGCTTCTTTTCCTTCACGTAGAACTCGGAGGAGGCGACATCGAGGGCGAGGTTGATGTCCTTGCCGAGCTTGTAGCCGGCGTTCTTCACGGCGAGGGCGATGGCGTCGAGGGCGGCCTCGGTGGACTCGAGCTTCGGGGCAAAGCCGCCTTCGTCGCCGACGGCGGTGGCGAGACCCTTTTCCTTGAGCACCTTCTTGAGCGAGTGGAAAATCTCGCAACCGTAGCGGAGGCCTTCGGCGAAGGACTTCGCGCCGGTGGGCATGATCATGAATTCCTGGAAATCGATCGGGGCATCGGAGTGCGCGCCGCCGTTCATGATGTTCATCATGGGGACGGGGAGGACCTTCGCATTGGGGCCGCCGAGGTATTTGTAGAGGGGCTGGTTGAGCGCGGCGGCGGCGGCCTTGGCGGTGGCCATGGAAACGCCGAGGATGGCGTTGGCGCCGAGCCTGGCCTTGGTCTTGGTGCCGTCGAGCTTGAGCATCGCGCTGTCGACGCCGACCTGATCGCATGCATCGAAACCGATGAGGGCCGGCGCGATTTTTGCCTTCACGTTGGCCACGGCTTTCTGCGTGCCTTTGCCGAGGTAGCGTTTCTTGTCGCCGTCACGGAGCTCGATCGCTTCGTGCTCACCGGTGCTGGCGCCCGAGGGCACGGCGGCGCGGCCGAGGGCGCCGCAGGCGAGGCGGACGTCGACTTCGACGGTCGGATTGCCGCGCGAGTCGATGATTTCGCGGGCGGTGATGGCGGTGATGGTAGTGTTCATGAGGAAGTGGCGGGTGCCGGTGGGAAGGACGGAAGGAGCGAGCAGTGAAGCACGCAGCCTGCGCAGGGAAAGGCGAAAGTGTGTGCAGTGTTTGCCAACTCCTGCGCAAGGGCCGGCCTGGGGTCCATGCCCGGGCTCAGGAGCACGTCGCGCGGCCCGGTGCAGCGACCCGGAGGTTTCGTGACAGGTGGCCGCGGGCGCCAGCGAGTGCACTGCTCGCGACAACCACTCGCTGGCTCTCGCAGCTACCAGGCTGCGCACGTCGCGCTCGCTGCACTAGAATGGCGCGCGCGAGCGGCCCAGATTGCGCCAGAACCGCCGCCAGGCACTCACGGCTTTGGGACGGGAAAGCTCGGGGATTTGATGCAGGAATCCACGGTCGACGGCGAGTTGGGCGACGGTCATGCCCTCGTAGTTGCGCGTCAGCACGCGCTCGGCCGTGAGTAATTGCGCCGGAATCTGGTCGAGGTGGCCCTCGTAGGCGGCGGCGTGCAGGGGCGTGTCGCCGTTGTCGTTGCGCGTGAGCAGCAGGTCGGTGGTGAGTTGCGCGGGCGGAATCTTGCTGAGCTGGCCGGTTTCGGCGGCGGCGTGGATGGCCGTGAAGCCCGTTTTGCTGGAGATCACGAGATTGTCGTGGGTCAGCAGCGCGGCGGGTATCTGCTCGAGGTGCCCGGCGATCGCCGCGGCGTGAAAGACGGTGTCGCCGGCGCTGGTGGTTTCGCGCAGGGCGCCGACCGAGAGCAGCGCGGGCGGGACCTGGTCGAGGTGGCCGTTGAAGGCGGCGACGTGGAGCACGGTTTCGCCGCCGAGGTTTTTCTGGGCGACGTTTTCGGTCGTAAAAAAGCGGGCCGGAATGCGATCGAGTGTCCCATTTTCCGCGGCTTCGTGGAGCAGCGTGTTGCCGATGTCGGTCTTGCCGAGGACGACCTCAGTGGTGACGAGTGCGACGGGGATCTGGTTCAGGTGTCCGCCGGCGGCCGCGACGTGAAAGACCGTGTAGCCGGCGTTGCTGCGGACGGCGAGGTGATCGGCGGTGACGAAGCCGGCCGGAACCTCGTCGAGGTGGCCGCCGAGCGCGGCATGATGCAGCGGGGTGTAGCCGGCGTCATTCTTCCGCAGCATGGTGTCGGCGCTGAGCGCACCGGCGGGCAATTCCCGCAGGCGGCCGAGCTTGGCCGCCAAATGGAGCGGCGTGTTGCCAGACGCATTCCGCTCCGTCAGCCGCTCGACCGTGAGCGCCTCGGGGGGAAGCTGGGCCAGCAATCCGCTGCGCAGCGCCGCATCGAGATCGAATTTGTCCATCGGGAGAAGCAGCGAAGTCGGATGCAAGTCGCGAGGCAAACAAAAGCTGGGCGTAAAACCACCACGGGCGGGCGTAGTGTTTGGATTTGCCAACCCGGCGATGGAAAACAGCATGGGCGCCAATGAATCCAGCCGCGACTCCCGCCGCGCCCAAGAAAGACGCCGTGTTGCTCGTCGACGACGAGAAGCCGTTGCTTGATGTGTTCACCGCGGCGCTGTCGCCGCTTTTCGAGGTCACCTGTGCCACGACGGCCCGCGAGGCCGATCTGATTCTGCACAAGAACCGTTTCAAGGTCGTGGTGGCGGATCACCTGATGCCCGGGGGCAACGGGATGAATTTCCTCACGCGCGCGCGGGAAGAGTATCCGCACATGCAACGCATCCTCGTGACCGGCTACATGAAGCCGGAGATGCTGCTGCGCAGCGTGAACGAGGCCGCGCTGTTCCGCTATTTGCTGAAGCCCGTCGCGATCGCCGAGTTGATCAAGGTCGTGCAGGACGCGGCCAAGGCGCACGACGCGAGCGTGGCCGCGGCGGCGAAAGCCAAGCCGGCGTGAGAGAGCGTCGGAGAAGGATGTTGGCGTGAGTAGCCAGCGCGGGTGGGTGCGCAGTTTTGGCGGCTTTTTTGACGCCCATTGACGCCCGTCACCGGCCGAGGCGGCGGCGGAGGTAGGGCGCGGTGGGGCTGCGCTTCACGTTCAGCAGGCCCGCCAGCGGGCCTTGATAGAGCAACTCGCCGCCTTCGGGTCCGCCGACGGGGCCGAGTTCCACGATCCAGTCGGCTTCGGCGAGCAGATCGAGATGATGCTCGATCACGACCACGGTGTGCCCCTGGTCGACGAGGGAGTGGAGGACGTGAATCAATTTCTCACAGTCGCTGAGGTGGAGGCCGATGGTCGGTTCTTCCAGTAGGTAGAGGTTGCGTGGGAGTTCGCCGCGGCTGCGCTCGCGATACGTGGCGAGGCCACGCGAGAGTTCGGTGACGAGTTTGAGGCGCTGCGCCTCGCCGCCGCTGAGCGTGGGCGAACTCTGGCCGAGCGTGAGGTAGCCGAGGCCGCAATCGCACATGAGTTTGCAGACCTGCGAAAGCTGCGAATGGAAATCGAAGAATGGCGCCGCTTCCTCGAAGGTGAGTTGCAGGACCTGGCCGATGCTTTTGCCCTTCCACGCGACGTCGTTCAACTCCGGCCCGTAGCGCAGCCCGCGGCAGTCGTCGCACGGCAGAAACGTGTCGGGCATGAACGCCATCTCGAGCCGGATGCGCCCCGCGCCCTCGCACGTCGGGCAGCGGCCGCCGGCGGTGTTGAAGGAGAACCGCGACGCGGTGTAGCCGCGCATCTTCGCCTCGGGCAACGAAGCGAAAAATTGCCGGATGAGATCGAAAATACCGAGGTAGGTCGCGGGCGTGGAGCGGGGCGTCTTTCCGATGGGGGACTGGTCGACCTCGATGACGGATTTGAAGCTGTTCGCGGAAAACAGTTCGACAAAGGGCGGGGCGGCGGAGTCGAAGTCCGTGGCTTTCGCGAAGGTGCGGCCGTTGAGTTTTTTCGCCTTTGCCTTGATCGCGTGCGCGACGGCGGGGTGAAGCACGTCGCGGAAGAGCGTGGATTTGCCCGCGCCGCTCGGGCCGGCGACCATGATGAGCCGGCCGTGCGGGAGGCGGAGATCGAAGTGCTTGAGGTTGCGGAAGCGGACGCCGGTGAGAATGAGTTCGGGGTGGAGCGCGTTGTTCAGAACGCGCTTGGTCGAACGCGTAGCGAAACGGCTTTCCGTTCCGCCGGAGCCGGAAGCGGCTCCGCTACGAAGCGCGTTGGGGTCAACGCGCTCCACCTCCCGATAGCTCCCGCGCAGCGGGTGGGCGATGCCCTTGGCGAGGAAGAGGCCGGTGAGCGACTTGGCGCTGCGTTTGATTTCGTCGGGCGTGCCGTGGGCGAGCAGCTCGCCGCCGTGCACGCCGGCGGCCGGGCCAAGGTCGATGATGCGGTCGGCGCGCTCCATCAACTCCTCGTCGTGCTCGACCACCAGGAGCGTGTTGCCCTTCGCGCGGAGGGACTGGAGGGTCTCGATGAGGCGGTCGTTGTCGCGCGCGTGGAGGCCGATGCTGGGCTCGTCGAGCACGTAGAGCACGCCGGCGAGATTCGTGCCGAGCTGCGCGGCGAGGCGGATGCGCTGCGCTTCGCCGCCGGACAGGGTCTCGGTCGGCCGGTCGAGCGAGAGATAGCCGAGGCCGACGTGGTCGAGAAATTTCAGGCGCTCCTCGATCTGCGGGACGATGTCCTGGGTGATGAGCTTGCCGCGGGCGTCGAGGTCGAGCTGCCGCAGGTGGGCGAGGAGCTCGGCCGGGGTGGACGCGAGCAAGGCGGGGAGCGAGAGCGCATAGGTGGGCCGCGCACTCCGGGCGCGGCCGGCCGCGCCCGGCCCACCAAAGTGGAGCTTCACCGCGCGGCCGATGCGGTTGAGGCGCGCGCCGTGGCATTCGGGGCAGGTTTCGCCCGCGTCGGAGATGTCGTCCGCCGAATCGACGCCGAACGCGCGCAGGCGCAGCGCGGCGTCGGCTTCCTCGCCCTCGGCAGTTTCGTCGAGTTGGAGCATCCACGGAAACACCCGGCCGTGGCCGCGGCACGCCGGGCACCAGCCGCGCGGCGAGTTGAAGGAGAAATTCTTCGGATCGAGTTCGGGAAAACTCTCGCCGGTCTCGATGTCGGTGCGCGTGGTCGAGAACCACGAGAGAATTTCGCCCTGCGGTGTGAGCAAGAAACACGAGCCTTTGCCGAGTTTCAGGGCGGTCGCGAGAGCCTCGGCAGGCTTGGGTAGGGACGGCTCTCCGAGCCGTCCGGAGTTTTGGGGTGATTTGGACTTTGAACTTAGGATGCCTCGGAGAGGCGTCCCTACCTTCAGGTCAGCGACGACGACTTCGATGTCGTGCTCCTTGTAGCGGTCGAGTTTCTGGAAGGCGTCGACGCGCGTGAGGCGGCCGTCGGCGCGCATGAGGCCGTAGCTTTGGTTCGCGATCCACGTGGCGATGGGTTGGTGGTGCCCCTTGCGGCCGCGGATGAGCGGGGCGCAGAGGTAGAGGTGCTTCGCCTTTCTGGCCCGGGGCGTGGCGAGGACGCGCGTGAGGAGAGTTTTCAACTGGCCGACGGAAAGCGGCTGCACCGGCTTGTCGGTGTCGGGGTGGTGTTGCACGCCGAGGCGCGCATAGAGGAGGCGGAGATATTGGGCGACCTCGGTGATGGTCGCCACAGTGGACTTGCGCGAACCATGCGTGACGCGTTGTTCGATCGCGACGGTGGGCGGGATGCCGGTCAGCCGGTCGATCGCGGGGCGGGCGAGCTGCTCGACGAACTGCCGGGCGTAGGGCGACATCGACTCCATGAAGCGCCGCTGGCCCTCGGCGAATACGATGTCGAACGCGAGCGTGGACTTGCCCGAGCCCGAGACGCCGGTGACGACGTTGAGCTGACGGTGCGGGATCGAGAGCGAGAGGTTTTTGAGGTTGTTTTCGCGTGCGCCGGTGATCGTGAGATCGGCGGTCCCGAGCGTGAGGGATGATTGGTAAAGTGCCGCATCCTCCGCCGCCGAGAGCTCCGCGGGTTTGTAACGTAATACGTTACAATCATCGAGGGCGGTGCGGAGGAAAGGGGAGGTGGCGGTGTCGGTGGAGGCGACGCTTTCGGGCGGGCCTTCGGCGACGATGCGGCCGCCGTTGGCGCCGGCGTCGGGGCCGATTTCGATGAGCCAGTCGGCGGACTTGAGCACGTCGAGGTTGTGCTCGATCACGACGACGCTGTGGCCGCGGTCGACAAGCGCTTGGAGCACGCCGAGGAGGCGTTTCACGTCGTGGCGGTGCAGGCCGGTGGTCGGTTCGTCGAGCACAAGCAGGGCGCCGGATGGATCGGTAGGTCGGGGTTTATCCCCGACATCTGTCGGGCGTAAAGCCCGACCTACATCGTCGGTCGCGAATGCACCGAGATACCGCACGAGTTTCAACCGCTGCGATTCGCCGCCGCTGAGGGTGTTGAGCGGCTGGCCGAGGGTGAGATAACCCATACCAACGGAATCGAGGGTCGAGAGGCGTTGCTGGATTTCCGGGTGCTCGGCGAAGAGCGACAGTGCGTCGCTCACGCTGGTCGCGAGCAGATCGGCAACGGAGCGATTCTGCCAGTGGATCGCGAGGACTTCGGGTTTGAAGCGGCGCGTCTCGCAGACGGGGCACGGCACGAAGACATCGGAGAGAAACTGCATCTCGACCCGCTCGTAGCCGAGGCCCTGGCAGTGGTCGCACCGGCCGTCGCCGCTGTTGAATGAGAAGGACGACGGGCTGAAGCCGGCCTCCTGCGCGGCGGGCGTGGCGGCGAAGAGTTCGCGGATGAGTTCCCACGCTTCGGTGTAGAGTGCGGGGTTGGAGCGCGGCGTGCGGGAGAGCGGCGACTGGTCGACGAGGACGATTTCGGAGAACACGCCCGCAGCGGGCGTGAGTTGAGAGCTGGGAGTTGAGAGTTGAGAGTCGGAGAAGGTGATCGCCTCGATCGCGGCGGGGTCCTCCGTGAGCTGGTGGCGTTGAGTGAGGAGACCCTGGTAGATGACGTTGTCGAGGAGGGTGGATTTGCCGGAGCCGGAGACGCCGCTGAGGCAGACGAAGCGCTGGAGCGGGAGGCGGAAGGAGAGGTTTTGCAGATTGTGTTTCGAGGCGTTCCTGAATTCGAGCCAATGGACGGAAGCGCTGCTGGATTCTTCGCTGCGCTCAGAATGACAAACCACCGGGCGGCGTTGTGAGGGCGTCTCGATCGATTCGCGGCCGGAGAAGTAACGACCGGTGATGCTGGCGGGCGAGGCGAGCATCGCGGAAACGGGGCCTTGGAAAACGATGTGGCCGCCGCGGCCGCCGGGCTCGGGGCCGACTTCGATGACGTGATCGGCCGCGCGGATCATCGCTTCGTCGTGCTCGACGACGACGACGGTGTTGCCCGCGTCCGTGAGCGAGCGGATGATCGCGATGAGGCGGTCGATGTCGCGCGGGTGAAGGCCGACGCTCGGCTCGTCGAGGACGAAGAGCGTGTCGACGAGCGAGGTGCCGAGGCAGGAGGTGAGGTTGACGCGTTCGACCTCGCCGCCGGAGAGCGTTTTCGACGGGCGGTCGAGCGTGAGGTAACCGAGACCGACCTGCTCGAGGTAACGAAGGCGGGTGACGATCGATTCGTAGGCGAGGGTCGCGCTGCGGTCCGCGGTGGCGCGCGGAAAAGTGTCATTTAATAGATGACACTTTTCCAGGCGAGCGAGGAGGTCGGAGACGGGGAGTTGATAGAGTTGGGGGAGAGTCTGCCCCTGCCAATGCCAGCAGAGCGCTTCGGGTTGAAGGCGCTGGCCGGCGCAATCGGGGCAGGGATTGTAGGCGCGGTAGCGCGAGAGGAACACGCGCACGTGCATCTTGTAGGTGTTCTTCTCAAGCCAGCGGAAGAAGCCCTTCACACCATACCAATACTGCGGCCACGTCTTGCCGTTGGCCTCGCCGTAGCCGGGCTCGCCGTCGATGATGAACGCCCGCTGCTCAGGCGAGAGCGCGGCGAACGGAACGTCGGTCGGAATTTTCTTCTTTTTGGCGAAGACGCGCAGGTCGTTGACCGACTCCTGGTAGATTTCGCCCTCCCAGCACTTCAGGGCCCCGTCGTCGATCGAGAGCGACTGGTCCGGGACGGCGAGACGGTAATCGATGTCGATGACGCGGCCGAAGCCGCGGCACTTCGGGCAGGCGCCGAGCGGAGAGTTGAAGGAAAAGAGCGCGGGCGACGCGGCGCGGAAGCTGCGGCCGGTCTTCGGCGAATGGAGACCGCGGGAGAAGTGGCCGAGCTCTTCGAATTTTTGATTTTCGATTTCCGATTTTTGATTTCCAAACAAACGCACCTCGCCCTGGCCGAAGTGGAGGGCGGTTTCGACGGCTTCGAGGAAACGGGATTTTTGCGACGGTTCGAGCGTGACGCGGTCTTGGGCGACGAAGAGGTGGTCGGTTTTGGCGAGTGGTTTCGGGGTGGCGGCGAGTTCGTCGAGGCGATGGAGGGAGAGAGTGGAATCGGCTCGCTGGCGCTCGCCGCTACTAACCAGCACGCGCACGTAGGACTGGCCCTGGAGGTTTTTGATGATCTCGGGCCAGGTGAGATTGGCGGGTTTGGTGACTTTGAACGCGACGATGGCCTGCGCGCCGGGGTGGGCGGCGGCGGATTTTTCCCAGATGGTCTGCGGGTTGTCGTCTTCGACTTTTTCGCCGGTGGCGGGATCGAAGCACTCGGCGACGTGGCTGAACCAGACTTTGAAGAAATCGGTCAGCTCCGTCATCGTGCCAACGGTGGAGCGCGAGGTCTTGACCGTGTTGGTCTGCGCGATGGCGATCGACGGGCGGATGTTTTCGATCGAGTCGACCTTGGGTTTATCGAGGAGGTCGAGGAACTGGCGCGTGTAGGCGGAGAAGGTTTCGACGTAGCGGCGCTGGCCCTCGGCGTGAAGCGTGTCGAAGACGAGCGAGGACTTGCCGGCGCCGCTGAGCCCGGTGACGACGACGTAGCGGCCGAGGGGCAGGTCGAGGTCGAAGCCCTTGAGGTTGTTCTGGCGGACGCCGCGCAGGCGGATGCACTCGGGAGTGGGAGGTGTTTTAACCACGGATGAACACGGATGGACACGGATGAAGCGATGGCAACACGACGGGCGCGTGGCGCCAAATCTCCTGACAGGACGCTGTCAGGAGCGCAGCTTCTTCTCGGCCAGCGTCAGTTTTGCGCCGGCCGCCTCGATCGCGCACTCGACCTCGGGTGGAGGGCGCACGTCGGTGATGATGGTGAAGCGCGACTCGAACGGGGCGGCCAGGGTGAGCGCCTTGCGTCCGAACTTGGTGTTGTCGAGGGCGAAGATCGTGCGGTCGGCGGCGGCCATCATGCGGCGCTGGGCTGAGACGATGAGAGCATTCTGTCCCCAGACGCCGTCCTCGGTGATGCCGATGCCGCCCAGGATGGCGAGGTCGGCGTGCATGTTGGCGAAGGACTGCTCGCACAGCGGGCCGAGAAGGACGCCGAGGCGGCGGTAGATGCTGCCGCCGGTGACGATGGTCTCGACGCTGCCGATCTCGCCGAACAGCGAAGCGATCGGAAGCGAGTTGGTGATGACCTGGAGTTGTTTGTCGACCACGAGCCGGGCCACGGCGAACGTGGTGCTGCCGCCGTCGATGATCACGGTCATGCCGGGGCGGATGTGCTCGGCGACGAGGCTGGCGACGATGAATTTCTCGTCGGGGTTGCGCTGGTTGCGGGCGATGAAATCGTATTCCTGCGCGAGGGCGTCCGTTTCCACGAGCGAGGCGCCGCCGTGGTGGCGACGCACGATGCCGCGGGCCTCAAGCTGATCGAGGGCCCGGCGGACGGTGGAGACCGAACCGCAGAAGCGCTCCGCGAGCGTGCGGAGGTCGGCGTATTTGTGTTCGCGCAGGTGTCGCTCGATGAGGTCGGTGCGCTGCTTGTTGGTCATGGGCGGTGGAATGTAGGAGCCTGGCTTGCAGGCGATGGAGAACTCAGGGTGAGCGAATCGCCCGCAAGCGGGCTCCTACCTGGCGGAGGCGGAAGGATGGGCGAGTTTTTCGAAAAGCTCGAGATAGGCGGCAACCTGCCGCGCGCGATCGAAGGTGGTGCGGGCGTGGTTGCGGGCGTCGGCGGAGCGTTCGGCGTGGGCGACGGCGGGTTCGCTGATGCGGCGCGTGAGCGTATCGCGGAAAGCGAGGCGGTCATGGCGCGGGATGACCCAGCCGGTGCGACCCGGGAGGAAACACTCGCCGATGCCCTGCGCTGCGTAGGCGATGGCGAGCAAGCCGTGGGCCTGGGCCTCGATGAGAAAATTGGAAAGCGCTTCGCTCCACGAGGCGTGCACGGCGATATCGGCGGCGCAGTAGAGCGGAGTGGGATCCTTGAGGAAGCCGAGAAACTTCACGCGGGAACCGAGTTTCTTTTCGGCGACAAGCTGTTCGCAAGCGGCACGCTCGGGGCCGTCGCCCGCGAGCCAGAGCTGCCAGTCGAGCTGCTCGGGCAGGCCGGCGACGATCTCGATGAGTTCGCGCTGGTTCTTCTCACGGCGGAACATCGCGACGCAGAGCAGCACGGTGGTGCGGGAAGTGGCGCCGTGCTGGGCGCGCAGGGGCTCGTTGCGCCAGAGGGCGGATTGCGGCGCGAAGACGAGGGAGTTGTAGATGACGGAGATGCGGTCCGAGGGCACGTGGTGCTGGCGGACGAGGGTGTCACGGGCGTCCTGGCTGTTGGCGACGACGTGGCTGACGGTGCGCAGGGAGTGGCGGAAAAGGGCGGGCAGGGCCTTGCCGGTGCGCATGGTGCCGACGACGGCGGTGGCCGGGAGGCGATGTTGCAGGCCACCCGCGTAGCAGTTGGCCATGCGGCCCATGCAGAGGATCACGTCGTAAACCGAGCGGCGGGCGAAGCGAAGGAGACCGGGCGCGAACCAATCCAACCCGAGATCGAAAGGCTGGAGGATGTGGTGCGGTGCGGCGGGCGCGACGGTGGCGGCGAGCGCTCCGCCGGGGCGGAAAGTGAGCAGAGTGGCGTCGTGTCCGGCGGCGGCGAATTCGTTGGTGAGGAGCACGGATTGGCGCTCGGTGCCACCGCTGCGCAGGTAGTCCTGGACGACAAGGATTTTCATTGCGCGAGGCGGCGACGGACGGACAGTGGCGCGCGTGAACTCACCGTTTTTTCAGCTGCTGCTACGCTGGGCGATCCTGGCGCTGGGCGTGGTGCTGGCGACCAAGCTGGTGCCCGGCATCGAATGCCGCGACGGCATGTCGTTGCTCGCGGTGGTCATGCTGCTGAGTTTCTTCAACGCGATCATCAAGCCGCTGTTGGTGTTGTTCACGCTGCCGTTCATTTTGGTGACGATGGGGCTCGGACTGGTCGTGATCAATGCCTTGTTGTTTCTGGCGGTGGGCAAACTGGTGGACGGGTTCCACGTCGCGGGATTCTGGACCGCGGTTGGAGGGGCGCTCGTGGTGAGTGTGACGAACTGGATCGTGAGCGCGTTTGTGCGGGGCTCGGCGAAAGAGTCGCGGCCGGTGAAGCGCAAGCCCGATGACGTGATCGATATTTAGTTTCCGTTTGACCGAGACCCTTGCCGTGCGACGGTGGGAGCATGGCAGAAACTACGGAATACGATCTCATCGTCATCGGCGGCGGACCGGCGGGCTATGCGGGCGCGATTCGCGCGGGGCAACTCGGCAAGAAGGTCGCGTGCATCGAGCTGGAGCGGGCGGGCGGCACGTGTCTCAACTGGGGCTGCATCCCGACGAAGGCGCTGCTCAAAAGCGCGGAGCTGTTCCGGTCTTTCCAGAAGGCGGAGACGTTCGGCCTGGCGGCCGGCGGCCTGACGTTCGATTTTCAGAAGGTGATGCAACGCTCGCGCGGGGTCGCCGACCAGATGGCGAAGGGCGTCGAGTTCCTGTTCCGGAAGAACAAGGTCGACTACTTCGTCGGCCGCGCGCAGGTGGCCGCGCCGGGGATGGTCGAACTCACCGAGGGACCGCAGAAGGGAAAATTTTTCAAAACGAAGAACGTGCTGCTCGCGACCGGGTGCAAACCGCGCCAACTGCCCGGCGTGCCGGTGGACGGCGAGCGCTTGATGACTTCGCGCGAGGCGTTGGTGCCGCGCAAGAGTCCGCCGAAGTCGATCGTGATCATCGGGGCCGGCGCGATCGGCGTGGAGTTCGCCTATTTCTTCAACGCGTTCGGCACGAAGGTGACGCTGGTCGAGATGCTGCCGCAAATCGTGCCGGTCGAGGACGAGGATGTGGCGAAGGCGTTGCAGCGCTCGTTTGAGAAGCAGGGCATCGCCGTGCACACCGGCACGAAGGTCGAGAATGTGCGCGTGAAGGCCGACAAAGTGGAGCTGACGCTCGCGAAGGACGGCAATCCGACCGAGATCGAGGCGGAGACGCTGCTGGTGGCGGTCGGGGTGACGCCGAATCTCGAGGGCACGCTGGCGAAGAACGTGAAGCTCGAACTGGACCGCGGCTACGTGAAGGTGAACGAGAATTACGAGAGCAGCGTGAAGGGCATCTACGCGGCGGGCGACATCATCGGGCCGCCGTGGCTGGCGCACGTGGCGACGTTCGAGGCGGTCAACGCGGTGGCGGCGATGTTCGGCCACCATCACTCCGGGCGCGTGAAAATCTTTCCGGGCTGCACCTACTGCCAGCCGCAGATCGCGAGCACGGGACTCACGGAAAAGGCCGCGAAGGAAAAGGGGCTGAACTACAAGGTGGGCAAGTTTCCGTTCACGGCGTCGGGCAAGGCGGTCGCGGCGGGTGACGCGGAGGGCTTCGTGAAGGTCATCAGCGAGGGGAAGACCGGCGAGATCCTCGGCGTGCACATCCTCGGCAACGAGGCGCCGGAGCTCATCGCCGAATACGTGCTCGCGATGAACATGGAGGGCTCGGTGGACGAAGTGCACCGGTCGATCCACGCGCACCCGACGCTGAGCGAGGCGTTGATGGAGGCCGCGGCCGCGACGAGCGGCGAGGCGATCCATATTTGAGTCTTAGCGGGCATCGAAAAGGCCGGTTCGTGGGTAGGGCCGGCTCTCCGAGCCGGCCTGAGTTGGCAGGGGCGAGCGCGGGAACCCAGGCCCGCTCGGAGAGCGGGCCCTACCTTTTCGATGCGCTTTGGAGTCTGGCATGAACTTCGCGCGGAGCGAAGGTTGGGAGTAGGGCGGGTCTGTGACCCGCCCAGCGAGCGCTCAGTGCGCGAAAGGGCAGGTCACAGACCCGCCCTACCTTGGAGTCCGCCTGTCTTGGCAGGCCAAAGGGCCTGACAACCTCGAAGGGAATGAGAGAGTGGCCTTGGCTGTGCTCTTCACTCTCTCTGTCCCTCAACTGCGGGGCAGCGCGCCGTCGGCGGCCATCTCGCGCAGCAGGCTGGTGAGGTAGGGGATGAGCTGCTTCTTGCGGCTGACGATGCCGGGCATGTCGAAAATCTCGTCCTGTTCGACGTGCGGGTAGCTGATGCGGCGGATGAAATCGGCGTCGCCCTTCACGAGCAGCAGCGAGTTCTGTGTGTTGATGTCGGTGACCAGCAGGGCGGCAAACGCGAGCTTCTCCTCGTCGCGCAACTCGGCGAGGGCGGCGGCGATGGGTTTGGCATGTTGCCAGAAATTGCCGAAGCCGAGTTCCTCCACCTGCGAGACGGCGAAGCGGATGCCCTCCTCCTCGTAGACCTTGTGGTCGGAGCGGACGATCTTCTCGGGCGGATTGGCGAGGATGACGGAGCCGGAGTTGAAAATTTCGTCGGCGAGTTTCTTCGACTCGACGCCGGCGATCTCGGCGAGCCAGGCCAAAATGATGGCGTCCTTTCCGGTGGTGGTCGGGCCGTTGAGGTGGAGCGTGTCGGAGATGAGGCCGGACATCATGATGCCGGCGATGTCGGGTGAGGGCTGGAGATTTTCGCGTCGGAACAGATCGGCGACGATGGTGCAGGTGGAGCCGACGGGCTCATTGATAAAAAGGATCGGCTGGGTGGTGTTGAGAGCCCCCAGGCGGTGATGGTCGATGATCTCGGTGATCGAGACTTCGTCGGCGCCGGGGACGGCCTGCGTAAGTTCGTTGTGATCGACGAGGACGAGGCGGGTGGGCGGCGGCTTGAGGACGTCGGTCTTCGTGAGAAAGCCGATCAATTCGCCGTCATCGGAAGTGACGGGGAAAGCGTGCGCGCTGCCGGTGGAAAATTTCTTGCGGGCGTCGGCGATGCGCAGATCGGCGTTCACCGTGGCGACGTCCTTTTCGATCACGCGATCGAGCGTGGACGCGGTGCGGACGACCCAGGAGGTGGTCGCCGAGTCGTAGGGGCTGACGATGAGCGAGACGCCGCGGCGCTGGGCGAGTTCGATGGTCTCGTCGTCGGGTTCGAGGTTGCTGGTGATGACGAGGGCGCGGATGCCGAGTTCGATGGAACGGCGCTGGATGTCGTGGCGGTCGCCGACGATGACGATGGCTTGATCGGCGGCGATGTTTTCGCGGATGGAGATGCTCCAAAACGAGCTGAGGTCCATCGTGCCGAGGCGGACGAAGAGTTCCTCGATGCGGTCGGCGTTGACGAGGTGGAGGGCGCGGGCGTGCAGGGCGCGGGTGATGCGCGAGAGCGAAGTGTTGACCTGGCGCATCGTGCGGGGGTCGTTGACGCGCGGGATGAACACACTGCCGAGCGCGCTGAGGGAGACGACGCCGGCCAGGCGGTTCCGGCCCGAGGTGACGGGCAGCACGCGGATGTGGTGGCGGTCGATCAACTCGAGCGCCTCGGCGCAGGTGGCGTTTTCGGAAATCGAATGGACCTCGGTGGCCATGAGGTCACGGACGCGGGGCGACACGTCGCTCAGGTAGTAGGGGAGGGGTTGGTGGAAGCGGGCCAGAATGGTGTCGATGCGGGCGTTGGAGTTGCCGCAGCGGGCGGCAATGTAGCCGCGGTCGCCGCGCGCTTCCTTGTAGGCGGCGTAGGCGATGGCGGAGCAAATCGCGTCGGCGTCGGGATTGCGGTGGCCGACGACGAAGGTCGGGTGGCGGTCCCGGTCGGCGGTCTCTGGGCGGGCTGATGTCATGAGGGTCGGCGACTTTGCGCGGCGAAAGGAGTCGGGGAAAGCGGGAAATAAAAAACCCGGCCGCGGGTGCGGCCGGGTGGGAGAGTGTGGACGGTGCGCTTACTGACCGCGCTGGGCCAGCGTGCCGTTGACACCACCGAGCGTGGTGCCGCCAGGGGGCGGGATGCCCCAGAGGCGGGCGCTGAGCGTGGAGTTGGACGTGTTGAACGGGATGGCCTGTTGGATGTTGCCAATCTTCCGGTTCGAAAAGTTGGAGGTCAGCACGGCAGTCGGAGTTGCGGTGTTGGTGAAGAACTCGACGTTGCCGCCGAGGAAGGCGATATAGCCGCCGACGTCCTTGTAGGTGCCGCTCGCGACGCTCCAAGCTCCGTTGGTCTGCAAACCGCGGGTGTAGACGACGGGCGATGTGGCCGGGTCGCTGGTCTTCAGGCCGCCGACAAATTCATAGCTCGGAGACACGGCCGCGGAGGTGAAAGTGGAATCAAGCGAGGTCTTGGCCTGCGTCGCGGTCAGTTGGGAGTTGATGATCGAGATGGGCAGGGTGGCGGGGGCAAACGGATCAAGCTTGGAGAAGTAGATCTTCGGGTCGTTGAGGATGCCGTTGCGGGCGATGATGCCGGGCCAGAGCTTGGCGCGCTGCGGGCTGTTGAGGGTGGTGGTCGGGATATTCTGCGGATCCGGCAGGCGGTCGTTGTTGTCCTGGGCGTAGATCATCGCAGCTTTGGAGATCTCGCGGATGTTGGCGCCGTCCGCGGCGCGTTTGGCACGATCCAGCGCGGAACCGACCGTGGGGAACAGCAGCGCCGCCAGGATGCCAAGAATGGCGATCACGGTGAGCAACTCGATGAGGGTGAAACCGGCGGTGTGACGGGGGGATTGGCGCATAGAAATAGGTGGGGCTGCGGGCAGAGAGACGAGTAATGGCGACCGACAGTTTCGCCGAAAAAACGGGAGCACAAGAAGAAATTCCCGCGCCGGGCTGGACAAAACTTTTTCCGGCCCGCTAACGTGGCGACGATGAAGATTTATCTCGATGGCAGGTTCGTCGACGACGCGGACGCCAAGGTCTCGGTGTTTGACCACGGCCTGTTGTATGGCGACGGCGTTTTCGAGGGCATCCGGCTTTATGGCGGCAACGTGTTCCGGCTGGAGGAACACTTGGAGCGTTTCGAGTATTCGGCCAAGGCGATCCTGCTGACGCTGCCGCTGTCGCGCAAGGAACTGGTCGACGTCACCTGCGAGACCTGCCGGCAGAACGGGCTGACCGACGCCTACATCCGCTTGGTCGCCACGCGAGGGGTGGGCGATCTCGGGCTGGCGCCGTGGCTGTGCGCGAAGCCGTCGTTGTTCTGCATTGCGAGCAAGATTTCGCTCTACCCGAAGGAATACTACGACAATGGCCTCGCCATCGTCACCGTGCCGACGCGGCGGATCGGACCGGCGGCGCTGCCGCCGACGATCAAGTCGCTGAACTATCTGAACAACATCCTCGGAAAGATCGAAGCGAAGCAGTTCGGCGCGCTCGAAGCGATCATGCTGAACGAGCAGGGCTACGTGGCGGAGTGCACCGCGGACAACGTGTTCATCGTGCACAAGGGCGAGATCCTGACGCCGTCGGCGTCGCAGGGCGCGCTCAAAGGGGTGACCCGCAGCACGATTTTCGACATCGCCCAGGAGATCGGGGTCCCGATCCGCGAGGTCAACATGACCCGCTACGATGTCTGGTGTGCAGATGAATGCTTCCTGACGGGGACCGGCGCGGAGGTGATCCCGGTGGTGAAACTCGACGGTCGCGAAATTGGCGCGGGCAAGCCCGGTCCGATCACGCAGCGCGTGCTGGCGTCGTTCCGGCGCCGGGTGCTGGTCGAGGGCACGCGGCTATGACGGTGAAGACGAGCTTCGCCGCCGCGTGCGCCGGCGAGCGGTTGCTGGTCCGCCCGCTGGCGCTCGCGGCGGCAAAAAATCGTCTCTAAAGTTTGCGCCGAGTGTCACGATTGCACTCTTGGCGCACTGGGTCGCGACGCCGCGGCACGGTTCACGGGACGTCGTGCGCGCACTTGCCAGCGCGGACATCTCTGGCATGGTGCGTGCAGACCCAATCAAATCTTTTCATGGCCAACCCGCTCAAATGCGACCTCTGCTCGAAACCCGCGACGGTGCACCTGACCCAGATCGTCAACAACAAGGTGCACAAGGTCGATCTCTGCGAGGCCTGCGCCCAAGCCAAGGGGGTCACGGATCCGAGCGGGTTTTCGCTTGCGGATTTGCTGCTGAAGGCGTCGCTCAACCCTGAGCCGTCCGTGGCGGGCGTGCGGTGCGAACAGTGCGGATTCACCCAGGCCGATTTCAAGAAACACGGCCGCTTCGGCTGCCCGGCCTGCTACGCGGCGTTCAAAGGGCTCGTGGAGCCCATGCTCGACAACATGCACAAGGGCACGGCGCACACCGGCAAGGTCCCGCAGCGCGCCATCGAGCGCAAATCGCTCTACGACCGCCTGACCAAGCTCGAGCTCGACCTCACGGATGCGATCAAGTCGGAACGTTACGAGGACGCCGCGCGCACCCGCGACGAAATCGCCCAACTCAAGCAGTCCGGCAGCCAGAAGCCGGCGCGCTGACCCATGACGATCGAGTCCCTCATTGCCACGCCCTCGGAACTGGCCGACTCGGCCAGCGTCAAGACGGCGATTGTGTTGATGACCCGCGTGCGGCTGGCGCGCAATCTGGCCGGGCAGCCATTCCCCGGCTGGGCCAAACCGGCGGTGCGCGAGCAGTTGCTGGAAACCTGTCGCACCGCGGTCGCGACCGCGGTGCCGATGAAGCGTTCACTCGATGTCGCCATCGGCGAGCTGGGCGAGCTGGAGCGGCAGATTCTGGTCGAACGGCATCTGATCAGCCGTGAGTTGAGCGGTGCGAAGTCCGGCGCCGGGGTGGTCATCAGCAAGGACCAGACGATTTCCGTGATGATCAATGAGGAGGACCACCTCCGCATCCAGGTGCTGCGGTCCGGCTTTCAGTTGAAGAAGACGTGGAGTGTCATCGACGACCTCGACACGGCGCTGGAAGAAAGTCTCGACTACGCGTTTTCGCCGACGCTCGGTTATCTCACCGCCTGCCCGACCAATCTCGGCACGGCGATGCGGGCCTCCGCGATGATGCACCTGCCGGCGCTCGTGATTTCGAACCAGATGGAAAAGGTGGTGCGCGCGGTGAATCAGCTCGGGATGGTGGTGCGCGGACTCTTCGGCGAGGGCTCGGATGCGAGCGGCAGCATCTTTCAGATTTCGAACCAGACGACCCTCGGCGAGTCGGAGGAGCAGATCATCAAGCGGCTGCAAAGCGTGCTCCAGTCGATCGTCGAGCATGAACTGAACGCCCGCGAAAAGCTGCTGGAAGCGGATGCGGCCAAGCTTTTCGACAAGATCGGCCGCGCCTACGGGATTCTGCAGAACGGCCACCTCCTGAGTTCAAACGAGGCGATGAACCTGCTGTCGCTGCTGCGGCTCGGCATCGACCTCGGCGTGTTCCCCGACGCGCAGCGCTGCACCATCGACCGGCTGTTCATCGAAGCGCAGCCCGGCCACCTGCAATACTCCCAGAAGGGCGAATGCGAGCCCGGCCAGCGCGATTTGCTGCGGGCCGTGCGCCTGCGTTCGGAGTTTGCCAATTTCGCCCGTCCCGACTTCAATTTCACCAACGGAAAAAACTGATTCACCCGCCGCCACCCGACCATGTCCCAGCAGGAACCGATGAACAACTTCACGCCGCGCGCCCAGCAGGTGCTCGCGCTCGCCCGCAAGGAAGCCGACCGCTTCCATCACAATTACGTGGGCACGGAGCACATCCTGCTCGGCCTGATCAAGCTCGGCCAGGGCGTCGCCGTGAGCGTGCTCCAGAAGATGGGGCTCGACCTCGAGACCGTGCGCAACGCCGTCGAGAAGCAGGTCGGCACGGGCCAGGAGACCAAGACCCCGCAGGGCAGCATCCCCTACACCCCGCGCGTGAAGAAAGTCCTCGCGCTGGCCGGCAAGGAGGCGAAGGCGCTCAATCATTCCTACGTGGGCACCGAGCACATCCTGCTGGGCTTGCTGCGTGAGGGCGAGGGCGTGGCGGCCCGGGTGCTCAAGTCCCTCGACATCGACATCGAGCGCACGCGCAACGAAATCCTCCGCGAACTCGATCCGCAGTTTTCGAGCGGAGGGGGCGGCGGCGAGGGCGGCGAAGAGGCCGCCGCGGGCAGTCCGCAACGGCCCAGCGGCCAGTCGGACGACAAGAAGGAGGTCAAGACGCCCGCGCTGAAAGCGTTTGGCCGTGACCTCACGGAACTCGCGCGCAAGGGCGAGATGGACCCGGTCATCGGCCGCAAGAACGAGATCCGCCGGGTGATTCAGATCCTCTGCCGCCGGACCAAGAACAATCCGGTCCTCATCGGCGAGGCGGGCGTCGGCAAGACCGCCATCGTCGAGGGGCTCGCCCAGGAAATCGCCGCCGGCAACGTGCCGGAGATCCTGGTCGAAAAGAAGGTCATCACGCTCGACCTCGCGCTGATGGTGGCCGGCACCAAATACCGCGGCCAGTTCGAGGAGCGCATCAAGGCGGTGATGGACGAGATCAAGCGCGCCAAGAACATCATCCTCTTCATCGACGAGCTGCACACCATCGTGGGCGCCGGCGCCGCGGAGGGCGCGATGGATGCGTCGAACATCTTCAAGCCCGCGCTTTCCCGCGGCGAGCTCCAGTGCGTCGGCGCCACCACGCTCAACGAGTATCGCAAATACATCGAGAAGGACTCCGCGCTCGACCGGCGTTTCCAGTCGGTGAAGGTGGAGGCCCCCTCGGTGGAGGACACCATCCTCATCCTGCGCGGCATCCGCGGCAAATACGAGGACCACCACAAGGCCGTGTTCACGGACAAGTCGCTCGAGTCGGCCGCCAAGCTCTCCGACCGCTACATCACCGGGCGTTTCCTGCCCGACAAGGCGATCGACGTGATGGACGAGGCCGGATCGCGCGCGCGCATCGGCGCGCTCAGCCGTCCGCCGGACATCGAAGGGCTCGCCAAGGAGATCGAGGCCGTCTGCGCGGCGAAGGAAAAGGCCATCAGCGAGCAGCATTTCGAGGAAGCCGCCAAGTTCCGCGACCAGGAAAAGCAGCTCCGGGCCAGGCAGGAGCAGATCACCGAAGCGTGGAAGAAGTCGCGCGACGAGAAGCGCGTGACCATCGACGAAGACCTGATGATGCAGGTCGTCGCCGACTGGACCGGCATCCCGCTCTCGCGCATGGAAAAGAAGGAGAGCGAGAAGCTCCTTTCGCTGGAAACCGAACTCCAGAAAAACGTCATCGGTCAGGACATCGCGGCGGTGGCGATCGCCCGGGCGCTCCGGCGCTCGCGTGCCGACCTGAAAGACCCGCGCCGCCCGATCGGCTCGTTCATGTTTGTCGGTCCGACGGGCGTCGGCAAAACGATGCTGGCGAAACAGCTCGCCGCGCAGATGTTCGGCAACCAGGACGCGATCATCCAGATCGACATGAGCGAATACATGGAGAAGTTCGCCGTGTCGCGGCTCGTCGGATCGCCTCCGGGCTATGTCGGCTACGACGAGGGCGGCCAGCTCACCGAAGCGGTCCGCCGCCGGCCCTATGCCGTGATCCTCTTCGACGAGGTGGAGAAGGCGCATCCGGACGTGATCCAGATTCTGCTGCAGATCCTCGAAGACGGCCGGTTGACCGACTCGCTGGGCCGCACGGTGGATTTCCGGAATACGATCATCATCATGACCTCGAACGTCGGTGCGTCGCTGCTGCAGCGCCAGACCTCGATGGGCTTTGCGGCGGCCACCACGAGTTTCAACGACGCGGAGAAGATGCGCGAGAAGGTGCTCGAGGAGGCGAAGCGGGTCTTCAAGCCCGAGTTCCTGAACCGCATTTCGGATATTGTATTCTTCCGTCCGCTGGATAAGAACGACCTTGTGAAAATCGTCGATCTCGAGACGGCGAACTTTGCCAAGCGGCTTTCCGAGCGCAAAATCACCCTCGAGTTCATGCCCGAGGCCAAGGCCCTCCTGATCGAAAAGGGTTATGACGAGAAATATGGCGCCCGTCCCCTGCGCCGCGCGGTCGAGCACTACCTGGAGGATCCGCTGGCCGAGGCCCTGCTCAAAGGCGAGGTCAAGGACGGCGAGCCGTGCCTCGTCGCGCGCGACGGAGAGAAACTGGTTTTCAAACAAAAGACGCCACCCACCGCGGCTAGCGGTGTGACGCCATAACAAAACGACGACCACCCGTCGCCCAAAGAAACCCCGCCCCCCGAGATCAAGGGGAGCGGGGTTTTCTTTGAGGGGAAAAGGATTGTCATTCTGAGCGAAGCGAAGAATCCAATTGGAACCACGATGCCCCGACCTGCTGCGAGTTTCCTGCTGGATTTTTCGCATCGCTCAGAATGACGCGCTGGCGGACCATCGGCCCGATTCTTGCGCTCGGCGCCCTGCGCCTCGCTGCGCAGATCCCCGACGCCGAGCTGACACAGGCGCCCACGCCGGCCCGGCTCGCCGCTCTTCGCACGGCTGCCCAGCGCGACGGTTGGGGGCCGCACGTGGCGCCGCTGCGGGCGGCGGCGTTGCGAGCCTACCAGTTGGACAAGCTCGCGGCGATGGAGGCGTGGCTGAACGTCTACCGCTGGACCGTTTGGTGGGCCCGGCCGGAAAACGAATTCACCGGGCCGTGGATCCAGGCGGTCAATGCGGCCAAAGTCGGCCACGCCAACATGCCGCGCACCTACCCGGCGCGCGCGGCGCCGCTCGGGCAGGCGCTGGCCCCGGAGTTACAGGCCTGGCTGCTGGGCAACACCGCGTTTTCCGCCGAGTTTTTCGCGGTGCTCGAACCGGTCGACTACCTGCCCAACGTTTTTCAGATCCTCAACGAACTGCACCACCGCGATGCCGCGCGCTTCAAGAAATACGCCAGCCTCGCGCTCGCGCTGGCCGTGGTCTACGACGTGCCACCGCCGCCGGACTGGCCGCATGCGCAGGTCACGGCCGCCGCCCTTCCGCGAAAATTCCCGCCGGCGCACGAGGCTTTCGCCTGGTGGACCCATCAGGACGAAATCGGCCGCACCTACCACCGGCTGGCGCGCCTCGGGGCGGCCGAACTGAAATACGTGGTCGATGCGGCCGCCCCGTTCCCGGAATTGGAGTGGGGCGCCAGGATCTCGGACTACCCGCTCAGCCAGCTCGCGCGAGCCTACACGATGGTGCGCTACCGCAACGACCGCCTCGCCAACAACAATCCCGTCTGGACCGGCAAAACCTACCGGCTCCCCGACATCCTCGGCGCGGGTGGCATCTGTGTGGACCAGTCGTATTTCGCGACCGAGATCGGCAAGGCGCGGGGCGTGCCCACGCTGTTTTTTCACGGTGCCGGCAAGGATGGCCGCCATGCCTGGTTCGGTTTTCTCGACAGCAACGGCAAATGGCAGCTGGATGCGGGGCGCTATGCCGAGCAGCGCTTCGTGACCGGTTTTGCCCGCGATCCGCAGACGTGGGGCGAACTCACCGATCACGAGCTGCAGTTTCTGTCGGAGCGATTCCGCCAGCTGCCATCCTTCCAGCAGTCGCGGGTGCACGCCGCCTTCGCGGCTGATTTCCTCGCCGCCGGCGACTTCGACGCCGCGGCGCGGGCGGCGCGCAAGGCCGTCAACTATGAGCGACGCAACCAGGATGGCTGGGAGGTCCTCGTCACCGCCGCGCAGAAGTCCGGTCGCGACGCCAAGACGGTGGAAAACGTGCTGCGCGAGGCAGCGCTGGCGTTTCACACGCGCTACCCCGATCTCGAAGCAGCTTACGTCAACCGCGTGGCGGCGAGTCTGCGGGCGCGCGGCCAGACCAGCGAGGCGGAGGCCGAGGTGCGCAACATCGCCAACAAACACAAGGGCGGCCGCTCCGACCTCAGCGTCGCGCAGGCGCGCGATATTTTGCAACGGGCGGTGGCGACCCAGCCTCTGCCGGAGCAAATCCGTTCCTTCAACACGGTCCTGGACAACTACGGACGCGGCGCCGGGATCGGTTTTTTCGACCAGATCGTCGTCGGCTTTGTGGAGCATCTCGTGAATCTGCAGCAGCGGGCCGAGGCGAAGCGGGCGTTGGAGCGGGCCCGGCAGACGTTGAAGGTGGAGCCCAACAGCCAGCTCGAGGGCGAGTTCGCCCGGGTGGCGAAACTGCTGTCCGCCCAATGAAGCCGTGGGCGCGTCCGTCCGCGGCGACCGCCGCACTCGGTGCGCTCGCCTTCGCCGCCTATGCCAACAGCTTCGGCGCGCTGCTGCTGCTCGATAACGCCGCGATCATCGGCGCAGACGTCCGGCTGCGGGCCACGGACTGGAGCGACTTCGTCCAGATCTTCACGGAGGGATATTGGTGGCCGCAGTTTCTGACCAATCTCTACCGGCCGCTCACGACGTTCAGCTATTGGTGCAACTATACACTGCTCGGCCACGGCGACACCCCGGCGGGCTATCATCTCGTCAATCTTCTGCTGCATCTCGTCAATGTCCTGCTGCTGCGCCGGCTCGCGTCGCGAATCGGGGCGGCGGACGGAGTCGCCTGGCTGGCCGCCGCGATCTTTGCCGTGCACCCGCTCGGGGTGGAAGTCGTGACCAACATCGTCGGACGGGCGGATTTGCTTGCGACGCTCGGGGTGCTCGGCGGATCGCTCGCGTGGCTGCGGGCCGATGACGAGGCGGGCGGGCACCGATCATGGCGCTGGCGGGCGGCGGCCGGGGCGATCGCGCTGGCGGCCGTTTTTGCGAAGGAGAACGGCATCATGGTTGTGGCGGCGCTCGCTTTGCTGGAGATCCATCGAAGCGGCTGGCGCAGTGGCATCCGAACCTCGGCCACGACCGTGCTGCCGTGGATGGCGCCGGCGCTCATTGCGATCGCCGTGGTGCGGTTCGTCATGCAGCGGCATGTCGCGGACCTTCCGCCGGCCTTCGTCAACAACCCGATTGCCTACCTCGGCTACTGGCCGGGGCTGATGACGGCGGGCAACGTCGCCGTCCGTCTGCTCGCGCTCGTGGTCTGGCCGGCGGGGCTCAGTTGCGATTACTCCTACCCGCAAATCCCGTTATTCGGCGAGAGCGCCGACGGCACCTGGCAGGGCTGGGGCGCGTTGCTGGTGCTCGGGCTGGTGGCGTGGACGGCGGGGCAAATCCGGCGGACGCGGCCCTTGGTGGCGGCCGGGTTGGTATGGGCGGCCGTGATGTATCTGCCGACGTCGAACTTCCTGGTGCGCATCGGCAGCATCATGGCGGAGCGGTTCATGTATCTGCCGCTGGCCGGCCTGGCGCTGGCGCTGGCGGCGGCGCTGCACGGATGGGGCCGCCCGCTGAACCGGCGCGTGACGGTCGCGCTGGCGGCGGTGATCCTCGCGGCGTTCACGGCGCGCACCCTGGTGCGAAACGCCGATTGGTGCGATGAAGTCCGCTTCTGGCGATCGGCGGTGGCCGCTGCGCCCCGCAGCTTCAATGTCCACAAGGGTCTCGCCAGTGCGCTGTGTGCCGACGGGCGCAGCGAGGCGGGGCTGGATGCCGCCATTGCGATCGTGGAGCGCGCCCTGCCGTTGCTCGAGGAGCCGCCGCTGCCGCTGGAACGCCGCGACAATTCGCTGTGGGGTGATCTCGGCCAATACTATCGTTCGAAGGGGGAGTTCGTGCTGGCGCGCGGACCGCGCGACGAGGCGGTGGCGTGGTTCGAGAAGTCGCTGGTGTTCCTCGATCGCGCGCACGCGGTTGACCGCTGGGTGAACGCCGAGTCGCGCCGCCGGCAGCTCGCCCGCGGGAAAAGTGACGGCGAGGTGAGGGAAAACGGATTCATCCCGGTGCATACGCAGCGTGCGGCAACGCTGATCCGGCTCGGCCGCCTGGCGGAAGCCCTGGAAACCATCCGGACGTTGCAGCGGTTCGCGCCGCTCTGCGCCGACGGTTTCCTCCTGCTGGCGCAGATCGATCGGTTGAATGGCGACTGGGAGATCGCGGCGGTGCGTTACGTCGAAGTGCTGATCCTCGACAACAAGAACGAAATGGCGTGGCGCGGCTTCAAGGAGGTCTACGAGCGCCTCGGCATTGCGCCCCTGCCGGTGCAGGCGGTCGATGGCCGGCGGGCGTTTGTCGACTCGTCACCGCGGTTGCGGGTGCAAATCAACACGGCCATGCGCGACATCGTCGCCCTGTTGCGTGGCGCCAAACTGCACGACGAGGCGGACGACTGGATCAGGCGAGGGATGCGGTATTATGGCTGCCCGCCGGAGATTTTCGATGAAGCCGGCCGCGGGAGATGAAGCCGCCGTTCGCCTCGATGCGGCGGCAAGGAGGCCGCGGGTCGAAGGTGGCGGCGACCATCCTCCCCCGGAGCGTCAATTACCCCGGGGAGTGACGTTGGTGCGGCCGGGGCTCGCGGCGAAGACAAAGGCCGCGGGTTCGCCGGGGTGCGCGGGATCGAAGCCGGGAAAATCATCGACGAGATGCTGCGCGAGAGCGGGCGTCGTGGCGCGCAGGCCGGCGGCGACGGCCCGGGCGAGTTGGTAGGCGCCGTAGTTGTTGTGATGGGTGATGTCGCGTTCGCTGGTGAAGGCGCGCACGGATTTCTCCGGGCCGAGCGCCTCGTAGAACACGCTGCTGATCGCGGCGAGGTCGATGAAGGCGACGTTTTCCTCTTTTGCCACGGCGGCGACGGCGGCGGGGTAGTCGCCGTGGGAATTGCGGATTTTGCCGTCGGGGCCGAACTGGCGGCGCTGCATCGGCGACACGAGGATCGGCGTGGCGCCGCGGCGGCGGGCTTCGGCGATGAAGACTCGCAGGTAGGCGCGGTAGGTGGTCGCGGCTTCGACATAGGTTTGCGGCCAGTTTTGTTTTTCGTCGTTGTGACCGAATTGGATGATCAGGAAATCGCCGCGTTTCAGCTGGCTGAGGATTTTGTCGAGGCGCAGCTCGGTGATGAACGATTTCAGCGTCTCGCCCGATTCCGCGTGATTGGCGACGGCGATGGTGGGCTTGAACCAACGCGGGAGCATCTGGCCCCAACTCGCGCCGGGCTCGCGCGGCTGGTCGGTGACGGTGGAATCGCCGGCGAGAAACACAGTCGGCAGATCGGGCGCAGGGATGATCTCGAGGGTGCGGACGGCGGGGCGGGGGCCGTTGAATTCGAGCGTGAGCTTGTCGTCCCAGTGATAGACGAGGCCGGTGGCCAGGCTGTTCTCGCGGTTGTTGAGCTCGACGTGATCGTTGCCGGGGGCGTTGAGCGGCGGGGGCGGGACTTGGGCGTTGCGGGTGTTGACGATGAATTCGAAGCGCGGGCCGCGGGCACTTTCGATCATGAGTCGGCGCGATTCTGATTTGATCGTGAGCGGCGCTTCGTTGGGCGGGGTGGTGACGACGACGCGGTAGGTGCCCTCGGGGAGGGCCGCGGAGAAGAGAAACGGTTTGTCGCTCGCGATGGCATCGGCGCCAGCGGTGAGCGGCGCGCCAGGCTCGAAGCCGAAGCCGCGGCTGGACGAAAACGCGGCGTCGGCGGGGACGGCCGTGAAGCCGGCGGGGGCAGGGGCGGCGCCGAAGAAGAAGCGGAGCGCGGCGGAGGAAGCCGCGGTAGACGCGCCGAGCGGAATCGTGGCGAGAAAGGCGAGTGCCAGCACCACGGCCAAGCACGAGGCGGGACGCCTCGTCCACGACTCGATCGGCGAATTCATACGCGATTCGCAAACAACGCGTCGATCTTGCCCGTGCTGTCGCCGACTTTTTCGGTGCGCACGCCGATCGTGTCGAGCATCGAGCGGAACAGATTCGTCGCGGGGGTCTTGTCTTCGACGCGCAGGTGCTGGCCGGTCGCGATGCGGCCGCCGCTGCGGCCGGCGACGAGCAGCGGGAGATCGTCCCAAGCGTGCTTGTTGCCGTCGCTCAGCGCGCTGCCGTAGAGCAGCGTGCAGTGGTCGAGCAAGGTGCCGTCGCCTTCGCGGATCGTTTTGAGGCGATCGAGGAAGCGGGCGAACTGCGTGGCGTGGTAGCGGTTGATCTGGGCGAGTTTCTTTTTCTTCTCCTCGTCGTTGCGGTGGTGCGAGAGGTCGTGGTGGCCGTCGCGGATGCCGATGGTCGGGTAGGGGCGGTTGCTGCCGTCGTGGGCGACGATGTAGGTGGCGATGCGCGTCGTGTCGGTTTGGAACGCGAGTGCCATCACCTCATACATGAGCTGCATCTGCTGCTCGTAGGTCTCGAACATTTCGGGGGCGGCTACGCCGGGTGGCGGGCGCGGGGCGCCGAACTTTTCCGTGCGTTCGATCCGGCGCTCCAGATCCCGGACCGCGGTGAGGTATTCGTCGAGTTTGCGGCGGTCGGCGTCGCCGAGGCGGCGTTCGAGGGCGCGGGCGTCGTCGAGCACGTAGTCGAGCACGCTTTTGCGGTAGAGCGCGCGCTGTGCGCTGGCGGCGAGCGACGCGGCGGGGTCGCCGCTGCCGAAGAGGCGCTCGAACGCGGAGCGCGGATCGACCTCGGGGTTCATCGGCTGCGTCTCCGATTTCCACGAGAGGTTGAACTGGTAGGCGCAACTGTAACCCGAGTCACACGAGCCGGCGCGCTGGCCGCCATCGCAGCTCAACTCGAGTGACGGCAGGCGTGTCTGGTCGCCGATCTGGTTGGCGGCCACTTGATCGACGGAGATGCCGGCTTTGATGTCGGCTCCGGCGGTTTTACGCGGGTGCACGCCGGTGAGAAAACTCGCGGACGCGCGCGCGTGGGCGCCGCCGCCGTCGCCGAGTTCGTCGCCCTGTTTGTTGGCGAGGCCGCTGATCACCGTGAAATCGGAGCGGTGCGCGACGAGTGGCTCGAGGATCATCGGCAGCGCGTAGTCGCGACCGGTGGTGGCGGGCGTCCAGTCGGTCATGTTGGCGCCGTTGGGGACGTAGATCCACGCGACGCGTTGGGGGAAAGTTTTGGCGGTGGCCGTGGCGGCGCGGGCGGATGCGGGGAGCATCGCGTCGAGCACGGGGAGCGCGACCGCGGTGCCGAGTCCGCGCAGGAACGTGCGACGGGGAAGGGGGAACGTGGCGCTCATGGGGTCGGCGAATCGTGGGTGGTGGCGGGGGTGGGGCAAACGGGGTGGGCGACGGACAGTCCGGGGAGGGTGGAGCCGCGTCGACCTCAACGCGCTTCGTGCGGCGGGGCTCCTGAAAGCGCGTTGGGGTCAACGCGCTCCACCTTTTCACTCCGGCGGTGTTGAAAGGGAAAGCTCTGGGCGACGGCGAGGATGAGGGTGGAGAACTTGTCGTTGCCGGCGCGGAGGGCGGCCATGATGCCGTCGATCGCGGGGCGGTCGTAATACTCCACGCCGCGGCCGAGCGCGTAGGTCAGCATCTTCTCGGCGAGGCAGCGGCGGAATTCGTCGGCGCGCTTGGTGGCGAGCAACTCGGCGAGTTCGACCACGCCGGCGAAGCGATCGCCGCTCGCCAGCGCGCCAGTGGAATCGATGGCCGTGGGGCCGTCCTTGTCGCGCCAGGCGCCGATGCCGTCGAAGTTTTCGAGGCCGAAACCGATCGCGTCCATCTTCGCGTGGCAGGAGGCGCAACCGGGATCGGCGCGGTGCTTTTCCATTTGCTCGCGCAGCGTGCCGGTGAGCTGGCGGGATTTGTCGTCGAGTTCGGGGATGTTGGGCGGGGGCGGAGGGGGCGGGGTGCCGAGGAGATTGTCGAGCACCCATTTGCCGCGCTTCACGGGCGAGGTGCGGTTGGGGTTGGAGGTGAGGGTAAGCACGCTGGCGTGGGTGAGGACGCCGCGGCGTGGGGTGCCGGCGAGTGAGACGCGGTGGAATTCCTCGCCGACGGGGCCGTCGGTGAAGCCGTAGAATTTGGCGAGGCGGCCGTTGACGAACGTGTAGTCGCCACGGATGAAATCGAACACGCTGCGGTCTTCGCGCATGACGTGTTCAAAAAAGAGCTCGGTTTCGCGCTGCATCGCGGCGCGCAGGTAGGGATCGAAATCGCGAAAGACCGTTTTGTCAGGCTGCATGGCTTCGAGGCTGCGGATTTGCAGCCACTGACCGGCGAAGTTGTCGACGAGGGCGCGCGATTTCGGCGAGGCGAGCATGCGGCGGACCTGGACGTCGAGTTGGGCACGGAGCTGGCCGCGAGACGCGAGCGCGAGGAGTTCGTCGTCGGGGACGGAGCTCCAGAGGAAAAGGGCGAGGCGGGAGGCGAGAGTGTGGTCGTCGAGGGGGACGGCGAGTTTGGTAGCGGCCGAGGTGACGAGGCCGGTCGGACCAGCCTCCTCACGTCGGCTGCTATCGAGAAAGAGAAAATGCGGCGAGACGAGCGCGGCCTTGAACGCGAGTTTTACGCCGGACTCGAAGCTGTCGCCCTGCCCGCGGGCGAGCGCGTAGAGCTTGGCCAACCGATCGAGTTCGGCGGGGGCGATGGGGCGGCGCCACGCGCGGAAGGTGAAATCGCCGATGAGGGCGCGGGCGGTGGGTTCATCCTGCGTGCGCACTTTGCTGAAGAGCTGCTCGAGTGGCGCGGGTTTCGGGGGATTGCGCACCGGCGAGGAGAGATCGGCGACTTCGAGGTTTTGGATCGTGAGGCGGCGGGCGCGGAGGTTGGGGTTTTCGTTGGCGGTGTCCTTGAACGGGTTGACGAAAGCGGCGGAGAAGCGGTGGCGGCCGGGCGGGAGTTTCGTGCGCAGCTCGTAGACTTCGGGCTGCGGCACGAGGAGCATCACCGAAAACACGCGCTGCCGCGCGATGGGCTGCATGTGATCCGGGGCGAGCACGTCGAAGGTTTTCAGCGGGCGGCCGTCGAGACGGAACTCCATGCGCGTCGGTTCGGCCCCGGCCTGCTGGGCGAAGGCTTGCGCGCGCAGGATGAACTCGCCCTCGCGCGGCACGTGGATCTCGACGCTAACGTCGCCGTTGGCTTCGAGCACGCGCGCGCCGTCGGCAGTGGTGCGGCCTTCGCCGGTGGCGGCGAGTGCGGCACCGGTGTAACGGCGCGTAGCGGTGGCGAGCGGACCCTCGATCTCCATCCATTTCACGAAGACTTTGCCGGGCTGCTGGCGGCCGAGGCGGCCGTTGAGCATGTAGGTTTCGTTTTCGCCGTAGCGTTGGCGACGCATCACGGCGCGGAAACTCTGCCGGCCGGCGGGCACGCCGAGACGCGCCTCGTAAACGCCGGGATTCTGTTCGTCGCGGGTGACGACGAAATCGGTCACGAAGGCGTCGTTGAGCGCGAGCGCGATGCGCGTGGGGCCGGGGTCGTCCTTGAAGTCGAGCGGCTTTTCGCTGCCTTGGCCGACCAGCGCGCCGCCGTCGCGGGTCGAGAATGCCTGGAACCGCACGAGGTAGTCGCCGGCGGCGAGGATGGGGAGCTCCACGTTGACGTCGTCTTCTTCGAGGCTGATGAGCTGCACCCAGCCATCGCCGCGATCGCCGACGGCGTTGAAGCCGATCTTGGCGAGGCTCGCGGGCACGCGGATCGTGCGGCTGCGCACGGGCTCGGTGACGATGGCGGTGTCGAGGATCTTGTCGGCAGCGGCGAGGTATTTTTCGAGCAGGATGGGCGGGAGGGAGAGCACGTCGCCGATGTTGTCGAAACCGTAGCCGGAATCGTCGGGCGGAAAATCGGCGGCGGCGTTGAACTCGACGCCGACGAGGTCGCGGATGGCGTTGGAATATTCGGCGCGGTTCAGCCGGCGGAGCGTGACGCGGCCCGGATCGGGGTTGGCGGGATCGAGTTGGAAGAGCTCGTGCTCGATGAAACGGGCGATGCGTTCGCGTTCGTCGTTGGTGGGAAACGCGGCGCCGTCGTCCGGCGGCATCTCGTGGCGTGCGACGTGGCGGAGGACCGATTCCCATTTCTGGCGGGCGGCGCGCACGTCGGCGGCGGTGGCGTAGTCGTCGAGCGCGAGGCCGGCCTTGTGGTGGCCGTCGCCGTGGCAGTCGTAGCAGTATTTTTTGAGGAGCGGGGTGATGTCGCGTTCGTAGGAGAGGGTGGGCTCGGCCGCGCGGGTGTTTACTGTAAGCGCGCAAAATAGCAGAAGGAGAAGCGCGATAGAGTAGGGCCGGTCTCTGACCGGCCCTTTTTGCGGAGTGTAGCGGCGGATTTGCTGGGACACGCAGATTGAATAGAGAGGCGTGAGTAAGGGGTATTCCGAGAGCGGGTCGAAGACCCGCCCTACTTCAGAAAGCCGCGGTCGCCGAGCCAGTCGTAGAACCGGGCCTGCCAGCTCGAGACGGCGAGGTCCGGGCGGTCGGGGCGGACGCCGAAGCCGTGGCCGCCGGTGCTGTAGATGTGGAGCTCGGCATTGACGCCGGCTTTGCGGAGGGTGGTGAAAAAGGCGGCGAGTTGAACGGGCATGCGGTCGTCGGCGGCGCAGGCGAGGAAGGCGGGCGGCGTGATGCCTTCGCGCACCCGCACGTCGTCGCGTTGGAGGCCGCCGGGATAAATCGGCGCGAAAAAATCCGGGCGCGAACTCGCGCGCTCGACGAGATCGGCGGCGTCGGGGTTGCCGGGGGTGTGGCGGAGCGCGGCGAGGATCGCGAGCTCGCCGCCGGCGGAGAAGCCCATGATGCCAACGCGGTCGGTCTTCACCTGCCACTCGGCGGCGCGCGTGCGCACGAGGCGGATGGCACGGGCGGCGTCGGCTTGGGCGTGTTGCTCGATCGAGTAGGGCTGGGCGGTGCCGCGGGGCGTCGAGGTGTCGCGGGCAAGGCGGTGTTTCAGCACGAAGCCCGCCACGCCGCGGGCGGCGAGCCAACGCGCGAGATCGTAGCCCTCACGATCGATGGTGAGCTGCATGTGACCGCCGCCGGGGGCGATGATGACGGCGCAACCCGCGGCCTTGGCGGGGGCGGGGAGAAAGGGCGTGAGGGAGGGCGCGTGGATGTTGGAGATGACGGGGAAGACGATGTCCGGCTCCTGGCGCCAACTGATATGCTCGGCCTCGTGCTTGCGGTCCTCGGAGCCGGGCGCGCCGGCGGACCAGAGGAGAACCGATGCGGGATGCGCGGATTCGACGGGCGGCGTGGCGGGAATCGGCGGGCCGTTACGCGAGAGGTTTTGCGGAAACGGCTCGACGGCGTGGGGCGCGGGGAGATCGGCGGCGGAGGTGGCGAGTGCGAACAGGAAGACGAGCGGAAGGTGTTTCATGGGCCTTGGGTTCGTAGCCCCGGCTTCAGCTGGAAGGATCGAGGGAATGCCGTTTCGGATTCCGGCTGAAGCCGGGGCTACAAACTCGGAGAGAAGGGATGGAGCCGGTCATTGCAGGCCGAGCATTTTCCGATCGGCGAGCCAGTCGGTGAAGCGTGCGATCCAGGCGCCGTGCGGGCCTTTGTTGGAGGCGCGCACGCCGAAGCCGTGGCCGGCGCCCGCATACATGTGGAGTTCGGCGCTGATGCCGGCCTTCTTGCACTTCAGGTAAAATTCGGCGAGGCCCTCGGAAATATTCTGCCGGTCGCCGTAGCCGGCGGCGAGAAACGCCGGCGGCACGTCCTTCGATAGCGCGATGTCGGTGCGCGGCAGGCCGCCGGGGTAGATCAGGCCGAAGAAATCGGGGCGCGAGCCGTGACGGTCGAGTGTGTCGGCGGCGTCCGGTTTGCCCGCAGCGTAGCGGGTCGCGGCAAGGAGCGCGACTTCGCCGCCGGCGGAGAAGCCGATGATGCCGACACGGGTCGGGTCGACGCCCCATTCACTGGCGCGGTTGCGGACGAGCTTGATCGCGCGCTGCGCATCGCCGAGCGCGTCGCGATCGATGGTGTAGGGTTGGGGGGCGCCGGCGGGCGTGGCGTCGTCTTTGCCGAGGCGGTATTTCAGGACGAAGGCGGCGACGCCGTGGTCCGCGAGGTATTGGGCGACGTTCCAGCCCTCGTGCTCGATGGCGAGGCGCGCATGGCCGCCGCCGGGCGCGACGATGACAGCGCAGCCGGTGGCCTTGTCCTTCGCGGGCAGGTAAACGGTGAGCGAGGGGTGATGGATGTTGGAGACGTTGGAGCCGGCGATTTTCTCGGGCTCGGCTTTGCGGGTCGCGGAGCCGGGCGCGCCGTCGGGATAAAGCGCGACGACGGGGCGGGTGTCGGCGGCGAAGAGCGAAGCGGCGGCAAGCACGGCCAGCAGGGACAGGCGGGGACGAATCTTCATGGTGGGGTGGAAAATAAAACCGGCGTGGCGCACTGAGACGCACCACGCCGGAGAAGGCAAATGGGGGATGAGTGGACGGTCAGGCGAGGGCCACGAGCGGAAACGAGGCGGGACGCCTCGTCCACGACGGGTGGCTCAGGCGCCGAGTTTCTTTTTCGCCTCCTCGGGGACGGTGACCTTGGTCGAGCCGATGTCTTTGAACTCGGTGGTGGTCGTGCGATCGATTTCGCGCTCGTCGCCGTTGGGCGTGGCGATCGTGCCTTTCACGTTCAGCACGTATTTCGTGAGCACGCCGTCCTTGACCCAGAATTTCACGGAGGCCGACACGTTTTTCGGAGCGGGCGGAGGGGTGCCGCCGCCGGCGCCACCGCGGCCACCACGACCACCGAACGAGAGCATCGGTGCGGCATCCTCGGCGCTCAGCGTGCCGGCGATGGCGCCATCGACGAGCTTCGCGTCCTTGATCTTGGCCGCGAGATTGGCGGCGTCTTCGGCGGGGTTGTTCTGTCCGCCGCCGCCAAAGCCGAAGCCGCCGAAACCGCGTCCGCCACCGCCGCCGGCACCACCGCCACGATTGCCGCCGCCTGCGCCTTGGCCGCCGCCACCGCCGCCGCGGTTGGCGAATTGCTGGCGCATCTCTTCCATCGTCATCCAGGCGCCCTCCATGTTCTGGGAGACGACTTGCTCGCCCTTGCGAACGGTCTGCATGGCGTTGCCGTTGAACTCGCGCGTGATGACGGTGTAGCCGCCTTTCTCGGTCACGCCGTTGACGGGCATGGCGGGGAATTGCGAATTGGCGATCTCGGTCGTCGCGGTCCAACTGTAGTTGGCGGCAGCGGCGACTTTCTTGGCAGCGGCGGCGGCGTCATCGGCCGGGCCGGCGTGGACGAGGGCGGCGGTGAGAGTCGCCGCGAAACAGGAAGCGAGGAGTTTGTTCATGTTGGGGAGGTTTTCGCTCCGCGAAAACCTAAGTTGAAGACGAGGCGATTTCGGGAACGAAAAGAGGTTTTGTGTTTTATGGCTTAGGTTTTCGCGCAGCGAAAACCTCCACGGCATAGACGTGCCGCGCGCCGTGAAAGTTGCCGGAGAAGACCACCCACCGGTTGTCGGGGGTGATGGAGCCGTTGGGCTCGATGCCGCCGCGGCCGGTCACGTAGTTGTGCTTGGCCATGTTGACGAGTTTCTCGCGCCGCAGCGTGCCGTCGGACTGCGGGCGAAACAGGTTGATCCACATGCCGTTCTTGGAAAACGCGACCTGCGTCTCGTCGCCGCCGTCACCCATGAAGAGCGTGCTGTCGCGGGAAATGTTGTAGTGCACGGACCACGCATCGCGGTCGATGGGGTAACGGGTCTCCTTGCCCGTCGCGAGCTCGACGCCCGCGATCCAGAAGACCTGGCTGCGCGGGGTCTGGAGATCGAACCAGATGGTCTGGCCGTCGTGGCTCCAGAATTCGTGGCCGGCGATTTCCATGTCCATCGTGCGTTTGTGGCGGAGCGTCATCGCGCTGCCGTCGGTGCGGATGGTCCAGACGCGATCGACTTCGTGCCACGTGCCCTCGTGGCAGTAGAGCAGGAGGTTCGGATCGGTCGGGGAGAACTGCATGTGGTTGAGCGAACCGTATTGGTAGCCGACCGTGCGGGCCTCGCCGGTTTTGAGGTTCGTGAAGGTGAACGCCATGCCCGGCGGATTCACGGTGCGGCGCGCGAGACCTTCCTCCTTGGTGACCGCGTAGCGCTGCTCGGGCGTGAGTTCCTCCATCGTCTTGCCCGGAAACATCCGCGCGAGCTGCGGACGCGCCTCGCGGGGCGGCGGCTTCGGATTTTTGCCGGAGGGATCCTCGGCCGTGGCGGTCACAAGCGTGAACGTCTCATCGCAGTTGATGAGCGTGCGTGAGGCGTGGGAAATCTTGCGGGTTTCCTTCGTCTCGAGGTGGTAGGCGAAAACCTCCCCGCCGCGGCGATCGGGGTTCACCGGGATCGGTGCACCGCCTACCGGAGGCGCGCCGACGTCGCGCGGCACCGGCGCGCCCGGGGGCGTGGCGCCTTCGCCGCGCGTGCCGCGACCGAATCCGCCGCCACCACCGCGCACGAAATAAATCTCGGGCGTGCGGCGCGCGAAATAACCGCCGCGACCGCCGGGCACGGCGACCTCGGGCTTCGGGGGTTCGGTGCCGAGCTTGGTGACGTCGAGGAGCACGATGCCACTTGGCGAGTTGAAGATCAGTTTATCGCCACGCGGTGAGTAGGCGTTGTCGTGGAAATAGAGGGTGGAACTGCCGGGCTCGGTGGAGAGGCGGATGATGCGGTGACCGGTGTCGGGATCGATCCAGTCGCGGGGGAGATCGTCGGCGGCGCGGAGCGCGGAGAGGATCAAAGGGACGGATAGGATGCGGGCGAGGAGGCGGTGCATGGGCGAATCAGTTGGGCTTGGGCTGGAAAGAGAACTCGAGTTCGCCGGTCTTCATGCTGAAGGGCTGGTCCGCTAGCGCGATGATCCGTGGGGAGGAGATGGTCACTTTGCCGCCGCGGATGGTCTGATCGAAGCTGAGGCGGTATTCACAGGTGCCGTCCGAGCGGCGGGTGGGGTGCAACCGCAGCACCAGCCCGTCACCCAACGGGAAAACGTTCTCCTCGTCGAAGAGGAGCGTGGCCCGGTTGACGGTGAGTTTTTCGCCGCGGCCGGCCTTGAGTTCGCCGGAAATTTCAAAGCGCGCGCTCTTCACCTTCGCGTCATCCTTCAGACGCAGGCGGAGCGGTGGCGCGCCGGTTTTGGCGAGGGTGAGGGTGTCGGTTTTTGAGTCGAAGGACTCGACGGTGTAGCCGCCAATTTCCTCACCGAGCGTGCGCCACACGGTGGATTTCCCGGGCTGCGCGGTGAGAGCGAACGTGGAGCGCGCGGGCAGAACGAGCAAACCGACAAATTCGATCTCGGCGCGAGCGGAGACCGCAAAAAGGATAATCGCGGCGAGCGAGGCTCCGACAAATCGCGCGACTGCGTTCATTTCGACTTCGCGATTTCCACGGCGTAGGCGTGCGTGAGGCCGCGGCCGTCGGGACGGCGGCTGTGAAAGTTGCCGGAGAAAATCAACCACTTCGCGTCTCTCGTGAAGTGGAGGTTCGGCTCCACGCCACCGTCCTTGCTGTAGTTGTGGTTCGACATGTCGACGAGGCGCTCGGCCTCGAAATAGCCAACGTCGATGAGTTCGCGTTTGTCGCTGAAGGATTTTCCGCGCGCCAGCACCGGGCGGAAGAGATACATCCACTGGCCGTTGCCGCCGGGGAGGCGTGTGCCGTCCATGCGGGCGGCGGCGACACTCGCCGCGCCGCCGCCGTCGCCGGCGAAGAGTTTGCCATCGTAGGAGACGGAGTAGTGCACGGACCACTCGGCGCGCTCGTGGTTATACCACGTGCGTTTGCCGGTGGTGAGATCGACGCCGGCGAGCCAAAACACGCCGCTCTTGGGCGTCTGGAGGTCATACCAGACCATCTTGCCGTCCTTGCTGAAGAACTCGTGCCCTTCGATCTCCATGTTCATCGTGCGCTCGTGGAGGAGGCGCGCGGGACCGCCGTCGGCGCGGATCGTCCAGGTGCGATCAACCCAGTGCCACGGGCCTTCGTGGCAGAAGAGGATCTGCTGTGGATCGGTGGGCGAGCACTGGAGGTGGTTGGTCCAGTCGTTCTCGCGGTGGAGCACCTTGAACTCGCCGGTCTTGATATTGACCGTGAAAAGCATCTTCGGCGTGCCGGCGGACCACTGGCCCATGAGCGTGCCGCCAGTGCCCGGGTCACCCGGAGGTGGAGTGCGCGGGACGACCTTGCCGTCGGGATCGGCGCCGATGCCGACCAGCAGCGTCTCGTCGCAATTCACGGCCCACTGTCCGCCGCGGGCCTGGGGCGGAATCTTGGCGACGAGGCGCGTGGCTTTCGTGTCGAGATGCACGGCCATGAGGGTGCCGTTGGCGCGGTCGACGTAATAGGCTTCGCGGGTGCGCCAGGCGGTCGTGATCGGGGCCGCGCCGATGAGAAGTTCCGGCTTCGGCGGTTCGGTGCCCAGCTTGGTAATGTCGACGACGATCGTGCCCTGCCGGCCGCGGAGGATGACCTTGTCACCCTCGGGCGTGAGCGCGTGCTGGTGAAAATACAAACTGCCGGCGCCTTCGTCCGGCGAGAGGCGGATGATGCGGTGGCCGGTTTTCGCGTCGATCCAATCGCGGGGTGGCGGAGCGGGCGGCTCGTCGGCGGCGAACGCCGGAAGCGCCAGCAATGCGAGCACCGGCAACAGTCGGATGGGGTGGTTCATGGCGGAAAACGTATCACGACTGACGCGGGCAGCGGAAGGGCGGTGCGGGGTGTGCGCGCGGACAGTCCGAGCCGTAGGGCCAGTCGCCGACCGGCCCGGTCCGGTCGAAGACCGGACCTGCTACTTCGACGGCAAGTGCCCGGAGTCGACGAGTTCCTGGATGAGTTTTTGCGCGTGCTGCCAGAGCGCTTCGGAGCCGAGGGCGATCTGGGAATTGCGCGCGACGACGCGGTCGTGGGTGATGCCGTGCTTCGCCCAGCCGCCGCCCTGGCCGAGGCAATTCAGCAACATTGGTTGAAAACGATCGCAGGCCGTCGCGAATTTCGCCTCGGGCGTCTGCTTTTCCTCAAATTCGTCCCACAGCCCGCGGAACTCGCGCGCCTGATCCTCCGGTAGCAGCCCGAAGATGCGCTCGGCGGCGAGGGCTTCGCGTTCGTGCTGGTGGGCCATCGCGGCGGTGTCGTAGGCGAACGTGTCGCCGGCGTCGATTTCGACGAGGTCATGCACGATGAGCATCTTGAGCACGTGCAGCACGTCGAGGTGCGGAAAATTGGCGTGCTCCGCGAGCACGATGACGCAGAGGCAGAGGTGCCACGAATGTTCGGCGTCGTTCTCGGCGCGTTTGCTCTGCGAGTTGAGCGTCTGGCGGAAGATCTCCTTCAACTTGTCGCACTCGGCGATGAAGGCGATCTGGCGGGCGAGACGGGCGGCGGGGGAGACGGAGGGAGAAGCCACGGCAGACACGAACCATACGAACGGAGGCGGTGCAACCACGCAGGTCGGGGGTGATCCCCGATCCGGCACGCGAAACGCACGGTGAAGGGGCGCGAAGCCGGCCTACTTGAGGTGCGGCGCGACGAGCGGGGTCCAGACGGCGTAGCCGGCGGAATTCATGTGCAGCATGTCGGCGACGAACAGTTCGGGACGCGGCTGGCCCTGCGCGTCGAGCATGGGTTTCCAGATGTCGACGAAGCCGCGGCGTTTGTCCTTTGCGCAATACGCGGCGATGAGGGCGTTGGCCTTCTCACCCTTGTCGCGGATGGCCCAGCGCGAGGGGCTCGGCTTGACGGCGATGTAAACGACCTTCGTCGACGGCAGCGCGGTGTGGATTTTGGTGCAGAAGGCCGCGAAATCGGTGGCGACGGTCTCGGGGGTCTTGCCGGCTTTGAGGTCGTTGTCGCCAGCGTAGAGGACGACGACGCGCGGATGGTAGGGGATCGCGATGCGGTCGAGGTAGAACACGCTGTCGGCGAGTTCGGAGCCGCCGAAGCCGCGGTTGATCACCCGGTGCCCGGGAAAATCCTTCGCGAGCGAGGTCCACTTCACGATGGAGGAGCTGCCGATGAACAACACGGCGTCGCGCGGGGGCGGGTTGGTGGCGTCGGCCTTGGTGAACTTGTCGATGGCCGCGGTCCATTTTTCGGGAGCGGCGGGAAGCGGCAGGACGAGGGCGAGAAAGAAGAGAGTGAGACGACGCATGGGGAGAGAGGAGGGAGGGTTTGCGCGTGACGCGGGCTGCGAATCGCCGGTGCTATTTGGCGGTCACGGCTGCCGCCGCCTCGGCTTCGATCTCGGCGACAGGTTTCGGGGTCAGGTAGCGGGAGATGCGCTCCATGTAGAGATAGAAGACGGGCGTGATGTAGAGCGTGAGCGCCTGCGAAACCACCAGGCCGCCGACCACCGCGAGGCCGAGGGTGCGACGCGACTCGGCGCCGGCGCCCCAGCCGAGCGCGATCGGGAGCGTGCCGGCGAGAGCGGCAAGCGTCGTCATCATGATCGGACGGAAACGCACGAGGCAGGCCTCGTAGATCGCGGGTTCGGCGGCGAGGCCCCGCGTGCGTTTCGCGTCGAGGGCAAAGTCGATCATCATGATCGCATTTTTCTTCACGATGCCGATGAGCATGATCAGGCCGACATAACCGTAGATGTTCAGTTCCTGCTGGAGCAGCATGAGCGTGGCCAGGGCGCCGAAGGTCGCCGAGGGCAGGCCGGACAGGATCGTGATCGGGTGGATGAAATCCTCGTAGAGCACGCCGAGCACGAGGTAGATGGTGAGCACGGCGATGAGCAGCATCCAGCCGAGGCCCTGGAGGGAACTCGTGAAGGCGGCCGCGGTGCCTTGGAAGGTGCCGCTCACGGTGGCCGGCAGAACCAAGCGCGCCACCCGCTCGATCTCGGTGGTGGCGTGGCTGAGGGCGGTGCCGGGGGCGAGGTTGAACGTGATCGTGACCGAGGGCACCTGGCCAAGATGGGTGACGGTGAGCGGCCCGACCGAGGTGCGCACCTTGGAGACCGCTTCGAGCGGGATGAGCTTTCCTTCGCGGTTGCGCAGATAGAGGAAGGACAACGCGCGCGGGTCGCGTTGGAACTTCGGATCGAGTTCGAGGATGACGTAATACTGATTGGTCGACGTGAAGATGGTCGACACCTGGCGCGACCCGAAGGCGCTGTAGAGCGTGTCCTCGACCTGCTGGGCGTTGAGGCCCAGCACGGAGGCGCGGTCGCGATCGATCTCAACGATGAGCTGCGGATTGACGATCTGGAGGTCGGAGTTCACGTCGATCAGGCCGGGGATGTCGCGCACCTTTTCGAGGAGGAGGGGGGTGACGCGGTAGATCTCCTGCAGGTCGGTGCCGGAGAGGGTGTATTGATAGACCGAGGAGGACTGGCGGCCGCCGACGCTGATGGCGGGGGGCAGGCTGGGGAAGGCGCGCACGCCGGGCACCTTGGCGAGTTCGGCCCGCAACTGCTGGGCGATGACGGCGCCGGCCGGGCGCTGGCTGCGGTGGATCAAGCTGGCGAAGATGCGGCCGGTGTTGGTGCCACCGCCGCTGCGGCCGTAGGAGCCGATGGAGGAGGAGAAATTCTGGATGTAGGGATTGGCGGCCACGATGGCCGACAACTGGCGTTGATACCGCACCATGGCCTCGAACGAAACGTCCTGGGCGGCCTCGGTGTTGATGTAGATGCGCCCGGTGTCCTCGGTGGGGATGAAGCCCTTCGGCACGATGACGATCAGCCAGACCGTGAGCCCGACGGTCGCGAGCGCGAGGAACATCGTGGCGCGGTGAAAACGGAGCGAGAGCTTCAGCGTGCGTTCGTAGAACCGCAGCCAGGCGGCGAACACGCGCTCCATGAAATTGTAGAAGCGGCCGTGGTGCTCGCCGTGGCGGATGGGCTTGAGGAACCGGCTGCACAGCATCGGCGTGAGGGTGAGCGAGACGAAGCCCGAGACGAGGATGGCGGCGCTGATCGTGATGGCGAATTCGTGCAGCAGGCGGCCGAGCACCCCCTGCATGAAGAGCACCGGAATGAAGACGGCCACGAGCGAGATCGTCATCGAGATGATCGTGAAGCCGATCTCGCGGGAGCCCTTGAGCGCGGCGGTCATCACCGTCTCGCCTTTCTCGATGTGGCGGACGATGTTTTCGAGCATCACGATCGCATCGTCGACGACGAACCCGACCGAGAGCGTGAGCGCGAGCAGCGACAGGTTATCGATGCTGAAGTTGAAAAAATACATCACCGCGAAGGTGCCCACGATGGCGATGGGCATGGCCACGCTGGGGATGATCGTCGCGGACAGGGTGCGGAGAAACAGGAAGATCACGAGCACCACGAGGCAGATGGCGAGGACCAGGGTGAACTTCACATCGTGCACCGACTCGCGGATGGCCACGGTGCGGTCGCTGTAGATATCGAGGCTGATGCCGGCGGGCAGCTGGGTGCGGAAGGACGGGAGCAACTGCTTGATGGCGTCGACGACCTTGATGACGTTGGTGCCCGGCTGGCGCTGGACGAACAGGATGATCGAGCGGGTCTCGGATTCGATCGCCGGGCCGACGCCATACTCGAGGCGGCTGGGATCGCGATTCAGGAACCAGCTGGCGGAGCGTTCGTTTTCGACGCTCTCCACCACGTCGGCCACGTCGCCGAGGCGGACGGCCGCGCCGTTGCGGTAGGTGACGATGACCTTGCGGAATTCATCGGCGCTTTTTCCCAGCTGGCCGGTGGCCATGAGCGTGACCGATTTGTGGGCGCCATCGATCGTGCCGGCGGGCAGGTTGACGTTGTTGGTGTTGAGGGCGGTGCGCACCTCGTCGATGCCGATGCCGCGCGCGGCCAGGGCATGCGGCTGGAGGCGGACGCGCACGGCGAACTTCTGCGCGCCCATGACATTGACCTGCGCAACGCCGTCGACGCTGGAGATGCGTTGGGCCAGGATCGTCTCGGCGTATTCGTTGACCTCGGAGAGCGGGACGGTGGCGGAGGTGAGGGCGAGGAGGAGGACGGGGGAGTCGTTGGGATTCGATTTTCTAAACGTCGGCGGCGACGGCATGTCCTGCGGCAACCGGCGCTGCACGGCGGCGATGGCCGATTGCACGTCCTGGGCGGCGCCGTCGATGTCGCGTTCGAGGTTGAACTGCAGGGTGATCGAGGTGCTGCCGAGGGAGCTGGTCGACGTCATCGAGTCGACGCCGGCGATGGTCGACAGTTGTTGCTCCAGCGGCGTGGCGATCGAGGTGGCCATCGTCTCGGGGTTGGCGCCGGGGAGGGACGCCGACACCGTGATGGTGGGGTAGTCGATGTTGGGCAGGTCGCTGACCGGAAGCTTTTCGTAGGCCATCACGCCGAAGATCGCGATGGCGGCGGTCACGAGCGACGTCATGACCGGACGGCGGATGAAGAGCTCGGGGATGTTCATGCGTCCTTCTTCTTGCCCTTGCCCCTGGCTTTTTCTCCGGCGGGCCGGCCACCTCCCGCCGGGGCCTCGGGTTGCTTGATGATGACGGGACGACCCGGGATGACGCGAAGCTGTCCGTCGGTCACGATGACTTCGCCGTCGGCGAGACCGGATGCGATCACCGCATCGTTTTCGAGCGTGCGCTGGACGGCGACCGGGCGGTGCTCGGCGATGCTCGCGGGCGGCGTGGCCGTCGCGTCGGTCTTGATGACGAAGACATATTGCCCGTTCTGGGAATTCTGGAGCGCCGAGGCCGGGACCACGAGGACTTCGGGTTCGGCGAGCGTGACGCTGACGGTGGCGAACTGCCCGGGCCAGAGGCGGTGTTTCTGGTTGGCGAAGGAGGCCTTCAACTTGAGCGTGCCCGTGGCGGCATCGACGGTGTTGTCCATGAAGGTGAGTTCCCCTTTCTCGGGCGCCTCGCCGGCGCCGGAGGGGGCGACGCTGACCGCCAGCGTGCCGGCGGCGCGATAGCGCTGGAGGGCGGCGAGTTGCTGCTGCGGGACCCCAAACGTGACGTAGATGGGACTGAGCTGGTTGATGGTGACCATCGCGCCGACGTCGTTGGCGCGGATGAGGTCGCCTTCGTGGACGTTGAGGTTGCCGGTGCGGCCGTCGATCGGGGCGCGGATGGAGCAGTAGGAGAGCTGGAGGGCGGCGTTGGCGACGGCGGCCTCGCTCGCGACCGATTGGGCGGTGAGCGCGCGCTCGTTGTCCTGGATTTGCTGGAACTGTTCCTTCGAGACCATCGATTCGGCGTTGAGCTGGCGGTAGCGCGCGACTTGGGCGCGGGCGGTCTCGAGTTGGACGCTGATCTTCTTCTGGTCCGCCTGCGCGGAGGCGAGGGTGTTTTGGAAGGGGCGGGGATCGATCTCGAAGAGGAGGTCACCGGCCTTCACGTCCCGGCCCTCCTGGAGGTCGATTTTCATCAACGATCCGGTGACCTGCGAGCGGATCGCGGCGGATTTGATGGGCTCCACCACGCCGATGGCGTCGACCACGAGTGGGACGATTTTTTTCTGAGCCTTGCCCACCAGCACCGGGGCCGGGCCGCCGGCACCGCGTCCGCCCTTGCCACTGCCGCCGCCGGCTGCGCCGGGGGTCGCGCCTTTGTCGGCACACCCGATGGCAGCGACCAGAAGCAGTGCGGCGCCGTAATGGGGTAGTTTGCGAAGTAGCGTAGCGGCGGAGGGATAATTCATCAGAGGTGGGCGCCGCCGGGCGGCGACACACAGGTAGGACGGAATCGGTCCGCGCGAGGTTGCGCAAGGCGCGAAATGAGGCCGCTTTTCGACGGAGTGCGCGCTGGCTGGCGGACGCTACGGCCGGGCCCGAATGCCGCGCGGGGTGAGGCCGCGGGCAGGTGGGGCGCATCTCACTTTCCAGCCACGCGGAGGGGCGCTTTTCCAGGCGCCCAAGCCCGGCGGTTGAAAACCGCCGCTCCATCGCTCGCGCCGGACGGCAGGAAACTGAGCTGCGCCCGGGGCAGGTGTCATAGCGAACGTTTTCCTTGCTTGGCGGGCCGCGGGGTTTTTCCCTCGTAGGCTTTGCCCACATGAAAGTCCTCGTCGCTGACAAGATCTCACCCAAGGGAGTCGCCTATCTGCGTGCGCAGCCGGGCCTGGAGGTTGTTGAGGCTTACGGGTCTTCTCCGGAGAAGGTGCTCGAACTCGTGAAGGATGTGCACGCCATCGCGGTGCGCTCGGAGACGAAGATCACCACGGCGGTCTTTGCCGCCGCGCCGCTCCTGAAGGTCGTCGGCCGCGCCGGCGTGGGCGTGGACAACGTCGATGTCGAAGCCGCCACCGAGCGCGGCGTGGTGGTGATGAACACCCCCGCCGGCAACACCATCGCGACTGCCGAGCTCACCTTCACCCATATCCTGTGCGGCGCGCGTCCCGTGCCGCAGGCCGCCGCCTCGATGAAGCGGGGCGAGTGGGACCGGAAGAGTTTCTCCGGCATCGAGCTTTTCAAGAAGACGCTCGGCATCGTCGGCCTCGGCCGCATCGGCGGCGAAGTCGCGAAGCGCGCGCAGGCGTTCGGCATGCGCGTGCTGGCCTACGATCCGTATCTCGCGCCCAGTCGCGCCAAGGCCATGCAGGTCGAAATCGCGACGCTCGACGAAGTCGTCACGCAGGCGGACTACATCACGGTCCACATGCCGCTGACCGACGATACGAAATACATGATCGACGAGGCGGCGTTCGAGAAGTGCAAGAAGGGGCTCCGCATCTTCAACTGCGCCCGCGGCGGGATCATCAAGGAATCGGCCCTCGTCGCCGCGCTCAAATCCGGCAAGGTCGCCGCGGCCGGCCTCGATGTGTTCGAGGACGAGCCGCTCGCGAAGGACAGCGAGCTGCGTGCGCTCCCCAACGTCACCCTCACGCCGCACCTCGGCGCCTCGACGGCCGAGGCCCAGGAATCAGTCGGCATCGAGATCGCCGAGCAGATTGCCGACGTGCTCAACGGCGGTATCATCCGCAACGCGGTGAACATGCCCTCGATGGACGCCAATGCGGTGAAGGTCCTCGGCCCCTACCTCGATCTTGGCGCCAAGCTCGGCACGCTCGTCCAGCAAATCGGCGCCGCCCAGATCGCCACGTTGCGCATCACGTATTGGGGCAAGATCATCGACCTCGACGTCAACGCGGTCACGCGCGCGATCCAACGCGGTTTCCTGCGTCGCATCAGCGGCGATTCGGTCAATTTCGTGAACGCCCCGTCGTTGCTCGAGCGTCTCGGCGTGCGCGCCGAGGTCATCAAGTCGACCGACGACTCCGGCTACACCGACCTCATCAAGGTCGAAGCCACAGCGGGCGAAGGCACCGTGTTTTCCGCCTCGGGCACGCTCATCGGCAAGGGCAACCAGCCGCGCATCGTCGAAATCAACGGCCGTGAGGTCGAGGTCGTCGCCGACGGCAAGCTGCTCGTCCTCGAAAACCAGGACGTGCCCGGCATGGTCGGCCAGGTGGGCACCATCCTCGGCAACGACAAGGTCAACATCGCCGACATGTCGCTCTCTCGTCTCACGCCCGGCGGCACGGCCTACATGGTGGTGCGCGTCGATACGGAGCCGAGCGAGTCCGCCCGCAAAGTCATCAAGGGCCACGCCGCGATCAAGGTGGCGAAGTTCGTGCAGCTGTGAACATGCAAGTGCACCAGTGGAGGGCGGGGTCGCCGGCCCCCGCCGTTTCAGCGGAAATTGTTTTCCGAAGGGCGGGGTTCGGCGACCCCGCCCTACAGCTTTCGCCATGATCGTCCCGCTCCTCATCGCGGCCGTGGTCGGGTATCTGTTGGGCGCGCTGCCCTTCGGCTATCTCGTCGCGAAGGCGAAGGGCGTGAACATCTTCGAGGTCGGCTCGAAAAATCCCGGCGCGACGAATGTGCGCCGCGTGCTCGGGCACGGCCCAGGGAATCTCGTGCTGATTCTCGATGCGGCGAAGGGGGCGCTGGCGGTGTTCTTGTCTGTGCTGCTTGGGACTTCGTCGAAGTTCCGAATTGGACCGGCCTTCAGTGGCAGCGAGGACCTGATGTCTGCGGCTACCGGTCAAATTGAATTACTTGCGATTGCCGGCCTCATCGCCGCCATCCTCGGCCACAGCTTTTCCTGCTTCACCGGCTTCCGCGGCGGCAAGAGCGTCGCGACGGGCGCCGGCGGCTTCATCGTGCTCTTCCCGCCCGGTGCCGGTATCGCCCTCGTTGTCTTCGGCATCACGGTGGCAGCTACGCGCTACATCTCGCTCGGCTCGATGGTCGCCGCGATCACGTTGCCGCTCTCGGCGTATTTTCTGCACCGCTCGCCCTTGTTGATCGGTGTGTCGGTGGCGGTCGCGGCGTTTGTTGTCATCCGCCATCGCGCGAACATTTCTCGACTCATCGCCGGCACCGAAAGCAAGGTCGGCCAGAAGAAAGAAACACCCAAATGAAACCCGGTTTCGTTGTAGCGGCGGTCTATGACCGCCGAAATCCATCCTCGACTCTCCCGGCGGTCACAGACCGCCGCTACAGCATTTCAGCATGAGCGCCCCCACGACGATCAACATCGGCATCTGCGGCCTCGGCACGGTGGGGCAGGGCGTGTGGAAACATATCTCCGCCAATCGCGCCGACCTCGAGTCGCGACTCGGCGTGAAACTCAACCTCGCCCGCGCCGCCGTGCGCGACCTCAAGAAACCGCGCGCGGTGAAAATCCCCGCGAGCAAGCTCACCGCCGACCCGATGGCGGTCGCAACCGATCCGTCGCTCCACATCGTGTGCGAGCTGATGGGCGGCACCACGCTCGCCCGCAAGGTCACGCTCGCCGCGCTGCGCACCGGCAAGATCGTCGTCTCCGCCAACAAGGCGCTCATCTGCGAGCACGGCGCGGAAATTTTCGCGACGGCGCAGAAACACGGCGGCCACTTCTTTTTCGAGGCCTCGGTCGCCGGCGGCATTCCGATCATCAAGGCGCTGCGCGAGGGCCTCGTCGCGAACCGCTTCCCGCGCATCTACGGCATCCTGAACGGCACGTGTAACTACATCCTCACGCAGATGGAGGATCGCGATGCGCCTTACGCGCAGGTGCTCGCCGACGCCAAGCGCCTCGGCTACGCGGAAGCCGACGAGTCGCTCGACGTCGACGGCTGGGACACCGCGCACAAGGCCAGCGTGCTCGCCTGGCTCGCGCACGGCGTGTGGGTCAAGACCGACCAGATGATCGTCGAGGGCATCTCGCGCATCACGCCGGCCGATTTCAAGAACGCGTCCGTGCTCGGCTTTGGCATCAAGCTTCTCGCCGTCATCACGCGCGACGTGGCGAAAAACGAACTCTGCGTGCGCGTGCACCCGACGCTGCTCCCCGAGGGCAACGTCGTCGCCAACGTCAGCGGCGTGTTCAACGCGGTTTCCGTCAACGGCGACGTGGTCGGCACCACGTTTTATAGCGGCCGCGGCGCCGGCCAGGACGCCACGGCGAGCGCCGTGATCAGCGACATCGCCGATGCCGCAGCGCTCCTGCAGTTCGGCAAGGGCGCGCACCTCATCAAAGAGGTGACGACCCCCGTGCGCGAAACCTGCCGCCTCGCTCCACCCGAGAGCATCCGTTGCCGCTACTACCTGCGCCTCACCGTCAAGGATCAGCCCGGCGTGCTCGCGCGCGTCGCCTCCGCGATGGCGCGCCACCACGTAAGCATCGCGAGCGTCATTCAGAATCCTTCCGAGCATGTTGGCGCCGCCTCGCTGGTGTTGACGACGCACGAGAGCAACGAGCGCGCCATGCAGGCCACACTGCGCGAGCTCACCAAGCTCTCCAGCACGCTCGACACGCCGGTGCTGCTGCGCATCGGGGACTTCAACGATTAGTTTTTAGTTGAGAGCTGAGAGTTGAGGGTCCCGCACACTCAATTCTCACTCTCAAGACCCCCGCTGTTTTCTCTCAACGCTCAACCCTCAACTCTCAACTCCTCCAGTGGCCAGAATCGTCCAAAAATACGGCGGCACCTCGGTCGGTGACGTCGACCGCATCAAGAACGTCGCCAACCGCATCAAGGTGGCGCGCGACGCCGGCAACGAACTCGTTGTCGTCGTCTCCGCCCGCGCCGGCGTGACCAACGAGCTCATTGCCCGCGCCAAGGCGGTGAACCCGAACCCGAGCGAGCGCGAGATGGATCAGCTCCTTGCGATCGGCGAGCAGGAGACCATCGCCCTCACCGCGATGGCGCTGCACGGCGTCGGCGTCGAGGCCGTGAGCATGACCGGCGCGCAGGCCGGCATCACCACCGACAAGGTTTACACCAAGGCCAAAATCAAAGGCATCAACGCCAAGGCGCTCGAGCGCGACCTCAAGGCCGGCAAGGTGATCATTGTCGCCGGCTTCCAGGGCATCGACGACGAGGGGCAGACCACGACGCTCGGCCGCGGCGGCTCCGACCTCACCGCCATCGCGCTCGCCGCCGCCGTGAAGGCCGACAAGTGCGAGATCTACACCGACGTCGACGGCGTCTACACCGCCGACCCGCGCGTCGTGAAAGACGCGAAGAAACTCAACGAGATCTCCTACGATGAGATGCTTGAACTCGCCTCCCTCGGCTCGAAGGTCATGCAGACCCGCTCCGTCGAGTTCGCCGCCAAATACAACGTCGTTTTCGAAGTCCGCTCCTCTTTCAACAACAACCCAGGAACCATCGTGAAACAAGAAGTCGCCTACATGGAAAAGATCGTCGTCCGCGGGGTCGCGGTCGACAAGGATCAGGCCAAGGTCGTCGTCAGCAACATCGCCGACAAGCCCGGCACCGCGGCCAAGGTCTTCCGCGCACTCGCCGACGCCAATGTCAACGTCGACATGATCGTGCAGAACGTCGGCCGCGGCGGCGTGGCGAACCTCACGTTCACGGTCCCACTCACCGAGAAGGACAAGGCCCAGCGCTCGCTCGCGCCGGTGCTCAAAGCCGTCGGCGGCGAGGTCGCGGTTGACGAGAAGATCGCGAAGCTTTCGGTCGTCGGCGTCGGTATGCGCACCCACAGTGGCGTGGCCGCGACGCTCTTCGACGCCCTCGCCAAGGCCGGCATCAACCTGGAACTCATCAGCACATCCGAGATCAAAATCTCCGTCGTGATCGCCAAGGATCAGGCCGACGAGGCCGCGCGCGTCGCGCACAAGGCGTTCGAGTTGGATAAGCTCTGAGCGGGTAGGGCCGGCTCTCCGAGCCGGCCTGGGTTGGACGGAGCGAGTCGGAGAATTCGCCCGCTGGAACTCAGGCCGGTTCGGAGAACCGGCCCCACCAAACAGACCGATGCGCTTTCTCTCCACTCGCGGCCAGACGCCCGCCCTCGGCTTCTCCGATGCCGTCGCCACCGGCCTCGCGCCGGACGGCGGCTTGTTCCTGCCGGAGTCGCTACCGGATTTCTCGGGCGATCTGAAGCGCTTCGAAGGACTCGGCTACGCAGAGTTGTGTTTCGAATTCATGCGCGTGTTCGCGACGGACATCCCGGCCGACACGCTGCGCGCGCTCGTCGCGCAGAGCTACACGAAGTTCACCGATCCGGCGATCGCGCCGCTGAAACCGCTCGGAAAAAACCTCTACGTGCTCGAGCTGTGGCACGGGCCGACGCTCGCGTTCAAGGATTTCGCGCTCCAGTTGCTCGGCAACCTTTACGCGCACCAGTGTGCCACGCGCCGCGAGACGATCAACGTCCTCGGCGCCACGTCCGGCGACACCGGCGCAGCGGCGATACACGGCCTAATCGGCCGGCCGGGCACCGCGATTTTCATTCTCTATCCGGATGGCCGCGTGTCGCCCTTGCAGGAGCGGCAGATGGCGTGCACCGGCGCGGGCAACGTCTTCGCGCTCGCAGTCGACGGCACGTTTGACGACGCGCAGGCGACGTTGAAGGAGATCTTCGGTGACCAGGCGTTCCGCACACGGCACCGGCTGTCGGCGGTCAACTCGATCAACCTCGCGCGCGTGCTCGCGCAGTGCGTTTACTACCTTTACGCGTGGCTCAAGCTGCCGGCCTCGGAGCGCGACAACGTCGAGTTTGTCGTGCCGACCGGGAATTTCGGCAACGTGCTCGCCGGTTGGATGCTCCAGAAAATGGGCGTGCCGATCCGCGGCTTCCGCGTCGCGACGAACCAGAATGACATCCTCTACCGCCTCTTCACGACGGGCGAGTATCGCGTGGGCGCCGTGCAGCCGAGCCTCGCGCCGTCGATGGACATCCAGGTGGCGTCGAATTTCGAGCGCTTCATCTACTTCGCGGTCAGCCGCGACCCGGCGCGCGTGCGCACGGTGATGGAGACGTTCAAGCAGACGGGCGCCTACACGTTCGAGCATTTCAACCGCGACACCTTCAGTGCGTCGCGCTGCACGGACGCGGAGATTCCCGGCATCATTGCGCGGGTCCATCGCGAGCACGGCTACGTGGCCGATCCGCACACGGCGTGCGGCTTCAAGGAACTGCGCTCCGATCGCGTGAATGTCGTCCTCTCGACCGCGAGCCCGGCCAAGTTTCCCGATACGATCCGCGCCGCCACCGGCGTCGAGCCGACGCATTCGAGTCTCGAAGGGCTCAAGGCAAAGCCGATCGTGAAGCATCACCTCAAGGCCGAGCCGGCGGCGATTCGCGCGTTCATCGACGCCCACGCGGTTTCCCGCTGAACGGGCGGGCCCCGGGAGTTAATGATATAAGCGGGGCGGCGCTGGTTCGCCACGCCCGCCGGGGGTTTATTCGTGGCCTGACCGTTTCGCGGCACGGTGGACGGGCCTGCGCTGTCCGGCGCGCCGCCAAACCCCAACACCTCCGTCACCATGAAAACCTCCATGCTGGCCGGCAGCCTCCACCGGTTTGCCGCCCTCCTGCTCTCGCTCTTCACGGCCCATCTCGTCGCCGCGCAGTCTTCCACCGGCGCCATCACCGGCCGCGTGCTCAACCCCGCCACCGGCGAATACATCCGCAATGTCGAAGTGCGCATCGAGGGCACGCCGCAGCTGGCGGTCTCCGAAGACGGCGGCATCTACCGGCTGAGCAACGCGCCGGTCGGCGCCGTCACGTTGGTGGCCACCTATACGGGCCACGAGACGATGACCACGAAGGTGACGGTCACCGCCGGCGGCACCGTCACCCATGACTTCGAACTCGCCCCGACCGGATCGCGCCGCGTGGGCGAGGAAGTCATCAAGCTGGGGGCGTTCATCGTCGAGACCGAGCGTGAGGGACAGGCCAAGGCGGTCTCGGAACAGAAGACGGCGATGAACGCGAAGTTCGTGGTCGCCGCCGACAACTTCGGCGACATCGCGGAAGGCAACATCGGCGAGTTCCTGAAATTCATGCCGGGCATCACGCTGGATTACGTCGAGACAGACACCCGCGCCGCCCGTATGGGCGGGCTCGAGGCGCGCTACGGCTACGTCACACTCGATGGCAACACGATGGCCAACGCCTTCAACGGTTCGTTCAGCCAGGACCAGCGCCAGTTCGAATTCGAGACCGTCTCGATCAACAACATCGAGTCGATCGAGGTGAACAAGACGCTCAGCGCCGACATGCCGGGCGACGCGCCCGCCGGCACCGTCAACCTCCGCTCGAAAAGCGCGCTCGACCGCAAGGGCATGCGTTTCAACTACACCGTGGGCCTCATCGGGAACCAATACGAATACACGCTCCGCAGCACCCCGCGGCACGACGACCACACGCACCCGAAGTCGCGCCCGACCGTCACCTTCGACTACTCCAACCAGTATCTCGGCAAACTGGGCGTGCAGCTCAACTTCTCCTCGACGAGTGTCTTCAAGGAGCAGTTTCGCAACGGCATGACCTACGACTACACCTCGGCGCAGGCCGTCGCCGCCGGCCACCCGCTGATCACGGCGATCAACTTCAAGGATGGTCCGAAGCTGACCACGAAATACTCCGGTGGCGCGAAATTCGATTTCCAGCCGTGGGACCGGAATCTCCGCCTTTCGCTGACGACGAGCTACACCTACTTCAGCGACGTGATTGCGAACCGGAACCTGAACTTCCGCGTGAGCTCCGCACAGAGCGGCACCAACGCCGGGCTCACGCGTGTCGTCGCCGCCCCCAGCGGCGCCAACGCCAACACCCGCCTCGAGCAATCCGGCAGCCACGGCAACAAGAAGAGCGACAACACGTTTCTCTCGCTGGGCTACGACTACAAACGCGGCCGGTTCAGCTCCGATGCCTCGTTCGCCATCAATCGGGCGCGCATCCAGAACGGCAGTCTGCACATGGGCGCGGTCGACAACGCCAACGTGCAGCTCACGCGGATCGGCTGGACGGCGGAGCGGCCGAACAACGACTCGTCGTCGTGGTATTTCACGCAGAACTCCGGCGCGAGCTGGTTCGATCTCGCCAACTGGGGCCGCAACGACGCGCAGGCGGGCAACATCACCAACACGCGCAGCCGCGGCAAAACCGAGCAATACACCGCCAAGCTCAACGCGAAGTATGTGATGCCGTGGCAGACGCCGACCTTCTTGTCGGCCGGGCTTTTCGAGCAGGTGGCCAACCGCCGCCGCGACCAGAACTACGCCAACACCCTGACCTACGTCGGCGCGACCGGAAACCAGTTGAACGCGATCATGCCCGCGTCGCCGGCGGACTTCCGTTTCGTGCAATGGGGCGGCAACCTCGCGGCGCTCCCGGTGCCGGACAAGGCGGCGCTCTTCCAGCTCCAATCCACCAACCCGGGCTTCTTCACGCAGACGGTCGCCAACAACGCCGCCAACCTCGAAACCATCCTGAGCAGTCCGCAGAGCGCGCAGGAAACCGTCCGCGCGGTCTACCTGCAGGGCAACACGCGCATCGGCCAGTGGCAGCTCCAGACTGGAGCGCGCTACGAGGAGACCAGCACGATCAGCGCGGTGCCCTCGATCGTGCCGGTGTCGAAGAACCCGTTCGCAATCCGGAACGCGAACGGCACCTTCTCGGCCGCCTCCACGCCGGACTACGTCAGCTACAAATACTCGAAAGGCTTGGTGAAATCCTACGGCGACTACGGCGACTGGATGCCGAGCGCCTCGGCGAAATACCGGATCAACCGCAACCTCGGCCTCAAGCTCGGCTACAACAAGGCGATCAAGCGCCCCAATCTCGCGCAGGTGGCCGGCGCCTGGTCGATCGACGAGGCCAACGCGGACATCACGATCCCGAATCCCAGTCTCACGCCGGAGCGTTCCGAAACCTACTCGGCGATGCTGGAATATTACCTCGAGCCCGCCGGCGCCGTGAGCGTGCACCTGTTTGAGCGCATCCTGAACGGCGCGACCGAGACGTTCACCGCGACGGCGCAGGAGGCCGGTTACGGCAACGACCCGCTCTACAGCAGCTACGACTTCATCAGCTTCCGCAACATCCCCGGCACGACGCGCGTGAAGGGCATCGAGCTGAGCTATTCGCAGCAGCTCACGTTCTTCAGATCAGAGTGGCTGCGCGGCATCGGCGTGTTTGGCACCTATTCGCGGTTCGCACGGCATCCGCGGCCGACGGGGTTCATCCCGCAGAATGCCACGGGCGGTCTCAGCTACCGCTACAAGAATTTCAGCGGCAACATCGGCGCCACGTGGACGGATGAGAACATCATCAGCTACAATTCATCCACTGCCCTGTTTTTCGCCCGCGAGCCCCAATACCTCAAACAGCGCGTGATCGGCGACATCGGCCTGGCTTACAAGCTGGGCCGTCACGCGAGCCTGTTTCTTTCCGGCCGCAACGCCTTCAACTCCGGCAAAAACTGGTATTTCAAGTCCGATCATCGCATGCAGCAGAAGGAGCGCTACGGCGGCCAGTGGACCGTCGGCGTCAAGGGCAGCTACTGATTCCAGTTCAATCCCAAGCCAGGCGGGAACGCGAGCGGCACGCTCCGCCGGACCGTCACATTGCCTTAATGCGCGGCGAAAAGGGCGGGGCCCGCTCTCCGAGCGGGCCTGAGTTCCCGCGTGCGCCTCTGCCGACTCAGGCCGGCTTTTTCGACGCCCTCTCAGCCGGAACATCGCAGTTGAACTCGCGTTTGTTCGTGACCGTGCGGTGTAGCGGTGGAGCGCGTTGACCCCAACGCGCTTTTCAGGATTCACGTCGTTGCCCAAGCGCGTTGAGGTCAACGCG
>JACRKC010000139.1 GCA_016235555.1 Verrucomicrobiota bacterium
ACGACCACCACCGGCATCGTCGGCTTCGACACCGCCGCCTTCACCCTCAATACCAGCGGCGTCGACAGCTCCCTCACCGGCATCTGGTCGATCGCCCAAAGCGGCAACAACCTCAACCTCGTCTACACCGGCGGCAGCGCGATCCCCGAGCCCAGCACCTACGCCGCGATCTTCGGCGCCTGCGCCTTGGTCGGCGCGATCGTCCACCGCCGCCGGAACAATCGTTCTCGTTCCTCGTAATCGTTCTCGTTCTCCCCGCACCACCGCGCCGAAAAAAGCAGGGCGAGGTCTCCGATCCGCCCTCCCGCTTCATCCCCCGCCGCCGCCGCGCGTAACGAAAACCGCCCGATCCACCTGTGGAACTCAGGAAGTCGGGAAAAGACCTTGGTGCCCGGCCGGGTGTGACTCAAACTGAGGTCAGTGATTTGTAGCGGCGGTCTATGACCGCCGAACGAATCCCCTTGGCGCAACGCCGGCGGTCATAGACCGCCGCTACCACCGAGGCATTCGAGAACTGACCTCAGTTTGAGTTACACCCTGCCCGGCCCCTGATTCCCTGAGTTCCCCATCGTTCAACCTGCCTTCCTCCGCCCCTCTCTGCCCCCGCTGCCCCCTCGTTTCCCGCGCCCCCGCTTGCCTCGCCGCCCGCCCCGCGCCTGAGTCGCTTCATGCGCCTCGCGCCGCTCTTCCTCCTCGCCGCCACGCTCGCTGCCATCCGCCCCGTGCCCGTCGTCCGGGCCGAGCCGCCCACGCCGCACGCGTTCCTCGAAAAACTCTGCGACGACTTCGGCCCGCGTCTCACCGGCAGCGCCGCCAACGCCGCCGCGATGGATCGCCTCGCGTCCGAGCTGCGCGCCCTGGGCCTCACGCCGGAGAAGATTCCCTTCACCATGCCCGGCTGGGAACGCGGCGCCGATCGCGTCGAGCTGCTCGCGCCCGTCGCGCGCGTGTTGCGCGTCGCCGCGCTCAGCTACACGCAACCACACACTCCGTTCGACGCCGCCGTCGTCGCGCTGGGCACCGGCCGCGCTGCCGATCTCCCCACGGGCGACCTCACCGGTCGCGTCGGCGTGCTGGCCCACACCTCGCCGCTCGCCGCCAGCGAAATCGTCGCCCTCGCCACCGCGCGCGGCCTGCGCGGCGTGCTCTTCGTCGATCGCGAGGATGGCGGGCAGTTGCTCGCGCGCACCGGCAGCTTTTCCGGCACCCCGATTCCGTTGCCCATCTATTCGGTCACGCAGGAGGAAGGAAAGTGGCTCCAGCGTTTGCTCGCGCGTGGTGCGCCTGTGCGCGTGCGTCTGGAGACGCGCTCGCGCTGCCGCACTGTCGAGACGGCCAACCTCCGCGTCGTGCTCCCCGGCCGCGAAAAATCCCGCCTCATCGTCGGCGCGCACTTCGACAGCTGGGATCTCGGCCAGGGCGCGATGGACAACGGCATCGGCACGGCGCAGCTCTTCGCCCTCGCCGCCGCGCTGCGCGGCCAGCCGCTGCATCACACGGTCGAGCTCGTCTGGTTTAACGGCGAGGAGCAGGGCCTCTTCGGTTCGCGCCACGCGGTGTCGCAGCTCGGCACCACGCCCGTCGTCGCGATGGTCAATCTCGACATGGTGGGCCCGCCCATCGCCGTGAACGCCCTCGGCGACGACACCCTCGTGCCCGCGCTCGAACGCTGGCACGCATCGCGCGGCGAGAAAGGCAGACTCCCAAAGGGCGTCGAGAACATCAACTGGACCGCGGCCGACCACACGCCCTACCAGCTCGCCGGCGTGCGCGCGCTCACCTTCAACGGCCCGATCCCCCGCGAGTCCGTGCGCTTCTACCACGACTTCGGTGACACGATCGACAAGGTGAGCCCCAAGCTCCTCGACGATTCGACCGCCACCATCCTCGACTGCGTGCGCGCCCTCGCCGCCGACGCGTCGCTCACCGCCCACCGCCGCAGCCCCGAGGAAACCGAAAAACTTTTCACCCGTTTCGGCCTCGAAAAGCGCCTGGCCAACTTCGGCCTCTGGCCGGTCGGGAGGTAGAGTGGCACGGGTCTCCCGACCCGTGACGGTGCGCCAACCGCTCGATCTCAATCGCCAATCCCACGGGTCGGGAGACCCGTGCCACGGCGAACCATCGCTTCGGTGCTTTTTGAGATTCACCGACCCTCGACGCTCGTTCAGCGTCTTCCCATGCCGAAGTCCTTCCTCGGCCACCAAGTCACCGTCCGCCAGGGCGCCTATCTGCCCCACTGGACACTCGCCGGTGCGACTTACGCCGTTTGCTTCCGACTGGCGGACTCGCTGCCGCGCTCGGTGGTCGCCGACTGGCGCCGCGAACGAGCGGCGCTTCTCGCGGAGGCGCGCGACTCCGAAGGTCGGCTCACGCCCGCGGTCCAGGAGCGACTGCGCGAGTTGTTTTCAACGCGGGTGGAGGCATTTCTCGATGCCGGTCAAGGATGCTGCGAATTGCGGCAACCTGAAATCGCGCAGCGCGTGATCGACGCGCTGCGGCATTTTCACGACATACGCTACCGTCTGGCGGCGTGGTGCGTGATGCCGAACCACGTGCATGTCGTGGTTGAACCGCTCGGTGGACACGCGCTGTCCGCTATTTTGAAATCGTGGAAAGGATTCTGCGGAAAAGAGGCGAACCGCCTGCTCGGTCGTCAGGGTGATTTCTGGCAGGCGGAGTATTACGACCACCTCATTCGCGACGAGGCCGAGTTCGTCCACGCCGTGCGCTACGTGCTGGAGAATCCCGCGAAGGTCCGGCTCGTTGACTGGCCCTGGGTGTGGGTGAGCGACGAGGCGAGAGCTCGAGTCGCCAAGTGGCAGGCCTGAAGTGGCACGGGTCTCCCGACCCGTGACGGTGCGAACAACTTATGGGTCGGGAGACCCATGCCACGCCAGCTCTTGGGTCGGGCGACCCGTGCCACGCGCGAAGCGAAGCTTGTCGCCCGGCGCCGGGTCGGTTCTCTCTTCCTTCCCCATGCGCCCCATCGCCCGCTGCTTTTGCCTGCTCACCTTCGTCTGTCTGTTTGCACTGTTCCGCGCCGTCGCGGCAGAGCCGGGGTTCGAACTCAAAGACGGCGACCGCGTCGTTTTCCTCGGCGATGCGCTCATCGAGACCGAGCAGCGCCACGGCTGGATCGAGACGATGCTCACGTCGCGTTTCCCGGACCGCAACGTGACGTTCCGCAATCTCGGTTGGAGCGGCGACACACCCGCGGGCGTGTCGCGCGTCGGCCTCAGTTTGCTCCAGGCGGGCTACGAGCCCGCCGATGAGGGCTGGAATCAGCTCCTCAAGCAGATCGAGGAGGCGAAACCCACTGTCGTGTTTCTCGGCTACGGCATGGCAAGCTCACTCGAAACGGCGGCGGAGCGCGCGAAATTCCGTGCCGACTATCTGAAGCTCCTCAATGCGCTCGCCGCGAAGGCTCCCGGCGCCCGCGTCGTCGTGCTCAGTCCGATCCGCCACGAAGCGCTCGGCGCGCCGTGGCCCGAAGCGACGGCGCACAACGCCGAACTCGAGAAACTCACGCGCACGCTCGACGGGCTCGCGGCGGAGCGCGGGCATGCGTTTGTGTCGCTCTTCGAAGCGCTGCGGCCGGCGATGGAAAGCCCGCGTGGGCCGCGCCTCACGTCGAATGGCATCCACTTGAATCCCATCGGCGCGCGCCTCGCCGCGCAGGCCGTCGAGGAGAAACTCTTCGGCGCGGGCGGCGCGTGGCGCGGCCATCCCCAAGCCGGCCCGCTGCGCGACGCCATCGTGCGCAAGAACGAGTGGTTCTTCCACCGTTCGCGGCCGGAGAACATGGCCTACATCTTCGGCTTCCGGAAACGCGAGCAGGGCAAGAACGCCACCGAGATCCCCGCGTTCGACACGCTCATCGCCGAGGAGGAGGTGCGCATCGCCAAGCTGCGCTCGCTGGCGCCGGGCAACGTGCCCGAGATCCCGCGCCGCACCGGTAATCTCACCGCCGTGCACACGCCGCAGCCGCACCCGCAGTTTGAGGTCGCCGATGGCCTCGAGGTCACGCTCTGGGCGGAGAATCCGCTCCTGCACAAACCCATCCAGATGAATTTCGACACCCGCGGCCGCCTCTGGATCGCGAGTTCGGAGGTCTATCCGCAGATCGTGCCGGGGCAGCAGGCGACGGACAAGGTCATCGTGCTGGAGGATTCGACCGGCAGCGGCCGCGCGGACAAGGCCACCGTGTTTGCCGACGGTCTGCTTATCCCGACCGGCATCGAGCCGGGCGACGGCGGCGTCTACGTCGCGCAGAGCACGGAGCTGCTGCATTTCTCCGACACCGACGGCGACGGCAAGGCCGACACGCGCCGCGTGGTGCTCAGTGGCTTCGGCACCGAGGACACGCACCACAACCTCCACACGTTGCGCTGGGGCGTCGATGGCCGGCTCTACCTGAACCAGTCCGTCTACACGCGCACGCACGCCGAGACGCCGCACGGCATGGTGCGACTCGGCGCGGGCGGCGTGTTCCGCTTCGACCCGCGCGACCAGAAAATGGAGATCCTCTTCCGCGGCTGGGTGAACACCTGGGGCCACCAGTTCGACGATTTCGGCCAGGAATTTCTCACGGACGGCGCGGGCTTCGACGGCGTGAGCTGGGGCGTGTCCGGCGCGACGTTTCGCACGCTCGCGCCGAAGCGCCGCGAGCACCCGAGCGTCAGCCCGGGCAGCTACCCGAAATTCTGCGGCCTCGAGATCGTGCGCAGCGCGCTGTTTCCGGCCGACTGGCAGGGCGACATCGTGACCAACGATTTTCGCGCGCATCGCGTCGTGCGCTTCAAGGTCAGGGATCAGGGCGCCGGCTACGTCACGCAGGAGATGCCCGACGTCATGCGCACGACCACCGCGACGTTCCGTCCGCTCGACATCAAGCTCGGGCCCGACGGCGCGCTCTACCTCGCCGACTGGTCCAACCCGATCATCCAGCACGGCGAGGTCGATTTCCGCGACCCACGCCGCGACAAGGAGCACGGCCGCATCTGGCGCATCGCGCCGAAGGGCAGCAAGCCGCTGCCGCGCGTCGATTTCTCCGCACGCACCAACCCCGAACTGCTCGACGCCTTGGTCTCGCCCAACCGCTACGACGAGGAACGCGCCCGCCGCGTGCTGGTCGAGCGCGGTGCCGCGAAAGTGTTGCCCGATCTCGCCGCGTGGACACGCCGGCAAACAACCGAGCCCGCAAAGCTGCGAGCGCTATGGCTGCACCAATCGTTCAACCAGATCCCGACCGCGCTGCTCGATGAATTGCTCGCCGCGAAGGATGCCCGCGCGCGCGCCGCCGCCGTGCGTGCGATGCCGGTCGATCGCGAACTCGCGCGCCTGCCGAAGCTCGTGGCCGATGAGCACCCGCGCGTGCGGCACGCCGCGGTGCGTGCGCTCGGCCAGGTCGCCAACGTGCGCGCGGCCGATCTCGCTCTGAGTGCGCTGGCGCGGCCGATGGACCCGTTTCTTGAGCACGCGCTGTGGCTCACGATGAACGACCTCGCCGGCCCGTGGCTCGCCGCGGTGAAGTCCGGCACGTGGAAGACGGCCGGCCGCGAACGCGAACTCGAGTTTACTTTGCGCGCCCTGGAGCCGACGCAGGCCGCCGAGGTGCTCGGACTCATCCTCGAGCGCAACCCGCTCCCGCGCGACGGCAGCGGGCCGTGGATCGAACTCACCGGCGCCGCCGGCGGGCCGAAGGAACTGCGCGCGCTCTTCGCGGCGACGGTGCGCAGTGAATTCGCGCCGCCGGTCGCCCAGCGCGCCCTCGCGGCGCTGGCCGACGCCACGCGCTTGCGCAGCGCCCGGCCCGACGGCGATTTGGGTGCGCTCGGCGGCCTGCTCGACGCAACGGAGGCGGCCACGCGCACGGCAGCGATCCGGTTGGCCGGCGCGTGGAAACTCGCGGGCCTCAACGCCCGGCTCCTGCGCGTCGCGGCCGGCGCCGACGCCTCGGCTGGCGAGCGCACGGCGGCCTTCGAGGCGTTGCGCGAACTCGGCGGCCAGTCGGTCATCGCCGAGCTGGCGCGACTCGCCCGCGAACACCCCGCCGCGCCGGTCCGGCGCGAGGCGGCGGTGGCCTTGACGAGCTTGAACCTCGCCCGCGGCATTACCGAGGCGATCTCCGTGCTCAAGAGCCTCACCGATGAGGCCGAGGCGACGACCCTCTGGCGCGGGCTGCTGGCCATCCGCGGCGCCGGCGCCCGGCTCGCGGCCGAGGTGCCGAAGGCGTCGCTGCCGCCACTCGCGGCCCGCGCCGGTCTGCGTCCCGCGCGTGAAGGCGGGCAGAACGATGCGCTCGTCGCCGCGCTCATGAAATCCGCGGGGCTCGTGCTCTCCGAACTCAAACTTTCCGCGGCCGAGATGCAGGCCCTCGCGCAGCAGGCACTGGCGAAGGGCGATGCCGCGCGCGGCGAACGCCTCTACCGTCGCGCCGAGCTCGCCTGCGTGGCGTGCCACGCGATCGGCGGCGCGGGCGGCAAGGTCGGACCCGATCTCACGAGCATCGGCGCCAGCGCGCCGACCGATTATCTCGTCGAATCGCTGCTCTACCCGAACGCCAAGGTGAAGGAAGGCTTCCACTCGGTTGTGCTTTCGACAAAGGACGGCCGCGACCTCAGCGGCATGATCGTGAGCGAGACGGCCTCGCTAATCACACTGCGCGACGCGACCAATCAGGAAATCTCCGTGCCCGCCGCGAACGTCGCGCGCCGCACGAGCGTGGGCTCGCTCATGCCGGCCGGACTCGTCGACAACCTGCTGCCCGACGAGCGGCTCGACCTCGTGAAGTTCCTCGCGCAACTCGGCAAACCCGGCGACTACGACGCCGCGAAAGGCGGCGTGGCGCGCTCGTGGAAAATCTACGTCGTCAGCACGCGCAACGAACCGCTCGGCAAGGACGGCGTGGCGCGCGGCGACTTCGCGCTCGCCGATTGGGTGCCGCTGCTCTCGTTCGCCAACGGCGCGCTACCAAAGGACCCGCTCGAGCCCTACCTCCCGCGCACCAACTCGCGCGGCACCTATCTCGCGACGCAGTTCGATGCGACCGGCGCGGGTCGCGCGAATTTCGCCATCACCGGCGAAGTCGTCGGCGCATGGCTGAACGGCGCGCCCGTGCGTGCCGGCGCCCAGTTTGCCGCCGACGTGAAACCCGGCCGCAACACGCTCGTGCTGCGCATCGACAGCCCGCGCGGACCCGACGCGATCAAGCTGGAGTCGCGCGACGTGACGTGGGTGACGGGCGAGTTGAAGTGAGGTAGGGCCGGCTCTCCGAGCCGGCCTGAGTTTAGGGAGCGAGTCGCGTTGCAACCCAGGCCCGCTCGGAGAGCGGGCCCTACCTGCGTGTCACTTCACCGCCGAAAAATCCGTCGGATTCAGATAAACGCCGGTGACCTTGCTCGTGAGTTTGCCGTTCTTTTCGGACGCGGTGCGGGCGGTCTTCCAGGCGTCGTCGCCCGCGAACGCCTTCCACGACGCGGCCGCGGCTTCGCGGCTGGGATAGGCGAGAAGATAGATCAGCGTGCTGGCGGCGCCTTTGTCGGCGTCGGTCGGGTGAAAGTAACCGAGATTGGTCATCCCGTGCTTGCTGAACAGCGCGAGCGTGTGGTCGCGGAAGCGCGCATCGAGGGCGTCGAGTTTTCCCTCGGCGGCGGTGTAGGTGCGCAGCTCGAACACGCGACCGCCCTTGCCGTTGCCGGCGGTCATCGCCTTCGCGTAGTCGGTCTTCGCGAGGAACACGGATTCGACCTTGGCCACGATCTTGCCGCCCGCCTCGGATTTTTTCTGGGCGTCCTGCCAGGCGGGATCGGTGCGGAAGTTCTTCCACGACTCGGTCGCGGCGGCGCGGCTCTTGTGCTCGAGGAGGTAGATGAGCGTGGTGTCGGCAGCGTCCTTGCCGTCGGCCGGCACCCAGTAGCCGACGTTCACCATGCCGTGTTTCTCGAAGAGCTTCACGGTGTGGTTGCGGAAGCGCGCGAGCAGATCGGGCAGTTTCCCGGGGTGCGTGGTGTAGGTGCGCAGCTCGTAGACGGGCGCGGCGTCCGCGGCGCGGACGAACGTGCCGGCCGCGGCGGCGGCGAGGATAGCGAGGGACAGGCGGAGGATTTTCATGGGGTGATGAGGCGAAAGGCCACGACGGCGACGCGGGTCGGGGATGTCAACGCCCGTGGCGGTGCGGGTGTGGCGCTGTTGTCTAACTGAGGCGAGACGCCTCAGCCACGTGGACGAGGCGTCCCGCCTCGTGAGGGCTGGGAATCTGCGATGCACGACTCAGCGCACGTAGATCGGATTGGAAAAAATCCACGGCCGCCACTCGCCGTCGAGTTTCAGCCACGCTTCGAGCCGGTAGACGCCGGCCTCCTTGGGCGAGTAGGAGAAATCAGCTGTTCCCTCCGCGGTGGCGACGGCTTCACCGTGACGCAACACCCGCACATAGGCGCCCACGGGCAGCCGTGCCCGGAGCTTGAGGCCCGCGCTGGGCTGCACTTCGTCACCCATTTCGCCCACCCGGCGGTCTTGCGCATCGAAGGCGGCGAAATCGAAACCCGTCGGGTCGCACATCCAGTCGTGCGCGACGTAGGCGTGGCCGGCCTTCAGCGCGGCGCGCAGCGTGCGCTCGTCGAGCTGGGGCCCGAGCACGTGCGTGCTCACATTCCAGAACGAGCGGTGATAGGGATCGACGTCGAGGCGCGCGAGGATGTCGCCGGGTTGGCGGCCGCGCGTGAGTTCCTTGATGCCGGGACGGAGCAGCGCGTTCATTTTCCGCATCTTGTCGTCCGCATCGACGTTGGTGCCGAGGAGCACGTGCGACTCGTCCACCATCTTCACGATCAGCACCTGATTGTGGTGGCAGTCGTTGGCGGCGATGCCGGTGAGCCGCTGCGTGCGCGTGGCGGTGTCCCACTTTTCGAGGTAGGCCTGCGGGTAGTCGCACTGAAAGGCGAGCACCTCGGCCGGGTAGAGCCGCAGCGCCTCCTCGAACTCGGCGAGTTGTTTCGGGTCGGTCAGCTTGTAGGCGAGGGCGAAGAGCGACGCGCGGTCGCGCTTCGCGTCCCAGTGGCGGTTGTAGATTTCCAGCCCGGTGAGCCCGGCCGTCGAGTGATCCGGGCGCTCTTCGATGTGCGAGAGATAGATCATGCCGTCGCCCGCGGTCGTGGTCGGCACGAGTTCGGGCGCGGGTTGGTTCATCTGCTGGAGGATCGACTGCTCGGGATAGAGCAGGAAACCGCGCGCCTCGGCGCCGGGCACGAAGAGCACACCGTCCTTCAGCCCACGCCAGCGCCCGTCGATGAAATCGCGCGGCGGGCGGAAATGATCGGTGAGAAAAATCGCCGCAACGCCCGCGCGCTTCGCATCGGCCAGCATCTCGGGCAGCGTGCCGCCGGTGTGCGTGGAATCCTCGGCGTGGGCGTGCAAAATGCAGCGGTAGTCGTTCCAGCCGGGCCGGAGTGGCAGCGTGACGCGTTTCGCCTTGATCGCTTCGACATCCGCATGCACGGCGCGCAGGCGGGCGAGCGCGAGGCGGTCGACGTTGCTGTGCTTGCGCACCGGCGGGCCGCCGTCGCGCTTGGTGCACCCGCCGGCCGCGAGTGCGGCGAACAAAACGAGCGCGAAAACACGACAGGAGCCGGGGGTGGGGCGAAACATCGCGGCCAGTTGTCCGGGCGAACGGGAGCGCTTGTCAACGCGCCTCGCGCCGCACGCGCAGCTCGGGTTCCCAACTGAGGCGGAAGTGTGCGGTCGGCCGTAGCAGCGACCCTTCGGCCAGCTCAGGGCAGGCAGTGAGGAGGCTGGAGCAAGGTGAGTCGCGGCAACCAGCCTCGTTGCTCGGCTGCTACCACGTTTCGCGAATTTCAACTGCACACTTCCAACTGAGGCGGGACGCCTCAGCCACTACGGCAACAGTCGTGAACGAGGCGTCCCGCCTCGTGTTTGTCCGAAACATGAGACACGTCCCCGCCGCGGCGACCACCGACTCTCCGCTTGGCAGCCGGTCGTCGCGGTGTTTCATCGGTCGCGATGCCCCTCCGCCGGACTCACCCCGCCTGGCTTGTCGCGATCGCCATTGTCCTGCTGCCGGTGCTTGCGCTGGCCGCGGACTTCAAAGCGGGCGTCGCCCGGCGCGACATCACGCCCCGCGAGGCGGTGCCGATGTGGGGCTATGGCGGCCGCCATGCGGAGCTGTCCACGGGCACGCTCGATCCGTTGCACGCGGTGGCGATCGTGCTGCAGGCGGGCGAATCGCGGCTCGCGATCGTCGGCCTCGACCTCGGCCGCTCGCCGGCGGAGGCGTCGCTCCAGCGCATCCGCGCGCGTTTGAAGGCGGAACTCGGCATCGAACATTCGCTGATCGCCGGCTCGCACACGCACCACGGTCCCGTGCTGGAGCTGGCCGATGCGCCCGGCAAGGGCCGCGACCGCTTCGACGCCACGCTGCGCTATTACGCGCAGCTCGAGGACGCCATCGTGCTCGCGGTTGCGACCGCGGATAAAACCCGCGTGTCCGCCAAAATCGCCACTGGCGCCGTCGACCTCGACGGCTTCAACCGCAACCGCCAGACCAAGCGCGAACCCAAGCCCGTCGACCGCACGCTCACCGTGCTCCGTCTCGACCGCGCCGACACCGATCAACCGCTCGCCGTGATCGTCAACTTCGCGGCCCATCCGACCAGCATACCGGCGCAGACCATGAAGTTCTCCGCCGACTTCGTCGGGGCGACCAAGGCGACGATCGAAAAGGAATTCGGCGGCATGGCGCTCTTCATGCAGGGCGCCGCGGGCGATTTGTCCGCGAACCGCGGCAAGAAGGACTACCTCGCCTTCGGCGAGGCGCTCGGCCACGAGGCGGCGAAACTCGCCGCGACCCTGAAACCCGTGGCGGTGACGAAGCCCTCGCTCGCCGTGCGCGAGGAGCGCTTCCGTTTCGAACCGCGCACGAATCTCAACAATCCCCTCATGCGGATGCTCTACGCCTACGCGTTTTTCCCGGAGCTGGTCGCCAATTTTCGCGACGAATACGCCGACGGCCTCCGCCCGCGGCTCACCGTCGCGCTACTCAACGGCGATATCGCGCTCGTCGGGGCCTCGGGGGAGTTTTTCTGTTCGCACGCGATCAGGTTGCGCGAACAGCTCGCGGGCACGCGGCTGTTTTTCTTCGGCTACTGCAACGGCTATCACCAATACTTCCCGACCATCGAGGCGACGCAGGAGGGCGGCTACGGCGCCGACACGCGCGTCGCGCCCGCGCCCGTCGGCGCCGGGGAAGAACTCATGAAAAACACCGCGACGTGGCTCGGGGAGATGAAGGCGGCCGCGAATTAGACCAATTCCACCATGCGGCCTTCGACCACTCATCGTAGCGGCAAGCGCCAGCGAGCCGACGCGCTTCGACTCGCTGGCGCTCGTCGCTACCCAACCAAGACGAAGCAAGTTTACCCGCCTGTGGCGGCGCCGCAGGCGACCAGGGCTTCGCGGGATCGGACCCAACGAGAATGAAACCTTTCCTGCGCCCGACTGCGTTTGCTGGGTTCATGCTGGCGGGCTGGCTGTGTGCCGGTGCCGCCGCGCGGCCGAACATCGTGCTGATCCTCGCCGACGATCTCGGGGCGCACGACCTCGCGTGCTACGGCGCCGACCTCCACGAGACGCCGCATCTCGACCGGCTCGCGCGGGAGGGCGTGCGCTTCACGCAGGCCTACGCGGCCTCGACCGTGTGCTCGCCGACGCGGGCCTCGCTGCTCACGGGCAAACATCCCGCGCGGCTCCACATCACGATCTGGGCCGAGGGGTCGCTCGCCGGCCCGCAGAACCGGGCGCTTCTCCAGGGCGCCTCGCTCCACGATCTGCCGCACACGGAAACGACGATTGCAAAACACCTCCAGTCCGCCGGCTACCTCACCGCGCTGGTGGGCAAGTGGCACCTCGGCGGCGCCGGGCATTTTCCGGAGGTGCACGGCTTCGACGTGAATATCGGCGGCACGCACTGGGGCGCGCCCAACACGTTTTTCTGGCCGTATCGCGGCGGGTTCGGCGCCGGCGGCGAGTTTCGCTACGTGCCGCATCTCGAGTTCGGCCAGCCCGGCGAGTATCTCACGGACCGCCTGACCGACGAGGCGTTGCGCGTGATCGATCGCGCGGCGGCGGATCGGAAACCATTTTTCCTCTACCTCGCGCACCACGCGCCGCACACGCCGATCGAGGCGAAGCCGGCCGACGTGGCTTACTTTGAAAAGAAACTCCGCCCCGGGCTGAACCACCGCAATGCCACCTACGCCGCCATGGTGAAATCGCTCGACGAAAGCGTGGGCCGCGTGCTCGCGCGGCTCGCGGAGCGCAGACTGGAGCGCGACACGCTCGTCGTCTTCGCCAGCGACAACGGCGGCTACCTCGGCACCGACCGCCGGCAAAGCGTGCCCGTCACGACCAATGCCCCGCTGCGCTCCGGCAAGGGCTCGCTCTACGAAGGCGGCCTGCGCGTGCCGCTGATCGTGAAATGGCCGGGCGTGACGCCGGCCGGCCAAGCCAGTGCCGAGCCCGTCGTGCTCACGGACCTGTTTCGCACGTTCGCCGGCGCGGCCCAACTCGCCGACCTCGCGCGCGCGCCGGGCGACGGACTCGACCTCGCGCCGGCGCTGCACGACCCGGCGGCCCGGCTCGGGCGCGACACGTTTTTCTTCCACTATCCACACTACTACCACGCGCCGCCGTCGACGCCGGCCAGCGCCGTGCGCGAGGGCGACTGGAAGCTGGTCGAGTATTTCGAGGGCGGGCGGCTCGAACTCTTCAACCTCCGCGACGATCCGGGCGAGGCGCGCGATCTCGCCAGGCAGGAGCCGGCGAAGGCGGCGCACATGCGGTCGAAGCTCGCCGCGTGGCGCGAGTCGGTCGGCGCGTCGTTGCCGACGCCGAATCCGAATTTCAGGCCGGCGAAAAAGTGATCGGCGGACAGCGGCCGAGACGAGGAGGCGGGGCCCCGAGGTTTGTCATCTAATGGATGACAAACTTGCTTCGTGCGAAGTATCATACCACCGGCTGTTGAGATTTGGATGATCGCAGGTCGGGCTTTACGCCCGACATCGTCCGACCGCAGGCGTCGGGGATAACTGGTATAACTCCTGAAAGCGCGTTGAGGGCAACGCGCTCCACCTCGATGGCAATGTTCCGGCTCAGTGCTCGTCGGTGGCCGCGGGACGATTGCGGCGGTTGCCGCCTTTGAGGCTGGCGAGGTAGGCGACGACATCGCGGAGTTCGCGCGGCTGCAAAATACCGGCCATGGGCGGCATGATCGAGACGGGCGGCGTTTGCTGGGCGATGTCGGCGCGGCGGAGCGTTTTTCGCTGGCCGTCGAACAGCCGCACGGTGACCGAGTCGGCGTTCTCGCTCGCGAGCGTGCCGGTGACCTCCGTCTTGTCCTTGAGGGTGACGTTGACGAGGCCGAACCCGGTCGCGATCTGCGCGGAGGGCGTGAGCAGCGATTCCAGCAGGTAACGGGCGTCCCGCACGGCGCCGATGGTGCGGAGGTTGGGGCCGACCTCGCTGCCGGCGGATTCGACGGAGTGGCAGGCGGTGCAGTTGGCGGCGAGGTGGTTGGCGACGAGGTCACGGCCGCGGGTGATGTCGCCGCCGGTGAGCAATTCGGCCTGGTTGGCGAGCATGGGCGCCGCTTCGCAGGCTTTCAGTTTCGCGGCGAGCGTGGAACTGGTTCCCGCGCGAGCACGCAGCGCGTCGAGCAGATCGAGGGAGAGTTCCGGGGCGAGTTTGCCGGCGAGAAACCCGGCGGCGATCGAGTCGAGGGCGGTGTCGGCGGCGGGGAAGGCGGCGCGGCCGAGCAGGGCCAGGGCGTGCTGCTTCTCCGTCGTGCCGCGAGCAGCGAGCGTGGCGGTGGCTTCGCGCACAAGGCGGCCCGGGAAATGCGCGAGGGCGATTTCCATGGCGGCGCGGTGGAGCACCGCGGGAGAGCCGGCGGCGAGCGCGGTGTCGAGCGCAGGCACCCAGGAGGCGCGCTGCGCAACATCGCCGGCGGCAAGCAGCCGGAGCGCACCCGCCCGCACGGCTGCCGCAGCTTTCGCGTCATTCACAATCGGAATCAGCTGGGCCGGCGCGGCCTTCAGCATGTGGGCGAGCATGATCTCGACCGCGAGCGTCTTCAGCGACGGTTCCGCCAGACCGAGCAGCGCGTCGAGCTTCGGCATGAGCAGACCGTCGAGCGCCGCGGTCTTGAACGTGCGCGCGTAGCCATCGACCGGGTCGAGGCGGGGCGGCTCCTTCCACATTTTCAAGGTGCGCAGCGCTTCCTCGCGCATCGGCAATGGGGCACCGGCCTCGAGGGCGAACTTCAACACGCGGCCGGCGGCGTCGGCGGTGCCGAGGCGGAGCGCGGCGTTGATGGCCCGGCGCGTGACAATCTCGCTGGCAGGCGCGCGGTCGAGCAACGCGGCCAGCGCCGGGAGCGCGGCGGGAATGCCGAGGTCGTCGTGGATGGCGCGGGCGGCTTCCTGCACGACGAGTATATCGCTGTCGTTGAGGAAGCTGGCGACCTCGGGCGCGGCTTGGCGGCGCAGGGCGACGACGGCGCAGAGATTCCTGATCACCGAGGCGTCGGTGCCTTTCGCGACGAGCTGCGCGGCGGTCGCGCAACCGGCGAGGCCGGCAATCACGGCTTGGCGAGCGACAGGCTCGGCGCCATCGCGCGCGGCCATGGCGAGCAGGGCGTCGACCGCGGTGGGCTCGCGGAACTTGCCGAGCGCGATCGCGGCGAGCGTGCGCACGCGCGGCTCGGCGTCGTTGAGCAGCGCGATGAGCGCGCGGCCGTCAGCCTTCGCCGCGGCGCCGACGGTGGCGGCGTCGCCGAGGGCGCGCGCGCTCTGGCGGCGGATTTCCGGATCGGTGTCGCGGAGGAGCGCGACGAGCGGCGTGGTGTCGGCGGCCTTGCGGCGCACGAGCTGGCTGCAGCCCCAGACGGCGTGCACGCGGGCGAGCTGGCTGGCCTGGGCGTCGCGGGCGACGGCGAGGAACGCGTCTTTCTTGCCGCGCTTCGCGAGTTCGAGTTGCGCGCCCTGGCGCACGCGTTGATCGCGGTGGGCGAGTTGGGCGACGAGTTCGGTGTCGGCGCGTTTTTCAAAACCGGCTTTGAGGATGGCGTGCGTTTCGCGGCGGTGTGGATTGGCGTCGCCTCCCTTCGCGTCGACGCGCCAGATGGCGCCGAGGCCGTCGAGCGGGTAACCGCCGATCCAGTCGGCGAGGAAGAGTGAGCCGTCGGGATGCCAGCTTAACCCGATGCCCATGATGCCGTCGTTGAGCACGCGCGCATCGGTCATCTTGTAGGAGGCGCCATCGCGCGCGGCGCGGAAGGCCTTCATTTTGCCCGAGGGAAATTCGTTGAGGATGAACATGCCGCGCTGCGCGTCGCTGAGCGCGGTGCCGGGTTCGTAACGGAAGCCGGCGGGGCCGTCCGAGTAGCTCAAGAGCGCCGGCATGAGGTAGGCGGCCTGGCCCGCGAACGCCGGTTTCCACAGCCCCTCGCGCATCCACGGGCTGTCGGTGCGCATGTATTGGAAATTGCAGCGCCATCCGGTCTCGCTCGCCTCGGGAATGTAGACGAAACGCTCGCGCTCGCCGGGTTGGTCGGCGTCGTTGTCGACGCAGAAGAGGTCGCCGAACTCGTCGAACGCGGGCTCCTGCGGGTTGCGCAGGCCGAAGGCGTAGACCTCGAAGTTGCTGCCGTCGGGATCGACGCGCATGACGGCGCCGCTGTTCGGGCAGTAGAATTTGCGGCCCTCCTTCGAGGTGACGTTCACGCCCTTGTCGCCGATGCTCCAGTAGATGCGGCCGTCGGGGCCGACGCTGAGGCCGTGCATATCGTGGCCCGCGTAGGCGATGTGCAGGCCGAAACCGTGCACGACGATTTCGCGGATGTCGGCCACGCCGTCGTCGTTGGTGTCCTTGAAGCGCCACAGGTCCGGCGCGATCGTGGCGTAAACCCAGCCGTCGTGATACAACACGCCGGCGGCGATACCGGTGACGGGGGTGTTGAAGCCGGCGGCGAAGACCGTGATCTTGTCGGCGGTGCCATCGCCATCGGTGTCGCGCAGTTGGTAGATGACCTCGCTGTGGACGGTGAGGTCCTGCCAGTCGATGGAGCCGTCCTTGTTATGATCGGCCAGGCCGCCGCGCGGGGCGCGCGTTTTGCCGGGGGCGAGCTCGCGCTTGAGGAAGGCCTCCTTGTCGTCGATGTGCTGAAACGAGACGTCGTCGGCGATCCACATCGTGTGCTCGCGGATGTCGAGGTCGCCGACCTTGCGGCGTGTGGTCGCGGAGACGTAGACCCGCCCCTGCGGATCGACGGCGCACGCGACGGGATCGGGGACGTTCACGGCGCCGGACCATTTGTGGAGGAGGAGTTCGGCGCCGGGGCGGGACGGCGGGGTCGCCGGAGCCTGGGCGCGGAGCGCCGCGACGAGGGCGAGGACGGAAACGAAGACGAAGGTGGCCGACAGCGGCCGGTGGCGGCAGGGGGGAACGGGCATGGGAGCGGCCTGACGTTTTGACCGCGGAAAGGAGAGATGTCGCGGGGAAAGTTTTTCCCGGCGGATGGCCACGGAATGAGGCAGGGCCGGCTTGGCGACCCGCCCTCGAGCGCTCATAGCCCGTAGCGGAAGCCGTGAGGCTTTCGCATGTCCGAGCGAAACGCTCACGCGTTCCGCTACCTATTTTTCAGAGTCCACGTGCAGCCAGCCGTCGCTGAGGATGCGCGCGCGCAGGCCACCCCGGCCCTTGAGCCACGCTTCGGCGCCCGGCCCGAGCGCGGCATCCATCCAGTAACACGGCTTGCACTCCTCCACGCCGACGAAACGCACGCCCTGCACCTCGAATTCGGCGCCGACCAGCGTGGACAAATCGATGCCCTCGGTGAGGGCGTTGCGTCGCATCGCGGACGGTTGCGCCGCGGGCAGGTTCAACTCCCGTTGCAGGCGCTCGAAGAGTTCCTGCGCGAAGAACGTGATCTGGCCCTTGTAGTTTTCCTGGTGGTCGAAGAACCGGTCGCCGCGGAGGCCGCGGCCCGCCACACACTCGACCTCGCTTACTTCATTGATCGGGTGCGTGCCGGCGGGCTGGCCGTGGTGGCCGAAGAAATTGTGTCCCGGGGAGACGAAAAGATGGCGGAGCCGGATCGGGGACATAGGAGGCGGGGGCGGCGGACGGACGCAGCGTCAAGGCGACGCCCGCCGCCTTTCAAGGCTGTTCAATACACGAATTCGAGCTGCACCCACACCTTGCGCACATCGGGGAAGGCGGCGCTCTTGTGGGTGAACTCGGCGTATTTGACGGCGGCGGTCAGGTATTTGCCGAATTTGCGCGAGGCGATCGCGTTGAATTCCTCGCCGAGCTTCGTGCTCGTCGCGTCCGTCTCATACCAGTGATAGAACACCGTGAACGCCACGGCGCCGGGCAGGTTGGCGGTGCCTTTGACGTAGTGGTTGGCCAGGCCGGCGGCGGGCGTGGTGAGGAACATGTCCGCCCAGCCATTGAAGGCGTGGAGCGTGGCGAGCGGGGTCTTGAAGCCGACATTGCGGTCGGAGCCGAGCAATTCGTAGCCGTAGGTCAGGCTGCCGGGCGTGGTGACGAGGCCGGCCTCGATGCATTTGTAAGCGGACTCGTAGTTGAGCGTGCTGGAGCCGTAGTCGGACTGGCGGGCATACTCGGCGCGGTAGGCGAACTTGAAGGTGTCGTTGAGCTTTTGCGTGCCGACGTAGCTGGCGCCCCAAGTGGCGCAGGAGTTCGGGGCGGAGTTCTTGAAATCGAGCAGGTAGCCGTAGCCGGTGAGGGTGGCGCCGCCGGGCAGTCCGGCGCGGGCGGCGTGGAGCACATGCGACTCGGAGTCGAATTTGCCCTGCGCGTGGCGGCGGCTGAACACGCGGTTGATCTGGTCGAGATAGGCGTAGGTGAGCGTGGTCTGGGCGATGGTTTTGTCCTGGAGGACGAACGCATCGAAGGTCTGCTGGTTCTGCCGCCAGCCCACGTCGCCGATGAAGCGGGCGTTGTCCAACACGAGGCGCTGGCGGCCGAGGGTGCTGGTGGTCTTGCCGGTCGTGTAGGAGAGCCAGAGCTGGTTGAGTTCGGTGGTCTCGGCGTCGGCCACGACAGCCTTGCCGGTGGCGGCGGGGTTGATGCCGGCCTGGCTGTAGCTGTCGCCGTCGGTGGTCGCGACGTTTTCGCCCTCGATCATCGCCTTCCAGCCGGACAGGTCGGCGGTGGTGTAGCCGACGCGCGTGCGCAGGGTGCGCGCGACGCCGTCGCGGAGGTTGGATTGGTCCACGCTCTCGTAGCGGGCGCGGGCATTGACGGAGAGCTTGCCCTTGGCGAGGAAGTCGGTGGCGGCATCGGCGGCCGATGCAGCGGCTGGGAGGGCGAGGGTGAGGCAGGTGAGCAGGCGGATTTTCACGGTTGGCGAAACGGTTTGGGGCGCGAGCATAGCCGCTCCGTCGCCCCGCGTCTTGATCTAAGTCAAGGTCCGGCCGGCCCCCGCGATTACAGCAGCTTAACGATCAGCCGCGATTAGCGGCATGAATTCGGGGGTGACGCGACTATCGTCGCGGGCGCCGGCTCGCCGCGGAGGAAACCGGCGATGGCGGCCGCTATCGAGTTCGTCGAGGAGCTTGGGCAGGCATTTCGTGTTGTCGGGATCGTTGAGGCGGAACTTCGCGAGGATGAAACGCAGGGCGCGGCCGCTGACGTGGAACATGGCGGGCAGGTCGGGAAACTTGGCGCCGACGGTCTGATCGGCGCGGGCGAGTTCGGCGAGGCGGGCGAGAAACGCGTCGGCTTCGAGCGGGAGCTTGCGCGCGGTGTCCAGGCCCCGTGATCCGACGAAAACGACCCGCCCGACCGAGCCCGGGTGCGCGCGCACGAACGCCTGCGCGAGCTGCGTGCCATAGCTGTGGGCGAGCAGCGCGAGAGTTTCGGGGCACCGAGGGCGGTGCGGAGGGCTTCGAGGTCGGCGACGCCTTCGCGCAACGTGTAGCGGTGCGGATCGTGGCCGGCGGCGACGAGCCGTCCGCCCTCCGCCCCCGGCGAATCCCGCAGGGTTTGTCATCCATTAGATGACAAACGGTTTTGGGTGTTCTCCTCGGTGGCGGGCGGGATTTGTCATCTAATGGATGACAAACTTTGCAGGGGAAGGGGCGACGGGGTGGGGGCGGGGCGGAGAAATTCTTTGCGTTCGGGAACGGCGCCGCCGACCGTGCGCGCATGTCTCGCGACGACGCGTCATGCAAGACCCCTTCACCGGCCAAAGCACACTCATCCGGGGGCGGCTCCTCCCGGGGCCGGCCGGCCGACGCGCTCTTCAAGACGATCACGAGCGACGACTGGCGGCGCTCGCTCGCCTCGGCGCGGCGGCAAAAGAATGCGGTGTCGGAGAAGATTCGGACCGCGATCTCGTCACGCTCGGCGAAGACGAAGTAGCGCTGCTCGTCGGCGCCGGCGCGGAGTGGGACGAGTTCGACGCGGCCATCCGTGCGTGGCGCGCGCTGCTGCCGCTGCGGCGGCTGGGGGAGTTTGGGTTTCCCGGCGGCGACGAAATCGAAAACCCGCTCGAGGAACCGAACGAGCGGCTGACGCGCATCGGCGGCGGCGTGGAGGCGTGGTGCTACGCGGCGCCGGCCGATGGCGGCTCGGTCTACAAATTTTACCTGCCGCGCGAGGAGAAGCGGATCGGGAGCGAGTTCGGTTTCCGGCGCGGCCCATTCGACGGGCTCAGGGCGGGCGAGGAGGCGACGTTGCACGCCGAGGCCGGGCTGGGCGACTACCGGGCGCTCCTGGAAAAACTCCTGCTCATCCACGCGCTCGGCGGGATGGCGACGGAAGTGATCGCCGTGACGCCCGAGGGCATCCTCGTGGCGAAGCAGGCGCTCGGCGAACCGCTGCCGCAGGGCGACGATGTGTCGGGCGTGCTGCCGCCGGGGTTGATCGAGATCCCGTCGCGATTTCTGCGGGCAAATCGGGATCATCCGCGGCTGTTTTTTCTGGAGCGCGGCGAGGGCGGGGCGGGAGGGCCGGCTGAAGGCAACGAGGCGGGACGCCTCGTCCACGACGGGGGGCGGCCGTTTCTCGTCGCGGATTTGCACGCGCGGAACTTCGTGCGCTGTGCCGACGGCGCGCTGCGCGTGATCGATCTGGTGGCGGCGCCGTGGCCGGCGCGCGAGGCGGCGGGCGATGCGCTGATCGCGGGCTGGTTGGCGCGCGTGCGGCACGACCCGCACGCCGGCGTGCTCGGGACGGTGCCGGACGAGGAGTTGTAGCAGGCGGGGTCGCCGAACCCCGCCGCCGCGTGGCTCGCGGGCGGGCGCAAAAAAGGCGGGGTTCGGCGACCCCGCCCTGCATCGGACAGACTGGCTGCGCGAGCGTCAGCTCTTCTTGCTCTTCAGGAACTCGAGGACTTTCTCGGCCTGTTTGTCGGTCTGTTTCTCGTCGTGGTAGACCACCTTGCCCGACTTATCGATCAGGTAGGCTTCGCGGGCCGCCACCATGCCGCCGGTCTGGCCGAAGGCCTTGATCACCTTCTTGTCGGTGTCGGCGAGGAGCGGGTAGGGGAAGTGGTTCGTGTCTTTGAATTTCTTCTGCAGTTCGACGGGATCGACGCTCACGCCGATCACGGCCACGCCGTGCTGTTGGAGATCGGCGCTGGCGTCGCGCAGCGAGCAGCCCTGCTTGGTGCAACCGCCGGTGAGCGCCTTCGGATAGAACCACACGAGGGTGTAGTTGTTCTTCTTGTAGACATCGCCGAGGTTGAGGGTCTTGCCTTCGTCGGTGAGCGCGGAGACGACGGGCGCGGCGGCGCCGATCTTGAGGGGCTCGGCGCGGGCGAAAATCCCGAGGAGCGTGAAGAGGGACATGGCGAGGATCGTGGGGCGGAGTTTCATGGCGGCGCGGACCGTAGCGGGGTTTGCGGGCAATGCAAGCGGGGCGGCGATTCGCGCTTGTGCGCAGTGCGCGATTTTGCCGTGGTGGGGTCGTCCCGCCACCCAGCCGTTCTCCTCGCCCATGAACCTGATTGCGTCCCGCCTTGCGCGCGTCCTGTCCGCCGCGTTCGCCATAGCGACCGCGTTTCTGTCCTCGTCACTATCCGCCGCGCCGGCTCCGGGCCGCGCCGCCGCCGAGGCGGCCCGCGCCCTGGTGGCGTCGGGCACTGTGACCCACGCCGTCGGCGGCCAGCCGCGCGTGCTGGTGCTGGCGGCGGATGAGGTCGCGGTGCCGCGGCGGGACGCGGGGTTGGAGGGCCTGCCGGCGGGGGCGCAGGCGATCGCGGCCGATGCGCAGCACGCCATCCACCGGCTGCCGGCCGGCGTGGCGGTGGCGGACGCGGTGGCGGCGGAGGTGCGCGTCGCGGCGGCGCTGAGTCTGCCGGGCGCGACGCCGCTGGAGCGGGCCGCGCTGCGGCCGGTGTTTTACGAGCGGGGGCGGGCGGGCGATGAGCGGGCGCGGCATATCGCGACGGCGGACCTCCTGCTGCTGGGGGTCGAGCGGATGGCGGCCCAGGCGGCGGCCGCCGCGACGGGCGCGGAGGGCGTCGTCGCGCAGATCACGGACGTGATGCCGGTGCTGCGCTACGCCTCCGCGTGGGAGATGCTCGCGGCGGCGGAGTCGCTGCGCGCCGCGGGTCTGGGCGTTTCGCCGCAGTTCACTCATGCGCTCGCGAAGCGCGCGGCGCCCAACGATCCGCTCTACAACCAGCAGTTTTATTTCAAGAACACGGGCCAGGGCGGCGGCACCGCGGGTGAGGATCTCAACATCGAGAGCCTCTGGCCCGCCGCCAACGGCGCCGGCGTGACGGTGGCCGTGGTCGACGACGGCCTCGAGATCACGCACCCCGATTTCGCGGGCAACGTCCCCGCCGACACCTCGCTGCACCGCAACGTGCTCGACGAAAACAGCGACCCCACGCCGCCGGCCGCCGCCAACCACGGCACCATCTGCGCGGGCTTCATCGCCGCGCGCGGCAACAACGGCATCGGCATGACCGGTGCCGCGCCGCAGGCCCGCCTCGTGGGCGTGCGCCTGCTCGGCGAAGGCAAGAACGGCGCCTCGGCGACCGACGTGCAGGAAGCCGCGGCCTTCGGGTGGAAGACCGATGTCGTGCAGATTTCCTCGAACAGCTGGGGGCCGAACGACGACGGCGCCACCGTCTCCGCCCCCGAGCCGGGCGCGCTCGCCGCCTTGCGGGCCGCGGTCACCACGGGCCGCGGCGGACGCGGCGTGGTGTTCTTCGTGGCCACCGGCAACGGCCGCGACTCGGGTGACCATGCCGGCTTCGACGGCTACTCCGGCAGCCGCTACGTGATCGCCATCGGCGCCACGGACAATCGCGGGCGGCAGGCGCCGTTCAGCGAGTCGGGCCCGCAGGTGCTCGCCTGCGCCGCCGGCCAGACCAGCGAAGGCGCCGACGCGCAATTGCTCGCCACCGACAATGTGGGCGCCCGCGGCGCCAACACCGCCGCCTCGCCCGCCGGCGACTACACGACCGACGGCGTGCAGGGCACCTCCTACTCCACGCCGCAGGTGGCGGGTGTCGCCGCGCTCATGCTCCAGGCCAATCCCGCCCTCGGCTGGCGCGACGTGAAGGAAATCCTCATCCGCACCGCGCGGAAGAACCACGCGACCGACGCCGACTGGGTCAACAACAGCGCCGGCTTCCACTTCAACCACAAATACGGCGCCGGTTTCGTCGATGCGGCCGCCGCCGTCACGCTCGCCCGCACCTGGGCGAATCTCGGCGCCGAACTCACCGCCACACAGTCGTCCACCACGAGCAGCGCCATCCCCGACAACGATCCCGCCGGCGCCAGCCGCGCGCTCGTGGTCGCGAGCGCGACCGCGATCCGCGTCGAGACGGTCGAGGTCGCCGTGAGCGTCACGCACGCCAACCGCGGCCAGCTCCGTTTCGAAGTCACCTCGCCCGCCGGCACCCGCACCGTGCTCGGTGAAGCGCGCGAGAAAGACACGGCCGCCAACCTCACCAGCTGGGTGTTCTCCACGCCGCGTCATTGGGGCGAAACGGCCAACGGCACCTGGACCGTGCGCGTGATCGACAGCGTGGCCGGCACGAGCGGCACGCTCACGAGCGCGAGCGTCACGCTTTACGGCGCTTCGCAGTCCAGCGCCGTCACGGCGCCCACCATCACCGCCCAGCCCGCGGCCGTCGCCGCCAGCGCGGGCGGGAGCGTCACCTTCAGCGTCACGGCGACGGGCAGCAACCTGACCTACCAATGGCGCAAGGATGGCGCGAACATCACCGGCGCGACCGGCGCCACGCTGACGCTCAACAACGTCTCCGCCGCCGACGCCGCCAGCTACACCGTGGTCGTCGGCAACGGCGCCGTCTCCACCACGAGCAGCGCCGCCGCCCTCACCCTCACGCCCGTCGTCGCCGCGAATCCCGGCCGCCTCGTCAATCTCTCGCTGCTCACCGCCCTCACGAGCGCGGACGACAGCTTTACGATGGGCACCTTCATCGGCGGGGCCAACACCACGGGCACCAAGCCGCTGCTCGTGCGCGCGGCCGGCCCGGCGTTGGGTGCGCTCGGTGTCGGCGACACGTTGCAGGATCCGAAGCTCGAATTCTTCTCGGCGGGCGGCACCAAGGTGGCGGAAAACGACGACTGGGGCGGTGGCGCGGCGCTCGCCAACGCATTCGCCGCCGTGGGCGCGTTTCCCTACGCCGCCGCGACCTCGAAGGACGCGGCGGTGTTCAACCCCGCCATCGCGATCGGTGGTTACTCCATCAAAGTCTCCGGCAACGGCACCACGGGCACCGTGATCGCCGAGCTTTACGACTCGACGGCGAACAATGCCTTCACCGCCACGACGCCCCGGCTCGTCAACGTGTCCGTGCTCAAGCAAATCGGCTCGGGTTTCACCGTCGGCTTCGTGATCGGCGGCGGCACGTCGCGCACGGTCCTCGTGCGCGCGGTCGGGCCGGGGCTGGCGGGCGTCGGCGTGGCGAGCGGCTTCGTCGCGGATCCCACGCTGACGCTCTTCCGTGGTTCGACGCGGATCAACGCCAACGACGATTGGGGTGGCGGCGCCGCCTTGTCCGCGGCGTTTTCCGGAGTGGGCGCATTCGCGCTGCCCGCGCGGTCCCTCGACGCCGCGCTGCTGGCCACGCTCACGCCCGACCAATACTCGGTGCGAGTGGAAGGGGTTGAAGGCGCCGCAGGCCTCGTGCTCGTGGAAGTTTACGAAGTGCCGTGACGAACCGGGCGGCGGTCGCCGTGAGGCCGCGGGGGCCGATCGATGTAGGGCGGGGTCGCCGAACCCCGCCGTGATTGGGTCTCGAATCGCGATGCGCACCCGCGGCGCGCATCGTGGATTTTTCC
>JACRKC010000137.1 GCA_016235555.1 Verrucomicrobiota bacterium
GGCGAGACGCCGACACGAGCACCCGAGACGGGTGCGCTCCCCGAACCGCTGAACTTTTGTCACTCTATTTCGCGAGACTCAGTAGGATGCAGCTCGATTTTCCGGCTGAGGCGGGACGCCTCAGCCACGTGGACGAGGCGTCCCGCCTCGTCGATTGCACGAAAGTGAGGTGCGCCACCGCCCAGAGTGTGACTCAAACTGAGGTCAGTTTCCGAAGGCCTCGGCTGTAGCGGCGGTCCATGACCGCCGGCGTTGCGCCAAGGGGATTCGTTCGGCCGCCGCTACAAATTGCTGACCGGAGTTTGCGATGCGCCCACTTCCACGCGGGAACGTCAGAACACCACCTGCACGCGCCCGATCAGGCGGCCGTCGCGCTGGCCGGATTGGTCGCCGTGCAGATAGTTCAACGTGAACTTCAGATCATCGCCGAGCAGCAGGTAGGCCGCCCCGAGCGTCCATTCGCGCGTGACCGCACCCGGCAGCGACGCGTTCGCGTCGAACGACTCGAACCGGGCCAGCGCCTGCCAGCGTTTCGCGAGCTGCCACACGCCGTAGGCCGCCCAGCCGTCACCCGCGGAGTTCCGGCCGATCGCCGGATGACAGTCGTTACGCAGCCACTCCACCCCCGCCTCGCCCAGCACACCGCTGACCTGTGTATCGAATCCCGTGCCCGTGCGCCGGCCGTTGAACGCACCGCGATCCACCGTGTTGAAAAAATTCGCCCCCGCCGTCCACCGCACGCGGCCATGGCGATCCGCCGGAGTGATCAACACGCCGGCGATCCGGCCCGCCGTCATGAACTTGGAGTTGTCGTTCGCGCCCGTGTTGACGCCCGTGCCGTTGAACAGGCCCAGCGAATACGACAGCGCCTTGCCCCGGGTTTCGCCGCAGGCCATCGCGCCGACCTGCCGGCCCACCGTGAGCCGGTCGTTGGTCAGCGAACGCTCGACGAACAACGTCCGGGCATCGGCCACCAGTTGCTCGTAACCGAACGGTGTCTTGAACTGGCCGGCCTGCACGCGCAGCGCCGGGAATCGAGTCCACGTCACAAAGGCGTCGGTGAGCTGCCCGCGCGCGCCGGAGTTGGCCGCGATCGCGGCGTTGCCGAAGTCGGTCTCGACTTTGAACGCCATGTCCTCGGCAAAGGCGCCGGCCAGATTCACGCGCAGCCGCCGCAACTGAAAGCGGTCGCCGATCCCGTTGAACCGGGCGTCCGGCGCTCCGCCGGTCTCGCCAAACACCTGGGCCACGCCACCCACGGCGAAGCGGTTTTCCTTGCCGGCGAACGTCACGACCGGCGCCGCCCGCCCATCCGCCCCCGTCGGCGAAGCCAGCCGCGCCGTGAGCCGCTCCAGCGCGGCGCCGTCGCGCGTGACCTGCTCACGCAGAACCTGGTTCTCCGCACTCAAGGCGGCGAGGGCCCGCTCCATCACGGCCAGACGCGCCTCCAACGCGGCGACCGCCCCCGGGGCCGTCGCCGCTGGCGCCGCGTCTGGCGCCGACGCGGCGTGGCCAGCCGCGAAGAGCAACGCCGCCACGAGCCATCCGGCGCGCGTGGAAAGACGTCGAGCTTGCCGCTCGACGCCGTCCCGTAGCGGAACGCGTGAGCGTTTCGCCACGGCCGGCGAAAGCCTCACGGCTTCCGCTACGCCGGACACAGTGGCGTCACGATCTTCGTGGTGCGCAAGCATGGTGCGGGAGGGCGGTGCCGGTGGGCCTGAGCGGCTCAGGTGCTTTTGAAGAAGTCGGCGTGATCGCCGTTGCTCGCCGCGGGTTCGGAGGTCGTCAGCTTCTGCTGGCCGCGCGCAGCCGGCGGGGCGGCGACGGCCGGAACCTGGAAGACGTGCGCCACGTCGCGCGTGGGCCGGCCATGGGACTTGGTCTCGGCGGGCACCCGTTTTTCCACCGGGAGCGCTGGCGATCGGTTCGCCGTCACACCCGCGGCCGCTGGCACCGTGTCGTGCGCGCCATTGACCATCGCGAGCAGGCTCGCGACCGCCTCTTTGAGGCATTCGGTCTGCGCGTTGAGTTCCTCGGCCGCGCTGGCGCTTTCCTCGGCGGAGGCGGCGTTGGATTGCGTGACCTGGTCGATCTGACCGACAGCGGAGTTGAGCTGATCGATGCCGGAGGTCTGCTCCTTCGACGCGTTGGCCACTTCCGCGACGAGTTCGTCGACCCGACGCGCTTTCACCACGATTTCCTGCAACGTGTGCCCGACCCGGGCGCTGAGGTCCACGCCGTGCGCGGTCTTGTCGATCGCGTTCTGGATCTTGTCCGCGGTCTCCTTGGCGGCGACGGCGCTGCGCTGGGCGAGGTTGCGCACTTCGTCGGCGACGACGGCGAAGCCCATGCCGGCCTCGCCGGCGCGCGCGGCCTCGACCGCGGCGTTGAGCGCGAGGATGTTCGTCTGGAACGCGATCTCGTCGATGGTCTTGATGATTTTCGCAATGCCGTCGCTCGAGGCCTTGATGTCCTGCATGGCGGTGTTCATCGCCTCCATGTCGTGCACGCCGGACTCGGCGGCGTTGCGCGCTTCGCGGGCGAGCGAGTTGGCCTGGTGCGCGTTGTCGGCGTTGCGCTTGGTCATGCTCGCCATCTCTTCGAGCGAGGAGCTGGTTTCCTCCAGCGAAGCGGCCTGCTGGCTCGCCCCGGAGGCGAGGGTCTGGCTGGCCGAAGAAACCTGGCCGGCCGCGGCCGCCGTTTGCTGCGCACCGGCGGACAGCGTGCCCGCGACTTCGCGAATCGGCCCCGTGATGGAACGGGTGAGGAAAAATCCGACGACGATGCCCAGCACGGTCGCGGTCGCGAGGCCGATGATGAGCGTGAGGCTGGCCTGGCCGAGGGCGACCGTGGCGGCGTGGGCGACCTTGGCGGTATCGCCGAGGCCCTGCGCCGAGGTGTTGCGCGACTCGGCGAGCACGGCGTTCGCCACCTCGGCGCGACGGGACCCGAGGGCTTCGCGTTGCTTCCACGCGGCCACGAGTTCCCCGAGGGCCTTCTGGTAGGAATCCGCGCTCGTCTGCACGAGGGCGAGTTGCTGCTTGTTCACGTCCTGCCGCACCGTCGGACGAATCTCGTCCACCTTCGTCTTGATGACGCCGAATTGCTCGTCGGCTTTCTGCGCCAGCTGCGGGTTGCGCTCCGCCTGGGCCCGCCACGCCGCGAGGCGGCACGCATTGCCGGCGTCGATCACATCATTGATGAGTTCCGTCTTCCGGAAACGCTCCGCCACCTTGTCAGCGGCCAGTCCGGCCTTCAGTTCTTCCTTCAGCTTGCCGGCCTGGCTTTCGAGAAAGGCGTAGGACTCCTTCAAAAAAGTCTGCGCCGACTGGTCCAGTTGCACGCGGATCTTGTCCATCGTCGCATCGTTGACCTCCGTCTCCTGGACGAGGCGTTCGTATTCCAGCACCTTCACCTCGGCCCGCTCGGCGGCCTTCAACAAGGCGGCGAGGTCGGGCGTCGAGGCGCCGAGTTTCTTCGCCTCGGCGAGGTATTTCGTGACGTCGTTCAAATGCTGCCGGCCGTTTTTCAGGGCCGTCAGGTCTTCGATCAGCCCGAACGCCCGGATTTCATACATCGCGAGCAGCGCGGAGCGTTCGACATTGTTGGCGACGGTCACCTCCGGGACGTTTTCCCGTTCCAGCGCCGTCGCGTCATGTCTGATCCGGTTCATGGTCCAGACGGCGAGCGCGCCGAGGATGATTGCGATCGAAACCAGCAGGGCGAAACCTGCGCCGATCTTGGTGCCGAGTTTAATCGATTTCATGGAGTCCTTCTAGCTGAGCGATTCAGGTTGAATCTGCACGGACGTGTCCGGCTGGGCAGCTGGGAGCGCAGCCTCCTTAGCGACACCACCCGGCCCGAATCACCGGATTTTCACTTCCGAATTCCTTAGGCGCGCCGGGGCCTTCCCCCCATGACGACACCATCCACTCCGCGCGATGGGACCAACGACACCCTGCTCCCGGCCAAAAAGCCGGGGCGGCTCCCGTATCCTGGAGCCGCCCCGGGGTCTGTCTCTCTGACCTGTCGCAAAAACGATCAGTGCGTCACGTCCGCAAAACTGTCCGCCGCCGGCGCCGCGGCCCCTTTGCTCCGGCTATGCTTGAACCAGGCGCTATGATCGGTGGCGGCCGGTTTGCCGTTGGTTCCGGCGGGCGCGAAAGTCTCCCGGTGGCTCGCCGCCGTGGCGATCTTGTGCCGGGGCAGGATGGATTCCGCCGGCGCCGCGGGTGCCACCTTGTCGGCGGCGCCCCTTACCATGGCCAGCAACTCGGCCACGGTGTCCTTCAACACGACGGTCTGGGCGCTCATTTCCTCGGCGGCGCTCGCGCTTTCCTCCGCGTTGGCGGCGTTGGATTGCGTGACCTTGTCGATCTCCGCGACGGCGGTATTCAACTGGGTGATGCCCTGGAGTTGTTCCTTGGAGGCAGTGGCGACTTCGGCGGCGAGCTGGTCGACCTTGCCGGCCTGGGTGACGATCGCCTGCAAGGTCTGGGAAACCTTCTCGGTCAACTGCACGCCGAGGGCGGTCTTGTTGATGGAGGTTTCGATCTTGGTGGCGGTCTCCTTGGCGGCGACGGCGCTGCGTTGCGCGAGGTTGCGCACTTCCTCGGCGACGACGGCGAAGCCCATGCCGGCCTCGCCCGCGCGGGCGGCCTCGACGGCGGCGTTGAGCGCGAGGATGTTCGTCTGGAAGGCGATCTCGTCGATGGTCTTGATGATCTTCGCGATGTCGTCGCTGGCGGCCTTGATCTCGCCCATCGCGGCGGACATCGACTGCATGTCGCCCGCGCCGGCGGCCGCGGTCTGGTTGGCCTGGCGCGCGAGGTCGTTGGCCTTTTGCGCGTTGTCGGCGTTGCGCTTCGTCATGCTCGACATCTCCTCGAGCGACGAGCTGGTCTCCTCGAGCGACGCGGCCTGCTGGCTCGCACCCGCCGCGAGGGTCTGGCTGGCCGAAGAAACCTGGCCCGCGGCCGCGGCGGTCTGATCCGCGCCGGCCGACAGCGTCTCGGCGATCCGGGTGATCGCCCGCGTGATGGAGCCGCTGATGATGACGCCCAGCGCCAGCGCGAGGATGACGCACACGACGCAGCCGGCGATGACGATGTTCGAGGAAGTGCCGAGGGCGGCCGCGGCATCGGTGGCGGCGCCGGTCGTGCTCTTCATGCCGCCGTTGGCCGTGTCGCGCGCGGCGGCCAGCACTTCGTTGGCCACGGCGTTGCGCTTCCGGCCCAGTTCCTCGCGGGCCAGCCAATTGGTGAGAAACTCCTCCATGCTGGCGAGGTATTTGACGCTGGCTGCCTGGCAGGCGGCGATGTCCTTCAAATCCTCCTCCTGGACGGTGATCTTTTTGAGCTCGGCGAGCTTGGCGTTCACCTCGACAAACTTTTTGGCCGTCTCCTTGTAGGCGGCGGGATCGCGTTCGGCGGTGGACTTCCAGACCCCGACGCGGATCGCGTTGCCGAGATCGAGCACGTCATTGGCCAGGTCGGTCTTCTTGACCCGCTCCCGGACCTTGTCCGGCGTCAGTTTGTCCGCGGCGAGCGCCGTGAGGTCCGCGTCGAGCTTCTTCTGCTGGCTGGCGAGGAAACTGTAGGCCGCCTTCATGTAGTTCTCCGCCTCGATCCAGCGGTCCTTTTTCAACTTCTCCAGGTGTTCCGTGACGCGGACGGTCTCGTTGAGGTGTCCCTCATAGATCCCGACCTTGTCGGTCGCGAGCTTCGCATTGGCGCGCAGTTCGGGCAGGTGGTATTTTTCCGCGTGGTCGGCGGCGGTCTTGAGCGCGGCCTTCAACTCGACCAGATTCTTGCGGGCCCCCTCGATGAACGGTTTCTCCTCCGTGAACGCATAGCCGCGGGCTTCATACATCACCTCGAGGGAATTGCGTTCGACTTCGTTGGCGACGCCCACCTCGGGCACGTTTTGCTGCACGAGGTTGTTGGCGGTTTGCTTGACCTTGAGCATGTTGAACACGGCCAGAGCGCCGAGGGTCAGCGTGAGGACGACGACGAGACCAAACGCGCCGATGAGCTTGGCACCGAGAGTCATATTCTTGAGCATGGTGGACCTTGTGTTGGTGGTTACGGGGGGGGCGGATTCAGGGAAAGATTCCGATCGGGCCCGGGGCCGCATCGCCGCACGCGGCGAGCGCCTGCACGGTGGCCTCCAACGTCAGTTCGCCGGACGCAAGCAGGGGAGACGCGAACACGGGAGCCGCCGACGGGCGGAGGAGAGCGGTCTTGCGCATGGATGGCAAATCGGTCCCGCGCCCGGACCGCTTTAGGTCGCAACCCTCAGCAATTTCTTCGCTTTTCCTGACCGCATCTGGGGTAAAACCCCTGCGTCCCGCCTGGCGCCGTTACAGCTTGGTCAGCCCCTCGCGCACCGCGAACTTGGTCAGGCCGGCGACGCTTTTCTCGCCGACCTTTTCCATCGCATTCGTCCGGTGCGTTTCGACGGTCTTGGTGCTCACCTTCAGCTCAAACGCGATTTCCTTCGTGGACTGGCCCTCCGCCACGCGGCGGACGATCTCCAGCTCGCGCGCCGACAGCGCGTTGGATCCGTCCGCGACTTCGAACCGCCGGCGCACCTCCTCGGCCACGAGCGTCGCCACGCGGGGCGAAAGATAAATCTCCCCTCCCAGCACGGCGCGGATCGCGAGCTGCAGTTCCGCGGCGGCGTCGATCTTCAGCACGTAGCCACGCGCGCCGGCCTCGAGCGCGGCGTTGACCGCCGGCGCCTCCATCTGACCGGTGAGGACGACGACCTTGGTCGCGGGCAGCGCCGCGACGACACGGCTCGTAAGGGCCACGCCACCCTCGCCCGGCACGTCGAGGTCCATCAACACCACGTCGGGCCGCACCATCTCGATCATCTCCCACGCGGTCGAGGTGTTGAGCGCCACCCCCACGATTTCGAGCTCCGGTTCCTGCGACAGGAGCAGCCGCAGGCCGTCCAGCATGATTTGATGGTCGTCGACGATGAACAAACGGGGCATGGTTCGAAATTGGAAAAGTGGCACCCTATCTGGCCCGGGCCGACTCATCAATCAATTCCCTCACCACGCGCAACGCATCATCGAGCAGGAAAGGTTTTTGCAGGAAACGCAGCCTCCGGCCATGGCGCTTCTGCAACTCCGCCCGCGCATCGCGCAGGCCGCTGATCGCCAGCACCGGGATGTCCGGATCGAGCTGCCGCAACGCATGCACCAGCTGCGGGCCGTCCATCACGGGCATCATCATGTCGGAAACCACCACGCGCACCTCCCCCGCCGCGCGGGAAAAGGCCGCGAGCGCCTCCGCGCCATTGCCCGCGACCACGACGCGGTAGTTGGCCTTGAGGAACGCTTTTTCGGCGACGACCCGGATGGCCGTTTCATCGTCGACCAGCAGGATGAGTTCGCCCCGGCCGGAGATCTGCTCCGCCTGGGTGGCGCCGGCCTCGTCCACCACCGCCGATTGTTTCGCCGGCAGGAACACGGTGAACCGCGAGCCGCGCCCCGCCTCCGTCTCCAGGTGGATGAAGCCGCCATGCGACCGCGTGATGCCCAGCACCGTGGAGAGGCCCAGCCCCGTCCCCTTCCCCAGGGGCTTCGTGGTGAAGAACGGATCGAAAATCTTTTCGACGATGTCCGCGGCGATGCCCGACCCGGTGTCGGCCACCGCCAGGGCGACATGCGGCCCCGGCTTCGCATCGAGGTGGGCGGCCGCGAAAGCCTCGTCCACCTGGGTGTTGAGCGCCGCCACCGTCAATTCGCCGCCGTCCGGCATCGCATCCCGGGAGTTGACGCAGAGATTGAGCAACACCTGGTGCAACTGCGTCCGGTCCGCCTCCACCGGCCAGAGATGCCGCGGGATGGACGTGTGCAGCGTGAGGTTCTTGGGAAACGTCTCCTGCACCATGCGCACGATGCCGCGGGCCACGGCGCCGGGATCGACGATGGCCCGCGGGGTGCCGCTGCCCCGGCCGAAGAGCAACAACTGCTGGACGATGTCGGCCCCGCGCCGCGCGCTCTCGACGATGAGCTCGATCATCTCGCGCTCGTGGGGCTCCCGCGCGAGCGGCTTGAGCAGGCCCGTGCCGATGAGAATCGGCGTCAGCACGTTGTTGAGGTCGTGCGCGACGCCACCGGCGAGCGCGCCCAGGCTCTCCATGCGCTGCGCGCGCAGGAACTGCGCCTCGAGACGCTTCGCCTCCGAAATGTCCGTCACCACGACGAGCACGCCGGTCGGCGCCCCGGCGGCGTCGCGCACGAGTGTCGCGCGCACCTGCACGACGATTTCCGCGCCGTCGAGCCCGTGGTGGCGGCGCTCGACGAACATCTGGCCCGCCTCGTGCAGTTTTTTCCACTTTTCCGCGCCATCCGGCGGCGGCTTGCGGTAGACGACCTCGTCGTATTTGCGCCCGATCGCCTGCCCGGCCGCCACCCCGTAGAGTTGTTGCGCGCTGCGGTTGAGGAACGTGACCGTGAGATCGAGGCGGAGCATGAAGATCGCGTCCTGGGTCACGTCGAGCAGCGCCGCCTGCTGCCGGATCTGTTCGCGCACGGCCCGGCGCTCGGTGATGTCCTCCTTGATGGCGAGATAGTGCGTCGGCCGGCCGGCCTCGTCGCACACCGGCGACACGGACATGTTCTCCCAGACCAGCGCGCCGTCCTTGCAGCGGTTGCAGATCTCCCCCTGCCATTCCCGGCCGGCGAGGATCGTCTGCCACATCTCGCGATAGAAGGCGTCGGGATGCACGCCGGATTTCAGCACGCGCGGACGCTGCCCGACGATCTCGGCCAGCGCGTAGCCGGTCGCCCGGGTGAACTGGGGGTTCACATACTCGACCACGCCCGCGGTATCGGTGATCATGATGCCCACCGGGCTCTGCTCGACGGCGCGGATCAGGCGGCGTCGCTCGTCCTCCGTCCGTTGCTGCTCGGTGATGTCGGCGAACGCCACGATCACCCGGTCGAGTTCCGCCTCGTGGCCGGGCTGCACGGCGAGCGTCAGATCGACCAGCCGGCGGCGCCCCTGCCCGTCCCGCGCCGGAACCCGGGCGGAGAAGGTGGTCCGGCCCTCCGCCAGGGCGCAAAACTCCTCGCACATGACCGGCCAGGCATCGTCGGCCAGATGCACGGAGATGCCCGGCGCCGCGGCGGCGGCGGATTCGTCCGCCATGATCGCGAGGCTGCGCTGGTTGCGCAGCAGCACGCGCACCCGGTCCACAAGCCCGCGCACCTCCGCGGGGTGGCCGCGGAGATGCGCCCGGAGATCGGTGACACCGGCCCGGCGCAATTCGTCCAGGCGCAGCTTCACCGCGGAAAAATCCTCCTCGATGATGCCGATGGGGGCGCTGTCGAAGACGGTGCGGAACCGCTGTTCCGAGTCGCGCAGCCGCTCGCGATCCTGGCGCTCGCGGGCCTCGGCGTGCTTCTGGCCGGTGATGTCGCGCGCCGTGGTGATGAGCACGTCGCGGCCGAAGAACTTGCCGCGGCTCATCACGCAGGCCTTGGGAAACACGTCGCCGTTCCTCCGCCGGCCCCAGAACTCGAAGCTCTCCGGCTGGCCCGTCGCGAACACCCGCGCGCTCATCGCCACCACCGCCGGCAGATCGTTGCGATCCGGCGCGGCGACATCCGCCGGCGTCCGGCCGGTCAGCTCCGCGCGCGTCCAGCCATACATCCGCGCGGCGCCCTCGTTGACATCGAGGAACACGCCCGACTCGTCCTGCACGTAGATCGCCTCCGTGACGGAGTTGAACACGCCGAGATACGTCCGCCGGCTCTCCGTCAGCGCCTCGGCGGCATTCCGCCGCTCCGTGATGTCGCGGCTCACGCCCAGGATCGAGGGGCGCCCCGTCGCGTCGACGTGATAGGTCGTCGTCGATTCGACCCACCGCGTCGTGCCGTCCTTCCGCCGCAGCTCCATGTCGTCCACGAACGTCCGTGGCGCCGCCGGGTCGGCGAGGATGCGGCCCAGGCGCTCCCGGATGCGTTCCGCCATCGCGCGGCTCGAGGCCGGCGTGAGCGAATCCGGCGCCGGCATCGCGCACAACTCCGCCGGCGTGAAACCGTGCAGCCGCTCGCAGGACGGGCTCACGAAGGTGAAACGCTCCGCGATCGGATCGATCACCCAGATGACGTCGCTGACGTGGTCCGCGATCAACCGGTAGTTCGCCTCGCTCGCGGCCAGCGCCTCCTGCGTGCGCCGGGCGTTGGTGATGTCGAACTCCACGCCATCCCAGATCGTGCGCCCGTCGGCCATCCGCCGGGGGGCCGAGGCGATGTAAAGCCAGCGAATCTCGCCGGACGGATGCCGGTAGCGGACTTCGGCGCGAAACAACGATTGCGTCGCCACCACCCGCTCTTCGATCTCGGCCAGCTTGCGGCGGTCCTCGGGCAGGATCTGCGCATAGAGGATCTCCGGATCGCGCATCGCCGCCTCAGCCGTCACACCGTGCAAGCGTTCGATGCCAGCGCTGAAATGCACGAACCGCCGCCGCTCGCCGTGCCACCCGGTGTCGAGCTGGTAGACCATGCAGTCCGGGAGATTGTCGCTGACGCTGCGCAACCGCGCCTCGGCTTCCTCCAGGTCGCGCTGCCGCCGCCGCAGCACCGTGATGTCGCGCTGGGCGCAGAAATAGCCGGAGATCCGGCCGGCCGCATCGGTGATGCAGGTGTAGTCGCCCTCGACGAGGATCGGCGTGCCGTCGAGCCGGTGCTCGGCCGTTTCCTCGTGCAGGCGGCCCGCGTCGAAGAGGCGCCGCCACAACGCCCGCAAACCATCGCGCTCGCCCTCCATCGTCCGGCCGGGCATCGCGGTCGTGAAGTCGTCCACCGTCCCCCCGTATTGCCGGGCGAGGGCCGCGTTGGCCTGGACGCGCATGGGCCGCGCCAGCGCCGCGTCGAGCGCGGCCTCCTTGTCCGTGCCGTCGTCCCACGGCACCGGCTCCGCGAACGTCGCGAAGAAGATGCCGGTGAGCGACTGGTCGAAGAAGAGCTTGAGTTCGCGCTGCGTGCGCGCGAGGGCCAGCTCGGCGCGCTTGCGCGCGGTGATGTCGAGCAGGCTGGAAATCACGCGGCGCTGACCCCCGAGGGTCACCACCTGGCAGTTGAGCACGCAATGCACCGCCTCGCCCCGGCGGCTGCGGCCGGTCAGCTCGAAATCGCGCAATTCGCCGTCGGCCGTGATCCGGGCCACGATCCCGGCCCGCATCTCCGCCGTCATCCAACCGAGTTCGACCACGGTGCGCCCCAAGGCCTCTTCCCGGGAGTAGCCGGTCACCGCCACGGCCTGCTCGTTGGCCTCGATGATCCGGCCCGACTCCAATTCCGTGACCACGATCACGGCGGGCGAAAACTGGAAGGTCCGGTGGAGGTTCTCCTCGCTCTCCCGCCGGGCCGCCTCGGCCCGTTTTCGCGCCGAGATGTCGCGGACGACGAGCACGGCACCGTTCACCTCCCGGTCGGCCCCGAACCGCCGGGAGACCGCGGCCGTCCACCAGAACGGCTTCCCGTCCACCGCCAGTTCGTAGTCGAACGAATGCGCCTGACCGGAGGCCGCGAGCGCGTCGAGGGACTCCTTCAATTGCGCCGCCACCGGCGGCGGCAGGACCTCGGCGAAGTGCCGGCCGAGGAAAGCCTCGGGTGGCACCAGGAGCGGGAAACCCGCCGGGCAGTGGCACTCCGCGAAACGCCCCTCCCGGTCGAGCACGAGGATCAAATCCGAGATGGCGGCGAGCGTGGAGGACAGCCGCGCTTCGCTCCGGCGCACGGCCAGATCGGCCGCGCGTTGCTCCGAGATGTCGGCGATGGCCCAGAGAACGCCGTCGGCGGGAACGGCGGGATTCAGCGCGCGTCCGGTCATGCGCCCCCACACCGTCGAGCCGTCGCGCCGGGTAAACTCGGCCTCGATCTCAAACGTGCCGCCCTGCGCGATGAGGGGATAGCCCTCCCGGCCGATGCGCTCGAAGCAATCGCGCGACGCGTGGAGCGCAGTGGCGTCGAGCCCGACCATCGTGCCCGGCGCATAGCCGAGCCCGCGCTCGATCGTGGCGTTGGCCCACTGGATCCTGCGATCCCGCACCAGACATGCGCCCACGGGCAGCGTCTCCAGGAGCACGGCCCGTTCGCGGGCGAGCCGCGCCACCTCCGCCTCCACCCGGCGCCGCGCCGAGAGGTCGCGCATCGACGAAAACACCCAGAAACGGCCGGCCCGCTGAAACAGGGTCGCGTGGGTCTCCACCGCCAGGCGCGCGCCGGATTTGGTGAAAATCTCCGCCTCGAACAAGGCGTAGCCCGTCTCGTGCATCGCGGCGATCCGCGAGGTGATTTCCGCGAGCGACTCCGGGGTTTCCAGGTCGAGCACCGACTTGGCGAGCAGTTCCTCGCGCGGGTGCCCGACCAGCCGGCACGCCGCATCGTTGACTTCGGCGAACAGACCGGGGTGCCCTTCCGGCTCGATCGGGAACACGACGACCGGATCGGCGGCGTTGGCGAACAGCATCCGGTAACGCTCCTCGCTCTCGCGCAACTGCCGCTGCGCCACGCGCGCGGCCGTCACATCCTGCACGGTGCCGATCAGGCGCCGCGGCTTGCCCTCCGCATCGCGCAGCAGCACCCGGCCGCGTGACCGCACCCACTTGTAGGCGCCATCGCGGCACCGCAAACGGTGCTCGCTCTCGTAGAACGGCGAGTGCCCGGACAGATGCTCCTCCAGGACCGCCTGCACCGCCGGCAGATCGTCGGGATGGACGCGGGACCGCCACTCGTCGATGTGGGGCGCGATCTCGGCGGTCGTGAAGCCGAAGAGGCCGACGGCGGTCGGAGAGTAAAACGTGTGGTCGGTCTCGAGATCCCAGTCCCACAGACCGTCGCCCGCGGCCTCGAGGGCGCCCTGCCACCGCAGGGCGTTTTCCGCCGCCGCGACCTCCGCCGCCTTCCGCGCCGTGATGTCCCGGATGATGATGACGCTGCGCACCGCGCCATCGCTCAGGCGAAACAGCGACACCGAGCCCTCGAGGTCCGCACGGCGGCCGTCGCTCCGCCGGAAGGTGAATCCGCCCCGCGCCAGTCTCGCGCGGGCGCCCTCGCCCAGCAGCGCGACCAGCTGCGTGCGCTCCGGGCTCGACTGCGGGTCGGGCCCGAGCGCGAGAAATTCGCTCTCCGGCAGGCCGAGGATGTCGCACGCCGCCTGGTTGGCCGCGACGCATCCGCCGTCCGGCTCCGTCAGGATGATGCCCTCGCCGGAGCGTTCGTAGACCAGCCGCCACAGCTCCTCCCGGTCCCGCAGGGCGGCCTCGGCGCGGCTGCGATGCGTGACATCGCGCGCGACGACGAGCACTCCCGCCGGTCCCGCCTCGCGCCCGCCCCGGCGCGAGACCCGTCCGTTCCAATGCACCGCCCCGGCGCCCCGCTCGGTGACGAAGTCGATGCTCTGCGCCTCCCCGCCCGCCGCGATCGCCGCCACCGCGGTCTGCAGCGCCTCCGCCGCCCCGGCGGGCAGCACCTCGGCAAGGGCGCGGCCCTCGGCCAGGCGCGGATCGGCCACGAGCCGCCCCAGGTTGCGGGCGCCCGCGACCGCCCGGAACCGCCCGCCCGCATCGACGCAAAACACGACATCGTCGATCGCCTCCACCACGGACGACAGATCGGACTCGCTCCGGCGCAGCGCGTCGAACGCCCGCTCGCGCGCCGTATCCAGTCGCCGGAGCCAATAGAACGTGGCGGCCAGCCCGGCGACCCCGGTGGCCCAGAGCAGCACCTCCGCCAGCAGCTCCGACGCCAGGTGCTCGTCCATGGACTCCCCGCCCAAACCGGCCCGCTGCATGATCTCGGCCAGCTCGCGCCGGTCCCAGATCGCCAGTCCCGCGAAACTCCCCGTCCAGACCACCACAAGGAGGACGAGAGCGACGGTGCGCTGGTGACGGGGGGGCATGATCGTTGGTTGGAGTGGGGTCCGATCGTCAGCCAAGGGCAAGCGCCAGGCCGCGAACGGTGCGCCAACCCGCGCGAAAGACGAACGTGGGGCCGGATCCGCGGGGTGACGCGCTCCCGAGCTTGCCGGCGTCCGCCCCGCGGTCAACCGGGCGCAGGCACCGCCGGTGATTAACATGCGGCATGATCCGCCGGATAAGGCCGGGCGCTACCCGGCGGCCCCGCGGCCCGCAGCCCGACCGTTCAAGCGGGCGTCGAAAACGTCCCGCCGAGATGAAACGACACAGCGGAACGCGTGAGCGCTGCGCCGGGCCGGCTCTCGTTCGACACACTCTGATCCCAGACGCCCGTCGGAAGCAGCCGGTTGAAACGAGGTCATTTGCAGGGCGGGGTCGCCCCAACCCCCC